>JBBQTB010000042.1:0-42888 GCA_038213375.1 Bacteroidales bacterium | reverse complement strand
AACCAATTTTCATTGCCTAATATTGATGCACATTCTTTAATATCCAATCCTCGTGAATATTTGCTTAAAGCTTTATCACCAAATTTTAAAGTTAATTCATAATTTCAATCAACCTAAAGTCTTTATTTGTCGTAAACTTAATTTGCACCAGTCAGTTTACGCTGTGCGTTTTTTTAAGCTGACCGCTAACATCTATATAACCCCAATTGGGGTTATACCCTTATGCAGTTATTTTTAAAATATTTTACCGATAACCTACATTTCACTTCGGTTAAGATATTATTTTTAGGTGATGGTTTTTGTAAATATGTGTGCATAAATCTATAATTTATTCTCAGAAAATCCAACTATTTACATATTTTAATTTGCGGTGGGTTAAACATAAAGTAATTATTCCAATTTATTCTTCATAATTGATAAGATCGTAACGGCTTCGTTTTATGAAAAAGAAGTGAATAGGCCTTATTTGCTTAAAGAATTTTGCATAACTTTTGTAATGGTTAAAAAGTGTAGTTAAAGAATTCCACTTTTGAAATTAGATATACTATAGATTTCAATACAGAATGAAGCATTACCAAACTTCCTGGAAAACCTAACCGGAATATTTGCTCCTGATAGGCTAAAGACTCACTTAATCTATGAAACCAATCTTGTTTCCCTTACATCCGTTTACGCCTTTACTAACCTTCTTTCAAGTGTTTTATTCTAATTACAAGCAGCATATCAATTGGTTCATCAGTAAAATTGGAATATTTTCAAATTATAACACTTCACGCAAATGTTTATAATTGTTCGAAATCATATTAAATACTTCATCCATGCGGCCGCTCAATATCATTCTCCCCATATATAACCCATAACCTTTCATCTGATCTAATTCCAATTTGGGTGGCATAGCAAGGGCATTCGGGTCGGTGTTTATAGCAACTAAAACAGGTCCTTCATGTTGAAAAGCTTTTTCTAAACCTGCTTTTACATCATCGGGATCATTAATGGTAATACCTGGAATTCCCATTGCTTCTGCAACTTTTACGAAATCGGGGTTTAGCATCTCCGTCTCCAGATCAGGAATTCCGGCAACTTCCATCTCTAATTTTACCATTCCCAATGAACGGTTATTAAACACAATAATTTTTACTGGTAATTTATATTGCACAATGGTCATCAGGTCACCCAACATCATAGACAAACCACCGTCACCACAAAATGCAATCACTTGTTTGTCAGGACATGCAAGTGCAGCTCCAATAGACTGGGGCATTGCATTTGCCATTGATCCGTGATTGAATGAACCCAGCATTTTTCGCCCGCCAGTTGCATCAATATAGCGAGCTGCCCATACACAACACATACCGGTATCAACTGTGAATATGGCATCGTGGGTGGCCATTTCATTTATTACAGAGGCCACAAATTCCGGATGAATAGCATTTGGCTTTCCAGTATCATTTACATACAACAGTAAGTTTTTTTTGACTTCTTGATAAAACTTCAATTGCTGTTCAAGAAAGTCAGAATCTTCTTTCATTTCTATCCCGGGCATAAGTGCACGTAAGGTGTCTTTCACGTCTCCACATAGTCCCATATCAAGTTTAGCTCTGCGCCCAAGGCTTTCAGGTTTAATGTCAATTTGAATAATTTTATTTTGAACGGGCATGAAGGGTGTATAGGGAAAATCGGTGCCTAATAATAAAAGCAATTCACATTCGTGCATACTATGGTAGGCCGTTGGAATCCCCAACAACCCTGTAAGACCCACTTCATATGGATTATCATATTGTATTGCCATTTTTGCCTTATAAGAATATGCTACGGGAGCCTTGAGTTTTTCGGCAAGTTGGATAATTTCATTATGTGCTTCAGCAGCGCCAAGTCCGCAGAAAATAGCAATTTTTTTGTGAGAGTTTAACATGTCGGCCAATTGCAATAGCTCATCTTCCGAAGGCCTTACAACAGGTCGACTACGAAAAAGCGAGGTTGTTGTTTCAGCCGCTACTGCGGGAAGGTTTGTAATGTCGCCCGGTAATCCAATTACAGCCACGCCTTTTTTATGCACGGCATGTTGAATGGCGGTCTGCAACATTCGGGGCAATTGTGCAGGAGTAGTTGCTATCTGATTATAGCAGCTGCAATCGTCAAAAAGTTTGATGGCATTTGTTTCCTGAAAATAATTTGTACCAAATTCTTTTGTAGGTATAGAAGAAGCAATAGCCAATACTGAAGCCGATGAACGATGTGCATCATACAGTCCGTTTATAAGGTGAACATGTCCGGGACCACTGCTACCGGCGCAACACGCCAAACCATTTAACTGAGCCTCTGCTCCTGCGGCAAATGCAGCAGTTTCTTCATGACGTACATGAATCCATTTAATTTTGCCATTACGGTGTATGGCTTCATTAAAGTAGTTGAGACTATCGCCAGTTACAGAATAGATTCTTTGAATACCTGCTTCTACTAATATTTCAACAAGCTGATCGGATATATTTTTCATAAATTAGATTACTAACTTTTAATTTTATTTTGAGAGCCTTCCGGTAAATGTTCTTGAATATAACTCTCCAATAATGAATTAATAGAATCATAATAAGCTCTTAAACTATCACTATTTATTTCAGGGCTTTTCGTATCGGGAATTGTAACTGGCATTTCGCCTAAATATTTGGACAGTTCAGGATACTTTTCCTGAATGGTCATCGTTATTCTAAGTATTTCTGAATTTAGCTTTCTATCTGATTCCATTTCTCAGGTTTTATTTTCTTTTAAAACACTTCTTCACACAAGTAGAGATAAAGATAAGTCAATAAAAAAAGGAGTGTCTTATACAATTACCGAAAAGAATTACATCATTCCCAGTTCTTTTTTTAAGAATATTAAATTTGAGTGCCAGTGTAAGTAATTAAACTTTCGTTGAAAATGAGTTAAGTAATTCTAAGGTTTTGACCTCCCAATCCTCCTTAGCTAACTTGAGCAATGACAGTCACAAGTTATTGCCCCTTTTTAAGGGGTTGGGGTTACTTTGAAAAATACTTTTTACAGGGTTTATACAAATATTTGTACTTTTGTGTCCGATTATTTTATGCTGATGGGGGTAATTTACAATATTCTAATTCAACTCTTTCCGGTCGTAATATTTATTTCATCCGTCTTTGGAAATACCAAGGCAAGGCTATGGCTTAGTGGGCGAAAAGATATTTTCGACAGAATCAGGAAACAATTAAAGCCTAACGAAAAACGAATTTGGATACATGCCGCATCTCTTGGTGAATTTGAACAAGGGAGACCATTGATTGAGAAAATTCACGAGCTATATCCGGAGTTCAAAATTTTCCTTACCTTTTTTTCTCCTTCAGGATATGAAATACGGAAAAACTATTCAGGTGCTGATTATATTTTTTATTTACCGCTCGATACACGAAAAAATGCAAAACAGTTTATCGATATAGTTCAGCCCGAAAAGGTATTGTTTATAAAGTACGAATTCTGGTATAACTATTTAGCCGAAATTAAAAGCAGAGGTATTCCTGTATATTTGTGTTCTGCTATTTTCCGGGATAATCAGGTTTTCTTTTCATGGTATGGTGTGTGGTTTCGGAATATGCTTTCGTTCTTCACCTGGTTTTTTGTGCAAAACGAATTATCGAAATCAAAGCTTGAATCCATCGGGTTTTCGAATGCTACTATTTCCGGTGATACACGGTTCGATCGTGTTTATGACATTGCAACGCATTCACGCGAAATAGAAGCGGTTAAAACATTTATTGGTCACCGTTATTGTTTGGTTGCAGGGAGTACCTGGCAGCCCGATGAAGAATTGCTTTCAAAGTACATAAACGATTCTCAGCTGCCTATCGTTTATATTATCGCTCCTCATGAAATTGATGGCACTCATATACTCCGTCTTGAAAATTCCATACAAAAAAAATCTATCCGGTTTTCAGAAATCAAAAATAATCCGGTGGCCGATTATCAGGTGCTTATTATCGATAATATCGGGATGCTATCTTCCTTATATAGATATGGCAAGGTGGCTTATATTGGTGGCGGATTTGGAAAAGGGATACATAATATTTTAGAAGCCGCTGCATTTGGACTTCCTGTGATATTCGGCCCTAATCACAATAAGTTTCAGGAGGCATTGGATCTTGTAAATCAAGGAGGAGCCTTCGCAATTTCTGACTTTAACAGCATAAAGATCCTGTTGGATACCTTATTTACTGATCGAAAATTTCTAATTGAATCAGGACAGATAGCCGAAAACTTTGTAAAACAAAATGTTGGAGCTACCGATAAAATCCTTTCCCACATGTGAAGTAGACATTTAGCTAAACTTTATCATTAATTAATTGTTAAATTGTAGTTAAATACTGCTTATTATTTCTACAGTTTTGGATGCCAAATTTTTATAGGTTGTCCATTACCTTATAAAATATTATGTGTAAGATAATCAGGCATTAAAATTTTAGGTTGATAACTCTGGTTATTTGTTCATAAGTACAATTCAGTTTGTATTGCACAAGCTTTTTCGTCTTGCTACCTTGCATGACACTTGACCCTATGATAACCCAAGTTATAAACGATTTAAACACAGGTGAAAATGGAAATTGAAGAGATTGTTGCCATGAAGACTACCGACCCAAAAACGATGGAACAAAAAAAGTACAATTACGATGAAGTAATTAAAAAGACCCTTGAGTATTTTAAGGGCGATGAGCTGGCAGCTCGGGTATGGGCCACAAAATATGCATTGAAAGATTCTTATGGCGCTATTTATGAGCTTTCTCCTGATGATATGCATTGGCGAATTGCCCGTGAAGTAGCCCGAATCGAAAAGAAATATGCAAATCCTTTATCGGAAAAAGAACTTTACGATCTGTTTAGTGGTTTTAAGTATATTGTTCCGCAAGGGAGTCCCATGACTGGGATAGGAAACAACTTTCAGGTTGCCTCTCTTTCAAACTGTTTTGTTATTGGAAATGATCCTGCAGCCGATTCCTATGGTGGCATCATGAAAACTGATCAGGAACAGGTGCAACTTATGAAACGCCGCGGTGGTGTCGGCCACGACCTCTCACATATACGTCCGTATGGAAGCCCTGTGCTTAACAGTGCGCTTTCTTCAACAGGTGTGGTTCCGTTTATGGAACGTTTTTCTAATTCTACCCGCGAAGTAGCACAAGACGGGCGTCGTGGTGCATTAATGTTATCTATTTCAGTAAAGCACCCTGATGCCGAGAAATTTATTGATGCAAAACTCGAAGCCGGAAAAGTTACGGGAGCCAACGTTTCAGTAAAGATAGATAACGAATTTATGGAAGCTGTTGTTGCTGACAAATCTTATTTGCAGCAATACCCCATCAACAATCCGAATCCGATTTATGATAAGCAGATCAATGCACGCCAGTTGTGGCAGAAGATTATCCACAACGCATGGAAATCCGCTGAGCCTGGTGTTCTTTTCTGGGACACCATTATTACCGAATCAGTGGCCGATTGTTATGCGCAATTCGGTTACCGTACGGTTTCCACCAATCCATGTGGTGAAATTCCACTTTGTCCGTATGATAGTTGCAGGTTAATTGCAATCAACTTATATAGTTATGTTGAAAATCCTTTTACCCCACAATCAAAGTTTAACTTCGATTTGTTCAAAAAACATGCGGGTTACGCTCAGCGTATTATGGATGATATCATTGATCTTGAACTAGAAAAGATTGATGCTATTCTTCAAAAGATTTCCGATGATCCTGAAGATGCGGAAGTAAAACGTGTTGAACGTCGACTATGGGAAAATATTCGTGTTAAGGCGGAAGAAGGTCGTCGCACAGGTGTTGGTATTACTGCCGAAGGGGATATGTTGGCTGCATTGGGATTACGGTATGGCAGCGATGTTGCTATCGATTTCTCAATTGAAGTTCATAAAACACTTGCTTTAGAAGCCTATCGTTCGTCAGTAAATCTGGCTAAAGAGCGTGGTGCATTTCCTATTTATGATGCCATGCTGGAACGAAACAATCCTTTTGTAAACCGTCTGAAAAAGGAAGATGAAAAATTGTATCGCGATATGGTGAAGTATGGCCGACGCAATATTGCGTTATTAACCATTGCGCCAACAGGAACAACTAGTTTAATGACTCAGACCACATCAGGTGTGGAACCAGTATTTATGCCTGTTTACAAACGTCGCAGGAAAGTAAATCCAAACGATACAAATGTTAACGTAAGCTTTACAGATGAGATTGGTGATACCTGGGAGGAATACAATGTATTTCATCATAAGTTCCTTACCTGGCTCGAAGTGAATGGACACACTGCTGAAGAAGTTAAACTATTCAGTAATGAGGAGGTTGAAGAAATGGTGAAGAAATCGCCCTATTATAAAGCTACTTCCACCGATGTGGATTGGTTGAACAAAGTACATATGCAAGGTGAAATTCAAAAATGGGTCGATCATTCCATCAGTGTCACCATCAATCTTCCGGAAGATGCCACCGAGCAATTGGTAGACGAGCTATATGTTACCGCTTGGAAGAGCGGATGCAAAGGGGTAACAGTGTATCGCGAAAATTCACGTTCCGGAGTATTGATCGCCAATAAAAAGGAAGAAAAAAGTAATTCTCCTGTCATGGGCGAACCCATCAAACGTCCTAAAATTCTGGATGCCGAAGTTATACGGTTCAAAAACGAAAAAGAAGAATGGATTGCCTTTGTTGGTATTCTCGATGGCCGCCCTTACGAAATCTTTACCGGTTTGAAAGATGAGGAAATGTTTCCTATTCCCAAATCCATTGCCACAGGCAAGATTATCAAAAACAAAGACGAAGACGGAAAAACCCGGTATGACTTCCAGTATATTGACAAATTTGGCTATAAGAATACGCTAGGTGGTTTGTCTCACATGTTTAACAAGGAATATTGGAATTATGCACGGTTGATCTCCGGAGTATTGCGTTATAACATGCCTATTGCCGATGTGGTAAACCTTATATCATCGTTAACGGTAGACAGCGACACCATCAACACCTGGAAAAACGGTGTAGTAAGAGCAGTGAAAAAATACATCCCTGATGGCACCAAAGCAACCAAAAGCAAATGTGGCGAATGCGGTTCCGAGGCAGTAGTTTATCAGGAAGGATGCCTAACCTGCTCCAACTGCGGAAATTCCAAGTGCGGATGAAAAATTTATAGCAAATCAAAATACAGAATATAATCATTAAGGAGGCGTCGAAAGATGCCTCTTTTTTATTTCTATTTTGGAATAGTATATAGATACCGCATAAAATCAATGGATGGAATGGTATTTCCCATAAAATCAAAAAAAGTGCAGTTTTCCCATGAAGACTGGTTCCCCATAGATCTTTCATCTGCGAATCGAACAATATCTGCTTCAAGACGTTTATTGCCTTATACACCACAGATCTTTTTTTCCAAATTGAAATTATTCAGAGCTCATAATCAAACTATTCGCCGTTGATTTTAGGAATAAATGGTTGTACTTACAACTTAAACAAATATATTAACTATGGAACAAAAACATCTTGACCTACTTAATTCAAAAGAATTTAAACGTTTAGTAAAAAAAAGGTCTATTTTCTGCATCAGCGGAGCTATTTTTATCGCCATTGTTTACTTTGGTTTTATGCTTTTTATTGCCTTCAATAAAAAGTTTATGGCAACCACCATATCAGATTCACTTACCATCAGCATCCCCATAGGTATCGGTATCATCCTTCTGGCTTGGATAATGACAGGAGTATACCTGTATTGGGCAAACAACACCTATGATTCTGAAGTTAAAAATTTGATAAATAAACTAAACGATTAAACGAATGACAAACATGACCATGCTGCAAGCGGGCTTCACTTCAACCCTCGGCCAAACTAACTACCTGACAATTGCCACGTTTATTTTTTTTATTGTGCTTACCTTATTGATTACTTATTGGGCATCGAAACGAAACAAAACAACCAATGATTTTTATACAGCAAACCGCAACATCACAGGGTTTCAGAATGGATTGGCATTAGCCGGCGATTACATGAGCGCTGCCTCCTTTCTGGGAATTGCCGGTATGGTTGCTACCAAAGGCTTTGATGGCTTAATCTATTCAATAGGTTTTTTGGTAGGATGGCCAATCATTTTATTCCTCATAGCTGAACCTCTGCGAAACCTTGGCAAATACACTTTTGCTGATGTGGTTGCTTACCGTTTACGGCAAAAACCGGTAAGAATTGCTGCTTCAACAGGAGCCCTTACCACCATTTTGTTTTACCTGATAGCCCAAATGGTTGGCGCCGGAGATTTATTTAAAACTCTTTTCGGAATTGATTATAAAGTGGCGGTGATCATCGTTGGTGCCATCATGACTTCGTATGTGCTTTTTGGCGGAATGCTGGCCACTACCTGGGTACAAATTATTAAGGCAACGCTTTTAATTGGAGGCGCCACAGTGATTGTATTTTTAACACTTTCCAAATTTCATTTCAATCCGATCAACATATTTCGTGAAGCATCAACCGTTTATGGTGCAAAAGTACTGGCTCCCGGAGGGTTTATATCTAATCCTTACGATGCCATATCCTTGGGACTGGCGTTGATGTTTGGCACTGCCGGACTTCCTCACATTTTAATGCGGTTTTACACCGTTCCCTCGTTTAAAGAGGCTCGTAAATCGGTGTTTGTGGCCACAGGATTTATTGGATATTTTTATATCCTCACATTCATTATTGGATTTGGAGCAATGGTGCTGGTAGGTCAGGATGTGATAACCGGCACTGCAGGTCATGTAGGTAATAAAGGAGGAAACATGGCGGCCTTATTGTTGGCCGAAAACGTAGGAGGAGCTCCCTTTCTTGGATTTATTGCAGCGGTGGCCTTTGCTACCATTTTGGCAGTGGTGGCCGGATTAACACTTAGCGGGGCTTCTTCCATCTCTCATGATATTTATGTGAACGTCATCAAAAAAGGAATTTCCGACGAAAAAGGAGAGATGATGGTTGCCAAGGTGGCCACTGTTGTTGCCGGAATATTGTCTATCCTTTTAGGCTTTATCTTTGAAGGAAAAAATGTCGCCTTTATGGTTGGCTTGGCCTTCTCCATAGCTGCAAGCGTTAACTTCCCTGCCCTCATTTTAAGTATTATGTGGAAGCCCTTTACCACAACCGGCGCCGTGGCAAGTATTGTCACAGGTGCGGTAAGTGCGGTATCCCTTATCATTTTAAGCCCAACGGTATGGGTTGATATCTTTGGCTATTCGACGGCTGTTTTCCCGTTGAAAAATCCGGCGCTTATCTCCATGCCTCTTGCTTTTATTGTTGGTTTCACTGTTTCAATTGCCGCAAAAGACGAGAATGCCAGGGAATTGTTTGAAAGCGAAAAACTACGCTCCTTTCTGGGTGTGGGGGCTGAATAAAAATAAAAATCCGGTGAGGCTTGTTCCCTCAACGGATTTAATGCCTGGCGCTTATTGTTTTGTCTTTAACGGATCGGCTGCATCCTTATAAAATTGGTTTTGAAGTTCTTCAATTTTATTTGATTTTTTTACCGTTTGAATCAATTTAACCAATTGATCCGCCCTAAATCCAAATACTGTTTTTCCCAATTCCACAGTACTTTTACTTCCATCCCCGGCATAATGGTTTGGATATCGGGCATACCACCATATTCCGGTATATTGAAAAGGAATAACCTCTAAGCGTTCCTGATTGGCTCCCGATTGAGTTGTTGCAAGGTTCATTTTAACCAGATCGGGGCGAATAGACATAATCATAGCCGTTTCCACTTCATCGGCATGACCGCCGGTAGTGGTGTACCGCATACTTGCAATTTTCTTCATCATGGCTGAATCTTCACTAGCCTGAAATAATATTAGTGAATAGTCTTTTACGCTATGAAGCTGCGACATACAGAAATAGTGTAAAAAGTCGTTATTACCTCCATGTCCATTTACGATAATAATCTTCTTAAACCCATTGCGTGATAGTTCGTTGCAGGTCTCCTGAAGCAGATTCCAGATAATTTCGTTACTATATGCAATAGTGCCCGGTTGATGCCTGGCCTCGTTAATCTGCCCGAAATAATACATCGGGAAAACCACACAATATTCCTTTTCAGCAGCCTGAGAGGATACCTGTCTGCATCCTAAAATATCAGAGCCCAGGGGAAGATGTGGACCGTGTTTTTCCAGAATACCAATAGGAAGGAGACAAACGCCTTCGGATTTTTGTACTGCTTTAACAAAATCGGGCGCTGTAAGCTCTTCGTACCTGAATGGTAACGATTGTGTTGTTGAATTTTGTGCCTGTGCACCACTTTGCAGAAAAAAGACTAGAATCAATGAAATTAACTTTTGCATGACTATTAGTTTAGTTAGTGTTTGCATGTCAAATTTACAAAAGCCGAATGGTAAAACCTTATTTAAGCTGATAAATTTAAAAATAACGGGTTTCAAATAAAGGGAAGTAAATAAGTTGTTTGTGAAAATTTTCGGGTTCTCAGGCCGTTACCCGAAAAGTCTTGCATTTTAAAAATGCAAGGCTTTTGTCCCTCCTCAAATCTTCACCAACACCTGCATCTTTATCTCCGAACGTTGGTTTCCGGTACTTTCATATAAACCGGTGCCTACCGCTTCTTTATCGGCATATTGGGTGATACCGTATTTTAGCCAAACGTCAATATGTTTTCCTATCGAATATTTTATCATTACATACGACCTTGACCCTTTATCGGATAATGCCGGTATGCTGAACGAATACAGCAAATCGCTTTCGTAAGCATAGATACGGGTATTGAAATCGTTAGTGTCAAATAATGCATAACGCAGGTATACCTTCACGGGAATTTTGGACATGGTAAACTCCACATCCTGAGCAACTAAATAGCCATTGCCGGGAGTTGAAAATTCGGTTTTGTATTGTGTCCATTCCAACCGACTATGGAGCTGTATGTTGTCGGATGCAGCATATGCAAGATTATAACGGATTCTGTTACTGGTAGCCGCAACTATTTGGTTTTTTGAATCGCTTACTGCCGAATAATTATCGTCCTTCCTTTTGTTCCGATATTGCAGGTACATCTGAAATTTATCAGTTGGGTTTAGTGATAGCTGAACCAGACATTCCCTGCCATTGGAAGGCATATCCACTCCATATTTTAACCAGGGAAACCGAAAAATATCAACATAACCTGAAAGAATAATGTATTTAAACGGTCGTGCTTCTAAACCTGCAAAAACTCCCGATTCATTGTTATTTAGGGTGTTTTCACCAAACGAATTTCCAAACATAGCCTGATAATCTCTTTGGTAATAACGGCTTATTAAACTAACATTCAACCTTGAGTTGATATGAGCTTGAATGCCATTTAACATGGCAAACGCACTATTTTGAGAAGTAGCTTCTTCACCAAATAATATGAGATTGCCGGTTCGGTATTTATAATCGAAACTAAGGTTTAGATTCGATTTTCCGCGAAAATAAAACTGGTTATACGGTTGCAGCTCGGGATTCAGAAAGGCAGAATATCGTTGGTACAGAGCGGTGAATCCTGCCCGCAGGTTTGGCTTAAGTATGGAAACGTTGGTTCCCAACACTTCGGCGGTAACGGCATCTTCATCCTTTATTTCAGAAGGAGTTCCATGTATTCCAGTTGTTTGCAACGACGATATTTCCAATGCTTTTCCACTAGCGGAATCAATCCGAACCATATTGGCATCGATACGGTTTCGCGAATAGAAAAATGAGATGTCAAAAGGTTTGAATTCAAGTGTGATGGCTGTTCCCCTGAAAAAATGGTTTTCGTCTGACGACTGATAGTGGTTGATACCGGGATTTCGCTGCATGGAACTCAATATAGAAGATGACTTTCCAAAACTGAAACCTGACCAAACTGCCAGACCTTGTCCGAAATTCATGCGATAATCGCCAATCACAAAAGATTTAACACATCTCAAATTGTTAACTTGCAAATGTGCTGATACAAAATCAAAACCAACCTTGTTGCTTCCTTTGAAAAATTCCTCACCTGCATCTTTTTCGCCTGTAAAACCAAACGAAATCCTTTTTTCATACTGATAGTCGTAACGTAAATAATACTTCATGGGGTTGCCGGTAAAGTGATTTGATTCAGTAGAAGTTTCGGGGGTGTCAAATCCTTTTTGAGATTCCAGCACACGTTGTGACCTCAGTAATAAGCGATGGTTGCCCTTTAAAAGCAGTTTTTCAGGCTCAATGTCCGGTGGTTGATAATCAACTTCGAAAGAAATAAATGGCGTCAATAATTTAGCTTCTGTTTCAGAAATTCCGGGTACATAACTCAATTCAAATATTGTTTTGAACGGACCATAGGTAGCAATGTATTTTCGAATGTCCCTAATCTGAAATTCGTTAAGCCAGAAAAGTTTATCCATATCTGGCTCGGTTGCTGAATTGATGCGGATACGATTGTTAGCCAGATTATACAACAAATCTGCCAGATCTTCATAACTCTCTGTTTCCTCCGATCGTGAAGCTATTTCGCTAACGATTTCCTGTAATGACGAAAACGTTTTTTCAATGTTTTCCTGTGCAATTGCTTGTGCAAGGTTTGCTAAACACCAAAATACAAAAACTAATTTTTTGCCCATAACTTTCTGAAATTTTAAAACTCATATCCAACTGAAACGCTAGGTGTAAATCCTAATACATAATGTCGGCTAAATGCCAGGTCGACAACAATTTTACTGTATTTATAGCCCAAGCCAAAAGAATATTGCTCGTAAACCGATGAATATCCGCCCCGTAAAAACAGATTATCAACAGCTTGTATCTCAATGCCTCCTTTAAATGCTGGTTTAAGTATAATATCCTTCTCTGTTTCAAAAAGAATGGTGGCTTTACCTTCAAAACTATAGCTCAAACCAAGCCTGAATACAGTAGGAATCCTCTCTTCAGGCAAAGCATGATGTTTTGTCATGGTAGGGTTGAACACATGAGCACCGATATAAAAATGATCGATAGGCTGGGCTAGTAAGCCAATTTCGGCAGCAACCGCATTGTTGTTGCCATACCCTTCTGCTATATGTGTTTGCAGGTAATTCACCTGAACACCTGCGGAAAAGCGTTTGGTGAATTTACGCCCATAAGCTAGTCCAAACTTCGATTCATAATATCTCGAAAACCCAAAGAAACGATAGCTTACTGCAAGCGTGCCAGGTTTAAAAGGCATAGCAAGCATACCGGCTTGCGTCGAAAATTCTTTTACGTGAAATCGGTTTTCAAAATAAAACCCAACCGTTGGTGAATTTAGAAATCCTAATCCACCCTGATTATTAAATGTACCCCATCCATCAGTGAGAGTAACTGATGCATTTGAAAGGGCCGCCGACCTTGCTCCTGCGAGAGAGTTACCATTATCGGCAAACGAGGAAACGCTTATAAAAATGAAAATAATAATTCCTGTCCAGAAGTACCTTATTCTGAGAGATTGATAGTCCGGACCAGAAATTAAAATCACTTAGTTAACCTTAAATTCGTATTTAACTTTCGCTAATTCTTCGTTTGCTTGTATAATTTTAGTTTCAAGGGATGCTTTGAATGCAATTACTTGCTTCATCACTTCGGGTTCGCCGGTTCCAATGATCTGTGCGGCAAGAATTCCAGCATTGCGGGCTCCATCAAGCGCCACTGTGGCAACAGGAATCCCCGGAGGCATCTGTAGTATTGACAGAATGGAATCCCATCCATCAATAGAAATAGACGCTTTGATAGGCACTCCAATAATGGGTATGGGAGTTAGGGCAGCCATTACACCTGGTAAATGAGCAGCTCCCCCGGCTCCGGCAATTATAACTTTAATTCCTCTCTGATAGGCGTTCCGGGCAAAATCCATCGCTTGTTGCGGGGTGCGGTGAGCGGATAAAGCATTTATCTCAAACGGAATTTTAAACTCATTTAATACCTCTGCAGCCTGTTTCATAATCGGTAAATCGGAGGTACTCCCCATAATAATACTTACTTTTGCATTCATTAATTTATCTATTAGCATTTTATATTTCGAAAAATAAAGTTAAATTAATTTTATAATTTCGTACCCATTTTTTAACAATAATTTCCACTTATGAGGAAAATTAAAATTCAGGACAAAGAATTTCAGATATCAATTCCAAATGCAACAATCAAACAGGCTGTTGATGAGGTCGCCACGCAAATAAACGAGGACTTTGCCAATCAGGAGGTGCTTTTTATTTGTGTGTTGAATGGCTCTTTTATGTTTGCCGCCGACCTTATGAAACGCATCAAGATTTTAAACCAGCTTACGTTTGTAAAGTTATCCTCTTATTCGGGCGATTCGTCCACCGGGATTACAAAACAAATAATCGGTTTAAACGAAAATATAAGTGGTCGTAACGTGATCGTTATCGAAGATATCGTCGAAACAGGCCTAACACTCGATAATATTGTAAGTGAATTAAAATCTTTAAAGCCTGCCTCGTTAAAAATTGCTACCTTGCTTTTTAAACCGCAGGCTTATCACCGAAACATTAAGATTGATTACTTTGGACTTGAAATACCTAACGATTTTATAGTGGGGTATGGGCTTGATTACAACGGCTATGGCCGGAATTACGAAGACATTTATTCACTTATCAAACCATAAATTATCATTTTAAATTAATAAGACATGTTAAATTTAGTATTGTTTGGCCCTCCGGGCTCTGGAAAAGGAACTCAATCGACAAAATTGATTGAAAAGTACAATTTAGTTCATTTATCAACAGGTGATATCCTTCGAGGCGAAATTACTGCTCAGACTCCACTTGGCATCGAGGCTAAAAAGAAAATGGAAAAAGGCGAATTGGTTTCTGACGATATCGTTATTGGGATGATCAGCAACAAGCTTGATAACAATGCAGGTGCTAAAGGTTTTATTTTCGACGGTTTTCCACGCACAACGGCACAAGCAAAAGCTCTCGATAACCTTCTTACCCAAAAAGGTACAGCCATTGCTGTGATGCTATCATTAGATGTTGAAAAGCAAGAGTTAGTCAATCGATTGTTGAATCGCGGAAAGGACTCCGGTCGTGCCGATGATCAGGATTTATCGGTTATCGAAAACCGTATTGCCGTTTACAACCGCGAAACCGCTATTGTTCAGGATTATTACAAAGCACAGGGCAAATTGAAAGATATTCAGGGTGTGGGTAGCATCGACGATATCTTCAAACGTCTTTGCATAGCTATTGGATAATTTTTAAATCCAAAATGCCAGATACTGAGTATCAATTAGTGAGTATTTGGTACATTTTATTAAATGATTACCGATCCGATCTGAGTTTTTTGACTTTCACAAAAAGATTGGAAACTTTAATGCTTGCTTTTTTGTTACTCAGTACCAAGTATTTTATACTTAGTACTACTTATTAAATAAAAATGTCCGACACAAATTTTGTAGATTATATTAAGATTTATTGCCGCTCAGGTAACGGTGGTGCAGGATCCATGCACTTTAGAAGAGAAAAATTTATTCCTCTGGGTGGCCCCGATGGCGGTGACGGAGGACGTGGAGGTCATGTGATTATTCGCGGAAATGTTCAAATGTGGACCCTCATTCACTTGAAATATGCCCGACACGTATTTGCCGATGATGGTGTGGGAGGCTCAGGAGCTAATTGCACCGGTGCCGAAGGAAAAGATGCCATCATCGATGTTCCATTGGGAACGATTGTAAGGGATCCTGATACTGGTGAAATATTGTTTGAAATAACAGAGGACGGCGAAGAAAAATTTTTGGCCAAAGGTGGGCGAGGTGGTTTGGGAAATACAAATTTCAAAACTGCTACCAATCAGGCGCCGCGTTATTCGCAGCCAGGAGAGCCATGCCAGGAAGGATGGAAAGTTCTCGAATTAAAAATTCTTGCCGACGTTGGTTTGGTTGGTTTTCCAAATGCCGGAAAATCAACGCTTCTCTCAGTTGTTTCCGCTGCAAAACCAAAAATAGACAATTACCCTTTTACTACTTTGGTACCCAATATTGGTATTGTAAGCTATCATGATAATCAATCGTTTGTGATGGCCGACATTCCCGGAATTATTGAGGGTGCATCCGAAGGAAAAGGTCTGGGATTGCGGTTTCTGCGGCATATCGAACGGAATTCCCTTCTGCTATTTATGATACCTGCTGATAGTAATAATATTCACCATGAATACAATATCCTGCTTAACGAGCTGCAACATTATAATCCGGAATTGCTTGATAAAAAACGTGTGATGGCAATTACGAAATGTGATATGCTCGATGAAGAGTTAATAGTCGAAATCTCTAAAGACCTCCCGGAAGTTCCATGCGTGTTTATTTCTTCCATTACCCAACTGGGAATTGATAAATTAAAAGATATTCTCTGGAAAGAATTAAACAGCTAATGGTATGAATCTTATTCATCAGCTTGACCTTTTCGATCAAAAACTGTTGCTTTTAATCAACGGGTTTAATTGCCCTTTGATGGACGAAGTGATGTGGCAAATCAGCAGTAAAATTATCTGGGCGCCACTCTATGCTGTTCTCATTTATTTTTTAATACGCGAACGTAAAAAGTATTTCTGGGTAACCTTGCTCTCCATTGCTCTTTTAATTCTTTTGAGCGATCAGCTTTCGGTGTTTATCAAAGACTCGGTAATGCGGTTTCGACCTACACACAATCCTGTCATTGGCAACCTAGTCCATATGATCCACAATTATGACGGCGGTGATTATGGATTTGTGTCGTCGCATGCCTCAAATTCCTTTGCGGTGGCTACGTTTATCTCCCTGTTTTTCAAAAAACGCTGGTTGACGATTTCAATGTTTTGCTGGGCGGCCACGGTATCATACAGCCGGATGTATCTCGGCGTGCATTATCCGCTCGACGTGATAGGTGGCGCTATTCTGGGGACTGGCATTGGAATTGTGGTTTTTTATGTTGAACAGTGGGGATATAGAAAAGTAGAAAGTAGAAAGTAGTGTTATGTTAAACATAATTTGGCGATTCTATCTGTTGAAAGACCTGTCAGGTTTTTGAAACCTGACAGGTCTTATCTCGGGGTTCATTATCCGCTCGACGTGATAGGTGGCGCTATTCTGGGGACTGGCATTGGAATTGTAGCTTTTTATGTTGAATAGTGGGGACAAAGAAAAGTAGAAAGTAGAAAGTAGTTTGAGATTTATTTATCTTTGTATGAGGTTGTCATAAAAGAGCCTCATAAAAATTTACTTAATTAACCAATTTTCCAAACATCAATGAAAAAACAGGTATTACTAGCCATTGCATTATGTTGGTCAATGTTTGTATTTGGCCAAGATCAGATTATTTTAAAAAGCGGAAAACGATTTGATAATTGCAAGATAATTAAAGAAGATAGTGTTAGTGTCTATTTTAGTTATCAAGTTTTTGACACAGAGGTCAAAACATATTCAAGCAAAAATCTGGTTAAGAGCATAAATTACAGCTACTTGTCAGGCTTTCAGAATGAGAATAACCTTTTCCACGATATACAACCAATTGATGTATTAAGTTTTGGTCTCGGAGTAGGTTTTGATTATGGAGGACTCGGGGCAAACATGCTATTGTATCCGCAAAAAAACATAGGAATATTTGCCGGCGCCGGATATGCCCTGATTGGCATAGGCGTCAATGCCGGGTGCAAACTCAGGGTAGCAAAAAACGAAAAAATGAATCCCTATTTTATAGCCATGTATGGTTACCAAACTGCCATTATTATTAAAGATGGTGAACAATATAATAAGTTTTTTTATGGCACAACCGTAGGAGTTGGTCTGGATTTTAAACCATCCCGAAAAGGATATTTTACAATGGCTTTACTCGTTCCTTTTAGAGGACAGGAAGTCCAGGATTATTTGAACAATTTGAAAAACAATCACGGCGTAACATTTAAGAATGATATAATCCCAGTTGGCATTTCAATTGGTTACAGATTCACAATAGATACCAATAAATCTAAGGTAATGACCAAATGAAAACTGATAAATTGAAACCCAATCGATAGTTTCAATTTGAACATTGTTTTTGTAATTTTATATTTCAATGCTCTACATCTCAAACTATAACACAGATCCTTATTTCAATATCGCTTCTGAAGAACATCTCTTAAAGAATTTTACGGACGATATTTTTATGCTTTACAGAAATCGTCCTTCAATAATTGTTGGTAAGCATCAGAATACATTTGCCGAGGTAAATTATTGGTTCGCAAAGGAAAATAATATACATGTTGTAAGACGCCTTTCGGGGGGTGGTACCGTTTTTCACGACTTGGGAAACCTTAATTTCACATTTATACAGAATGGGCGCGAAGGAAGTCTGGTAGATTTTAAACGATTTACTGAGCCTATCCTTCAGGTATTGCGAAATCTGGGCGTGCCAGCCGATCGAAGCGGACGAAACGACTTGATCATTCATGGACTTAAGTTTTCGGGTAATGCGGAACATATTTATAAAAACCGCACCTTGCATCATGGCACCTTACTATTTTCATCCAAACTCAACTCGTTAGGAGAGGCTCTTCGGGTAAAGCCCGATCATTATCAGGATAAAGCTGTAAAATCAGTGCGAAGTCCTGTTACCAATATTATCGACCATCTCCCCTCACCTATTTCGCTAGAAACATTCAGGGAGACAATTGTTAACCATATGTTTTTTAAACTTCCAAACGTAACCTCGTATCAATTTTCTGCGACTGATGTTGAAAATATTGAGAAGCTGGTCAACGAAAAATACTCCACCTGGGACTGGAATTATGGATATTCTCCCCATTTTACACTTTCCAAATCCGGATTTGTAAATGAAAAACCGGTGCGTATTTTCCTGGAAATAGAAAAAGGAATGATCCGAAAAGCTTTGATAGAAATGAATAGCGAGAAAGCTTTTTCATTTGAAAATGCTCTGCTCAATCAACAGTATAAGGAAGAAAATATTAAGGAAGTAATTGTTCAATTATTTGGAAAGCAAAATTCTGAGGCAATTTTAAAAATCTTTTATTAAGTAAAGTCTCGAAATAAAGACTATTCAGGGTAATAAACAAGCTGTTACATCAAATTCTGTCTCATGAAAACAACCGCAGGCCTGTTCTTAATTCCTTATAAATCTGCGAAATAAAATGGTATCAATACAATATCACCCTTTTTCACTTATATTTTACTTTTAAATCGCTTGTTAATATAAGGCAATTTTATCATCAAATAAATGTTAACATTGACAGTAAATGCTCTTATTTATAAGAGAATATGAGTTTTGTCATCAATAAACTAACAAATAAATGAGTTCCCTGAATCGGGTTCCTTTTTAATTTCATAAAAATTTTGTGAATAACAATTGCAAAAATCTCCCATAACTCTAATCTGAAGTTATTAACTTTGAACTCCATTTTTCAGGCGAATTATTGTGAAAGACTATTTAAAAGAATTAAACGAGTTTCAACATGCGGCGGTTACTAATATTGACGGTGCCTCTCTGGTAATAGCGGGTGCCGGATCTGGTAAAACGCGGGTGTTAACATATAGAATAGCTCACTTGCTGGATAATGGTGTGAATGCCAGGTCGGTGCTCGCTCTTACGTTTACAAATAAAGCAGCCAAGGAAATGAAAGAGCGTATTGGCCACCTGGTTGGTGAATATAGGGCCAAATATCTCTGGATGGGAACTTTTCACTCCATTTTTGCTAAGATACTCCGGCTTGAATCTCAATCACTTGGATACCCAGCTGCATTTACCATCTATGATTCTCAGGACTCAAAAAATGCTATCCGGCAAATTATTAAATCGATGAAACTCGACGAACAGATCTACAAACCCAACGAGGTCTTTTCAAAAATTTCGAGCGCTAAAAATAACCTTATCACTCCACAGGCTTATGCTGCAAACCCTCGGGCAATAGAAACCGACAAGGTAAACCGTCGTCCGCAACTGGCTGATATTTACCGCGAATATGTGGTACGTTGTTACAAAGCCGGTGTAATGGATTTTGATGATCTGTTACTGAATACCAACATCCTTTTTCGCGATTTTCCTGAGGTCTTGCAAAAATACCAGGGTATGTTTCATTACATTCTGGTAGATGAGTATCAGGACACAAACTATGCGCAGTACCTTATCATAAAAAAGCTGGCACAGAACCACCACAATATATGTGTTGTAGGCGACGATGCACAAAGTATATACTCCTTTCGTGGAGCCAAAATCGAGAATATTTTAAATTTCCGGAACGATTACCCTGATTACAAACTTTTTAAGCTCGAGCAAAATTACCGGTCAACTCAAAACATTGTTAATGCGGCTAATAGCCTGATCGGGAAAAATAAGAATCAGATCCAAAAAAAGGTTTTTTCCGAAAATCAGGAAGGCGACAAAATTAAGGTTTTAAAAGGTTCTACCGATATAGAAGAAGGATTTTTGGTAGCTAATGCCATCATAGACATTCGTATGGCCGACCGTTTGATGTACCGCGATTTTGCCATCCTTTACCGGACGAATGCCCAGAGCCGTATTTTCGAGGAATCGTTGCGTAAACGAAGCATACCGTATAAAGTGTATGGTGGGTTGTCATTCTACCAGCGAAAAGAAATCAAGGATTTGCTGTCGTACCTGCGGTTGATAGTGAACCCTCGCGATGATGAGGCTTTCCGGCGAATTATAAATTATCCGGCCCGCGGTATTGGCGATACAACCATTAATAAGCTCGAAGAATATAGCAACCAGAAAAACGTTACCCTTTTTGATGTAGCCTCAAGCATTGAACTTTTGCGTCTCGATATCAATAAAGGAACACAAACCAAAATTAACCAGTTTGTGTCTTTTATAAAACAGTTTGCCAGACAGCTAAAAACGATGGATGCATACGATCTGGCATATCAGGTGGCTACCGGATCGGGCATTATCAAGGAGCTGAAAACAGATAAAACACCCGAAAGCATCAGCAAATTCGAAAATATCGAAGAATTGCTCAATAGTATCAAAGAATTCACCACCAAGGCGCAAACCGACACTGACACAGAAGCTAATTCAGAAACCGGACCTCTTACATTGGAACATTATCTGGAAAATGTGTCTCTTCTCACAGATGCCGATTCGGAAAACCCTGAGGACAATGATAAAGTAACTATTATGACCATCCACTCAGCAAAAGGGCTGGAATTTAGTGTGGTTTTTATTGTAGGCATGGAGGAAGAATTATTTCCATCAAAAATGTCAATTACTCAACTAGAAGATGTAGAGGAAGAACGACGGCTGTTTTATGTTGCTATTACCAGGGCAAAGGTAAAAGCATTTTTATCACATGTGGACACCCGTTTTAAATGGGGAAACATAAAAAGTTGTCTTCCAAGCCGTTTCCTTAACGAAATTGACGAGGAATTTCTTGATCTCCCTGAAGTAAAAAATCATACGGCTCCAGGTTTCGAAAATTTCGATGAAAGCTCCTGGACCCGTAAACCACGATTCCAGAGCTCAAAAACAGAGCAAAAGGAACAAGTACAGCCCTTATATCAACCAAAAAAACTGCTGAATTTGGGTCAGGCAGTGTCGAGGCAAGCTAGTATCGGAGATTTTCAAGCCGATGAGCCATCTAAAATACAGACTGGTATGGAGGTGCTTCACGAGCGGTTTGGAAATGGCAAAGTGATAAGTCTTGAAGGTGAATCGCCTAACGTTAAGGCAACTGTTTTTTTTCCCGAAGCCGGCCAAAAGCAATTGCTACTGAAATTTGCCAAATTAAAGATTATGTAGGGCTTGCTCCTCTATTTCTCAATTGTTTAAGTTGTTGAAGAAGGCATTCAACTTTTCCACAAGATCCTCATTTGCAAATGGTTTTACAATGTAATCTGAAATACCCATTTCTTTAGAGCTATTGATAGCTAGGGTGTTATTTACGCATGTAACAAAAATAATGGGAATATCAGCAGATTTTGAGTCATGCTTAACCCTACGCGCAAATACCCGGCCATCCATATTGGGCATTTCTATATCAAGTAATATAAGATCAGGAGTATGGCCTTCGTTAAGATAAATCAACGCATCGCGGCCATCATTCCTGACTACAATCTCAAAATCATTTTTGAGAAGCTTATAAATGAGGGTGCGCATCATTTCATCGTCATCCACAACTAATATGGTTTTTCTACTTTTAGTTTTATTGTCTGCCTTCATGTTTCTTATAAATATTAAGTATCGTGGTTATCACCCGGTTAGATAAGGTTAGTTTCTGCATCACCCACACGGCGAATAAGTCAATACGATAGCCCTATTCTCCCCGGTATCTGTATTAAAAATAATTACGAATCTCTTAAATGTTAACAACATTGAGAAATGCATTTACTTTTGCTATAAGATCTTCTGATTTAAATGGTTTGATAATAAAACCTGACACCCCCATATTTGTGAAACTATTAGTAATTAGAGGATTGTTCACTGATGTAACGAAAAAGATGGGTATTTTTCCATATCTGGGATCATATTTAACGCGGCGTACAAACACCCTTCCGTTCATATTGGGCATTTCCATGTCACACAAAATAAGGTCAGGATACTTACCTTTGCTAAGATAAACCATTGCATCGTGTCCGTCACTCTTAGTGATCACTTCGTAGTCTTTCCCAAGAAGTGCCACCATTAGCATACGAATTGACTCCTCATCATCAACTACCAGTATGGTTTTCCGGTCTTCTGTATGAGGGTTTTTAAGGTCTGTCGTCATAGTATTTATTTTTATTATTGTCTTATATTATATTAAAAATCAATAGTTTCGAAAAATCACCTCAGCCTAATGAGAGGACTAAAGATTGGAAATGTTACCATTTACCAATTTATTAAACTGTTCAATTTGTGTTTCCAAAACTTCGAAGTTATTGGCCGTAATCAATAAAAGAAAATTCTTCCCGGTTTTTCCAATATATTTCCAAAGCGAAATACCAAGCTCTATGGTGTCTTTATCAATATAAATCAGTTGATCAAATAATATTTGCGGATTTGAAATTACCGAATAATCCGATATTTCTGTTAATTCTCCATTTTCACCTACTTCACTAATGGAATAATGTTTAATGCCTTGAAATGTAAATATACAGGGAAACAATACATTTTGAATTTCTGCTTCTAAATTTTTTTCCCTTGCAATGTCTTCAGCCATAAGGCAATAATTTAAATCATTTATTACCATTGTTAACAGTTGATCATTCTTTTTGATTGATATTATCTCATAATCTGACATTTGATTGTTGAGATAGTTATAAAGCAATCCGAGCTTCTCCTGTTTTGAATGATAATATTTTTGATATTCGCAAAGTAAGCTTTCCGTTAGCACAAAATCCTGCATAAATACGTTTGCAAGAATTGGTGCAATATCTTTAATATTATTTGATTCTCCTATTCTCATTGCATATTATTTAAGTAATGATAATCAACGCATAGTGTATGCATACTATTCAGTTTTAGACCCTTCTTTTGTTTACCGGTACAAGCTTTTTGCTTTGTTGCCTGTAGATTAAAACACCGCCAATGCCCAAGGCAACTATATAAAATATATCGCCTCCGGTTATTGGTACATCCAATTCGTAAAAACCCCCATCATCGGGTGGTGGATCTTCAGGTTGTGCATTTAAGGTGGTAAAAAAAGACATGCTCACTATTAAAAAAAAAAAATACCTTTTTCATAATACGTAAATTATTAAATTATTGAATTACTATTTTCTTTTTGTATACTGTTCCATTATCTGTGAACGATACAATGTAAACACCAGGCAAATGAATACTCCTGATTATTTCCGTTTCAAGAAAAACCTTTTCATGGCTAACCGTTTGTCCTAACATATTTGTGATGATAAGATTCCCTTCCATGCTTCGAACCGAGAGATTTCTCAGATATATGTACCCACCGTTCGCGTATATAAGAAGGTTAGGAGTGTCATTTACTGTTTTACCAATACCGGTTGAAACTGACCCTTTTTCAGTGAGGTTTATGATAAACCGGCTCGTCGTATCGGTTTTATGAGCGACAAACGTGTAGCCGGCAGTTAACAGGTTTCCTTTTTTTTGTGATAACAAATCAGTTAACACGATAGTATCAACCCCTGTGTTTTCAACCACCGCGATTGTATAGTTGGCATCGGTGCCACATTTAAAAAATAACGGGATACTGTCTTTATCATCAACGGGCAGGGCATTAATGGACAAATAGCTGGAGTCACTTGTTCTGGTATAAATTTGTGATGACTCCGCGTCGAGACTAAAAAACTTAACCGCTTCCATATCGGTGTCATATTTTGTTGTTGCCCGGGGGCTATAATAGACAATAGCCTCATCGATACAGTCACCAACATCATTAGTTAAACGGAGTTTGAATTTCACAGGTTCCACAAAAGCCGCCTTTATAGTGGAATTGTTGTGTACTTTTACACCGTTGGCGATACCTAAAACAGGACTGCCACCCGTTGCGTATACAAAAAATCCCTGGCCTGAAGGTATAATATTATTAATAAGAGTACCGCCAATGCCTGACACGTACGATCCGTAATTACCTAAAGCCAACGCCCCCGGTACCCACTCCCATATGGTAGTACCAATACCTGTACGAGTCCAACCGCTTACGGCATCCCAATCGAGTGAACATGGATATGGATTACCTGCGAGGTTGTAACCATCACCTGTGGAAATCATTGGTAAAGTGTAACTTCCCGTGTTTAAAGTGCCCGAATATGCCAGAGTTTCCGCAGTGTTTTGAGTTTTAAAGTTGATGAGATAACCGGTACCGGTTGTCAGGGCTGTGGCAGATGATCGGATATTAAACCACTTTTTAGTGGGTACTCCATTGGGATCGTATGTATAGAGGTATGGTGCCGAATTAAGTATTTTAAAAACTGCCCCAGTAGCATTCGAAATTGGCGGCGAGACAGTATGGTAATGGTATGAGTGTGCATCATCGGTTAAAAACTGGTTTACTGTGGCCGATACACCAGCTGTTGAATGAATTAGCGATCCGCTTCCGGCAACGGTGGAATTGATCACCAAACCTGTTGTGCCGGCTGAGTTTGTAAGGGTCGTATTTATGGTTAATTTACCAGTAGGTGAAATGGCAAATATTCCACCGCTGTTGACCGTTAGGTTATCGAAAGTGGTCAAATTAATTGTATTCAGTGTTATGCCACCCGAATTGGAAACAATAATGTTGTGGTAATTGGTTGAATTCCCTTTGAGTTCGCTGGCAACCGTACCCGAAAACAAAACAGTTTCCGAGGCTTTGGTATAGGTACCACCATTATTTAACGATGCGCTGCCAATGGTAATATATGGCGACCCGATACAGGTGATGTACCCGCTGCTATTGGTAATGCCCTGGGCTATCATCGCCTGAGGCAACCCAATGAGTGAGAAAACAAAGATATTCCTCACAAGGGAAACGATGCTTCGGAAGGAAAATGACTTTTTTGCTTTACTATTTTGATTGTCGTCCTTAAGCTTTAAGTTAAACTGTCGGTTACATTTTACCTCAATCGCGTTGTCGTACCAGTCCTGCCAGCTTCCATTTGCCCCAATCCAATCGATAATTTCCTGTTTGGTCAGATTTTTAGCTGTATTTTCCCACAACTCCTGCATTGCCTCCAGAAATTTTTCGTCAGTGGCAATTTCGTTACTAAAGGGGCATTCGTTCTGGATAACAAACGAATTGATTTCCAGCTTTCCATTAATTTCTTTTAGTTTGGGATAGAAAGGGAAAGATAAACAATCTGTCGGACGCAAATCCGTTGGTAATTTGCATCCGTTTCCCTCGTTAAATACACAAAGCCCGCCAATGTATAAATCACAGGCCGTTCCCCTTTGGTCGAAAACCTCAGTTTTTTGTATCTCGCTTCCATACTCGCGCGACAATTTTTCCATTTCCCGGCCAAAGACTGTGAAAACACCCCGCTTGCAACATAGCCCGTTGCATTGTGCGCAGTATTTTGCAAAGTGCTGTACCAGATTGGCTTTATTATCCATGGTATTATTTATTAGCGTTTATATAAGTAAATCCCAACTTCTTAAATAAGGGGCAATAACTTGCGAATTGCACTGTCCTGATTATAGTCCCTTTTTAAGGGGTTTGGATTAATTCCAGTTTTAAATTTATTTGCCATACTATTATTGTGCGTTTACAAAAATGTTCACATCCTGAAAAGTTACAACATCTCCATTAGTGGTAGCATCGTTCACCCAAACCTCGAAAAAGTCAGTTTTGATTACATTCGGGATATAGATGGTGGTTGAATACTGATATGCCTGGTTTGAAGTTACAGTTCGCAACGTTGTTTCCCCATAACGGATTGCCGAAACACCATTTTTAACAATTCCAATGTTAAGAGTTTTGTTATTGCCATTTACTGAAACATTCCCTGCAAGAATAATAAAGACATCACGTGTGTTGGTGGGTAGAAAAGTAAACTTGTTACCTAAATTGAGTGTGGTAACAACGTTCCAGTTAACCGTATATAGGGAGGTATTGGTCCATACAGGTTTATACCAGTTAGCCGTATTAGCACAGGTAATAGTTTGAACGTTATTTACAACGTTAATTTTACATTTGGGGTTTTTACTTTCTATCCCTGAGTTGTTTTCAATGTCCATATTTGCATCCCGGCCATCGGTACGGGTAAAATCGAACCCTGTACCGGAAACATTTACAAATGTTCCGACATTGTTCCATGTATTGTTTGTAAAAAACATGGAAGTTGTACTAGTAAAAGTAGCAGGTACATAATCAAGCCCGACTTGTCCAGCAGAGGGGTTAAAAGTGCAATTTTGTATTGATATCGTTGAATTAACGCCTGATAATAAGTTAACTCCTTTTGCACAATTTCCAAAACTCGATTCGGAGGTTAAAAAAGAAGCATTTGTTCCGGCTCCAGCGCCTACTTCAACACCCGAAGCAACTTCGTCTTCAAAATCGCACTCAAAAACCCATAGACTGGCGTTTGTGGTCATATTTATACCCTTATTAAACCCGGTAAACACACAATCCTTTATTTCGTGATATTTGCCTGAACCTGTTAACCGGATGGCATCATGCCCGCTTGTTGCCCCAAAAGTACTTTCGAATGATATAAATTTAAAGTAAGCCTCGGTTGCACACGAAAATAATCCACCTGTGAAACCAGAAGCTGCTGTAATGGTGGTTACGCCAAAGGTTAACCCCTGAAAACTTACCGGAAAAGATAAGTTTATAGTTTGCGTAGCCGAAAGCGAAAACGTTTCGCCTCCAAGCCTCACAACGGTAGGGCCTGTCATGTGTGCAGTAAGATATGTTATTACTTCGGGAATGGTTGTCCAACTACTTTTCGAAGAAACATCTAACAGGTTATCCGGCTGGCTAACCCTGTTTTTCAGGATCCAACTACCTCCGTTAGCTATATAGGTATAGGCGATCCAACGGGTTTGTAGCGAATTTGCTACGCCATCAATTGTTGCTGCACCGTTACCAACCACAGTAATAAGGTCTGCAACATCACCAGTGTTTTTAATTGTAATAGCCAAGCCATTGTCTGCGCTTGTAACAACTGGTAAGGTTAGCGTAAAACCAGTGCCGACGGCATCGCTGGCAACCACAAATGTTTCGGCTTTTGTCAGCGTTGCTGTACTTGTTTTGGCAACTACATTTACCGCTCCTACACCGGTGGCAAAAGGAAGCCATTTGGCACCGTCCCAGGTGTAATAACCGTCGGTAACAGTCCCGCCCAGGCTATATACAAGCATTCCTGCAGGTACTGCACCCGTTAAGGGCGACACAGCGGTTAAACTATTTATGGCAACCCTAGGCGGGAGCAGCCCTTTGGTAGTGCTTTCAAGCTCTAGCAGAGAGTTGGCGTTCATGGTCGCACTTGAATTATCCGCGATTTTTACCTGCTGGGCGTTCAACGGGATAATTAATCCTATCAATAGCAGGTTTATTAAAAGTTTAAAGGGTTTTTTCATGATATTCAGTATTAAATTAGTATTTGACTTTTATTTTAAAATGATCAATGCATGATGCTTCAATATTCTTTATTTTTGGTTTAATGAAATACCCATTTCATTACAATATCAACAACTTCTATAGCAACCAAAACGATAATGATCAGCTCCGACTTTGTGCTCATACTATGATTCATAATGTCACTGAAATACTCTAAATGTTCCCTGATTACTTTTAGTTCTTCATGTATATTATTCGATCTTTTCTCCATGTATAAGGCTTCCTTCATCCCAATATCAATGATAATCAGGTTATCACTTTGCCAGGTTTCCGGAACTGAATCAAATATGTGCAGGTTTTCAACAATGCGGTTCTTCAAATTGAGTGTCTTGCCTAAAAATTTTTTCAGCTCAATTCCAGATAGTAGTACTTTACCTTTTTTTTCTAAAAACGAAGTGTGTTTGTTTGTTTCCTCCAATAAAATTCTAGACTGCTGAAAATAGTAATCCAACGCAACAGACTGAGCTATATTCAACATGATAAGCCTCATTCCTTCAATATCGCAATAGATAAGTTCAGCTTTATTTATACCATATTTTGTTTCTTTGGCATCGATTTCGACATAATATTCTTTTGTCAATTCACTGTCGTAAAAATATTTGCAATGCTGAGATATCAAGTCTATAAACTCATTTATTTGCGCATCTTCAAAATTCAAAAAACAGACCACTCCATATTTGAAGACTGAAACATATCGGGTCGAGTCAACCTCATAAAACAATTCAAAATGATTCGAATTGATTAGTTCGGCTGCATAGGCTGTTTGAAAAGTCTCAATATCGATAGCGTCTGATATTTGATATGCTAAAACTTTATACATCTTACCTTTTAAATTCGTTTAAAGTATTGAATATCTATTAAAAGCATTTTTCAATTATAATATCAATAACAAATGTCGCAAGAAGGACTATTTCGATCCAGGCAAGTTTTAGATTTGCCTCCCGGGTTAGGATATCTCTAAAACCTTCCAAATGTTCACTGATAATGTTTAGCTCTTCGTAAATATTGTTTACCCTTTTATTTATAAATAAAGCAACCTTTATTCCATGATCTGTTGCATGAAAAGATTCAGTTTGAGCAACCCCTATTTTCGAATCAAGAAGTCGCAAGTTTTCAATTATTTGATTTTTTAAATGATATGTTTCTCCAATAAATTTCTTGAGCTTTGAATTAGAGATAGAAATTTTGCCTTCTTTCTCTAAAAACAAAACATGCTTGTTGGTTCCTTCCAATAAAAGCCTGGCATGCTGAAAGTAATTGTCAAGGGCAACCGACTGGGCTAGGTTCTTCATAACTATTCTTATGATTTCGTTATCGACAACTACTATTTCAGCTTTATGGAAACCAAACTTTGTTTCATTCGCATTGTATTCAATGACGTATTCTTTGGTCAGTTCTGTATCATAGAAAAATTTCTTGCAGTAATTAAATATCAATTTTATAAACTCATCTATATCCTTTTGATCATAATTTAAAAAGCACACAACCCCATATTTGAAAACTGAAGTACAACGCTCAGAATCTATCTGGTAAAACAATTCAAAGGAACCAGATCGAAACGACTTAGCAGGAAAGACATTTTGGAAGGCATCAATGTCAATGCCATCCGATATTTGGTATGCTATAACGTTATCCATATCTGTAATTTAATGTTCTAATGGTATTCAAATTGTTGTTGTTGTTCGTTTATAGTGTTTGTTCCTTGTGTACGAATAGCGTAAATGTTTAACCTTTATCTCTGCAATAGTTATCGTATTTATTATCATCATTTCGAAATATTTATGTTATTCTAAGTTAGTGCATATAAAAATTATAAAATATACAGCATAGATGATTTAAATCTATTCAAGCGTTGATTTTAATCACCGAATCGATTTTCGCAAGAATTGTATCTATAATTTATGTTTGTCCTGCAATAATTACCTCTGCCAACTTCTTTTTGATTCTAATCAATAAAAGATTAGCTTTGCAAAAAAATATGATGGAGATGATGGAATACGATTACAATACTTCGCGAAAGAACCTGGTGCTTCCCGAGTATGGTAGAAACATTCAGCAAATGGTTGACCAAATTTTGGCCACTACGGACCGTGTTAAAAGAAACCAGATGACACAGGCCTTAATTAGTGTGATGGGAAACCTAAATCCTCATTTGCGTGATATTCACGATTTCAAACACAAACTTTGGGATCATATTGCCATCATGTCCGATTTCAAGCTCGATATAGATTATCCTTATGATATCCCTGTTCCTGAAACTTTTCAGGCAAAACCAAAAATTGTAGATTATCCTCAATCGTCTATCCGTTACAAACATTACGGAAAAATTCTGGAACGGATGATACAAACGGCATGCGATATGCCTGATGATGATGAACGTAGAGCTCTCATTCAGATCATCGCCAACCATATGAAAAAATCATATCTTACCTGGAATCGCGAAGCAGTAGATGATCAGGTAATTGTAAACGATTTTCTGGTGCTCTCGAAAGGTCGGCTTAAACTTGATGAAACATACAGGTTAGAAGAAACTAGAGAAATTCTTAATAAAGGCAAGAAAAAAAGAGATAAAGTAATGATTCCGTCTCCAAAGAAGCATCGTTCGTTTTAACTGAGCATCTGTTATGTCGAAATTTGAGATTACGGGTGGAACTCAACTTCGTGGAGAAATCCATCCTCAAGGTGCAAAAAATGAAGCATTGCAGGTTATCTGTGCATGTCTGCTAACACCCGAACCTATTACAATAAGCAATATTCCTGATATCAAAGACGTCAATGTTTTAATTGACCTGCTTCGTTCGTTAGGAGTTAAAATAGATAAATCAGGAGAAAAAACATATACCTTTCAGGCAGAAAATGTTCAGATTGAGTTATTAAATTCGCCGGAAATTAAGGTTAAAGCTGCCAGCTTGCGAGGTTCAATCATGCTTATCGGCCCTTTACTTGCCAGGTTTGGCAAAGCATATCTACCCCGACCCGGAGGAGATAAAATAGGCCGTCGCCGTTTAGATACTCATTTTATCGGGTTCGAAAAATTGGGTGCCCATTTTCATTACAATCCCACGGAAGACTATTTTCAGGTTGATGGCAGTTCGCTGAAAGGTACATACATGTTGCTTGACGAAGCATCCGTTACCGGAACTGCAAACATACTTATGGCAGCAGTGATGGCCAAAGGAATTACTACTATTTATAATGCTGCCTGTGAACCATATATACAGCAGCTTTGCAAAATGCTCACCAGCATGGGTGCGAGAATTTCAGGCATAAGCTCCAACCTGCTAACAATCGATGGTGTGGAATACCTTACAGGTTGCAACCACCAGATTCTTCCCGACATGATTGAAGTGGGCAGTTTTATAGGTCTTGCGGCGCTTACACATTCGGAAATCACTATAAAAAATACGTCGTTTGATAATCTTGGAATTATTCCATATTCGTTTGAACGCCTTGGTATAAAGCTTGAACGCAAAGGTGACGATATTTATATTCCAGCTCAAAACTCTTATGAGATTGAAACATTTATTGATGGTTCGATCATGAACATTGCCGATGCACCATGGCCGGGCCTTACCCCCGACCTACTCAGTGTTTTTTTGGTAGTGGCAACTCAGGCAAAAGGCAGTGTGCTAATCCATCAAAAGATGTTTGAAAGCCGGCTTTTCTTTGTAGATAAGCTGATCGACATGGGAGCCCAGATTATATTATGCGATCCACATCGTGCCACTGTAATTGGTTTGGACAATAAATTCAAGTTAAGAGGAACAATAATGACATCGCCTGATATTCGCGCAGGTGTAGCTTTGCTTATTGCAGCACTTTCTGCTGATGGCGTAAGCACAATTCATAACATCGAACAAATTGACCGGGGTTATGAACACATTGATATTCGGCTGAATAATATAGGAGCCAAAATACAACGGATTGAATAAAAAATTTCTCTCGATTAACATGCATTTCACCTACCTCCTTTGCAATGCCAAAATGACGGTGTATTTATAGTGGCAAGAATTTTGATAAGCTCCATTGATAATTGTAATTAAAAAGAAGAAAGTATCAAGTATCAAGTAATGAGTTATGAACACGAAGTTACAAAGACACGAAGAATAACTTCAGCATATTAACAGTATATGCTTTCGTACATTCGTGCTTCATTAAATTTTACAAAGTTAGTTTGGTTTTTACTAAAGGCCACCTGCAGCTTGGATTAATGGGGTTGCTTACGATTTGATATTTACGACTTTTATTAAAATAGAAAATTTAATTGAACTATGGGAAAAGGGAAAAGCTCAATATTTGGTAAAAAAGAGCAAAAGCAAACAAATATCACCGAAGAATTGGCTCAGGAAAATGTGATAAATCCGGAAAATATTCATGGAACTGAAAATATGTCAGACCCGGATACAACTTCTGCAATAACCCCAGAAGATGAAGAAAACCAATTTGCCGGAGAAGCTAAGTCCACCGCAAGTAAGGAAGAAGAATTAATTGCTCAGATTAAAGAAATACAGGACAAATACGTCCGCATGATGGCTGAGTTTGATAATTTCCGTAAACGCTCATTAAAGGAACGTATTGAATTAATGAAGGCGGCCGGAGAAGATATTCTCGTCAACGTCCTTCCGATTATGGACGATTTTGAACGTGGTCTCCAGGTAATGGAAACCTCAACGGATGTAGAAGCGGTAAAATTGGGAGTTCAACTAATCTACAATAAGTTCAGGGATTTTTTGACCCAGCGTGGAGTGAAAGAAATAGAAGCTATAAAGATGGATTTCAATGTTGACCAGCATGAAGCCATCACCAAAATTCCTGCACCCGAAGAAGGATTGAAAGGTAAAATCGTGGATGTTGTTCAAAAAGGTTACTGCTTGAACGATAAGGTTATTCGCTACGCAAAAGTCGTCATTGGCGAATAATTATTTAAAATTTTGACACATCTTGAAAATTTAAGAAAAAATAAAAATGGCCAAAAGAGATTTTTACGAAATACTCGAAATTCAGCGTAACGCTTCAAAAGAAGAAATTAAGAAAGCCTACCGGAAACAGGCCATTAGGTTTCACCCTGACAAAAACCAGGGTAATAAAGAAGCTGAAGAAAAGTTCAAGGAAGCGGCTGAGGCATACGAGATTTTAAGTGACGCTGACAAACGTGCCCGATACGATCAATATGGTCATGCCGGTGTTGGTGGAGCATCCGGTGGTGGTGGATTTGGCCAGGGAATGACAGTGGACGATATTTTTGAACATTTTGGCGATATTTTTGGCGGATTCGGATTTGGCGGAGGTGGAGGTAGTTCGCGACGTGCAGGCCGCAGAGTAATAAAGGGTTCGAACATCCGGGTTAAAGTAAAACTTAACCTTCAGGAGATTGCTCAGGGAGTTGAAAAAAAGATGAAAGTGCAGAAATACATCCCATGCCAACATTGCAGTGGAACCGGCGCTGAAAAAGGATCGGCATATAACGATTGTAACACCTGCCATGGCACAGGTCAGGTAACGCGCGTAACACAAACTTTTATTGGTCAAATGCAAACAGCATCTGTTTGTCCCAGTTGTGACGGCGAAGGACGTATCATCAAAACAAAATGCACGCATTGTTACGGCGAAGGAATAATTCAGGATCAGGAAGTTATTTCTGTTAAAATTCCGGGCGGTGTTGCTAATGGTATGCAAATGTCGGTTAGTGGAAAAGGAAATGCTCCACGGCGAGGTGGAGTGAATGGCGATTTGTTGGTATTGATTGAAGAAGAAGAACATCAGGATCTTTTGCGCGATGGAAATGATCTGATATATAATTTATATCTCAGTTTCCCGGATGCTGCATTGGGATCGACTGTTGAAGTTCCAACTGTAGAAGGTAAAGTAAAAATTAAAATTGAGCCCGGCACACAGCCCGGAAAAATACTTCGTCTTCGGGGCAAAGGATTGCCTGAGGTTAACGGATATGGCCATGGCGACTTGTTAGTAAACCTTAATGTTTGGATACCCAGAAGCCTATCCAAAGACGAAAAAAAGATCGTTGAGAAATTTTCCGAATCGTCAAATTTCACACCCAATCCCGACAAAAGCGATAAAAGCTTTTTTGATCGGATGAAAACCTATTTCGATCAAGGTTGATATAGGTTTGTAACGAGCATTAATATACAGTTGCTTAAAAATAAAACCTTCCGGATTTAAAAGTCCGGAAGGTTTTATTTTTAAGCAACTTGCATTTATTCAATCTCTAAGCAGGTAAACTCTTTTTGTTCCTGAGATCTCGGGCAATGGCGTGTTATCATTCGTTTTTTATTTTTTTGATTTGATCTTTTGTCAAACCTGTATACTTTATTATTTTATCTATTGGCTCTCCTTCCTTAAGCATTTCTTTTACGATTTCGACCTTTCCTTCAATCTTTCCTTTAATCTCTCCTTCTTCTCTTGCGGTATCGATGGAGTTTTTTAAATCCCGGTATGTTTTTAAACTATTTTCGTAGGATTGAACTTCTTCTGGTGTAAACTTTGCTATCTCCGCAACTTCGAACAACCGCTCAAATATGCCTTCCCGCAATTCCTCCGGAATACGGTCAAGCTTGTTCAGGTTGCGAATAATAAACATCCACTTATCAAAACGTGTGGTCAATTCATTAACTGCTTTGTTAAACTTGGGCATCTCCAAATACACAAAGGTCAACTTGTCATAAAATATTTTATACGTTTCAATGTCCGAAAGTTTTACATTATAACGGTATTTCTCTTTTTGATGTTTGTCTTCATCGAACACAAAGTCCAGAATGGCTACAGTATAAACAGCTTTTAACTCGAAATCCCAGTCGCTGCCCCGTTGTGCTTGTTCTCGTATGGGAAAGCTCGAATAATACACTGTTCTGTCTTTAAAAAACTTTTGTTTGGTTTTTTGTAGTTCAACGATAAATTTTTCCCCCTTTTCATTCTCGCAATACAAATCGAATATCGCTTTACGCTCTTCTTCACTCGACCCAAGTCTATCGCTTTTCAGATATGTCAATTCTTTAATTTTTCCTTGCTCTGCCCCTAAAAGCTCATTCAAAAAATCGAGTAACAAGTCTTTACTTGGTTCTTCTCCAAAAAGTCGTTTAAAACCATAATCGGTGAATGGATTGATGTATTTTTCTTTAAAATCGCCTGACATACTGTGCCTTTTTATGCAAAATTACGCTTTTTTAAGATTTAAGCAATTTTATATTGGAGTGCCTTTTTAAAATGAAGGGTATTAACAAAACTTATATCATAAAAATCAGAATCAAAAGTTACAATAACATAATCATTTCGTGCATAAACCCATATATCAGGGTCATCCCGATCCTTTAAACCAACTTGCGAAACATGTTTGCAATCCGGAAAATAATCATTAAAAATCAGCTGGTTGGGATCATAAATAAGTTAAAAATCTTCCCAGGTTTTTAAATCTGGAAAGATAAATCAATCAAAAAAAACATTGACGTTGATGTTCGATCATTTCGTAAGTTTAAACTGTACTGGTATGGTAAATTGCTGATTAACCGTTTTCCCTTTATATTTGGCAGGTTGCCAATCGGGTGACGATTTAATAACCCTGAGGGTTTCCATATCCAGTTCGGGATCCAATCCTCGTAATATTTTTATACGATCTGTTTTACCTTCCTTTGTAATAACAAAACTTGCAATTACCTTACCCTCGATTTTGTTTTTAGCGGCTTTATCAGGATACTTTAAATTTTGAATTATCCACGTCCTGAAAGATTCAAGATCTCCTCCCTGGAATGTGGCATTCTCTTCCACAACCACATAAATATTATCACCCTTCCCGTTAGTTACAAATGGCTCAACCGGAGGTGGTGGAGGTGAAGGCGGTGAAGGTGGTGGCGGAGTGATACCCTCATTTCCCTGATTTTGACTGGTAGTATCGCTTAATACTACTTTTTTTGCGCTTTTTTCAACCTTTGCCTTTTCCTTTTTTGGAGGCTCCTGTGCAATGTTAATTCTTGATAAAGAATCTGTTGCTATGATTGCTACCATAAGCAGTGCAAATGCAGCAAACCATCTTTTGTTACGTTTATTATTTGTAATCATAAGAATTCGTTTTTTAGTTAATGAACTATTAAACCCATTTACCGGCATGTGGAATTTGAGACCACATACCTCACTGAGAAGCAGACGCTGGTATTCCAATGGTGTATATTGTTCTCCTATAGCTCCTTTGTCGGCCATAAATTCGTGAAGTTCCTTTACGGTACGCTTCATTTGCCAGGCCAGTGGGTTGAACCATTGAATGGCAGTAACTACTTCCAAAAGAATTAAATCCAGCGAATGCCATTGCTTTACATGCACCTTTTCGTGACGAAGCAAGGCGCCTTTGTCGTCATCGATAAAGTGCTCAGGATTGATGAAAACCGTATGAAAAAATGAGAAAGGACCGGGCAAGTTCGGTATCAATACTACCCGAAGGCCATTTCTCCTGCTAATCCCATGCTTCAAAACAAGTAATCCCAATTGAATAAAACCGATGAGGGATTGCAGTACGGTAATCAAAAAACCTGTTACATACACATATTGAACAATTTGACTTAACGAAAAAGAGTGGACGCTGGTTGCTTTATCCGGTATTTCATTTAGGTGTAAAAAATCGGGGAAATAACCGGCCGGTATACTTGCGAGCTCTTTCTGGTGAATTACCGGTATGTATTTCAACGCCGGCAATGCCAGAGATGCAATAATCATACTGATAAAATAGATCCTTAGCCAACGGAAATCAATACTTTTCTGCATAAACAGCACATACAGTATGTAGGCAACCGAAATTGCCAGGGTCAGTTTTATCAGGTACTCGCTCATATCCCAATTATTATGGCAAACGTTTTTTCTTTTTCATTTCTTCCTGCAGAATAATCATCATTTCTTCCATTTCCTTAATGGTCACATCTTTGTCGCGGGCAAAGAACGAAACCATTTTCTCATATGAACTGTTAAAATAACTTTTCATGAAATTTCCCATAAAGGTTTTGGTGTATTCCTCTTTCGAAATAAGGGGATAGTATTCATGAATTTTCCCATACACCTTATGATTAATAAATCCTTTGGTTTCTAGAATTTTAATAACGGTTGAAATGGTGGTATTGGCAGGTTTCGGATCGGCAAACTTTTCAGCAATATCCCTAATGAAACCAGTTTTCAGGTCCCATAGAATCTGCATCACTTGTTCTTCTGCACGGGTAAGTTCTTTCATCGAATTATTCAAATTGGTAGGACAAATATATAACTAAATTTATAATCGTGCAACTATTTTAATAGATTTACGACTATTTTTTTAGTTTTATAGATTCGTAATTGATGATTTATTTTTTTGTTGTATAATATAGGCTATTAACTCAAAAAAGGAAATATTTCTTGAGTTTTGGCTAACTGCGTCTTTTAGGGCGGAGACTCAACATATACGTATAATCCCGGACTTAAGTCCTGAATATAAAAAATCGTACCATTCGTTTGTAACCGGCATCATAAGGATTGCTAAAGCCCACGGGATGAATGCTGTGGTTAGTCAGAAAACAAAGACACCTTAGCCGAACCTGAAATATGCAACTTTCCTTTACTACTGATCACCCAGTCATCCCTGCAGTTCGTCTCATTGCGGACAATAGTGGGTATACTGCAGTAATTACCGCGAATACCCCGATTTGACCCATATCGAATATAAAAACTCCTGGGAGTTACTTCCTTTAAAGAAACCGTGTAGTTTTTATGGAGAAAAAATAGATTGAAGCGAATAATAAATCAATGCAGTTTATGACAGATTATATGCAAAATTTGTTATATTTTTGACTTTGGCGAGGTCATAACCAGGTTCTGACATGGTTTAATACCATCCTTAAAGTTCATTCTAACTACCATGACAACTAACGGTGAAATATTTTTTAAGTACCTAACCATAAGCGAAAGAGACGAAGAATGGGGCATAGTGGTAACTGATGCAGGATTTGCAAAAGTTCCTCCATCTTCCGACTATCCCTTGGGTAAACATCCCGATTCTCATCAATTTACATGGGAAAAAGGCCGGGTACTGCATGAATACCAACTCGTTTATATTGCGCATGGCAAAGGCGAATTCGAATCTGAATTCGTACAAAACAGGCCAATCAGTTCAGGAACCGCATTTTTGCTTTTTCCAAATATCTGGCACAGATACCGGCCAGTTCTGGATACAGGATGGAATGAATTCTGGATTGGTTTCAAAGGCCCATATGCCGATAGGTTGGTTCAAAATGGTTTCTTCAGTGAAAAAGAACCTTTGTTGGAAATAGGATACAGCGAACCTATGTTACGCATATTTAATCAGGTAATTGAATATGCTACATCAGAAAATCCAGGTTATCAACAAATTATATCAGGAGCCACAGCACATTTATTAGGAATCGCATTTGCAGCCAACAAACAATTTGCATTAAGCGACGAAGGAGTTGAAGCGATAGTTAGTAAAGCTCGCCTTAGAATGCTTGAATCGGTGGATAAACCAGTTGATCCCGAACAATTAGCGAATCAGTTGGGAGTAGGATATTCATGGTTTCGAAAGATGTTTAAGGAATATACAGGAATGGCTCCGGGCCAATATCATATTCAATTGAAAATACACAAAGCCAGGGAAATGCTCAGTTATAGCACGCTGCCTGTCAAAGAAATAGCATTTAGGTTGGGGTTTGAATCCGATTTTTATTTTGCGAGAATTTTTAAACAAAAAACAGGCTTTTCACCCAATGAATTCCGCAAGACGATGAAGAAATAATAGTGGCAAAATATCTGAATTGAAAATTTTTAAGGTTGCTGCTTCAAAAACAACATTGATTTTTCTTCCGTTATTGCTAATTTCACGACTTTATTCAACACTTAATTCGCATTATTTACTTACATGAAAAAATGATTAACAGCAGATAATCTTTCAGCTCCTCACTGAACCTTTGGAAAGCCCGGCTCATTTGGGTTTTCATCGTACAGACCGATATTTTCAGCTTTGATGCAATTTAGGGATAACTTAAATTTTCGTATCTGCTTAAAAAATAAATATTCCTGCATTGATCGGGAAGCAATTCCATCACCTGTTCGGCCTTCTGTTCGCATTCCTGCACGATTAGAATAAATAACGGATAATCGTCTGAAACCGGACTAAGTATTTCTGGATCGTGAAAAATGTATTTGTCGAAAGATTTAAGCTCGTTTTTACGTTTATTAATTTAAACAGTTGTTATGAGCGCTACGATACAGGTAATTCTTCACTGATGTATTGATTGTAAGAGTTTTTAAATTAATCCATAAATAAACAATTGTTCAACATTTTCTTCTGCGGCACAATGATCTCTAAGTATGGAATCGGCATACACACAAAGTCCTTCGTATGTTTATCGAATAGCATCTTAACAGCTTTTTCATCACATGTTTTGAGCAGTTGAACAATGTTTGTTTCTTTATTCATTATCAACGACTAAAGCAAATGTAAGGTCATTTCAAGCCAATTAAATGTGATTTGAAAATTTCTCTGCTTTCTCATTATCGAATGATTTTTCCCATTTGGCCATTACCACAGTGGCAGTGCAATTACCAATTACATTGACTGTTGTTCGGGCCATATCCATTAATACATCAATGCCCAATATTAAGAATACGGGTGTAACCGGAAGTCCAAAACTTGTTAAAGTACCGAGTAAAACTACCAAGGAAGCACGCGAAACGCCCGCTACTCCTTTACTTGTAAGCATTAAAACCAAACACATGGCTATTTGCTGGCCTAAGGCAAGATGAATTCCGGCTACCTGGGCTACAAAAACACATGCTAAGGATAAATATAAGGTGGTACCATCAAGGTTAAAGCTATAACCCGTAGGAATTACAAATGCAACTATTTTTCGTGGAACCCCAAATCGCTCCATACACTCAAGAGCCGCCGGCAAGGCTGATTCAGAATTAGCAGTTGCAAAAGCAATTGATGCTGGTTCACTTATTGCCAGCATAAATCTTTTAATTGGAATTTTTAAGAATAGAAGAAGTGGAAGAATGACAAAGAATAGAAAAACAATCAATGATGCATACAATGTCAACAATAATTTTAAAAGCCCCGATAATACCTCCAGTCCCATATGCCCAATGGTATATGCAATGGCTGCAAAAACAGCCACTGGGGCAAAATACATGACAATATTTGTAAATTTAAACATGGTTTCGGCCAGACCCTCGGTAAAACGTAACATGGTACCACGATATCGTTCATTGAGTTTTGCTATTGCAATTCCGAAAATGATACTAAAGATCACCACCTGAAGAATATTTCCATCAAATATCGCCTTGGCAATATTCTCAGGAAACATATTCAAGACGAATTCGGACCAGGTATGAACCTTAACCGTAACAGCCGGAGAAATTGCTGTATGAGGCAATACTAATCCCTCACCGGCTTTACTTATGTTTATTGCTACAAGTCCGATAGCCAAAGCAATGGTAGATACTATTTCAAAATATAGTATTGATTTCCAGCCCAACCGGCCGATAAGTTTCAGATCGTTATGCCCGGCAATGCCATTTACTAAAGTTGCGAAAATTAATGGGGCAATAATAGTTTTTATTAAGCGTAGAAAAATCTCACTTAAAAACTGTATATTCTTAGCAATGTGAGGAAAGTCATATCCAAACTCCGACCCTGCCAGCATGCTTACCAATATCCAAACGGTTAACGATTTGCGTTTAAAAGCCATTAACATAAACAATACCACAGTAAAAACACGAAAAATAGTAAAAAGTAACGTATCTATTGCAAGCAATTTATACGATAACAGAATAAAAATGAATACATTAATGCTAAAGGTTAAAGCGCAAGCAATAGTTAAAATTTTAGCCGTACTTTTCATTTTTTTACACAATTAATACCAATCGGTTGAGTGGTAGTTTGAACCTCAGATAATTTCATTGCCCGTGTTTTTGAGGATTCTAAGTTAACAATACCTCTGTATTCCTGAAAGTGTGAATGAGATAAAGATATTTAAAAGGAGAGTACCACCTATTAGCTATATTAAAAGTTTTTGTGTTTTTAACCTGAATAATTCTTAAAGTAGCACAAGGCTACAAATAAAAAAATAGCTACAAATACAGGTATAAATAATTCGTGTTTTTGTGGCTATTTAACAATTCCAATATAAACTACCCAAGTTTCAAAAACTTGAATAGTTTTACATATCGGAACAGTTCATTTTTGTCATTTATTATAATCTGGCCTTTATCTTTTTTGTTTCCTCTTCAAAACCTGGTTTGTTGAGGAGGGCAAACATATTTTTTTTATATGCTTCCACGCCAGGCTGATCAAACGGATTTACTCCCAGTGTGTATCCGCTTATACCACATGCCTTTTCGAAGAAATATAACAATTCTCCCAAATGGTATTCGTTGATACGTGGAATTTCGATACGTATATTAGGAACATTGCCGTCAACATGCGCTAGCATCGTTCCCATCTCAGCCATCTTGTTTACATGATCGTAATGTTTTCCAGACAGAAAATTCAACGTATCAAGATTGCCCGGATCATTAGGAATAGTTACTTTGTAATCGGTATTTTCTACCGAAACCACGGTTTCGAATATATTCCGCAACCCTTCCTGAATGTATTGACCCATCGAATGAAGATCGGCAGTATATGTTACACTAGCCGGGAAAATACCTTTGTTTTCTTTTCCTTCACTTTCGCCATAAAGCTGTTTCCACCATTCAGCTATATAAACAAGCTTGGGATTATAGCTGGCAAGTATTTCTGTTTGTTTGCCAATCTTATAAAGCGCATTTCGTGCAGCTGCATAAATAGCGGCAGGATTTTTCTCGAACGAAACGTCTTTTGCAGTGGCTTTTTCCATCGAAATTGCTCCGTCAACCAACTGGCGGATATTAAACCCTGCGGCTGCAATAGGTAGCAAACCTACCGGAGTGAGCACCGAATAACGACCACCAACATCATCAGGAATTACAAAAGTTTTGTATCCTTCCTGCGTTGCCAGGGTGCGCAAGGCACCACGTTTAGCATCTGTAATGGCAACAATTAGTTCCTTGGATTTTACTTTGCCAACTTTAGCTTCGAGGTGAGCTTTTAGAAGACGGAAAGCCACAGCTGGTTCGGTGGTAGTTCCCGATTTGGAGATTACAATAATACCGTAACTCTTTTCGTCAAGTACCTCAATAAGTTCGTGAAGGTAGTCCTCGCTGATATTCTGACCTGCAAAAAGTACTAACGGATTTACCTGTTTTGATTTTAAAGCCTGAAAGGAATTCGAAAGTGCCTCCACAACCGATTTAGCGCCGAGGTACGAACCGCCTATTCCTATCACTACCAAAATTTCTACCTTCTTTTTTAATGAGTTTGCTACCGATTCGATATCGGCCAACTCACTATCCTTGATGGATGAGGGTAGGTTAACCCAACCCAGATAGTCATTTCCTTTGCCGGTTTTGTTGTCGAGTGCCGCGTTATGAGCTTCTATTTCTTTTTTGTACCCATACACGGTTTCTTTCGGAACAAACCCGAAAACTTTCTCAATATTCAATTTCAACGTTTCCATATATATTGGATTTTAAAAATTAACATTATAGGTTCTGATAACCTGGTATTAAATAATAACTCTTATCAAACAATGCTAGCTTTGAGATGTTCCTAAAGTTCCCCATTTGGGCATAGCCGTCAAGCTAACTTATGTATATAGCTGATAACCTGCTAAAGTTTCTTTTTTTTGTAACTTTTGTGGCGACAAAAGTCACCAAAAACGCTTGACCGTGTGAACTCACTCCGTCTCGTGCCTCGACTTCGTTCAAACAGCACACAATCGTATAAGGAATTTATATTTGTCGCTTCGCGTAACAACACGA
>JBBQTB010000041.1:0-43932 GCA_038213375.1 Bacteroidales bacterium | reverse complement strand
TTGTCGTATTGTCAAAGATCGTTTACGTTGTCACAAGCTTGGGTTCGATGACCTGATCATGGAACTTGCCTGTGGGTTACATAATTTTAGGTTAACCCTGAAAAATAACGAGTTAGAAATTTAATCTATATAATGTCTATTATAGACTCCAACATCCTAATTAAGTTTGAAGGGAAGCTCCTTCCAGTAAAAGCGCAAGCTTATATTGCAGAAATCATCGACGAAGATTTTAATATCTCTGTTATCAGTGAAATTGAAGTTCTCGGGCATCACTCAGCCACAAAAGAAGTTGAAGAGTTTATTGGCCTTGCAAACCTTTTCGAAATTGATAAATCCATAAGAATAGCTGCCATTCAGCTACGCAAGCAATACAAAATAAAACTCCCTGACGCAATCATTGCTGTTACTGCATTAGCTCATGGTTTTGCATTGGTAACCCAAAATGAAAAAGATTTTATAAATATTGATGGGCTAAAAATGGTTAACCCGTATAAGGTTTAAATTCTATCCATGCCTGTTAAGTATTTTTATTTTCTTGCTCTAATTTCCACTTCATTAAATAATCACCCCATTCATGCATAAAACGATACATATCTTTTGAAGGGATTTCAACTTTATCTTCAAAATAATTGTAATTGATTATTGCCTTATCTGTATAAAATTCAATGATAGTTGCATCATACCCGAACTCATATGCTACTGATATTCCTGCTACAACCTTTTCCAAATTTGGTAATACATTGTTAAGAATATATTCTTTATCGCAAAATACTAGTTCTCCTAACATCCAAAAATTTTCTCTTTCATTTGTATTTAAAAAAGAAAAACAGGGCATATTGGCAAAATCAGGATTAGGATTAATGTAAAACTTAGCGTCAAACATATGTTTATGGATTTAAGATTGGAAAAAAGGATCCTATATAACCATCAGATTCTATATAATAAAAGCCTATTTTAATTTTCCCATTTTTCGAAAAACCATAATACCCTTTTGTGGCATCAGTTGGATCAATAAGTCCTTTATTATGCCTATGTCTCGCGTTCCTTAATCGCTGCAATGGCAACCTGAGCTTAAAAGCTCCAGTAAATCCTAGTCTTGCTTTTTTCATAATTACTAATAAATTTAAGCGTTTTTTCAACTTAACCAGTTGACTGATTTTTGGGGAGTATTATAATAAAACAATTTTCGTCCCTTTCACGGGATTCTCCTTTTCAAAAGCATTTGGCCCGCAGATAATAATTTCAGACACTCCGGCTTTTAATGCAGCAAAAGCGTTGTCGAGTTTTGGAATCATACCCGAATGAATGGCTCCATGCGACTTATAATCGATGAAAGTCTTTTCGGTGATTTGTCCAATGACGGTTCTATTATCATCAGGATTGGATAGTACTCCATTCTTCTCGAAACAATAAATCAGCTGCACCGAATAACAATTTGCCAAGGCTATGGCAACCGACGAAGCAATGGTATCAGCATTTGTATTGAGCAATGATCCCGCTCCATCGTGTGTGATAGGTGCAAATACAGGAGTCATATTCTGCTCCAAAATTCCTTGTATGGCTCGCGAATTAATTAGCGATGTGTCGATATCACCTACATAACCATAATCAATGGTAGTTACTGGTCGTTTTACAGCAGGAATCGTATTTCCGTCGGCACCGGTTAATCCAATGGCATTGCAATTACGAGCCTGTAGCTGGCTTACCAGATTTTTATTAATTAAACCCGCATACACCATAGTAACAATCTCCAACGTTTTTTCGTCGGTAATGCGTCTTCCATCCACCATCTTAGGTTCGATGCCAAGCTCTTTCATCAACACATTGGCAATTTTACCGCCACCGTGAATCAAAATTTTGTTTCCTTTAATTGCGGCAAAATTATCGAGCAAACCTTTCAATAATAACTGGTTATCGAGAATATTTCCGCCAATCTTTAAAATTGTTAGTTGATCCATATTTGTTGTCCGGGACAAGGAGTTCGGAGTTCGACTTTTGATTTAAAATCTCCAAACAACGGTCTCTGAAAATTACTTTAATTTTTTTAAACATGTTTGCAGTTTACCAACAAACATATCAACTTCGGCATTGTGGATATTAAGCGGAGGTAACAACCGAAGGACTTCTTTGGCTGTTGATGATCCGGTAAATACTTTTTCGTCCGTAATTAACAGATTACGAAGTTCGTTTACAGCAAATGGAAATTCAATTCCCAGCATCAATCCACGGCCTCGTAACGATTTAATTCCTTGTATAGTTGAAAGCCGTTCGATAAAATATTTGCCTACCTCGTAGGCATTATCAACCAACCGATCCATTTCAATGATGTCCAAAACCGCAATGGAAGCAGCACATGCAAGGTGATTTCCACCGAACGTTGTTCCGAGCATTCCATGTTTCGGCCGGAATTTTGGATGAATAAGTGTCCCAGCTATGGGAAATCCATTACCCATGCCTTTGGCCGTAGTAATAATATCGGGTGTGATTCCGGCATATTGATGAGCGAAAAACTTTCCGGTACGTCCGTAACCTGATTGTACCTCATCGAGAATTAATACAACATCATATTTGGTACACAAAGCTGCCAGGTCTTTCAAAAAGCTGTCTTCCGGGCAATTAATACCAGCCACGCCTTGTATTCCTTCGATAATTACCGAAGAAACATCTTTTTTCTTTAATTCAGCTTCAACTGCATCAATGTCGTTAAGCTTTACAAAGGTAACATGACTGCGTGAATTGATCGGCGCAATAATCGATCGATTGTCGGTAACAGCAACTGCTCCGGCAGTGCGACCGTGAAAAGCTCCGTTGAAACTGACGATACGACTTTTGCCATTATAAAAAGATGCCAGTTTTATAGCATTTTCGTTTGCTTCGGCACCTGAATTACTAAGAAAAAGACTGTAATCAGTATATCCTGAAATCTTCCCAAGTTTTTCAGCCAGTTCCGACTGCATCGAAATGATCACCGAGTTGGAATAGAACCCGATCTTTTGAAGTTGATCGCTGATTTTTTTAACATAATACGGATGGCTGTGGCCAATAGAAATTACGGCATGACCGCCATATAAATCGAGGTATTTGGTTCCTTCGGCATCAAATATAAAGCAACCTTCTCCTTTAACTGGTTCTATATTGATAATTGGATAAACGTCGAATAAATTCATTCTGTAATAATTAAAATTAAATATCAAACCTGGCAGGTTATCTAAATTAAAAACCCACTGTTTTCAAACCCAACCCGGCTTTCTCATTCAGACCAAACATCAGGTTCATGTTCTGAACAGCTTGTCCGGAAGCGCCTTTGGTTAGATTGTCGATAACCGATGTAATTAATACTTTACCTTCGTATTTTTCAACATGAAGAATGCATTTGTTGGTATTAACTACCTCTTTCAAGCTAATTTCGCGGTCGGAAACGAAGGTGAAAGCGGCATCTTTATAGAAATCATTATATAAGGATGTAAGATCCTCAATATTCGAAACACAATCGGTATAGGCCGTGAGAAATATACCGCGGGTAAAGTTTCCGCGAACGGGAATGAAATTTAGCTTGGGAGCTTTTGCTCCAGCCGATTCCAGTGTTTGCTTCACTTCTTTTAAGTGTTGATGAGTAAATGCTTTGTATATAGAAATATTGTTGTTACGCCAGCTAAAATGTGTGGTATCGCTCAAGGCCTGCCCGGCGCCTGTCGATCCGGTTATTCCATTAACATGGACTTCTGAAGAAAGGAGATTTGCTGAAGCAAGAGGCAATAAGGCTAATTCAAAAGCGGTGGCAAAACAACCTGGATTTGCAATATTTTGGGCGTTTTTTAAATCCTCGCGATACAGTTCCGGCAATCCGTAAATAAAAGAGCGCTGAACACCGTTGGCTGTATGATTACCATGTAAACGAAAATCCTGACTCAGATCAATGATACGTATATCCGCGGAAATAACATTTTTAACAAGAAATTCTGCTGATTTTCCATGACCCATGCAAAGGAATAACACGTCAACATCGCTGCTTAGTTTATCCGTAAAGGACAAATCGGTATCGCCTAATAAATCGTTGTGCGCTTCAAAAACTTTTTGTCCGGCATGACTTTCGCTATGCACGAAACCAATTTCCACCTGAGGGTGACGAATAAGAATGCGCAAAAGTTCGCCCCCGGTGTAACCAGCTCCACCAATGATCCCAACTATGACTGACATATTATTTCTCGTTTTTTTTATTATTTGTAAACCGATGGGTAAACTGAATAAAACGCTCCAATACATTGTACTTTTTATTGAAGTCGAATTTCTTGTTTTTCTTATCCGGATCATATAACATGGCTGTGCACAAGCACATACGTCGGTTATTTCGCATAAGAATATCGTAGTTTACACAACTCTGGCAACCTTTCCAAAATTGGTCGTCGTCAGTAAGTTCAGAGAATGTAACAGGCTTATATCCAAGTTCGGAGTTGATTTTCATTACAGCCAAACTTGTTGTGATACCGAATATCTTAGCCTCGGGAAATCTCTTTCTCGACAGTGCAAATGTTGTCTTTTTAATGGCTCGAGCCACACCCGATTTGCGAAATTCGGGAGCAACAATCAACCCCGAATTGGCCACAAACTTACCATGCCCCCAGCTTTCGATGTAACAAAATCCAGCAAGTTTTTCGTCACAAAAAGCAATAACGGCTTTGCCTTCAAGCATTTTTCCTCGAACATACTCGGGTTCACGCTTGGCAATACCGGTGCCCCGAACCTTGGCCGATTCTTCCATTAAAAAACAAATTTCTTCGGCAAACCCCAAATGAGAGACATTGGCTTCAACAATTTTAAAATTCATTGTATCCATGATAATTGCAAAATGATACCACAATAACTAAAAAATATATACTAAATGATTTTGAAAAGGCAGAATACGAAATTCCGCTACTGAGAAATTAGCCCCGGCCGGGCCTTGGAGAATGATATTCACCCTTACGCAGAAGTGGCGTGCAAGGAGCAATAAAAGTAATATATAAAAGTACCTTTTTCATTGTTGACACAAAGATATAATGATAAATCGTAAATACAATACTAAAAGATGAGAAAAGTCATAAAACTGAATTTCAACTTTTAATTCCGTAATGATCTTCAAGAATTTTGGCAAACCATGAACCTGGAAGAATATATTTCAACACAACAGCCAGTTTTTGCTCAAACGAAGCAACCACATATCGGTTACAAGGATTTTTACTCTCAACGATCCTGGAAATTTTACGCGCTAAAATTTCAGGAGCCCATCCACCATTCTCATCCTTTTCAATAATAGCTAATGATTTTTTAAATTGTTGTTCGTAAGCATTGTTGTTATCCCTGATATATACATTTTTGCGGTTAATGGTGTTGTGGGTATGAAAATCACCCGGATTTACAACAACCACCCGGATCTTAAATTGTTTTAATTCAATTCTCAAAGCTTCACTTAAGCCTTCAATCGCAAACTTACTTGCTGAATAAAAGCCCTGAAATGGCAGACCCATTAAACCACCTATAGAGCTGATGTTTATAATAGTGCCCTCGCCTTGTTTACGCATAGCGGGAAGCACAGCCCTGATAGTATGAATTGCTCCCATCAGATTAGTATCGATCTGGCGGCGAATATCATCATACGGCGCTACTTCAATGGCTCCTCCAGTGTGCATACCGGCATTATTGATCAATACATCAATACGACCTTCCTTTTCTAACACCGTTTTGATACAATTTTCAACCGCTGTTAAATCGGTAACGTCCAAATAAAGAACGTTAACACGGGGATCATGCTCGATTTCCTTGCGTGCTGTGCCATATACTTTATGACCTTTTTCTGCCAGAAGGGAAGCAGTATGTTTCCCAAAACCCGATGAAATACCAGTGATAAAAATAACTTTGCTCATACTTTTTGCAGTTGAGAATAAAAGCAGTAAGAATCAAGCCTAAGAAAGAATGCTTACACCTCTTAACTTTTAAAATTAATTTTAAGTTTTTCCTTAAGTTCCCAGATTTGGGCACTTAGGGAGGACACTTATAACTTGATAATTACCATTTACAACGTATAACTTAATGCACTGCAGCAGATGAAGAGAGTACGCCTAATTTTTTGGCCACTTTTTCAATCTTTTCGAGCGCAATTTGAACTTGTTCTATTGTGTGGGTAGCCATAAGCGAAAAGCGAATTAAGCTATCTTCTTTAGGAACAGCTGGCGAAACAACTGGATTAACAAACACACCATCCTCCAAAAGCATATGTGTCATCTGCAAAGTCTTAATATCGTCGCGGATGAAAAGAGGAATAATTGGAGTTTCGGATGTTCCGGTATTGAAGCCCATTGCCTTTAAGCCCTTCATGGCAAAATGGGTAACATCCCATAAATGTTTTATTCTTTCGGGCTCGCTTTCCATGATATCGAGTGCAGCCAAAACAGCTGCTGCCGAAGCCGGAGTCATACTGGCGCTAAAAATCAGCGAACGTGAATTATGTTTCAGATAATTAATGGTTTCTTTATCAGAAGCGATAAAACCTCCCAATGAAGCCAAAGACTTAGAGAATGTTCCCATAATAAGGTCTACCTTATCGGTTAAACCAAAATGAGATGCGGTACCCGCTCCATTCACTCCGATAACGCCAATGGAATGGGCATCATCAACCATGATCGAAGCGCCATATTTATCGGCTAGTTTCACTAATTCGGGAAGTTTAACAATATCACCCTCCATCGAAAAAATACCATCAACTACAATAAGTTTTACGCGATCGGGATCGCAAATTTTCAATTTACTTTCCAACGAATCCATATCGTTGTGTGCAAATTTCAATACTTTCGAAAATGATAACCTGCTGCCTTCAATAATTGAGGCATGATCGAGCTCGTCAAGAATAAGATAATCATTACGGTCAGTAAGTGCTGATACAACGCCCAAGTTAACCTGAAATCCGGTGCTATAACATAATGCACCCTCCTTATTTACAAATTTGGCTAAACGATTTTCTAGTTCAATGTGTATATCAAGTGTTCCATTCAAAAACCGGGAACCGGCACAGCCTGTTCCATATTTATCGATAGCCCTTTTGGAGGCTTCTTTAATTTTCGGATGATTGGTTAAACCAAGGTAGCTGTTTGATCCAAACATCAAAACTTTTTTACCACCCATTATAACCTCAGTATCCTGATCTGACTGAATTTCCCTAAAATAGGGATAAATGCCGGCCGCCATAACTTTCTGCGGGGCATCGTACTGCGCGAGTTTTGCCTGTAATAATTTCATATATAAAAAGGTAATTCAGGTGTTGTAAAACTAAATCCTAAATAAATTCTGAGCCAAAAATAGCAAAAATTTAAAGTCCGATTCACTTTTTTATTTTGCAAAGACATTTTTTAATTAAAACTCCTTTTCATAAATTCGTGCGGTTAATAGTGCAAATATAAAACAACTATCTATATTTCATTAATCTATGGACGAAATTAAATGGGGAATAATTGGTTGTGGGGATGTTACAGAATGGAAGAGCGGACCTGCATTTAATAAGGTTGCTCATTCGAGCTTAGTGGCAGTGATGCGCCGTGATGCCAAAAAAGCACAGGATTATGCTTTGCGACATGCTGTTTCTAAATGGTATTCCGATGCCAATCAACTAATTAATGATCCCGAAGTGAATGCCATTTATGTAGCCACCCCTCCGGATTCGCATGCTCAATATGCCATAAAAGCAATGATGGCCGGAAAACCCGTTTATGTAGAAAAACCAATGGCCGTGCGATATACCGATTGCATACTTATGAATAAAGTCTCTACGGACACACAAATGCCATTATTTGTGGCATACTATCGCCGAAGCCTACCCTATTTTAATAAGGTGAAAGAATTAATCGATACTAAAGGCATAGGAATTCCATTAATGATAGATTTGAAATTATTCTCTCCTCCGCGGCAAGATGATTTTAAATCCGAAACACATATTTGGAGAGTAAAGCCTGAAATTGCAGGTGGTGGATATTTCTACGATATGGCATGCCATACGTTAGACATACTTGACTATATATTTGGGCCAATTTCTGAAGTATCCGGTATTTTTGCTAACAGGGCAGGTTTATATGCAGCTGAAGACGTTGTAACAGCCTCATTTCGTTTTAAGAATGGACCGGTTGGAGCCGGTTCCTGGTGTTTTGTTTCGAATGAAAAAACAAAATCAGATGTCATTGAAATATTAGGTTCAAAAGGCAGAATATCTTTTTCTACTTTTGAGTTTTCGCCCATTATTCTTGAGACTAATGAAGGAAAACAGGAATTTATGCCTGCTAATCCAACTCATATTCAACAATACATGATTGAAAACATAGTGCAGGAATTAAGAGGGGAAGGCAAGTCGCCATCCAATGGAATATCAGCAGCAAGAACCAATGAAGTGATGGATTTTATTCTTAAGAAAGTACCTCAGTCGCAAGAATTATAATTCCATCATTAATTCATCCTATATTTAACAAGGTAAAAATAATTATGAAAGTAGTAGCAGACAATAAAATACCGTATTTAACAGGAGTTTTAGAACCTTTTGTAGATGTTGTCTATCTTCCCGGAGATCAGATTACCAAAGAGCACCTGATGGATGCTGACGCTCTTTTAATCCGTACCCGCACCAAATGTAATAAAGAATTGCTCAACGGAACACCGGTTAAATTCATTGCAACAGCTACTATAGGCTTCGACCATATTGATACTGATTGGTGTAAACAAAGCGGTATCTTTTGGACTAATGCACCCGGATGCAATTCTGGTTCTGTATATCAATATATGGCGTCGGTTTTAGTAACTATGGCTAATAGGCACGAATTTAATTTTGCCGACCGGTCTTTAGGAGTGATTGGAGTGGGGAATGTTGGAAAAAAAATTGTAAAGCTTGGAGAATGGCTTGGTATGAGGGTTCTATTGAACGACCCACCGCGATCACGAGGAAATGGTGCGTGTGGATTTGTGTCCCTCGAAGGCATCATCCGCGAATGCGATATCATCACCTGTCATGTTCCACTTATCACTGATGGGCCTGATAAAACCTCCCATTTGATAGATGAACGAATACTTCGCAAACTTCACTCAAATACAATACTAATTAATAGTTCCAGAGGTGAGGTGGTTGACAATATGGCTTTAAAAACCATTCTTGCTGAAAAAAAAATTACCGGGGCAGTGCTGGATGTATGGGAAAACGAACCAAAAATAGACCCCGAACTAATGAAGTTGCTCGACGCAGCTACTCCTCATATTGCTGGATACTCCGCCGACGGCAAAGCCAATGGAACAACTATGAGCGTGCAAGCCTTATCAAAATTCTTCAAATTACCTCTTAACAGATGGTTTGCTGAAGATATCCCTCTGCCTGAGAAGGATCACTTCACTTTTGATTGTAAAGGAAAAACAGCACAGGAGGTAATTTCTGAAGCCATTCTTTCAACCTATCATGTAATGGACGATGATGCCAGATTACGTTCTTCGCCTTCATCATTTGAAAAACAACGGGAGAATTATCCTTTGAGGCGGGAATTTAATGCGTTTTGTATTAGATTAGAAAATAATAATTCCGAGGCACTAAAAATTTTAGCAGGGCTCGGTTTTAAAATAATTTTATAAAAAAAATGCAAAACTTAAGTGTAAACATATATATTTGGACTGCGCAAAGGATTGCGCTAATTATAATTATTTTAATCTATTTATATGAATAAACTATCAGATATAGGACTTGTAGGACTTGCTGTAATGGGCGAAAACCTTGTACTTAACATGGAAAGCAAAGGTTTTCAAGTAAGTGTTTTTAACCGAACGGTTGATAAAGTCGAAAAATTCATTTCAGGTCGCGGGAAAGGGAAGAAGTTTATTGGTGCAAAAACCATAGAAGAATTGGTAGCTTCGTTGCAACTACCACGTAAAGTTATGTTAATGGTAAAAGCAGGTAATCCGGTTGACGAGTTTATTGAACTTCTGATACCACACCTCGAACCAGGCGACATCATTATCGATGGTGGAAATTCCCATTTTTCGGATACCAACAGACGAACCAAATATTTGGAAAGTAAGGGCTTTTTATACATTGGCACAGGAGTTTCCGGTGGAGAAGAGGGTGCTTTGCTGGGTCCATCAATTATGCCCGGTGGATCGATCGCTGCATGGCCTCAGGTAAAACCAATTTTTCAGGCAATTGCTGCTAAAGTTAGCTATGGAACACCATGTTGTGATTGGGTTGGAGAAAACGGTGCAGGTCATTTCGTTAAAATGGTTCACAACGGAATCGAATATGGTGATATGCAATTAATTTGCGAAGCGTACCAGATTTTGAGAGATCTTCTTGGAATGACTGCCGGCGAAATGCATCTTGTATTTAAAGAATGGAATAAAGGTGACCTCGATAGTTATTTGATTGAAATAACCCGCGATATTCTTGCTGTAAATGATACGGACGGAAAACCTCTGGTAGACAAAATTCTAGATACAGCCGGACAAAAAGGTACCGGAAAATGGACCGCTGTGGCAGCTCTCGATTTGGGCATACCTCTCACCTTAATTGGTGAGGCAGTATTCTCACGTTGTTTATCTGCTATCAAGGACGAAAGGGTAAATGCATCGAAAGTTCTTTCGGCACCAAAACCAGTATTTACCGGGGATAAAAAAGTATTTATCAACGATCTTAAAAATGCACTGTACGCATCCAAAATAATTTCGTATGCTCAGGGTTATGAATTAATGCGAGCTGCAGCACTAGAATACGGTTGGAAACTCAATTACGGTGGAATAGCTCTCATGTGGCGTGGAGGATGTATTATTCGTTCTGCATTCTTAGAAAAGATAAAATATGCCTTTGACAAGAATCCAGATCTTACCAATCTACTTCTCGACCCATTCTTCACCGAAACAATAAAGAATGCTCAGGATGGCTGGAGAAAAGTGGTTGCTGCTGCGGTTATAAATGGAATCCCGGTTCCGGCAATATGCACTGCCCTGAATTATTTCGATGGTTACCGTACTGCAAAACTGCCAGCCAACCTGCTTCAGGCGCAACGCGATTATTTTGGAGCGCATACTTACGAAAGGGTTGACAGACCTCGTGGCGAATTCTTTCATACCAACTGGACAGGTCGTGGTGGCGATACAGCTTCCACAACTTACAACGTGTAACAGTGATTTGATTTTATATTCAGACAGCGGGAAAGGACAATTTTTCCGCTGTTTTTTGCTTTTATTATCTTTAGTGACCAATTAAAATATTGAATAAATCTTTAATTGTCACTAAAAATGTGCCGTTCCGATGGATGTTACCATAATGTCGTCCCGATGGGACTTAAAAGCGTATTCTGAAAAAGCCTAGGGTTTTCTACCAGGCTTCTTGTTTTTACCAAATTTTCGATCACGATTTCCCGATCTTGACGCTGACTCATCCAATTCAGGCTCCTGCGATTGCAAATGTTCTGGCAGAGGTATCTTAAAAACCGGAATTCCAAGAAATTTTTCAATTCGTTGAAATTTATATCGGTCCTGGCGATTTATAAATGTAAGTGCAACACCGGTTTGTTCAGCGCGGGCAGTTCTGCCAATACGATGGATGTAATCCTCGGCATCGGGCGGAACATCGTAATTCAGAACCAATGAAATACCGGCGATGTCGATTCCTCGTGAGATGACATCGGTAGCCACTAATATTTGGATTTTACGGTTTCGAAAATCGAGTAACGTTTGTTCACGTTCTTTCTGTTCAAGGTCCGAATGCATCGCCGCAACGGAAAGTCCAAGTTTACGAAGTTCACGTTCAATTTCTTTTACATGGATTTTCCGTGATGAAAATATCAACGCATTTTCCATTTCTTTACCTTTCAGCAAATCTTTGATGAGCTCCGTTTTATAGCGATCCTCCACAAAATAAGCCGCTTGGGTAATCCCTTCAGCTGGTTTGGAAACTGCCAGACTAATCTGCTTGGGGTTTTTCAGAATTTTCTTGGCCAATTGCCTTATTTTTTCGGGCATGGTCGCTGAAAATAATAAGGTCTGTCGTTCCTTTGGCAGCTGATTGATAATCTTAAGAATATCATCATAAAATCCCATATCCAGCATACGATCTGCTTCATCAAGAATCAGGTATTCAACTTCTGACGTGTTTACATAACCCAGGTTGAGATGAGCAATCATTCTTCCGGGAGTGGTAATTACTATTTCGGCGCCATCGGTAAGGGCAGTTTTTTGGTTTTCCCATAAGCTTCCATCACCACCACCAACAACTGAAATGGAGCTAATGGGGCAAAAATATCCAAAGCCTTCAACTTGCTGGTCAATTTGAGAGGCCAGTTCGCGAGTTGGCACAATAATCAAACACTTAAATGAATTTGCTGCAACATGCTGTTCAGCAAGCCTATGCATGATAGGTAAAAGATAAGCAGCGGTTTTTCCTGTTCCGGTTTGAGCACAGGCAATCAGATCACCACCTTCCATAATCACGGGTATTGCTTGTTCCTGTATGGGAGTAGGTGTTTCAAACCCCATGGTTGATAAGCCATCCTGTAGTGTTGGGGTTAAATTAAAATCAGCGAAGTTCAAATTATTTCGATTAATTAGTATTACGAATAAAACAACAAAGATACAGATACAGAGTTTAGTTCACAAATATAATTTAAGAGACTTCGGACTATCGTCTAAAAATCGATCATGAGAGACACCCCATAACTGGTAGGTTTTAAGGTTGCGTTTCGTAGCCATCGGGTGGAAGTCCAGCTGATTAGTCCCCCAATTACAAATACAGTCCCCCCAAGTGCTGTTCCTGCTATAGCTACATTAGACGATGGTGGACTAATAACGATAGCAGCTGCTGAAATAAGCACTCCGGTCACCATTACCCGTCGGCCTTTTGCTGTTTGCTCCCTGTATTTTTCGAGGTAATACCTCAAATAGTACAATTCGTAGTCGAGCGAATCGGTCTTGCTTTTTATCTTCCAGGTAATTTCTTCGCTTATTTTAGGTGGCGTGTAATTTTTCTTCACTTTGGGTTTCCCCTGCAATTCATCGTAATCAATCTGAGATTGAGCCGTTATGCATATTAAAGATAATAACAGTAACAAGATTGTTTTCATGATCTGGTCATATTAATTCTACTAACCCTAAGTTAGTGAAAAAAATATTAAATACACTGATGGTTTGTTACATTTTCAATAGAAGTAGCTAATCTAATATCACTTTATTTTTCCTGCGCACTTCCCCAATTCTCTTTTGCATTGCCTTGCCGAATCTCCCTTGCGGATAGGTTTCGTTAGTTAACCGCGAAAGCTCCGCAAGAATATAAAATGCTATTTTATATTCTTGACTGTTAGTCTGCTGAAGCGTGGCAAGGTGGTTAATTTCGTCAATATAATTATCGGACATTTCTTTAACGATCGTATTTGCTTTGTTAAATTCCCCTAATTTGTAATATCCTTCTGCCAATTTGATGCTGAAATAGTTGTATGGTGATTGGTTGGATGGAAACAAACCGATGCAATAGTCGAGTACCTTTAACGCATAATCGTTCACTTTTTTCTGAATCAACGCTTCAGCCAGTTGGGCATATTGAAGTCGGTAGTTGGCTACCAGCTTTGAATGAGCTGTTGAATATTTGAACGATTTGTTGTTGATATTTTCAAAGGTAAACTTCTTCATCAACATATCGAATTGACTTGTGGTGTTGATTCGACCTGTAAATCCTTCCATTGCATTTGCTTTTACTGGAACAACCTTGTATGCCAGACCTTCTGTTTGAAAGAACTTTTGTAAGCCAATGTAATGATCATCTTCAACCGTAATGGCAAAATAGACAGGCCGGGTGAAGTCCGAACAGGCCAGCATATCCAATATAACAAGTTCGTTAATGGTAAGGTATTCTTTATCTATGCCCAGATTCCACTTCATTTGGGCAACAATGCTATCTTTATCTGCTGCATAAACGAGATGTTTTTTTATAATACTTTCCTTGTTAACATCAAGAAATACATGCGATGTAGGAAAGTAATCGAAGTATTGATTCCCTGATTTAAATTTCACCGATTTATCATTTGAAGCCATATTGGTCAATAGCATCCGCAAATCGGAATATGACGAAATAGAATCTTTTTTAATGATATACACGATTTCTTTTAATCCTTTCCGGTATATATCCTTGTTCATGCACACGGGCAGTGATTCAGCTTTACCAATCTTGTAGAACAAATGGCTGATGTATTTGGGAGAGCCAAGCAAACTGAAATTTACAACAAGCACATCACGGCGAAAGCCTTTTGTTTCCTGAACATAAATAAGTGGAAAAGTATCGCCATCTCCATTAGTGAGTAGAATGGCATTAGAATCACACGATGCCAGGTAATTCTGAGCCATAGAGATAAAAAATGGATCGTACAAACCTGGTTTTAATTCCTTATGGGCTTCTTCATCGTTTTTATAATAACGGAGCGTTAGAAAACAATTCATCACCTCGTTGGAATAAACATTAAAGATATCGGCAACAAAATTCTCGAAAGTTGGGTTTAATTTCAAAAGTTTTCCATAGGTATCAATTGCCAAATGTTCATATGTACGGTATGTTTGCAGTTGATCAAATGTAAGTGATTGCTGATTTTCAGGGTTTTTAAACCTAACTTCGGGGTTCGAATAGCCTGAATTATTGTTTAATAAATTTGCAGCATAACTTGCATAGGCTCTGGCTAGTGCATTTAATGTGCTATCTGAAAGGTTATTTTTGCTCCCATAGTCATCTATAACGTCTTTATCCCAACCGGTATAACCCCAATAAGGAGAAATTTGAGTGAAATACAAGAAACTCCATTTGTTCAACTTATCAGGAATTTTGATATTCTGAGAAAAGTTTTCGTTTTTTTTATCAAAGGATATTTTGAGAAAAGTATCTGACATTCTTACCCAAAATAATTCGTCTTTTATTACTTTGTTCTCACGACCGTTCTCTACAATCATAGCATGCCATCCGTCGGGTTTCTTAGCAAAATTTAATTCCTGTGGATACGAAAGTTTTGGCTCATCATACTGCTTTATGAATTCGGAAACAATAATTTTAAATGATGGATATTCCGGGAGATTTATCAGTTCGGATGCACCCTTCTGTGCAAATGATGATATACTTAATAGGAGAAAAGCAAAAAATAATGATCTATAAATCATAGCGCAATTATTGCTGGTTTTTGAACGAATTTGATATGTTTAATTAAAACAATTGTTAAAGTATCGAAAAATCCTGTTATTTTGCATTATCATTAATCAAAATATATTAACGATTTAAAGGATATTAACGTATGAAAACATTAAAAATTTTATCAGTGGCAACATCTCTGTTTGTTGCAGGTAGTGTTTTTGCGCAAATAAAGGCAGATAATACCTTGAGCCAGAAAGAGCAAAAAGAAGGTTGGAAATTAGTATTCGATGGTAAAACAACGGCCGGATGGAGAGGTTATAATAAAACAGCATTCCCTGAAAAAGGATGGGATGTAGTAGAAGGTGCCCTTCATGCTCAAAACAATGGAGGCGGTGGTGATATTATTCTGGAAAAAAAATACTCCAATTTTGAATTAGCTGTTGATTGGAAAATCAGCGAGGGCGGTAATAGTGGCATCTTCATTTTTGGTCACGAATTAGAAGGCAAACCTATTTATCACTCGGCTCCGGAGATTCAGGTTCTGGATAACGATCGGCATTCCGATGCCAAGGCTGGCAAGGACGGAAATCACAAAGCCGGATCGCTATACGACCTGCTTCCTGCAGTCCCTCAAAACACCAAATCTGCCGGTGAATGGAATAGTGTGGATATTATTGCAAAAAACGGCAAAATCGAAATTTGGCAAAACGGGGTTAAGGTGGTACAATTCACCATGGGTACTGATGAATGGAAGAAAATGGTAGCTGACAGTAAATTCAAAGATTGGCCTGATTTTGTTAATAACAACGCCAAGGATGGTTTTATTGGCTTACAAGATCATGGTAACGAGGTTTGGTTTAAGAACATAAAAATTAAGGAATTGTGATAAAAAAATAGAAAAGCTTCAGTTTAATGGAAATTATTTTAAATTTTTAATCCATTAAGCTGAAGCCTATTGTATTGAAATTTTAAGAAAATATTTAATTAATTTCCTTTCTCCATCAGGTTAAATCACTTCGACTTTCTGATCAGCATCGAAAACCTGTCAATGAAATTTATTTTCTAACTTGAATCATAAAAAAGAGAATTTTTTACAACCATAATGACAGGAAACTGTTTCATTTCAAAAAACACATGCGCGACCTAAGGAATATCCGCAAGGAATACCGATTAAAAGAGTTAGATGAGAAACATGTTTCATCCGATCCGTTTCATCAGTTTTCGGAATGGATGGAGGAGGCTCTTCAGTCGGATCTTATGGAACCCACGGCTACAGTTCTCTCTACTGTATCGAAAGAAGGACGGCCATCGTCGCGTATCGTTTTACTAAAACAAACCTCCGCACTAGGTTTTGATTTCTTTACAAACCAGCAAAGCAAAAAAGGACAGCATTTGAATCAAAATGTGTTTGCCTCCCTCCTGTTTTTCTGGCCCGAACTTGAACGCCAGGTGAGAATTGAAGGAGCTGTGCAAAAATTGTCAAACGAAGACTCAGATAGTTATTTTTATAGTAGGCCTGCACAAAGTAAAATAAGTGCCTGGGCATCGCCTCAAAGCACCATCATACCTGATCGAAAGATGTTAAATGATTGGTTTGAGGAATTTGAAAAAATCTCCCTAACAAACCCGATAAAACGACCTCCTTATTGGGGGGGATACCGCTTATTCCCCGATTTGATTGAGTTTTGGCAAGGGCGTGAAAACCGTCTTCATGACCGCATTGAATTTATAAAGCTTGAAGGTGAATGGAAATTTCATCGTCTGGCACCTTGAGGTTGGAACGAGCAATAAAGTTTTCCATTATAATTTATGTGGATAACATTGTATTTTTATTTATTTCTAGTTATCCCTCTGTCCGATTAAAATATTGAATAAATCTTTAAATTCAATTAAAATGAGCCTTCCCGATGATTGCTACCCTATCGACTTGCATAATAAGTTTTTATTTGTACTTTCGTAAGCATTGAATACCTATAAATTATGCCTGGTTCCCTCACTCCAAATATGCATAAGCCATTTCTCAAACTCCTGATTGCCGGAAATCATGCAGAATGTAGTGCCCTTATTCAGGATTTCGTCAATAACAGAATAACGATCACTGAGTTATACGAAAACATAATAAAAAAAGCGTTATACGATATTGGCGAGATGTGGGAATATAATAAAATAAGCGTGGCTACCGAGCATTTGGCATCGTCCATCGTTGAAGCGCTCCTTAACCAATTATATGATAAAGTTATTTCAGAAAACAAAATTGGCAAAATAGCCATAATCGCGTGTACAGAGAATGAATTGCACCAGATTGGAATAAAAATGGTGGGCGATGTTTTTGAGATGAATGGGTGGGATGTATATTTTCTTGGAGCAAATACCTCAACCACGGAACTAGTATCTTTTGCAAAAACAATGAAACCTGATATTCTTGCCATATCAATAAGTATTTATTTTCACCTTCCTATTTTTGAATCGATGATTAAAGCTATACGGCAGGAGTTTCCTGACCTGATCATTATAGTGGGCGGACAGGCATTTCTGCATGGAGGACAAGAAATATTATCAAAATATAATCATGTTATTTACAAACCCGATCTTGAAAGTATTGACTTATTTATTAAAAATTTAAATCAAAAACAAAATGGACAAAAACTTATTATTGGATAGTGCGGGTAAGTTATTGCAAGTAAGTTTAAATTCAGCTGAAGAGTATCAGCAAAAGGCAGACCGTCTTATTACCAAAATGAACGAAAGAATGCTCGAAAGACCAGATATAGAAGGCCTTGTTGGTAAAAACAATATTGACATGATGAATGATAACCATGCCAATCATGTTCGGTTTATTGCTTCTATATTAATAAACCAAAATGCTGATGTTTTGGTTGAAACTGTTTTATGGGTTTTCAGGGCATACCGAAGTCATGGTTTTACTACCAATTATTGGGCAGCACAGTTAAATACCTGGATGATTATACTGAAAGAAGAATTGTCGCCCTCGTGTTTTAATGAAGTTTACCCATATTACGAATGGATGCAAATAAACATTCCTGTTTTTGTAAATATTTCAGACGAAAACCTGAAAGCCTCACTCTCATTGCATTAAACCATGCAAAACCATTCAGATTTAATTCTGTTATCCGAATGGACTAACGAGATAGAGGCGTCACTTCATGAAAATAATTCCCTCTGTATAGCAGTATTTTCAGAGGACGGCGAACTATTGTATTCAAACAAAGCAATGACCTTGTTTTTTAAAGGAAAGCCCATCGAAAGCCTGCTCAATCCAACCTTTGAACAATTACTTGCAAAAAACGATTCTTCTCCACTTATTTTTAATGGAAATTTAACCATTGGCGATCATTCATCCATTAACGCTTCCATTGAGGCACAAGTATACCGTAAAGGGAACAAATTACTTGTAGTAGGCGGTTTAAATGTAATTCAACTTCTGGGGCAGAATGAAACAATGCACGATTTAAACCGGGATATAAACAACCTTCAACGCCAACTGATAAAAGATAAATATAGCCTTACAAAAATATTAAATGAATTAAACAAAGCGAATAGCGAACTAATTCAACTTAACGCAACAAAGGAAAAGGTTTTTTCGATTATTGCCCACGATCTTAAAAGTCCGTTATCCGGCATCATTGGTATTTCCGAACTCTTAACCGGCACTGTAAAAGAGCATGATATTGTAAATCTTGAAGAACTCATTAGCCTCATACATTCATGCTCACTAACGACATACCAACTTTTAAAAAACCTTTTATTATGGTCAAACTCACAACGTGGTAAATTACAATTCAACCCCGAAACATTGTCTTTGAATCATTTATTTAAGGAGATAACAGTTTTTTACAATGAAACAGCACGACAGAAAGAGATCGTTCTGAGCTTTTTAAGTAGTACTTTTACTGTAAAAGCCGATAGGAATATGCTAACATGCATATTGCGAAATTTAATTACCAACGCTATTAAATTTACTAATACCGGAGGAAAAGTAGAAGTGTTTGCAGTAAAGCTGGATAGAGAAATGGAAATAACCATTGCAGATAATGGAATAGGAATGGATGAAGCAACCCGGAATAAACTATTTAAAACAGGTTTAAATATATCGAAAAAAGGAACTGCAGACGAAAGTGGAACAGGATTAGGATTGCAACTTTGCAAAGAATTTGTTGAAAAACACGGCGGTAAAATATCAATAGAAAGCGAGCTCGGCAAAGGTTCCAGATTTATATTCACGCTACCTGATGCATAATGGAAGGATTATATTTTGAATCGGATAAAGAATGGCTATTACTTCGTTACATGGAATATCCAAGTGCTGCAAACCCTCAAAGTCTGAAGCAGGATAAGGTATCTTTCAAATTCCCAAATTACCACCTATAAAACATAATGTTTTGATTATAAGGTTGTTTCCATTTGCTTATTAAAGATAGAGATTTATATAATCCATTTCCAAAAAAGTGAAATTAAAAAACTATTTTTCACTAATAACTCCAAATTATAATCACTTTTCACCGCAACTAATTATTTTTCACCTATATTTGATGTACCCTTTTTTCAAACAAACGAATGAATAATAACCCAATTTCACAAAAGATAACTATTTTTCACGGTAGAGTGGCACCCGAAGTAGGCTTCCTTGTTGGTTATGGAGCGATAATTTCCCACTACGATTTGCCTGTTCCAATTCCTAACAAATTAACATTAATCAGCCAAAAGAAAAGGCAATACCACACAAAAGCATGGCAAGTGTTGACGCCCAGGCACCAGCCTGATGAATCACTTTTCAAACAATTGGTTTTTGCGTTAAAATATGAAGGAATCAACCTACTTGTACTGAAAAAGTTATTTGATATATTGAAAGCTGAAACTATCAGTGAGCTTATACAGATTGAGCCACTTAGTCAATATAGCCGCAGAATTTGGTTTTTGTATGAATGGCTTTTGGGGAATCAATTAGATATTCCTGATTTAGATCGGGGCAATTTCGTTCCTCTTATTGACGAAAAGTTACAGTTTGCAGTTGAAGGCAAACGATCTTCCCGCCATCGCATAACCAACAATCTTCCAGGGACGCCCAACTTTTGTCCATTGATATATAAGACATCAATACTAGAAAAGTATATTGAATCAAACTTTCAGGAACAAAAGAATACCTATATTAATAGCATCCATAAAGAGGTAATGCAACGTGCTGCTTCCTTCCTATTATTAAAGGACTCCAAAGCATCTTTTACCATCGAAGGGGAAAATCCCGGAACAAACCGGGCCATGCGTTGGGGGAAAGCAATTGGTGAGGCAGGCAGAAACCCACTAACTAAGGTAGAATTGTTAAGACTTCAGGAAATAATCATTGAAAGCAAGCGATTTACAAAAATGGGGTTCAGGACTGAAGGTGGCTTTGTCGGAGCTCGTGAAAGAACAACTGGCGAACCTATACCCGATCATATTTCGGCCAAATGGCAGGATATAGCAAGACTGATTGACGGATTAATTGATACTTATCATCTTCTTGACAAAGAAAAATTTGATCCGGTATTAACTGGAACTGTCATTGCTTTTGGATTTGTTTTTATTCATCCCTTTTCTGATGGAAATGGACGAATCCACCGTTATTTAATTCACCATATTTTAGCAAAACTAAATCTCACTTATCAAGGGATAATATTTCCAATATCAGCATCTATTTTGGACAAGATTGAAGATTACAGAATTGTATTGGAATCATACTCCCACCCTATTCTTGAATTAATTGAATGGGAAACCACACCCGATCACAATATTAAAGTACTGAATGAAACCATTGATTATTACAGGTATTTTGACGCGACCAAACAAGCTGAATTTTTATTTGAATGTGTTATTGATACTATCAATCGGATTATTCCTGAGGAAGTCAACTATATTTATAAATACGACGAGTTTAAACGGTTCTTAGATGACAGGTTTGAAATGCCCGATAAGTTAGTTTCAATGCTGGTTATGTTTCTTGAACAGAACAATGAAACACTTTCTAAAAGAGCCATGGCAAATGAATTCACATTACTTAATGAAAATGAAGTAAAAGAGATCGAAAATGAATTCAAGAAAATTTTTGAATAAATAATCTATTATCCCATTCTTATCCAAAAATAAAAAGTCCTGTAATTCTATTAATTACAGGACTTTTTAGATCTTTCCTATTGTGCTTTGTGGAGCTGGAGGGAGTCGAACCCTCGTCCAAACAAGAAACCGATAAACTTTCTACATGTTTATTTGATTATTGGTTTTCGAACCAAGACTGGAAACCAACATCCGATCTTGATCTTATTCCTTATATTTTGCCCGAAAATCAGGATTCTTTCCGAACTAGCCCGAACTCACGTGCACCACTGAATCAGAAAGCGTTAGGCAAGCTTGCCGAGTGATGTCCTGTCCCAAGCACCTAGGCGAGGGATTAAGCTTTTTTCACTGTGTGAATTAAGCAGCAAGAGCGTAATTTGATTCGCCTTTTATTGTTTGTACCCCCAGATTATAGAGCGGTTGATACGTGGCTCCACATGCTTACTTACCTATTTGCCTTGCTGTCAAAACCGGCCAGCCCCAAATAGAATGCAAAGTTAATTATTTTTTGAGTAATTTCAATTTTGTTATTGCTTCTGATGGATTTTCTGATTTAAAAATATAGCTTCCTACAACAAGAACATCCACTCCTGAGAAAACTAATTTATGAGCATTGAAAATATCAATACCTCCATCCACCTGAATTAATGCCTTTGACTTTTTTTCTGAAATTAGTTGCCTTAATTTTTCAATTTTATTGTATGAATTTTCAATGAATTTTTGTCCTCCAAAGCCGGGGTTAACAGTCATAAGCAATACAAGATCAACATCTTTTATAATATCTTCCAAAACACTAACAGGTGTATGAGGATTTAGTGATACCCCGGCTTTCATTCCGAGAGATTTAATGCTATCAATGGTGCGATGAAGGTGAATACACGCTTCGTAATGAACAGTTAGAATTTTAGCCCCTGAATCATGAAACCGATCGAGATATTTATCGGGTTGAACAATCATAAGATGCACATCCAATGGCTTTTGAGCATATTTATTAATTTGCTCGATTATTGAAAAACCAAACGAAATATTAGGAACGAAAACCCCATCCATAATGTCGAGATGAAACCAATCACATTCACTTTGATTAATCATCTCTATTTCACGTTCTAAATGAATAAAGTCGGCGTTAAGAATGGATGCTGATAGTAAATGAGTCATAGTGATATAAATTTGAACAAAAATAAAAAGAAAAGAGGAATTACCATTCCTCTTTTCTTCGACAAACAAATCAGGGAGTATTAAAACTAACCTAGGTATGTTTTCAATATTTTACTTCGTGTTGCGTGTTTCAAACGTTTTATAGCCTTCTCCTTTATTTGGCGAACTCTTTCTCTGGTAAGGTTGAAGGTTTCTCCAATTTCTTCCAGGGTATGCGGGTGCTTACCATTAAGTCCGAAGTAAAGCCTTATAATACTTGCTTCGCGATAAGTGATTGTTGAAAGGGCACGTTCAATTTCACGACGTAACGATTCTGTAATCAATCCCTTGTCAGGACTTGGAGAATCAGCGCTTAGTATAACATCATACATATTACCCTCTTCGCCCGGTGTTAATGGAGCATCCATCGAAACATGTCTGCCAGAACTCCTAATAGCTTCTTTAACGTCGTCAGGAGCAAGTTCTAAGGCATTAGCAATCTCCGGAACAGTTGGTTCTCTTTCGAATTTCTGCTCCAAATCGGCAAATGTTCTATTAATTTTATTTATTGAGCCAATCTTATTCAAAGGCAACCGCACAATTCTAGCTTGCTCAGCCAGAGACTGGAGAATAGACTGCCGAATCCACCATACAGCATAAGATATAAATTTGAATCCCCGGGTTTCATCAAAACGCTGGGCGGCCTTTATAAGACCCAGATTGCCTTCATTAATTAAATCCGGCAAACTAAGTCCCTGATTCTGATATTGCTTTGACACTGATACCACAAACCGTAAATTTGATTTTATCAGTCTCTCAAGTGCTGGTGCATCATTTAATTTTATCCGCCGGGCAAGTTCAACTTCTTCCTCAGCGGAAATCAGATCAACTTTACCAATTTCGTGAAGATATTTATCTAAAGAAGGGGTTTCACGATTGGTAACCTGTTTAATAATTTTTAGTTGCCTCATAGTCTATTTCAGATTTTAGTTCAGGTTTTTTTTTGGGCAAAGTGTAACGAATAATTATTTTTTGATTTTTATATTCTCATTTTTTTATATTAAATTTGTATTAGTATATGAACTTAAGTTTAAGTTTTAGGTCTAATTAATTAAAATATAGCATCTTCATTATTTGAATTGATTATTCTAAATTAATAAAAAAAATTGATTTTAGATTGAGACGAAAAAAAATCAATTTTTTTATTGGTATTAGCTAGTAAATATTTATACTTGCACCGGATTTCCCCCTAACTGTTCAAAGTTGCTCATGTATTGAATTTCTGTTGTTTGAGTTTTATAGTTCTCTTATTTTACAATCTATTTTAATATAGCTTCTCATTTTGATACAAATCCTTTATTTTTTTAATTTAATTTCCTTCCGGTAATATGTATGACATTCTTGAGTTAAATAAGAAGTTATTGAACGAGTTGCGTGAAATCGCAAAGACGTTACAAATAAAAAAAGTCGAATCTTTGAAGAAACAGGACCTGATTTATAAGATTTTAGATCAGCAGGCCATTGTTAATGCAATTCCTAAGAAGCCTGAGCCAAAAAAAGTATTGGTAGCTTCATCCTCGCCCGCCGCGGACGAAAACAAAGAAAAGCCGAGACTTAGAGAAAGAATCAAAATTAGGGATGTAGAACCGGTTAAGGAAATACCAATTCCGGTAATGGAACCTGAAAAATCGCCGGAACAACCGGAAGAGAAAAAAAGAGTTTTCCCACGGTTAAGGTTTTTGGAAAAAAAATCCCCTGTTAAAGAAAAAGAAAATCTGGTTGATACAGAGGCTTTAAATTCTGAACCTGAAGATGATGACGATGACTTTCCGGTTGACGTTGCAATCGAAGAACCTTCGAATATATCTGATAATGAGACTAAAACTTCTCCGCAAACTGATAACGAAGAGCAAATAAAATTAAATACGGGATTTGAAATTAAGGTCGATCGCGATTTTCATCTTCGTAAACCAATTGAAAGAAGAGCGGTTGAAAAGACTTATGAATTTGACGGAATTATTACAAGTTCAGGAGTTTTAGAAATTATGCCGGATGGATATGGTTTTCTCCGGTCAGCCGATTATAATTACTTGAATTCTCCCGACGATATTTATGTATCTCAAAGCCAAATAAAACTATTTGGTTTAAAAACAGGTGATACCATTAAGGGAACCATTCGCCCGCCTAAAGAAGGTGAAAAATACTTCCCATTAATTAAAGTAGAAGAGATAAATGGCCGTAGCCCGGATTTTATAAGAGATCGCGTGCCATTCGATTATCTTACACCTTTGTTTCCTGACGAAAAATTTACCCTTTGTTCCAGAAGCGAATCTGCAAGTTTGTCCGTTCGTATTGTTGATATGTTCTCTCCTATTGGAAAAGGACAACGTGGTTTGATTGTTGCCCAGCCTAAAACTGGTAAAACTGTATTATTGAAGGAATTGGCAAATGCGATAGCAAAAAACCATCCTGAAACCTACATGATTGTTCTACTTATAGATGAACGTCCTGAAGAAGTTACCGACATGGCACGTAGTGTAAATGCCGAGGTTATTGCCTCCACATTTGATGAGCCTGCTGAACGCCATGTTCGTGTTGCTAATATTGTTCTTGAAAAAGCCAAACGTTTGGTTGAATGTGGCCATGATGTAGTGATTCTGCTTGACTCGATTACACGTTTAGCCCGTGCATTTAATACCATTGCACCCGCCTCAGGTAAAGTACTTTCTGGTGGTGTGGATGCTAATGCTTTACAAAAACCGAAACGCTTTTTTGGAGCTGCCCGTAATATAGAAAACGGAGGCTCGCTCACCATTCTTGCGACTGCCTTAACCGATACTGGTTCCAAAATGGACGATGTAATTTTCGAAGAGTTTAAGGGTACTGGTAATATGGAACTTCAGCTTGATCGAAAATTATCCAATAAACGAATTTATCCTGCTGTTGATATTCAAGCTTCAAGCACTCGTCGTGAAGACTTATTGCTTGATAAAGAAATGCTTAGTCGAATTTGGATACTACGTAATTATCTCACCGATATGAATTCGATGGAAGCTATGGAATTCCTTCGCGATAAACTGGTGAAAACTCAATCGAACGAAGAATTCATTATATCGATGAACAGCGATTAAGCTGGTGAAATAACCCCCAAAACCCTTGTTACAAACTACTTAAAAAAGGCTATTATTTCGATGGAAGTAATTCTATCTGAATATGGCCTGATTATTAATTATTTTGAATAAGAAGTTTTTAAAATTTCTTTATACAAAGAAAAATTAGTGTAATAATAATGTAAAAAAATGGCAAAGGAAAAAAAGTTTATTACTTGTGACGGAAATTATGCGGCAGCCCACGTAGCATATATGTTTACTGAAGTTGCTTGTATTTATCCAATTACACCTTCGTCAACAATGGCTGAATATGTTGATGAATGGTCTGCTCAAAACAAAAAAAATATTTTTGGTGAAGTTGTAAAAGTTGTAGAAATGCAATCTGAAGCTGGTGCTGCAGGAGCATTTCATGGTGCATTGCAATCTGGTGCATTAACATCTACGTTTACTTGCTCACAGGGATTATTGTTAATGATCCCGAATATGTACAAAATTTCAGGGGAACTTCTACCCGGAGTTTTTCACGTTTCTGCTAGAAGTATTGCATCTCAGGCGCTTTCGATCTTTGGGGATCATAGTGATGTGATGAGTACTCGTCAAACAGGGTTTGCTATGCTCGCAACCAGCAGTGTTCAACAAATCATGGATATTTCTGCTATTGCTCACCTTGCAGCTGTTAAATCGCGTGTGCCTTTCATGCACTTTTTCGATGGATTTCGCACCTCGCACGAAATCCAAAAAGTAGAAGCATGCGAACAGGACGATTTGGTAAAGATGATGGATTGGGATGCCTTAAAAGCTTTCCGCGATCGCGCTCTGAATCCTGAGCACCCTGTTACCCGTGGTACCGCTCAAAATCCTGATATTTATTTTCAGTCACGTGAAGCCTCAAACAGATATTACGATGCATTGCCCGACCTTATCGAGGATTACATGCAGAAATTCAATGAGCTTACAGGTCGCGAATATCATCCGTTTACCTATTACGGTGCACCTGACGCTGAAAACGTAATAGTGGCTATAGGGTCAGTTACTGAAACTATTAAGGAAGTAATTGATTACTTTACCGCCAAAGGAGAAAAACTTGGATTGATTACAGTTCACCTGTACCGTCCATTCTCCGAAAAATATTTCATGAAGGTTTTTCCAAAAACGGCCAAACGCATTGTTGTTCTTGACCGAACTAAGGAACCCGGAGCAAACGGTGAACCATTGTATCTCGACGTAAGAGATCTGTTTTATGGTAAAGAAAATGCTCCTTTGATCATTGGAGGTCGTTACGGTTTGAGCTCGAAAGATACAACACCATCTCAAATTCTTTCGGTGGTTGAAAATCTGAAAATGAAGGAGCCTAAAAATCGTTTTACCCTTGGCATTGTTGACGATGTTACCTTCAATTCACTTCCGTTAAAACCTGAAGTGAATATGACTTGCAAAGGGACATTTCAGGCTAAATTTTATGGGCTTGGTTCGGACGGCACAGTGGGCGCTAATAAGAACTCAATTAAAATTATTGGCGATACCACTAATAAGTATTGTCAGGCATATTTTGCTTATGATTCAAAAAAATCCGGAGGAATCACCGTATCTCACTTACGGTTTGGCGATATGCCTATCCGCTCACCATATCTGGTAAATACCCCCGATTTTGTTGCTTGTCATGTTCCTGCTTACTTACAGAAATATGATATGCTCAAAGGCTTATTGAAGGGCGGAACTTTCCTCCTTAACAGCACTTGGAATGCCCAGGATACTGAGAAACATCTGCCTGATGGTGTAAAAAAATATCTGGCAGAAAACGATATAAACTTCTATATCATTAATGGTACCGCCATTGCAGAAGAAATTGGATTGGGAAACCGAACAAACACCATCATGCAATCGGCATTCTTCAAAATTGCCAACGTAATTCCTTACGAGAAAGCCGTTGAGTATATGAAGAAGGCAATCCTCAAAGATTTTGGTAAAAAGGGAGAGGAAGTGGTTAAGATGAACTATTCAGCTGTAATCCGTGGAGGTGACGTTGTAAAAGTTACAGTTCCTGAACAATGGAAGAATCTGGTTTTGAAAGGCGAAGTTGAAGACTTGACTATTCCTGAATTCATTCGCAACATGGTAATCCCCATCAATAACCTTAAAGGTGACGATCTTCCCGTAAGCGCTTTTATGGGTCGTGAAGATGGTACATTCCCAGCTGGCACTGCGGCATACGAAAAGCGTGGCATTGCAGTAAATGTGCCCGAATGGATTTCAGAAAATTGCATTCAATGTAACCAATGCGCCTATGTTTGCCCTCATGCAGCCATTCGTCCATTCCTTCTTACTGAAAAAGAATTAGCAGCCGCTCCTGAAGGTACAGTGGTTAAAAAACCTATTGGAAAACAGCTCGAAGGCCTTAACTTCCGCATTCAGGTAAGCGCTCTTGACTGCACTGGTTGCAGTAACTGTGCCGATGTTTGCCCTGCCAAAGTGAAAGCACTTGTTATGAAGCCGCTCGAAACTCAGCATGCTGAAATAGGTCGTTTTGATTATATGGCAAAGCGTGTTACATATAAAGACACCTTATTGCCAAAAGACCAAACTGTGAAAAACAGTCAGTTCGCACAGCCATTATTCGAATTTTCTGGTGCTTGTGCTGGTTGCGGAGAAACTCCTTATATCAAGCTTATCACTCAATTGTATGGCGATCGGATGATTGTTGCCAATGCAACAGGTTGCTCGTCAATCTATGGAGGCTCTGCACCTTCAACACCATATACCGTAAATAAAGATGGCAGAGGTCCTGCCTGGGCTAACTCCTTGTTTGAGGATAATGCCGAATATGGTTTAGGTATTTATACCGGTATTACTAAACTACGTGATCGTGTTACACGGTTAATGAAAGAAAATCTTGAAACTGTATCTTCCGAAACTAAATCTTCATTTATTGAATGGTTGGAGGTTAAAGATGATGCGGAGAAATCAAAAATTACTTCCGCAAAATTAATTGATGCTTTAGCTAACGAGAAAAATGCAGTTGCCAAAACACTTCTTGAACTGAAACAATATTTCATCAAAAAATCGATGTGGATCTTTGGTGGAGATGGTTGGGCATACGATATCGGATTTGGTGGTCTTGACCACGTTCTTGCATCCGGAGAAAATGTGAACGTTCTGGTAATGGATACCGAAGTTTACTCAAATACTGGTGGCCAAGCCTCAAAATCCACTCCTTTGGGAGCCATGGCTAAATTTGCAGCTTCGGGTAAACGGGTTCGTAAGAAAGACCTTGGCATGATTGCCATGAGTTATGGTTACGTTTATGTCGCTCAGGTTTCGATGGGTGCAAATCAAAGTCAGTACTTTAAAGCTGTGAAAGAAGCAGAAGCTTATCCCGGACCGTCGTTGATTATTGCCTATGCACCATGTATCAATCATGGTTTAAAACTAGGTATGGGTAAAACTCAGGAAGAGGGAAAACTTGCGGTTGCTTCAGGTTACTGGCACCTGTATCGGCACAATCCGCTTCTTGAAGCTGAAGGTCAGAATCCTTTCCAACTCGATTCGAAAGAACCTGATTGGAGCAAATTTCAAGATTTCATTCTTTCTGAAGTACGGTACTCTTCACTAAAAAAGGCATTTCCTGCAGAAGCTGATGAATTATTCAGTGCTGCCCAGAGCAATGCTCTTTGGAGATACAAGAGTTACTTACGAATGTCTCAACTCGATTATTCAAAATAGTTAAAAAGCTCCGGAAACGGAGCTTTTTTGTTTTATAGCATTAATATTGTAAAATTATATTCCTATCAATTTTAGTTTTTGTACAAAGCGTGGCAAGTTCAGTCAATTTTGAAGAATTAAAAATGAGTAATAAACGCATTGTTCAATCTATATTAAAACCTTATTGATCAAATTAATTTACAAAAACTAAATGCTGGTTCTTTTGTTAAAAGTAAATAATCTGGTGACACATAAAAAATATTATAAATAGTTTGATCGCCATATTAAGATTTTTACTACCTTAATTAGAAATTTTTAGCCATGACAGATACGCTAAAAAAGTTGGAAGATCTAATAAGTCAGAACAAAACATTAGAACAGAGAAATGAGGAATTGAGAAACCTCATTGACGTAAACTTAAATCATACAAACACTGAACCACAGATTGATTTTCAAGGTTTGATGGATTTGTCGGAGGTAGAAAACCTGATACTTAAATTTTATCAGTACAATAAAATTCCTATTGGCCTTTATGACGATAATTTTAAATTGGTTTTTTCTGTTGGCTGGAAAAACATATGTACAAAGTTTCATATAGCTAATAATGATTCATTTAATAATTGTTGTGACTCAATAAAATATGCTTCAGCACGCATAAAGGATTATAGAGCATTTTATTATCAATGTAAAAATGGATTGAATTCCATCGCTATTCCGGTTGAAATTCATAAAAGACATATTGCAACGATTGTTATTTCGCAATTTTTATACGAAGGAGAATTGCCTGATTATTTGCATTTTGACGCTCAAGCTATTAGTTTCGGATATAATCGAGAGAAATATCAACTGGCAATAATAGAAATACCTGTTTTTCCAAGGGATACTGTTAACCGGATAGTAGAAAACTGCAGTCTTCTGGCTGATTTTATAGCATATCATGCTAAAAAAAACCTGGCAGTAAAGGCAAAGCTCCAGCACCAAACAGACAATGGGATTATTCTGAATGCTCTTAGAGACAAAGTCACAGAGCAAGAAAGAATTATTAAGTCATTGCATAGTTCAATCTCTGAGCATCAGGAGCAACTAACAATGAATTATAGTAATAGTGTAGATTTACTAAAGGAAATTGACAAACTAACCATCAAACTCGACAAAACAGAAAATATCTTAAACAGCTTGTTGACTTCTGCCTGTTTGGGAATCGGGTTTATCCGACGGGATATTTTTACCTATGTGAATGATCATATGTTTAAGATTACGGGGTATACTCCCAAGGAGTTAATAGGAAGGCAACCTGCTATACTTCTATCTACAAAAGATGAATGGATAGTGTTTTCGGAAACCAATTTCGATAATCTGTCAGGTGGAAGCGAACATTTAACCAAAATAAAAATCAGGAGAAAAGACGGAACTCAATTGGATGTCATTGCTTTTTTTTCTCCTATTGATGGCGACTCACCTCAAAAAGGTCAGTTAATAAGTTTATTGGATATTTCCAGAATCGGAGAATCCGAAACTATAAAATCCCCTGTTATTCCATAAAAAAAAGCCCGATGATAATCACCTGGCTTTTTTATATCAATCTATTTTTCAGTTCAAAACCAATGCCTATCCGATAAAAAATTTTGGCTCTTGGCTCTTTTTTCTATTTTATCCAAGATATGATTTTAATAATTTACTACGCGAAGTATGACGTAAGCGACGAATGGCCTTTTCTTTTATTTGACGAACACGTTCACGTGTAAGGGCAAATTTTTCGCCAATTTCTTCCAGCGTCATTTCTTGAACTCCAATGCCAAAAAATAATTTTATGATGTCGCGTTCGCGTTCAGTGAGTGTGGAAAGTGCCCTATCAATCTCGCGACTGAGCGATTCATTAATCAACTTACGGTCGGCATTAGGCGAATCATTGTTAATCAATACGTCAAGCAAACTATTGTCTTCACCTTCAACAAAAGGTGCATCAACAGAAACATGACGTCCTGAAACACGCAATGTGTCAGCGACTTTTTCTTTTGGAAGTTCTAATAAATCCGCAAGTTCTTCCGGAGAGGGTGTCCGTTCGTTTTCCTGTTCAAATTTTGAAAAAGCCTTATTTATTTTATTAAGCGAACCTACCTGATTCAAAGGGAGACGCACAATACGCGATTGCTCAGCAAGAGCCTGAAGAATCGATTGACGAATCCACCATACGGCATAAGAAATAAATTTAAAACCTCGGGTTTCATCAAACTTTTCTGCTGCTTTGATAAGTCCAAGATTCCCCTCGTTGATTAAATCTGGTAGACTAAGACCTTGATTTTGATATTGTTTTGCTACAGAAACAACAAAACGTAAATTAGCTCTCGTTAATTTTTCTAATGCAGCCCTATCACCTTTTTTTATGCGTTGCGCGAGTTCTACTTCTTCTTCAACTGTAATAAGCTCTTCCTTGCCAATTTCTTGCAAATATTTGTCAAGCGAAGCGCTTTCCCTATTAGTGATTGATTTTGTGATTTTTAGCTGTCTCATTTTCTTCCTCGAAATTTTGTGCGAATTTATGCTATTTAAATATATTATTCAACATTAATTTACGATAAATGTTTGAATAAAAAAGTAACTTGTGTTTTTAAGTCGCATTTTTATTTTAGTGCATTGCGTATCTTTTAGATACCGAATGCATAATAAGCAACCACCCCATTTGGATAAACTCCTTCAATATACACTCCTCCTTTTAAACCGGTCAATATACTTTTGACATCATCTACCGATGCAACGGTCTTGTTGTTAATACTTGTGATAATAAATCCCTTCTGTACTCCTTCTGAACGGAGTTTTCCAGAACCAATTTCAGCCACCTTTACTCCATTTTTTATTCCGAGTTTCGATTTCTCTGAAGGCATTGCTTCGGCGAGCTGAGCCCCCAAAATGGATATTACTTCATCTTTTCTAACAATTTTTGTTGTTCCCTCACTATTACGTAAGGTTACCAGAAATTGTTTCTTTTTATTGTCTCTGTTTATAACAATTTCTATTTTATCATTTGGACGATACCTGCTTACTTGCTCCTGTAACTCAGATACGCTATTCACATTCTGCCCATTAACCGATAAAATAACATCGCCTTCTTTTATTCCTGCTACCTCAGCAGAACCTCCGTCGGACAGACCTTCGATATAAATGCCCTCAAATTTATCTAAACCTTTATTTTTTGCCAATTCTTCGTCAATGTCTCTGATATGAACACCAAGCAATGCACGCTGTACTTTCCCATATTCAATCAAATCGCCTACTACTTTTTTTACAATGGTTACCGGTATGGCAAACGAATTTCCAATGTAACTTCCTGTAGGAGAGGCAATGGCTGTATTAATCCCAATGAGTTCGCCGCGTGTATTAACTAAAGCACCCCCACTGTTACCAGGGTTTACAGCAGCATCTGTTTGAATAAAAGACTCGATAGAAGCTGACGGACGATCGCGGTCACCTCTACCTCCAAGAATACTCAAATTACGCGCTTTAGCGCTTACTATACCAGCAGTAACAGTGGATGTGAGATTGTATGGATTTCCCACAGCTAATACCCATTCTCCAACTTTTAAAGCATCAGAATTTCCATAGGTAATAAATGACATATTGTTTTCCTTTATTTTTATCACTGCAATATCGGTATCAGGATCTCTACCTATAAGATCCGCGGTATAACTATGCTTATTATTGAGGGTAACCTCAATTTTTTCGGCACCATCAATAACGTGATTATTCGTAACGATATAACCATCAGCAGAAATAATTACACCAGAGCCAAAACCAGACACTGGTTGAGCTTTTGATTCTATTCTGTCACCAAAAAAAAATTCATAAAACGGATTTGAAGATCCCTGACTTTGCATTGATGTTGTTTTAACATGCACAACAGCATGCACGGTGCGTTCAGCTGCAAACGTAAAATCAATACGATTACTGTCAAAGCCTTCAGGCAATTGTGTAAGTTTGACTAATTGTGGCTGATCGGCACTTACAATATTACGGGTATGACCACTAAATTTGGTAAAGGCAAAAAGAGCGAATAATCCGCCCAAAACAGCCATCAAAAACATTCCTAAAAATCTTTTTGCATTCATGGTTGTAAATTTTTTTTTAAACATGTAATAAGTTCTTTTTAAAGTTTCCTCTTTACATAATTATATACAAATTAACGGCCAAAACCTTAATAAATTTTATATTTTGCCCACATTTAACAATAATTAACAGGCATTCGATGTAATTAAGTTTCGCAAGTAATGTAAAATTACTTCCTAGGCTTTCCCTTTATTTCAGTTAAATACAAATCATAATATTTATCAATAATTCCCTTTCTAAAAGCTTCTGCTTTTGCTTGTCGTGTTTTGTATTCAGCTTTCGCTTCATCCTTCCCCTTAGAGGCAAATAATACAGATTGAGATATTTCTTTTTCGTACTCTTTGGGATAATAATGTTCAACAAATATTTCAGGATTAAGTTCCCAAATCATAATTGTTTTATCGCTGGAGCCGCTGGCAAAAGATTTACCTTCGGGATGAAAAGCCATGGCGTTAACAGCCGCCAAATGACCGGAGAAGGTATAAATACATTCGCCACTTGACAACTCCCAAAATTTAATGGTAGTGTCGTAAGAACCACTAATAAGGTACTTCCCATCGGGGCTCAATGCCAAACAGGAAACACCTTTGGTATGATCTGACAAATTCATGACATTTTTTCCGGATTCTACGTCCCAAATACGAATAGAATTGTCGTTAGAAGCACTAATAACTCTTTTTGAATCGGGGGTAAACAACACAGAATAAATGTTGCCTCCATGACCCGTGCATGTTTGAAGGATTTTTTTTGTTTTCAGATCCCAAATTTTCACTGTCTTATCGAGTGACCCGCTGGCCATGGACTTTCCATTAGGACTTATTGCGACAGCCAAGGCATTTTTTATGTGACCCACGAATGAAAATGACAACTTGCCTGTGGCAAAATCCACCATCCGGATATTTTTTTCGTATGAACCTGCTACCACCTGATTGACAATTGGATTATAAGCTAAACTCCAGATGTATGTTGCCGGTCCCGGATAGGTGTTCACATACTCTCCACCGGGGGTGAATATTTTTATATATTTGTTACTCCCTGTACAAAAATAAGTCCCGTCAGAAGTGTAAAAAACTGCCTGAACACCATTCGTGTATCCGGCAATCGTATTTAGGATTGTTCCTTCCGGGAAATTCCATAGAACACATGTTTTATCCTCAGAACCGCTTGCCAGAGCTTTGCCATCAGGCTGAAATGCAAGTGAAAGGATAGATGCACTCTGTTTTTTCAGAGTTTTAACTGGTTTTTGGGTAATGAAAATTTGTGCTGCGGCAGTAAACTGCCATAAGAGTGTTATTGCAATTAAGGATATTATTTTCATTTCGATACGCTTTTTTCAATTTTACGATATAGTTCATAAAAAAAGCCCTAATAAAAGGGCTTTGCGTTTTACACATCGATTTTAGCGTATTTCGCATGTTTTTCGATGAATTCGCGTCGGGGAGGAACATCATCCCCCATGAGCATAGAAAAGATTCTGTCGGCTTCGGCAGCACTATCGATGGTTATCTGGCGAAGAGTCCGTTTTTCAGGATTCATGGTGGTTTCCCACAATTGTTCTGCGTTCATTTCACCCAAACCTTTGTATCGTTGAATATGAACCGATCCCTCTTTTCCTTTGCCTAGTTCTTCCACTGCTCTTTGTCTATCTTCTTCGGTCCAACAATAGCGTTCATTCTGGCCTCTTTTAATGAGGTATAAGGGAGGTGTAGCAACATAGAGATGACCGCGTGCAATAAGATCTTGCATGTGACGGAAAAAGAACGTCATGAGCAACGTAGTAATATGACTGCCGTCGATATCGGCATCGGTCATGATGATGACCTTATGGTAACGCAGGCGAGCCAGATTTAATGCAAGGCTGTCTTCTTCCGTTCCGATGGATACCCCGAGTGCTGTGAAAACATTTTTTATTTCTTCGTTCTCGAAGATTTTATGGTGCATCGCTTTTTCGACGTTCAGGATTTTACCACGTAGAGGCATGATCGCCTGAAACTTTCGGTCGCGTCCTTGTTTTGCTGTTCCACCGGCGGAATCCCCTTCAACGAAATAGATCTCGCATGCAGAAGCGTCCCTCTCGGAACAGTCGGACAGTTTTCCGGGTAAACCGGAACCGGATAGAACCGATTTACGCTGTACCATTTCACGTGCTTTGCGTGCAGCAAGACGTGCCGTGGCGGCTAAAATTACCTTTTGTACAATAATTCGTGCATCACGTGGATTTTCTTCAAGGTAATTCCCCAGCGCTTCGCTTACAGCCTGGTCAACGGCACCCATTACTTCATTATTACCAAGTTTTGTTTTAGTTTGACCTTCGAACTGTGGTTCCTGAACTTTTATTGAGATTACAGCGGTAAGACCTTCACGGAAGTCATCTCCGCTAATGTCGAATTTTAATTTGGAAAGCATGCCTGATTTTTCAGCATATGCCTTCAGTGTGCGGGTTAACCCGCGACGAAAACCAGCTAAGTGAGTTCCACCTTCTATGGTATTAATGTTGTTAACATACGAATGTACATTTTCAGTATAGGAATTGTTATATTGCATAGCAATTTCCACAGGCACACCGCCTTTTTCTGATTCAACATTGATGATATTTTCGGTAATTTTTTCCCTGTTCTCATCAAGAAATAAAACAAATTCCTTTAGACCTTCTTCGGAATAAAACTCGGCAAAGCGAAAATTGTCATTCTCGTCTTTCTCGCGCATATCGGTAAGTGACAAACGAATCTTTTTATTTAAATAAGCGAGCTCCCGAAGACGTGATTCAAGAATTTCGAAATTGAAATCTAATGTAGTGAAAATAGTAGCATCGGGCATAAAGGTGATGGTTGTTCCGGTAAGATCGGTTTCGCCAACCACTGTAACATCGTCAAATGGTTTTCCAATACAAAATTCCTGCTGGTATTTTTTACCGTTCCGTGAAACTTCAGCTTTTAAATAGCTGGAGAGCGCATTTACGCAGGAAACACCCACTCCGTGCAAACCGCCAGATACTTTGTAAGAATCTTTATCAAACTTTCCACCTGCATGAAGAACGGTTAACACAACTTCGAGGGCTGATTTTTTTTCTTTTTCATGATAATCCACCGGAATACCGCGTCCATCATCGGAAACGGAAACGGAACCATCTTCATTAATGATAACCCCAATAAATTTACAATATCCGGCAAGCGCTTCATCAATAGAATTATCAACCACTTCATATACCAGGTGGTGTAAACCATTTACATTTGTATCGCCAATGTACATTGCAGGACGTTTACGCACGGCTTCCAAACCTTCCAAAACCTGGATACTGTCAGCCGAATACTCATTCGTATTGCCTACCGAGCGGGCATGATTAACATCAACTTCTTCGTTCAATTTGTCCATTATTTTATTTTACTTTCTTTAATTTTTACAATTCTTATCCGGCAACTTCAATAGTTGAATTCTTAAGTTATAATGCTGTAATTCAAATATATTTTTTACCTAAACTGATTTTTGGAAAATCTCGTAAATATAGTAAAATACAGCATCAAAACGGCATTAATTACACATCAAATAAAGGTAGTTATTAACAAATTCGGGTTAGAACATATATCTAATTTATTAGTTCTGATTCAGTAATCAATCCATCAGCAACAACAGTACTTCTTATGTTAGCAGCATTGATCGAAATAACTTCAAGGAGTGTACACGGTATATCAGAATGACCATTAAATATGGTAGTTTTGAAGTATTTATCGATGTTTACATTTTTGGCCAGGTCAAAGGAAATTTCGGCAGCCAAATTTGCCAGCTTTTTTATAGGCTTATATACTGTCATCGATTGTTGGTTATTGAGAATATTTCTACATGCAAACAATTCACCACCTTGTCCGGTAATCAAAATATCCCCTACAAATCCTGCCTTCTTTATACCATTTATGGCTCCTTTGGCAAGAACATCACTGGATGCCAGAATAACATCAGGCTTTTCCGAGGTTAGGTTAAAAAATCGTACAATTTCGTGGGTAGCATCATCCTCTGAATATTTTTCGATAAAAGATTTATATACAACCTTTATTTTGCCGGATTTAATTGATGGCGAAAGAGTTTTCTCAATCGCTGCATCTATAAGAATGGCATTCATGTCAGATTTATCACCACCCAAAATGATATAATTACCCTCAGGCTTTTTTGCCAAGGCATAGTTTGTCATTTGAGTGCCCACTGCTGTGGCATCGAATGTTAAAAAATTATCGACATCACAATTGGCCACTAACCGATCGTAAGAAATAACAGGGATACCCTTGTTGTGTGCAGCTCTTACCATACTTGCAGCGCTGAACCTGTTTACCGGATCAAGCACCAACACTTTAATACCCTGGTCTAATATATCATTTACCTGTTGATTTTGTTTTTCTTCATCGTTGTCTGCCGACATAAAAATAACCTCTCCCCCTAATTCTTGTATCTTAGCGGTAAACGCTGCCTTTTCAATAACGTATCGATTAATTGTCATGTGAGGGAGCATGAATCCTATTTTAGGCCCGGATTTTTCTTTACACGATATAACTGATAAGCTTATCAGAATTAAAATGAATATTGCGTAACCAAAATGCGTAATTATTTTCATTATGGATCAATCTTAAAATTTTTGAGAAATAGTACGCAATTTAGCAAATTTCCATCGACAATTTCTGCGTAACAAAAGTTACCATATAAAATATTTGCCACACAATGCCATGTATTAAAAGTTGCAGCCTTGCGTGTGATTTACCATCCGATTTCAAACAACTTGGAGCTAATCACAACCCTTGTCTAACCCTCTGACCGGAATTTTTATACCTGATTATAAACGCTAGTGTTTTATTATTTTTGATAGATGAATTGTTCGATTTCTGCATTAAAATCCTTTACTTCCTCATACTTCTCTTTAACTGTATTTAAATCGAATTCAATGTTTTTAGTGCATTTACAAATATTGATTGCCTACCTCGCTTTGATTTGAGTTCATTAGTTTATAGAAGATGTGCATCAATTATTTTATTATACTTTAGATCTATATCGTAACAAATATCTAAAATCCTATATTCATCATTCTGCTATATTCTTGATTAAGTAATATTAATACATCATAGTCCGAAAATTCATTCGAATTATTATTGGCTTGAGACCCAAATAAAACAACATTTTTTACTGAATCGGAATATTGCTCTTCCAACTTTTGATTCAAACCACTTAATATTAATATTTTATCATTCAATACTTTAAAGTTTTCAGCTAATATACTAATTACCAAGTACTTCTGCAAGATGCTCCATTTCTCTAAACTTGCATTCAACGGTATAGTTTTAAAAACTCGTGTAAAAATTCAGTTTAGCTAGTAGTATCAATTTCGATTTTTTACAGGGAATACGTAAAACCAAGCATCAGATTAAACCGTTGTGCTGGATATTGATTCCAGGTATAATATTTGGCGGCAGTGATGTTGTTAAAATGAATCCATGCTGATAATATTTTGGTGTACCGGTATTCCAAACCAATATTAAAATCAACTATTCCTGATAACTCTTTCGATGTTAAAGTTTTCGAAAACTCTTTAGCATATCTTTTTCCTAAAGCTAACACATCGAGATTAACTAATATTTTGTTTCGAAGGTTATATTTCGATGAAAAAGTAAGATCGTAGGTAGGTTTATGCCAAGCATATTGCTCTTTGTCAAGGGTATATTTGTAGATATTCCCTTTTATACCAAACAAAAGACTTTCGGATAAATCGTAGTTAATTTCGGCATAACCATTAAAAAGATCAATATTGTCATACACAACTGTAAATTGGTTGCGAAGCCTGTTTGTGGTATCGTTAACAAAGAAATATTGATTGTCGGTATGTGATAAATCTATTTTAAGCACATACGAAGTTTTGGCTCCTAAACTACCTTTTACCCCTCCATAAAACGATGTTTTAACATTCGAATTTTTCACTAACAAATGCGGATTGATAAATGGATTTTCGAATGCAATATCGCGATAACTATGGTTTTTTATCTGGCCGGATATCCCCACATACGGAATTAATACATCTTTTACTACATTAAACTGAAACTCAGCTTTTGGGTAAATATGAGGTTTCAATGTGCCATCCTGTTTATCAAAATTAGCATTGAATCCCAAATGAAGCCGGTAATCCTGCGACGAAATACCAATCCATGGGTTCAACACAAAAAGAGAATTAGAATATCCGGTTGAATCCAACATGTCGTTCCGTTTTAAAAGATCGAAACTCGTGTTAATTCCAAACATCTTTCCCTGATAAAGTTTATTAAACTGTCCTTCTATTTTTATATTGTTTTCGATACGCTTTTCTCTTTCTTTGAAATAATTGTACCCAAGGCCAATATGATAAGTAAGTTTAGACGAATCGGTGTTAAGCGAATGAATACCGGTATTGACATTTGCCAGCAAATAACTTTGTCGTATATCTCCATTCTCTAATGCTATGTTATTGATAGCTGGGTCATAACCATAACGATAAATGGTATTTCCCCTAACTCCTGCATCGGCAAACAAATACGATTTTTTCAGAAAACGTTTTCCAAAAACCTCAGCAGAAGTTTCGGAATAACCGCCATATACCGAACGGTCGTTTTCCAATGTTACATTTCCTTTGGAGGACTGATGCCTTAGAAATACTCCCGCAGTATATTTTTTTGATCGCAGTGAGTTAATATACACTTCGGCCAATGGTGAGGTATAATTACCGTATCCAAGTTTCAGATAGCTTTTGTAAAGTTTTGGTATTGGCATAGCCAGCATTTTGGCTGCATTGATGGATGGAACATTGTATTCGGTACTCACCATCATTGGCACAATGTTGTAGTTAAATGAAGGCCTAATCATGACGGAATCCTTCACCTGAGGCAAAACACTGATTTTATTTGCATCAGATACTGTAGGTTCGTAAGGTTTTACTACTTCTACTTCTTTCTTTATCGGAGCTTGAGAAAAAACTGATGTGCTCAGAAGCAGAAAAATATAAAGCAGAAATAACGAAATTCGGAAGCCCGAGGCCGTAAGAATAGACTTCAAAATTACTAATTGAGCCACTGGTGCAATATATTTAGGTTCGCGGAATGAATATGTTCGGTTCATAACTTAGATTTTCGGTTGGGTTATTGAATTTTCTTTTTGTCCATGTTTAATTCAATATCCTGTGGTTTTTCTTTAACCATCAGGCTTGCATTTTTGGCAACAAGTTTCTCTTTTTTATCTTTAGCTTCTCCCATTATTCCGTCGTCGGACTTTTCGTAGTTGTCGAGAATGCTTTGCAGCGTTTGAACTGCCTGAAATTCGTCTTTACGGTCGATATAGATATCGCTCCACAGAAGGAAGCTCTTGCCCATCCAATAGATGTGGGGGGTAGTTTTATCGATAAAGTTGAGAATTTCCTTTTCGGCCAGATCTTTTTTACCTTGATCGTAATAAAAACGTGAGAGAAGATATTTGCATTCAGCACCTTCCATAGTTTTTACATCCCTCGATACGAGTTTTAGTTCGTCGAGCGCTGCAGTTGAATTCTGTGTTTCGACGTACGATTTGGCTAAAATATAATGAGCTTCACGGTTAATTTCTTCAGGTACTTTTTCGGAAGCAAGCAATGATTTGGCGCTGGTAATTGCAATAGTATAATCCTTAAGCTTAAAATTACATCGCATTTGCCCGATTTTACCTTCCAACACATTGGTTTTTATCTCGGCTTCCGTTTCCAAACGCCTAAAAACAGCGAGCGCCGAAGCATAATCTTCTATTGTGTAATAGATAGAAGCTGCGCCCTTTAGAGCTTGCTCGGTAAACATGCTACGTGGTTTAGAGAGTACATACTCATATCCTTTCAAGGCTTCTTCGGGCTTCTTATTCTGGAGGTTGCAGTCGGCAATATAAAAATTGGCGTTGAGCAGGAAGTTGCCATCTTTAAAACGCTCAATATATTTACTTAATTGGGGCAATGCTTTTTCGCAATTTCCGCTCATGTAAACATTTTCAGCGGCGGTGTAAGTAAGTGAATCCTGCTCGCTTACGCGGATATTAGCCATTTCGCCCTTGCTTTTGAGGTAAGCAAAATACGCATCAACTTCGTTTTGTTCGGTATATACGGTTTTTAATCCATTGAGTGCATTTCGTGCATCGGCAGTACCCGAAAATTGTTCAACCACCTTTTTGTAGCAGGCTATGGCCTCTGGATTTTTATCCATGTTGAAATAGATCAATCCCAAATTTTGTAATGCTTTAGGAACATAGCTACTCGCTGGATAATCGTTAAGCAATTTATTGTATGAAGCAATAGCCTGTGTATTTAAATTGGAAGCACTATAAGCACGACCCAACTCAAACATGGCATCATCAACAAAAGCGGACTTGGGATAATCTTTCAGCAATTGATTCATAACGGCAATCTTTTTCTCCTGCCGGCCAACCAATCCCAGAGCAAAGGCTTTCTGGAAAAGAGAATAATCGGAGTCGGAAACGCCGAGCGTCATGGCTTTCTCGTAATTTTCGATAGCTACCCAATAACTCAATTTCATGAAAAAGCAATCGCCTATTCGATTGTATGAGTCGGCCACCGTTTTAATTTTTGCATCTTTCATCTGACCATTATATCGGCGAAACCAGTTTAGTGCTTCGTCGTAATTTTTAAGGTTAAACCAGGAATATGCAATGTTATAATGTGCCAACTCAAATTCACTTAGGCTTCCCGATCCCACAGCGGTAAGGAAACGGTTGTACATATCGATAGCCTGAGTGTAACTTTTAACCCGGTAATACGATTCGCCCTTCCAATAATATGCGCGGGCGGCGAGTAGTTTGTCGAACTCCTGGAATTCGAGCGATTTATCGAACATATTATTTGCATCTTCAAACTTCAGATTATTATAGAGTTCCATCCCACGGAAGAAAGCAATACGCTGGTATGCTTTGCGGATAATGTTGTCTTTCTTTTTGATTTTATTAAGCGACTCCAAAGCTGCCCCGTAGTTTTTGGTGCTCATATAGGCCAGAACAAGGTAATTATAGGCCTCGTCAACGCGGTTCGAATTGGGATATTTTTTAATATATTCCTCAAAAGCTTTAATGGCTTCGTTGAAAGGAGATAGCGAAAGCTCATAGGTAACGATGGCATAATTAAACAGCGAATTTTCCTTTATGTCAGCATTATAATCCATGTTGGAAGCCGAGGAAAATGCTAATCTTGCTTTGGGTTTGTTTTTTATTTTCAGATAGCAGTCGGCCAAATGATAAAGTGAGTTTTGAGCGAGTTCGCTATTGCCTGTTGCAACCGGTTCGAAATATTTAATGGCGTTTTTAAAATCCTCGGCCCTATAATAAGCATATGCCAGCTGATATCGATCTTCGGGAGTCATTGATGAAGTTTTTTCGGCAAACTTTTCTAGATAAGGCAACGATTCGTTGTATTTTCCCAAACGATAATAAGATTCGCCAATCATACGCGACATCTCTCCCACCCGCTTTTCAACCACAGAGTCGAGTAATGGGGGTGCATACTCCACCACTTTGTCATACTTCTTCTGAAGAAAATAAATTTGGGTGATATAATACGGTACTATGGGGGCAAAAGTCTCGTCCTCGCGAAGACGCAGAAACCCTTCGAGCGCCGTTTCATAATTTTTTTGCTCGTAGGCGATGTGGGAATAATAATACAACGCCGGAGCTGTGTATTTGGTGTCGATATCCTTTATTTCGAAGAAATGCAACCGGGCTTTTTCGAAATTGTGCTCCATAAAGTAGCAGTAACCCGACTCAAAATTATACTCGGCTTTTTGATCAAACGAAAGCTTTCCTGCATCCACCTTCTCAAACCATTCAATGGCTATACGGTACTTTTTGTTGTTGTATTGATGTCGGGCCAAACTGAAATATGCTTCGTTGGCCTTACTGTTTTCGGGATTTGCGACAATAAACTTTGTAAGTAGATATTCGGCATCGGGATTAAATAATTCAAGTGCACAAAGCGCCGAAAAATATTCGGCATTTGCCCGAATACCGGTATTATCCGATGACGGCTTGTTCACTACTTTTTGATAGTAGTGTTGGGCTGCAGCGTATTTCTGCTTTTCGTAAAGCTCGGTAGCGGTTTTATAATCCTGATCGGGCAATGTATAGATCAGACTTTTCTGGGCTTGTATGGAAATCAGCAACGTTTGGAGCAACATCCCCAGCCATAAAAGTCTGTAGCGGTTATTCGGTAACATATTTTCGGTTTTAAATTGACTGTTAAGTGCCGGTGTAGCACAAAAATCAGGTAAAAGTACGTTTTTAATGTTCAACATAAAAAAAGCACCTTAGTTTTATATTAACATTAAACTGTTAATTACTCTAAATATTGTAAAACGAAACATTCAAGGATTCAAAATTCAAGGATTCAAAATTTCATTATGAATGACAAAACTAATATCAAATAACAGGTTAATTGACGTCATAATTCTAAATGTTCATTACTCATTATATAGTTACCCCCAAATTTAGGACAACAGTGTTAATAAAATAAATTTTAGGGTTTTAAATATTAACTAATATTGTTGTCAAATGAAATCGAAAAGAAAGTTCACCCCGGAATTCAAATCCAAGGTCAGCCTTGAAGCTTTG
>JBBQTB010000040.1:0-46848 GCA_038213375.1 Bacteroidales bacterium | reverse complement strand
CAGCAAAAAATCTCCGGTACAGTTACAGATGCAACCAATGGAGAGCCCATTATTGGGGCAAATGTAGTTATTGAGGGCACTACGATTGGCACAGTTACTGATGCAAATGGAAAGTTTAGCTTGGATATTTCCAAACAGGATGCTGTATTGTTAGTTTCTTTTCTGGGTTACAATTCAGAACATGTTTTATTAAACGGGCTGTCCAACTTGGTGATTAAACTGATACCTGATATTACTAAATTGGATGAAGTTGTAGTAATTGGATATGGAACGCAGAAAAAGCGTGATGTAACTGGTTCGATTGCATCGGTATCCGCTAAAGATATAGATAAAGTCAAAATAACTTCTATTGAGCAGGCTATGCAGGGAAATGCAGCCGGTGTTATGGTTACCCAAGCATCAGGCCAACCGGGGGCTCCTCCTGCTGTTCAAATCAGGGGCGCCGGACGTTTTGGCTCGACCGAACCATTGTATATTATTGATAATATAATTGTACAAGGTAACCAGGCCAGGGAATCACAGCAGATTGGAGGTAATGCAAACCCATTGTCAGCATTAAACCCGGACGATATCCAGTCGATAGAAATATTGAAAGATGCCGGCGCAGCTGCTATTTATGGTGCCCGTGCAGGAAATGGCGTAGTTATTATTACTACTAAAAGGGGCAAGGTGGGTAAACCGCAGGTTTCATTCAATGCATTTTGGGGCAGGCAAACGTTGATCAACAAATTAGACGTGCCAAATACGACCCAGTGGTTCGATTTTTATAAAGCACAGAACGGACGCCCATATCGCTCAGATAATGACGCTAACCGTGCAATTAATACTGATTGGCAAGATGTTGCATTAACGGCCGCCCAAAAACAAAATTATACTTTAAATGTTTCGGGGGGCAATGAAATAGTAACATATAGCGTTTCCGGCGGCTATTTAAAGCAGGGAGGGATTTTACCCGCTTCCGGCTTCGATCGTTACACCATGCGTGCAGCAATCGATGTAAATGTTTCAAAACATATTAAGATTGGAGAATCTTTAAACTTAGCCCGAACATCTCAAAGGGTTAACGATAATTTTGGCACACATTGGGGTGGCGTTCAGGGCATCTCGTTTATGATACCATGGATTGCCCCATATACCGACGATCCAACTTATACCGGCGGTTATAATTCCCCAAAATCAACGGATGAACTGTCGAACGCAGGGAACCCCTTACTTGTTAACCTGAGCAAGGTTACAGATGCAAACAGCCGGGTGCTTTCGGACACTTATCTTCAGATAGAAATTGTGAAAGGTTTGTCCTATAAGTTCAACCTGGGATTGGATTTGGGGGCGCATACGAACGATAATTTTTTCCCGGCGCATTATAACGGCGAGACCAACTATTCTTTAACCTCAGGCTTAAGCAATTATAGCATAAATAATAATAGTGTTTTAATTGAAAATACCTTAAACTTTTCAAAAGAAATAGATAAACATAGTTTGAATGTTGTTTTGGGCGTATCGCAATCAAAGAATGATTCAAGGTCATACGCGATGAGTACTCAAATCGATAACAGTATTCAGAATACTTTTGATGCAGGGGCCAATAGTCTACAAAAGTTAGTTGCTGGAAATGGATGGGATTACCTGATGCGTTCGCAATTCGGGCGTTTAAATTATAGCTACGATGGGAAATATTTGTTTTCTGCTACTTTAAGAAGGGATGGATCTTCGCGTTTCGGGGCAGAGAAACGATATGGTATGTTTCCCGCTTTTTCGGCTGGTTGGAGGATTAGCAAAGAAAGCTTCTTATCTAATGTAGCTTTGATAAGCGACCTGAAAATTTTTGGCAGTTGGGGCAAATTGGGAAACGATGCCATTCCTAATTACTTATATGCGACTAAGGTTCCCTCTTTTTCCCCAGGTGGTGGCTTTGATATCCAGTATGGTTTGGGGGCCAATGGTAATGGGGAACATTTAGCAGCTGGCAAAGGCCCTGATCAATTTGGGAATATCCTATTAAGGTGGGAATCGACACAATCTACCAACATCGGTATATCAGGTTCGTTGCTAAAGAATAAACTTACATTCGAAGCAGAGTATTATGTTAAGAAAACTGATGATTTATTGATCCCTTCCATTACTCTTCCTAATTCTGTTGGCATAATAGGCCATGCTTCAAATGCTGCGTCCATTTCAAATAAGGGGATGGATTTCTCATTAGGCTACCAGGGAAGCGTTGGCGAATTTAAGTATTCGGTAAACGGAAACCTGAGTTTATATCTCGAAAACAAAGTTCTTTCTTTGGGAGCGGAAAACCCTACGCCTATTTTTGGCGGGAACACTGCCACAACCGAGATTAATATTTATTCTACCAAATCCGAAATAGGTGGCCCTGTTGGTGCTTTTTGGGGTAATAAAATGCTTGGGATATGGCAAACTGCAGATTCTGTTTCCGGAATAATGCCAAAGGGTTTACATCCCGGCGATTATCATTATGATGTTGATGATAAAGGTAATCCAAAAGCACAGCGCATTGGGAACCCTAACCCTAAATATGCATTTGGCTTATCACTTGCTGCACAGTTTAAATGGATTGATTTATCTGTATTTTTGCAAGGCGTGCAGGGCAACGATATGTATTTTAGACAAAGGGGCCAATTAACAGACAGGATAACAGATGCATGGACGGTCAATAATCCATCGAATACACAACCACGGGCTAATACTATTAACGGTTCGCTATCATCATACAATATCATGGATGCTTCATATATAAGGCTGAAAAACGTTCAACTTGGGGTTACATTACCAAAAAGCATACTGAAATTTGCTTATATTGACCACATGCGTATTTACGTGTCTTCACAAAACCTGTTAACATTTACAAAGTACAAGGGTTATGACCCTGAATTAGGAGGCTATTCAGGAAAAAACACCGACAGGGGCGTTGATATTTTAACTTACCCAGGCACAATGGATATTATGTTTGGTGTTCAGCTTGGATTTTAGTTCTTAATTTAAAAAATATGAAAAATATGAAAAATAAAATATTTATTTATTTGATAATTGCTGCCACCTTTACATTTATCAAATGTAGCAAAAAGGATTTTGAACTTAGCGACCCATCGTCTGTGGATGTTACACAGTTTTATAAAACACCAGCTGATGCCGAACAGGCAGTAATGGCATGTTACGATTCGTGGAGCTTTATACTCTTTGATACACAAGGCGTTGGAATCGATGTGTTATCGGAAGATGTTTGGAACGGAACCTCTTATGATAAATTTACTACAAGCTCTCAGGATTCTTACGTTGAAAATATCTGGAAACATAGTTTCCATACAATAGCCTGGTGTAACGTTGCTTTAGATAAAATTCCGGGTACAACTATCACTGATGCAAAGCAACAAAAACAACTTATTGCAGAAGCTAAGTTTTTACGCGCCTGGACTTACATGTATTTGGTAGGATATTATGGCAGTGTGCCTTTAATTATAAAATCACCCGATCTGAGCAACCCTGATCCGGCTTCACTTTATGCAAGCCGTGCCCCGTTGGCCAATGTGTGGGCCCAGATTGAAAAAGATTTGGCCGAAGCTTATCCTGATTTACCACAAGCGTATGATGATAAAAATCTGGGCAGGGCAACTAAGGGAGCTGCAATGGGTTATCTTGGCAAGGCTTTTCTTTTTCAAAAGAAATATGCTGAAGCTAAAGCTATATTAAAACAAGTAATGGATTTAAAAGGGGGTGTAAACCAAGCTAAATTTGACCATTATGATTTATTAGATCAATTTGGCGATAATTTTCATGGAAATCCTGATGAGTGGAGCAAAGAGGCTATTTTTCAAATAAATTATATAAATGCTGCTGTTTCAAATATGTGGGGTGGTGGAGGAAATAATATTATTTGGAAAATGCTTGGATGGGGCGTAGGCCGTCCCAATTTGTATGCCATGCATGTATTTGAACCCAGTGACTCGGCACGGTTGTTTACATCAATAGGAGGTTCTTATGTTGTTAAAGCACTGGGTGATACGGTTGGTAACAGAAAATCATGGAAAGCGAAAGCTAAGCAGAGGCCATGGAATAGCATCACCGAAGATGATTTACAAATGGGGAAATATATTTTGCTGGACACCATTAATAATCAATGGGGCCATTGGGATGGTACAGGGGTTACCGAGGGCAATAATGTAAACCTAATGAGGTTTTCAGATGTGTTGCTTATGTATGCCGAAGCTGTAAATGAACTTAACGACCCAGCAACAGCAATTGTAAATCTTAATATAGTCCGTGGAAGGGCAAAAGTAACGACTTATCCTTATGGCAATTATAATGCCTCATATCTTACAATTAGCGGGGATGGCTCGCAAGGCGATGTCAGAAATGCCATTAAACATGAGCGACAGGTTGAATTTTACTGGGAAAAATTGCATTTCCTTGACTTGGTAAGATGGGGCGATTGTGTTGCGGCTTTTGCTAAAGCGAATGCTTATGAAATATCTATGGGTAGCACAACACCTAAACAGGATTTTGTTAAGAATAAGAGTGAATTATTTCCTATTCCTAGTTCTGAAACAACTGTAAATCCAAATATAGGGGCTAATAACCCGGGTTATTAATTTGACTTAAAAAAATTGAAACACTAACATTATTTTCTTCTAAAAGTCCTCGCCCCCTGGGCGAGGGACTTTTTCTTTATAAATTCGGCTTTCGGCTTGATATAAGCATGGAGCAGGATTAGTAAGTAATTTGCGACTGCCAATTCTTCCTCCAACAAATTTCCTCCAACAAATTTTCTTCGTTAAAGAATCACGTTTATTATTCAAATAGCTTTTAATTAAAATATCCGCAAATTTTAAAATATTAACTAACTATTAATTAACATACTAGTGAAAAATATAAAAAACATTCTCTTATCTCTTTGTTTTGTTTTGTATGGGATTCAATTCTGTGAAGCTCAAATAAAAACGAATAATTCTATTGTTTTACATATCGATAAGGCAAAATATACCATCAGTAAGGATATATACGGACAATTTGCTGAACATCTGGGACGTTGCATATATGAGGGTATTTGGGTTGGTGAAAACTCCACTATTCCCAATATACGCGGTATGCGTTATGATGTTGTAACTGCATTGAAAGATATGAATATTCCTGTATTGCGATGGCCAGGTGGCTGCTTTGCCGATACTTACCACTGGAAGGACGGTATTGGCCCACGCGATAAGCGCGCTTCGATCATCAATGTGAACTGGGGAGGTACAACTGAAGATAATAGCTTTGGGACTCATGAATTCCTCGATTTATGCGAAATTCTTGGTTGTGATGCCTATATATCCGGGAATGTTGGGAGCGGAACGGTTCAGGAAATGGCCGAATGGGCCGAATACATGACATCTGCATCGGAATCGCCCATGACCAGGCTTCGTAAACAAAATGGCAGAGAAAAGCCGTGGAAAGTAAAATACTTTGGTATCGGTAACGAAGCATGGGGTTGCGGCGGAAATATGACCCCTGAACATTATTCAGATCTTTGCAAACAGTATGGGATATATTTAAACTATGCAGGGAATGGAACCAGTAAAATAGCATCAGGCGCAAATGCAGATGATTTTAACTGGACCGATGTGGTTATGAAAAACGTTGGGGGCAGGATGCAAGGGGTTTCCCTGCATTACTATACTCTACTTGAGAATTGGCAAAAAAAGGGATCAGCAACTAATTTTGGGCAGAATGAATGGTTTACTATGCTCAAAAACACGCTACTGATGGATACGCTGATCAATAAGCACCTTTCTGTAATGGAAAAATATGACAAAGAACACACCGTTAGCCTGATGGTTGATGAATGGGGAACCTGGTATGATGTAGAGCCTGGCACAAACCCTAGCTTTCTATACCAGCAGAACACACTTCGCGATGCAATGGTGGCAGCAGTGAATCTGAATATTTTTAACAATCATGCAGAACGGGTGAAAATGACAAACATAGCCCAGGTAATTAATGTACTTCAGGCGATGATTTTAACCAAAGGGGATCAGTTGGCCCTAACCCCATCGTATTTTGTTTTTAAAATGTTTAAAGTACACCAGAATGCAACATTAATTCCTATTACAATGACTTGCCGGGATTATAAAAATGGGAACGAATCCATTCCTTCATTAAATGCTTCTGCTTCAAAAGATGCTCATGGTAAAATACATATTACCATCGCTAATCTTGATCCAAATAATGAAAATCCGGTTACAATTGAAATGGAAACCTTAAAAGATGTTGGTATTAGTGGTGAAGTAATAACAGCAGATGAAATAAATTCCTTTAATGATTTTGGTGTAAAGGAGAAAGTAACCCCCAAAAAATTTACCAATTTCAAACTGGATGACACTAAAATTCAGGTCACAATGCCATCAAAATCTGTAGTTTCAATTGAAATTTCAGGCAAATAGGATTTGTAGTATTCGTTTTCATTCAGGATTTGGTAAAATTTGTAATTAGGTATGTAATAATCATTCTTAGATTCATATATCACTAATAACTAAACTTTAATTGTAAACATTATGAAAAAATCTACTTTATTTATTTTAGGGATAGGTCTCATAGTACCTATACTGTGTAATGCTCAAAAAAGCAATCTTAATTTTGCTAATGCAGGTATACCGGTAACACCTTCGGGATACAGCAATGCAATAAAAATTAATTCGCTGGGCTTTTTGCCCAATGCCGAAAAACAGGCATCTATATCAACAAACTGCTCAGGTAACTTTTATGTAAAAAAATCATCGGACGGTTCTATTGTTTTTACCGGCACCGTATCCGGGGCTGTGCGAAATATCGATACAGACCAGGATATTATCACTGCCGATTTCTCTTCATTTTCAACTTCAGGGGTTTATTATGTTGAAGTTCCCGGTATTGGGCGAACCCAGGAATTTCCGGTTGACAATAATGCCTACAACTGGGCATTTTATATGGCATGCAAAGGGCTGTATTTGCTAAGATGTGGAGGTGAAGGAGTTAACTGGACAAACCCTTGGCAAAACAATACAAATTTTAACCACCCTGCCTGTCACCCCGGTAATCAAATGGCATATGCAGGGCCTGGCACCCCTGCTATAGATGTTTCAGGAGGCCACCATGATGCGAATGATGCCGGTAAATATATTACAGATGCAGGCTATAGCATATATTTGTTAATGCTGGCAAACAGGGAAAATAGCCTTCAAAATGTTAAATTAGATATTCCTGAATCGGGCGGTTCAATGCCCGATATACTGGTTGAGGTAAAAAGGGAATTACAAAGTTTAATTAAATTTCAGGATCCAAACGACGGTGGCGTATACAATTCTGCTAAACAAAATTCCGGCGCTGGTTGGAGGCATGAAATACAGGGAAAGGCATACAGGGCTGCAGCTGATTTATGCGGAGTTTGTGCAGTTGCAAAAAGGGAATTCCAGAATTACGATGCGACTTTCGCCGATCAATGTTGGAATGTAGCCATAAAGGCATATGGCTGGATCAATGCAAACCCTAATTTTACAGATAACCTGGCTAATTATGGCGATTACGAGAATGGCTCAGTACTTGATAAAGCCTTATATGCAGCATGCGAATTATGGATTACCGCCGATAAATTAAACCTTGCCAGTAAAGCACAATATTTAAGCGATGCCGAATCGAAAATAAATTCATTTACCCGCGGATATAACAACGGTAAGGTACAGGTTTTAACTGATTATTGGGAAGTAGAAAATGCAGGTTTGATTGATTATTACTTTTACAATTCCGGTTCAAGGAACCAAAGCATTGTTAATACCATACACGACCAAATCCTTATATGTGCCGACCAGGTTGTAAACTCGAAACAAGGATACGGACGTTGCGTGACAAAGCCCCAGGACAGGGGAAACTTTGCTTTATATCCGTGGGGTGGATCGGCTTACACAACATGGCCCAATCATTTACTTTGGGCTGCATATAAAGTTTCAGGTAATTCAAAATATTCAAATGCAGCTTTAGGCAATATCGGTTTCGTATTTGGACGGAATTATTTCAATAAGTCATTCCAGTCCGCTACCGGTTACAATGCTGTAACAAAGCTTTTTTATTCTACGCCTAATGAACAGACAGGTGGTTTAGCATGGCCGGGAATGTTAGTTGACGGAATATGCAGTTTTGGTGATAAGGGCAATGTTTGGAAGGAAAATGACCCATCGCCATGGGTATATACTGAAGCGGCTGTAAATTATGTTTGTCTTAATATATATGCGCTTTCTATGTTTGTTAGCGCAGGTGCACCGCCACCTCCGGTTAATGTAAACGGTGTAAGCGTAAGCCCCACCTCGGCAAGTATTGCTGTTAATGCTACCCAGCAATTGACAGCCACGGTAAGCCCTGCCAATGCCACGAACAAAACCGTAAGCTGGAGTTCAAGTGCAACTTCCATAGCCACAATAGATGGCAATGGGTTGGTAACCGGTAAAGTAGCAGGAACAGCAACCATTACGGTAACAACACAGGATGGCGGAAAAACTGCTACCTGTGCAATTACAGTAACTGGTGGCGGTGGAAGTTATACTACCTTGCCAGGCACTGTTGAAGCCGAAAACTATAGCGCGATGAGCGGTATACAAACAGAAAATTGCAGTGAAGGCGGCCTGGATGTGGGCTGGATAGATCCAGGCGACTGGATGGATTACCAGGTTAACCCGACAACGGCAGGAACCTACACATTAGATTTTAGGGTTGCAAGCCAATCTGCAGGTGGCAATTTTGATATTAAATCGGGAACTACAACATTGGGATCGGTTAGCTTTCCCTCGACAGGGGGATGGCAAAACTGGACAACGGTTTCTAAAACTGTTAACCTAAGCGCAGGAACCCAGGTTATAAGGATAGCAGCTACATCCGGCGGCTGGAACATCAACTGGTGGAAAGCCAGTACCGGTGGAGGCGCTATTTCAGTAACGGGAGTAAGTATGAGCCCGACCTCGGCAAGTATAGCCGTAAATGGTACACAACAACTCACGGCCACGGTAAGCCCTGCCAATGCCACAAATAAAACTGTTAGCTGGAGTTCAGGTGCTACTGCCATTGCAACAGTTAATGCGAGCGGATTAGTAACCGGTGTTGCAGCAGGAAATACAACCATTACGGTAACAACACAAGATGGCGGAAAAACGGCCACCAGCGCTATCACAGTTAATACAACTAGTGTAGCAGTAACAGGTGTAAGCGTAAGCCCAACATCGGCAAGTATAGCTGTTAATGCCACACAGCAGCTTACAGCTACGGTAAGCCCAAGCAATGCCACAAACAAAAATGTAAGTTGGGCTACGAACTCTACTACCATTGCAACAGTTAGCTCAAGCGGATTAGTAACCGGTGTTGCAGCAGGTAATGCAACCATTACAGTAACAACCCTGGATGGCGGAAAAACAGCTACCTGTGCAATTACAGTAACAGCAGGCGGTGCATGCAATATAGCATTATCCAAAACAGGATGGGTTGCAACAGCTTCGCAAGGGGCCGACCCCGGTAGCGCAATTGACGGTGGATCGCAATACGGGTTTAAATACGATAGTGGACCCGCTAACGGATACTGGGTATTAAATATGGGATCAGCAATAACATTCTGCAGACTTAAGGTAGAAGAGTTTGGTACCGGCAGACAGGTAAACTGCAATGTATACGTATCCGTTGACGGAACAAACTGGGGAAGTCCAATAGCCACTCTCACCGCAGCTGATGTAATGGATGTAACATTTGCATCACAGACCAAACAGTATGTAAAGATCCAAGATATAAGCGGATGCACAGGCAATTGTTATTGGGGTTTACAGGAAGTCACACTTTATGGAGGAAGTTCTCTCAAGAGTAAGTCTATTGCCAGCAATATAGCAAGCAGCGATGTATCGGAAGCACACATATATGTATATCCTAACCCGGCTTCTGATACAGACATAAAGGTAAAGCTTACAGGTTATTCAAACGACAACAGCGTTCGAATGACAGTGAAAGACATTAGTGGAAGAATGGTTTACAATATACAACTTAAGGGAACCATAGTTGATAACCAGGAATTCACTATTGACCGGGCACATTTCAAAACAGGTACTTACATTATTTCAATAGTATCAGACAAAAGTGTGAATAATGTGAAATTGGTAGTTGAATAAATATGGATAAACAAAATAAGGTATGAAATAAATTAATTGATAAGTATTAAATTAAAAGTAATCACTCCTCAAGGATAATCAATTGTCCTTGAGGAGTATTATATCTGGTTTTTCTTTCACAATAAATTGTTGGATTCTAAATACAATGGTTCATTATATTTATCTAAATGTCAGATTTTCAATATACACTTCGACTCCGCTCAGTGTGACTCAATTTGCTAATTATGAGTTGATGGTCATTTCGAGCAAAGTCGAAAAATAAAAATTTACTGAACTATTGATATAGTAAAGCCTTTACCAAATACATTATTAAAGCTCGGTTTTGGGTGCATTGTAAGACATTTTTATCCTATATTTCCTGTAATAAACAAATAAGCTAAGGAATGAGGACATAAAATAGGTAATAGACGAAACAATGGATGCCCCAGCAATACCAAACTGAGGAATGAAAACATAAGAAAAACATATGGTACATAGCAAGCCAAGTAAGGATTTGAATAATAAAATGTTTTGTTCGTTCGGGCGGCGAAAAAATGTACATGAATATTGGAAAACGCTTTGGATAAAATTCCTTGAGCCAGAAAAATTAGCACATGTTTCACTTCGCCAAACCCCTTCCCAAACCCCAATTGATAGATACTTGATTGTAATGCCAAAAGCAAACAAAGAGGTTAACAAACTAATCCGTCTGATTTACGGGTTAAGGCAACTCAGTAATTTACCCTTTTGGTATTGACAAGTTTGGCATATGGACTGTAAAAATACACTTGGTTATTATACCCATGCCGACTCGGAAATAGCTATTCCAACAGAAAATAAACCAACCGATTTTATTCCCAGAAAGTAAAATATAAAGTAAACCGATAACCGATAATTTAGGAATTGCAGGAAACTGCTTGCTTCGTTTTTCAAGCCATAGGACAAAACCTGGCGAATGATTGCTCCTGAAAACGTAAGCTTTTTGCCATCCAAATAGTGCTGTATTAAAGCAACGCTAAAGATTATTACAGCTATTTGAGCTATGGCATATCCGTAAAGATATGATTGAACCGAATGGAAGTGGACGATATATTCGAACCTAAAACAAAGGCTATAATCACCAACGGTCTTAACCCACATTGCAGCTAACCTGTTCTAATCCAAATATTTTCACTTCTGTTCGTTCAACAGGAAACGAATCGATGTTGTTTGTTATGAACTTGTATTCCTCTCCAATGGAAACAAAAATCAGTGTACGACAAAATGATCAGGGCAAGGATTTCAATACCGGGTTAATTTTGTTAAAGCCTATGACAGTTAAGGTGTTTAAATTTTTTAAATAAAGGTATTGGGGTAATTTATTAGTTAAACCTGAATCAATCTTATATCCTGAATCAAATTGTCCGGTGCGTAACCGGAATAAACATTAATTACTATGTGTAGAAAATATTTGTGAAGTTTTTCATTTCTTATTTGCATTACCTTTAACACGTTAACTTATTCTCAATTGTCTGGTTTGGGATGTGACAAGCCATCAAAGCCCGATATTAAAAAATTTACTGTCGATCCCGCAATAATATATCAAACAATTGACAATTTTGGAGCATCCGATGGTTGGAGTTTTCAATTTTTAGGTTTATGGCCAAAAGTTAAGCGGGACAAAATTGCCGATTGGCTTTTTAGTACTGAAAACGATGCAAATGGAAACCCGAAAGGAATAGGATTATCACTTTGGCGCTTTAACATAGGAACGGGAAGCGCCGAACAAGGCGACGCCAGTCAGATAGGCAGCGTCTGGACCCGCACCGAGTGTTTTCTCCGACCCGATGGATCGTATGACTGGAACAAGCAACAAGGGCAACGAACATTTCTGGCACTTGCTAAGGAACGCGGAGTTAAACAATTCTTGGGATTTTATTCTTTCGGCACCAATTTACTGGACATTTAACGGATTGGCCACAAATACCGGCAGAGGGGCAAGCTTCAATCTTAAACCGGAACATTATACTGATTTTGCCCGTTTTATGGCCGATGTCTGCGAAGGCCTTCATCATCATGATGGGATTAACCTTGACTACATCTGTCCTTTTAATGAACCTGAAGGCCATTGGAACTGGACAGGGCCAAAACAGGAAGGTACGCCTGCCACAAATGTAGAGATAGCCAATACTGTAAGGCTTACAGGAAAGATGCCCAAACATTAAAAAATTGCAGGACTTTAAATTTTCAATTGAAAATGGTTCTGAAAATTGTGAATGAACTCAATTCGTTTGACAATATTTTATACGAAATACAAAACGAACGTGGCCATTTATAGTTTTTATATACTTTCCCGTTAAGATGATTATAGGACAGGGTAGATGGATAATTTTCATTGTTGTAAACAGCATACGATGTCTTATCGTTGCTATCCGTCATGTTTTGATAAATCGTTTCGAACTATACAGCTCCATGCAATCCTTCCGTCCCGGGTTTGGAATTTTCTGGTATTTTTGGATTGATAAAATGCCCTGAAGGAGTCAGAAATGCTTCGTCGGCATTGGCACCTTCAGCATATTTCAGGTCTTTTGCATCTCCCCACAAAGGATCTTCTCCATATTTTCCCGGGAAAATCCGGAAAGTATCACCTACCCATGCTTCTGCCATATTGCAATCGACAAACAATTTGAAATAAACCGAAACCTTTCAAATTAGAAAGATTGCTACGAAAAATTCGAATAGCAAAGCTGGCTGTGCTTGATTTTTTGAATTAACATAGCTGTCACTAGGATAGCTAGTTAAATATTTAGATCTTGTTTTATCATTTACAAATATTCACTCAATATAAAAACTTTAGACTTTTGTGACCTTTCTGTTATATTGTTTGTTTACCTTTCTACACTATAAATGAAATTATGGAAAAAGTCCTTATAATTGAAGATGATAAAGATATTTCTGATCTTATGGCAATTCATCTTGGCGATTTGGAATTTGAGGTAGAGAAAGCCTTTGATGGAAAGGAAGGTCTTCTCAAGGTGATCAATAACTCCTATAAAATAATCTTGCTGGACATTCGATTGCCCGGGCTTGATGGCATAGAAGTATGCAAAAAAATTAGGCTCGAAAAAATTAACACGCCAATCTTAATAATTACTTCCAAATCGGAAGAAATAGATAAGGTTATTGGCCTTGAAGTTGGTGCTGATGATTACATTACCAAACCATTCAGTATTAGAGAATTGATGGCAAGGATAAAAGCAATAATAAGACGATCCGAACTGACAAAAGAGATTATACAAAATGACATAGTCCAGGAAATCAAACGCGATGGGCTTTACATAAATGTCACGCTTCGAAATGTGGAGGTACAAGGCAATCGCATCGAGCTTTCGCCCAAAGAATTTGACTTACTGGTTTTGTTTGCTTCAAACCCGGGAAGGACTTACACCCGCACTCAACTGCTCGACCAAGTATGGGGGTATCAGTTCGAAGGATATGAGCATACCGTAAATTCACATATCAATCGTCTTCGCACTAAGATAGAACGAAACCTGAATGAGCCTGAATTTATCCTTACCACTTGGGGGATAGGATATAAGTTTAAAGAGGAATAACAAATATTTAGTATCATAATTATGGAACGGAAAAGAAATTTAAAATTTAGCCGATTATATTTTCAGATAGCTGTGATATTTATATTGGTATTGATTCTATTTGCTGGAATTAGCTTATATATTTCTGTTGAATCAGCCCGAAAGTATTCGGTTGAAGTAAACCAAAAACTAAACTGGAACTTAGCCAAAAATACTGTTGATGTGATAAAACCGGATTTCAGAAACGGAAAAGTCAACAAAGAAGCGATTTCAGATATTATGCACTCTATGATGGTTATTAATCCAAGTGTTGAAGTTTATTTGCTGAACCCTGAAGGCAATATTTTAAGCTATGTTGCTCCAGAAAAGGTAGTCAAATTGGGCAAAGTAACATTAACCCCCATTTTACAATTCCTAAAAGATTCACATCATAATCTCATTTTTGGAGATGACCCCAGGAATGTAGGCGAAAAGAAAACATTTTCAACAGCAAAGGTAATTGAAAACAATGTTTTAACTGGATACATCTATATAGTCTTGGCAAGTCAGGAATATGTTTCGGCCTCGCAAATGGTTATAGGAAGCTATATCCTTGGCCTTTCAATTCGAACAATTATTGCTATTTTAATAGTGTCAGCCCTACTAGGTTTATTTGCCTTATGGCTAATAACTAAAAAACTTAATATAATTGTGCGAGGAATTCAGCAATTTAAAACAGGTAACATGAATTCAAGGATTCCGGTTAAAAGCAATAGCGAGCTTGATACCATCGGATTGGTGTTTAATGAAATGGCCGATACCATTGCCAAAAGTATAAAGGAGCTTAAAGAAACAGACGAATTCCGCAAAGAACTTATTAGTAATGTTTCTCACGACTTGCGAACACCAGTGGCATCCATTCAGGGCTATGCGGAAACTCTGATGCTGAAAAAAGACACGCTTAAGGCTCCTGAACAATTAAAGTATTTGCAAATCATATATTCGAGTTGCGACAAACTAAAAAAAATGGTAAGCGAACTGTTCGAACTTTCAAAACTTCAAACCAACCAGGTAAAACTTAATCCCGAGCCTTTCTCTATCACTGAGCTTGTTTCGGATATTGCCAATAAGTACAGGATCATTTCACAAAAAAAAGGGGTTAGCATCAATACGTTTATACCCAAGGACATTCCAATGATTGAAGGTGATATATTTCTTATCGACCGCGTTCTACAAAACCTTATCGATAATGCCATCAAATTTTGTAAAGAAGGTGATTATATCAACATAGATATTAGACCGGAAATGCAGGGCAAAATAAAAATAAGCATTGCTGATTCCGGAGAAGGAATAGATAATGACGAACTTCCATATATTTTCGAGCGATATTATAAAGGAAAAAAATATAGCGAAAGCACAGGATTAGGTTTGGCAATTGTAAAAAAAATAATAGAGCTGCATCAAACTGATATTTCCGTATCCAGCCAGCTTGGGAAGGGAACAATTTTTTCCTTTACACTGCCCATGATTACTGCTGCATAGAAACGTTAATGTTTCTTGAATATTTTGTGATACTTCTGTGATACTTAGTGGTTAATTTTGATGGTATAAACTAATAATTCATATTACCATGAAAACAAAATTAATTATTTCAGCATTTTCTCTTTTATTTTTAGTTGGAGCTTGCAAGAAAACAGATGATATGATGACTCCATTAAATCCAGATACCGCTGGTGACGTTTCTATCGATAGATTTAGCTCTTCGTTTGCACATTTGTTTGTAAGGAATACACAGAATGGTTTTCCTGCGGCCAATGCTCCTGTTAATTTTGACGCTATACCAGCGTTTAATACACACGGTTTAGGCCCCAACGGTGGAAAAGTTATTTATTACAATTTCGATGCACTAAGCACAACCCCAGCTCCTATTTATGTGCTTTTTAAAACTGGTGAAAGCAGTCCTGTATCCGGCCAGTTAAACATTGTTGATGTTGTTCCGGGCGATGGTGGCTATAACGATTTTTGGCTGGTAACTAAGGTAACTGTTCCAGCAAATTATGTGGCCAATACCATTACAAGTTACGACCAAATCGTTAGCGGAAAATACACCATAACAACAACATCCAGCATTGTAAATTGCCCTATTGTTCCAAAGGGTTCGGTGGCGAGCAAACGTTATTTGGCCTCCGAAAGCCCTGCACTTACCCGTGGATGGTACAAAAACAAAGTTGTTTACTATTTCAACTTTTCCGAAAAAGAATTAATGACAGTAAACGGTAAAGTTCCAACATCTGACATATATGTTTGTTTCAATATAAACCCCGACTTAACTGGTGGAGGCCCTGTATCAGGATTCAAAACAGAGGACGGTATGGCAACTGGACAGACTCATAATGTAACAGAAACTATTCCCACAGATGTGGCTTATTCACCATTATGGGATGTTCAGATTTATGACAATGCCAGCTTTGGATCTGTTAGTATCTTAAGCACAGCAAAAGCTGCACCTATCAAAGCTATGAATGCTGTTATTGTCAATTGTCCGATCGTTTCAGTTATGCCTTAGTTCTTAACAAGTATAAAAACTGTATAATAGTCTACATGAAACACCCCATATGAACAAATAAATGATATGGGGTGTTTCATTACTTCTTAATCAAACATTAAAGATTATGAAAAAAATACTTACTGCAATATTTATCTTATTTCCTGTGCTAAATGGCTGTTAACAAAACCCACGGCAGGCATTGAGAACCTGAAATAATCAAGGGCACATCGATGAAATATAAAACACTAACGCCTGAAGAAAAATCAGTGATTATAAATAAAACAATTATAAAAAAGTAATTTATTATGAAGTCTTTAGTAACGATAATTACGGTGTTTTTAGTACTAACTGTTAGCATGGAAAGTATTTCTCAAACAACTCGTTCGGTTAATGAGGCAAAAGGATTGGCAACTGGCCTTAAAGCTCCAATATTTAAAGCAAGAGACCAAAATGGAAAATTATTTTCTTTAGACAGCGCTCTAAAAAAGGGACCTGTTGTCGTAATTTTTTACCGTGGTTATTGGTGCCCATATTGTAACAAGCATTTACAAAAACTACAAGATAGCCTATCGTTTATTTATGAAAAAGGCGCGTCTGTTGTTGCCATTTCACCCGAGAAGCCTGAGTATGCTTTAAAAACTGTTGAAAAAACCCATGCAAGTTTTACGCTCCTTTACGATGAAGGTTATAGAATTTCCGATGCCTTTGATTTGACGTTTTTGCCATCAGCAACTCAACTTGTTCTTTACAACATTGCTCTTAATGGGGCATTGAAGAAATCGCACAGCGACGAATCTCAAAGACTTCCTATTCCAGCAACCTACATAATCAATCAGGAAGGTATCATTATTTGGCGTCAGTTTGACCCCAATTATAAGATACGCTCTAACGTAAAAGATATAATTGAAAATATCCATTAAAAGAATTAAAATCTTTTGTATTTAAAGAATAATATGAATTTAATGTATAATTAATATGCATACCCTAAGGGGATTGATCTTAATAACTTGCAAGAGTCTATAAAATCGATTTTAAAAAGGAGAGTACTTAACCTGTCTGAGCAAATGCGGGCCTCACCATTCATAGAATATTTTCAGGATCTTTAGGATTACAATTCCAAAATACTTTCTATTATAATGTTCAAGATTTCGAAACAAATTCAGGTGAAAAACAATTCAGGAAAAATAACTTTTGGTACCCGAGTTTTTAATATCAAAAGTGCTGAGGCGATTTAACAGGTATTCCATCTCAAATCATAGATTTGCTTGAAAATCTCCATTAATTGGTTCGATAATTGTAATGTTGGGGTCACGAGATGTGATACAATTCTGTAAAAAGAAGGTATCACATTTTTTATTTTAAACACTTGTATATGATTAGGTTTTCCTCAGTGCGAACAATCATTCAAACTTATAGCTAACGACACGAAAAAAAATTTATTGAAAAATTTGTGTAGTTAAATAACTACATTTATATTTGTAGTCAAATAGCTACATACGGCGTATATCGGAAGTTTTTACGACCGTTTATGCATAACCCTTTTATTTTGCAAAAAGGGCTAAACATGACCATTCATAACCCCGACCAAAAATAAGCAGTTTGCAGTATCGCCCCAATTCGGCTTATTGCTGGGGAATTGGCATCGATTATAAATGGCTTTCACTAGAGGCAAGCACCCAGATAAAGTCGTTTTTAGATCATAGCCCTAACAAAGGATCGACAAAAAGCTCAAGCCTGCGTCTGGCCTATACCGGGAAAAAAACCTGGGGATCTGTTATTGGAACATATTATTCAGGATTTTATATTAGCAACCCAACCATTTTGGGTGAAAAATGGTTCGAAAAAAACAATTTTTATCCATACCGGCGGGATATCAATACGTTTATGCTTTTCGCCGATTTTAAATATGCCTTTAATAACAAGAAGTATTTCCAATTGGCCACGCTGTGGCAATTGGAAGATCAGAAACGTAGTGCAGGATCGTTGGTGACAGGGCTCAGTTTTGCCTTTTTCGAATCGAAGGGGAAGTATTCCTATGTTCCTGAACAATTATGGGACAAGTTTCCACCCGACACCCACTACAAGGGATCCACCATCATCGATTTGAGTTATAATTTTGGGTATGTCCACACTTTTGTATTCAAAAAGAGGGCTTTTCTGCACCTTGGTTTTGTGCCCGGAATAATGCTGCAATCAAGGAAAGAATCTACCCTGAATTACCCTCCTGAAAATTATCATGAACAGTTTATTTTTTCATACGAGACCCGAATGGCCTTGGGGTATGGCCTAACCTATTATTTTGGGATGACCACTTCGAGAAACGAATTTTCTAATTTATATATGAAAGGAGCCTATCTTTCTTTTAATTATACCTATTTCAGGGTTTATTTTGGGAGGCGTTTTAAAGTGCCGTTTAAAGTATCCTTCATTGACAAAAGTTAATAACCGTTGTAGGTTGATGGTCATCCTACAACGGGTTATATTTATTAATGGCTTCCTGCATAAATAATTAGTCCTATACCTAAAAAGAATAACAGGAACATTAACCCCAGCAATAAATTTGTTCCTTTGGGTGCATTCTTAAATTCTTTCCAAATAAAAACCCCCCACAAAGCACCAATCAGGGTAGCCCCCTGGCCAAGGCCAAAAGATATGGCATATCCCGCTTTTCCGGCGGCTAGTAAACTTAAGGATGTCCCTACGGCCCATACCATGCCTCCAATAATTCCCGAAAGGTGGCTTTTGAAATTTCCCTGAAAATATTGTTTAAAGGTTACAGGAGGACCCTCAAATGGGTTTTTCATCAGGTATGTATTAAAAATAACATTACTGGCCACAATCCCAATAACAAAGAAGAAAAAGGCCGCATATGGGGTTAATTTCCCAGGTTCGGGAGTTTCCAGGTTTCCAGAAATGGAACTGGCCACAAAACGGAAAAACCAGGCCATAAGAAATCCTGCCAACACCGATAAAACAATGCCTTTGGTTGGGGTTTTCTGTTCGCTTGAGGTCAGTTTTCGGTAAGCTAGGGCATCAAAAATGATAGCACCCGTAACCAATATTACACCTAAAAACAATGTAAAAGGGTCTCCCTGAGGAACAGCAATATAGTTGATTGTAACACCAAGGACCATACAGAGGCCTATCCCAACCGGAAATGCTATGGACATGCCGGCAATGGCAATGGCTGCCACCAGTAAAATATTTGATAGGTTAAAGATGATGCCCCCAAGGATAGCGCTGGCTATATGGCGGGCATCGGCCTGGCAAATGCTCTTGGCAAAACCCATCCCTTTGTCGCCCGAACTTCCGGCAGTGAACCCCATAAGAAGGGAGAAAAGAAGGATACCAATAACATAATCCCAATAGAATAATTCAAACCGCCAACCTTTGGTTATTTTTTGGGTATTTGCCCACGATCCCCAACATATCATCGTAACGAAGATGAGGATTACTGCAGTTGTGTATGTGTTTACTATATACATCTTAATTTGGATTTAAACTAATTTTAGGGTACCAAACAGCTGGTACCCTAAAGTTGGGTTATTTTTCAAACGAAAATTTAACACTATTGTTCTTTTTCTGCCCGGTTTGAAATGTAAGTACCTCACTTACATAAACTCGTGTGCCCAGCGATTCGGCCTTTTTTTCTCCTTTCACAACCAATTTCACTGTATGTTCTCCTGGATTTAAGTTAATAGCATGCCAAATGTTGATATCGGGATGTTCCTGATTGTTATAAAAAAAGTATGTATCAATTGTCCTGTTTAATTTTCCGTCCAAATAAACATCGGCTTTTCCTCCATCTTTAAACCAATTTCCAAGGATGGTTACACCTGTGCCGGAAAAGCTGAATTCGAGTTCGTCGCCCGCTTTTTCGGCATATTTCGATTGGTCGGTCAATTCTTTTTTAAACCATGGGATAACCTGACGGGTTTGCCAGTTTCCTTTCAATTTTATATCGTTTCCCGAAAGGATGGAAATTTTTTTATCAAACACAAGGTTAGGGAATGCAACTTCAAGGGCCGGGGCAACCGGTTCCTGTACTTTAATTTTTATTTCTTTATCGGAAACAGAACCCCCATCAGCTTTAATGAGGGATAAAGCATAGTTATAAGTGCTTTCTTTCGCTTTATTAAAGGAATAATTTGTATTTATAAAAATGGAATCCCCTATCATATTCACACCTTTTTTCATGTTTTCGGGCAAGTTGCTAAAGCCTTTAATCACTCCTATAACCGCCATGGCATTCGATGGGTTACAATCCGAATCTTGTCCGCAACGGGTTGTAATTTCAAGGGTTTTGGCTGGGTCGCCATCTCCATATAGCAATCCAAGGACGATAAAAGCCCCATTTAACTTTGCATCGATGTTGAAAGTGCCACCTGCACCGCAGATATGCACGTTACCCCATTTGGCATCCAATTCTTTCCAGGCGGCTTTCCAATCTGTTGGATAATGTTGGTGCAACAAAATGGCATCCCTTACAATTTTTGCATAGTCACTTTCTGCTGGTAAGGATTTGAGGGCATTTTCAATTAGCTTTGGGATATCGTTTTCGAAAAAAGCCTGCGAATAAAGTGCGCCAACAAAAATACCTCCGTAAACACCATCACCATAATTCATGATATGACCAATTTTATCAGCTATTTTCATTGCCTGGACTGGCATACCGGGACACATAAACCCTATATAGTCCGCTTCTATTTGAAAGTCAATGTCATCGGCATGGATGCTGTATTCAGGGCTACCAGAGGCTGGAGGAAAAATACTATCATAGAAATTCTTACGGGCTTGAACATTGGCGTGCCACAATTGATACCCCGCTTTGGCAAACATTTCCTGAAATTTTTTGGCTGGGGCATCAACACCATATTTGTCCATCGACATTAAAAACGTAAGTTGTACATAAAGGTCGTCCTGCCAAATACTTCCTTTAACATCCGCTGGCACCCATTTAATAGAATCCTCAAAAGTTTTCCCCTGTGCCTTAAATTCGGTAGGTGCACCGTACGTCACACCAATCATTTTTCCCGCCCAGCCCCCGGCAATTTTATCTTTCAAGGTTTCAGGCGAAATAGTGCGAAATTCGCCTTTTGGACTTTTACACGACCAATTTGCTACCACTAATATAGCCATTAAAAAAAACATACTTTTTTTCATACTAATTGTTTTTGAGTTAGTTATATATTAATAAAATGATGGAAATACAGTATCCATTTTGTCGGCAAATGTTTCATTTTTGAGTCTTAAAAGCATTATTACGGAGGTATATTTTACTTTTTCTTGATGGGCACATGCATCATCCTCTCTTCTATAAATTTGCCCATGGCTTTAACAGGCATTTTTTGAACAACATAAGCCTGTCTTCCATTGGGATCATTTACCCAGGCATTACCGCCGTTGGGATTGACTACAATTTTCCCATATACTTTGGTAAAGAAACCTTCGGTACCATACACGCCAATTAATACGGCGGTTTCGTCCCAACTCATCCGTCCGTTTTTGTCCTCCGCCGACATAGGGATGCTCAATCGAAAGACGTCCTTCACGGGATTATCCTGAACATTTGATTGAACCAAACGCAGGCCAGTATGGATTTTCGATCCTATTTCGAACCCAGTAAAAATGATGGGGGTTGGCCAATTTTCGAAGGCAAATTTTGAAGCTGTGGAATCCATAAATACATTAAATTCACGGCCTTCCGGAAAAGTACCCGCCATGGATACAAGCTGCTTCACCTTTTTGGCCACCAAATCCTTGCCCGATAAAGGACTTAAACTATCGGGCTTGGATAGCAACAAGTCCCTGATATTGGTTAAAAAACCAACAGTCACTATTGTAACACTAGTGTCTGGCTGGGCACTTAAAATTTCGCGGTAAACAGCCAAGGCATCTTTGGCCTGGGAGGTCGAAACAAGTTTGTGCGGGTACTTTGCCACTAGTGTGTCGGCCCAATGCTGCCAAGAGCCAAGATCAACACCTTCTTTTTTAGTGGCGCCAATGGGAATATGCGGACGGCCAAAATAAGTATTCAAAATATCAAGGCAAGGCGCAACCAATTGGTTTTTATTGCAGGAAATGGTCGCCAGGATTTCAGCTTTGCCGCTGTCGGCCATGGCATGCAAAAAAGCAATTGCTCCAACATCGTCATAATCAGGCCCGAAATCGGAATCAAAAATTATCTTTGGGGGATTGTCTTTTTGTACATTGTTAGTTTGTCGGCAGCCAACTAGGAAGATCAAAAAGGCTAAAGCGGGTATATAAAGCATTTTCATAAAAAAAGGGTTAGTTAATGGCGCACTTATAGGCATTTAATAATTTTTTAGTTCATCGAGGTACATAAAAATTTCTGCAGCCTGCCATGTATGAGGAACAGAAATTTTTCGGAGAGCAAAGGCGGTGTCTATCGCGGCCATACCTGAATAGTTTGCCTGGCTGGCCTGGATTTCCCATGTAAGGGGATAGTCCCTATTACTAATAGGGCTTGCCATCCGTTTATGAAAATGATCGGATGCCCAACCGAGGTAAGGGTAGAAGCCTTTATCATTGGCATCTTTTGTGCCAATGAGGTATGTGTCTTTATAATCCCACCAAAAAAGTGCCGAATAATTGTCCTCAATTTTCGGTATCGAATAATTATCGGGCAATCCGAGCTTTTTTAATCCAAATTTCAACCATTTGGTTTGATAAACAGGTGCTTCATGAAAATCGGAACGTCCTTTGATGTATTTTCCATTGAAATCGTTTACTTCAAGCATTTTGGTTTCGACTTGTATTTTTGCAACCAAAGGATTCTTTTTATCCGAAAAAATGGAAATCAAATATAGTGTTTGACCTAGGTTATCAGCTTCAGATTCCCCGGCATTGTTCCGGTCGAACGGATCGGTAATCGACAGGACCCAATCCTTTAATAACCTGATATTGCCTGTTTTTTCAAGACACATGGCCATCATAGCTCCGTCCCTACGCCATGGTTTCGAGTAAACATAAAAGTTTGGGACAGGTTTTCCGTTCACAATGTTCATTAAAATTTCGTGATGTAATTCTTTCATAATCAACGGATATTTGAACTCATGAAAATCCGGCAAATTAATAGCATTTGCAGTTCCCGGAACTTGCTTAGTGGAACCTGAACCACTAATCCAAACCGCCAATGAATCTTCTTTAATTATAACTGTTTTTCCCTCTTTTGTTTTTAAAAAAACGCAATAGTCAGCAGGAAGAATAATTTCAGTACTTATATGCCAGGTGTTTAACGTATCTTTTGTTAATGCATTTGTCAATACTCCGTTTTTATAAAGCAACTTGGTACGGTTTCCCATGCCAAACTGAAAAAAACTTATGTTGGGAAGAGTATATCGTTGTTTACATTGGTTACGGAGCGAGTCCAGTTCCTGGTGGTAATTGGTTAATTGCTGCAAGGCCACTTGTTCTGTAAGGACCAATGTAGGATAATTGCAACTAAAGAATACTAAATCAATCAAAAAAAATGTTAGAAAATATATCCGCTGCATTTGTTCCGTTATTTAATTTCCTTCCAATAAGGTGCCGAGGATTGTGCGCCGAGCCTTGTGACCGATATTGCAGCCGCTTTGTTGGCGAACCCAACCGCTTTTTCAAGTTCAAACCCTTCTGAAATAGCCACCGAAAGTGCGCCATTAAAAACATCACCAGCAGCTGTTGTATCTACTGCTGCAACTTTTGGTGCTGGAATAATTTTAAACCCATCGTGCGTGTGAAAAAAAGCACCTTTACTCCCGAGGGTAATAATGACAATGCTTACACCTTTGTTTAGTAGTGCTTTGGCTGCTTTTTCGGCGGTTACGGGATCGGTTACTTTAATTCCGGTGAGCAGCTCGGCCTCTGTTTCGTTGGGTGTGATCATGTAAAGCATTTTTAACAACTCATCGGGCAATTTTCGGGCAGGTGCAGGGTTGAGGATTACTTTTTTGCCAGCATTGTTTCCCAGCTCAGCAGCGTATACCACCGTTTCGAGGGGAATTTCAAGTTGCATCAAAATAATTTCCGACCGCAATATTTCATCCCTGGCCTGGTCGATATCTGATTTAAGGAGGTTCCCATTCGCCCCGGGAGCCACTACGATGCAATTTTCTGCTGCCGAGTCAACCGTAATTAATGCAACGCCAGAAGGATTTTCGGGGTCGGTAAACATGTAATCGGTGTTCACATTTTCTGTTTCAAAAAGCTGTTTTGCCTGTTTCCCAAATATGTCGTCGCCAGTTTTTGCAATGAAGGTTACTTTCCCGCCCAATCTGGCTGCCGCTACTGCCTGGTTGGCACCTTTGCCACCTGGGTTCATGAAAAATTTACCGCCAAGGATGGTTTCTCCTGGCGAGGGCAATTTAGTGGTGGTGATGACCATATCGGTATTGCAACTGCCAATAACTGTGATCCTGTTCAAAAACATAAGGTTATGTGTTAGGTTATCTATTATTTATCATTTATGGCAGTCCTGTACGTAATCAAAATCGGATTTGCCCAATCCAAATGTAGACGATAAATACACTGTGTTTGAAATAAAGTTTGTAATTTTATAGAACTTCAAAAATGAAATTATATTTTTATATAGTTATAAATCAAAATATTAAAATATTAATAATTTTGATTTTTATTAAATTATAAATTGTATGCCAACCCTACTTTCAGTAAAACACCTTGTTCAGTCCCTAACCAAGGCGGAGAAAAGGAGCTTCAAATTATTTGCCGGACTAATGGAAGGTGAGAAAGATTACCTAAAACTTTATGAAATTCTATCTGGACCTCCCCAAAAAGCTGATTCAATCCCGGATGCCTTTCGTGAAGTGTGTCCGGGAAGCGATATAAATGCTTCGTGCAATTATCTCTACACCATCCTTATCAAGAGCTTGATGCTTTTGAACCCACAAAACTATATCGATGAACAACTATTAACAGGGATCCAGGAAGTGCGGGTCCTCTTTCGAAAGGGACTTTTGGAAGAAGGTTTCAAGCTTCTTGACAAACTTCGGAAAATAGCAGTGACAAATGAAAAAATCGGTTATTGTGTCATCCTGGATAAAATGGTATTGCAATACGTGACCCGGTTTCAATTCAAAAATATGACTGAAACCGACTTGCTAAAGGTCCAAGGACGATTGCGGAAAAATATTTCGTATGAACTTAACCTTGCAGATCATTCGTCGTTATATGAATTGCTGTACCATCGATACTTGCATGATGGTATGGCCCGGAGCCCAAAAGATAAAGAAAAGCTTAACGATTTGGTTGTATCTGAAATGAACCTGGCAGGAAACCCGCGTTTTCAATCTTTTGACCTGAAAAAGAACCACTTGCTGTTCCAGTCTGTGTATTTTATGATGACTGGAGACATCAAATCGAGCCTTGGGACATTTTACGAACTCAACATCCTTTTTGAGGAAAACAGGCAGCTTTGGAACGATACCCCCATTTATTATATCAATCATTTGCGCGGCATTTTAAATAACCTTCATACCATCGGGCAATTCACCGAAATGGATTTTTTTATAGAAAAGTTACGGACATTGGAACGGTTGAATCCATTGATATTGCTCCGACAATCTATTTATTGTGCAGAAGTTAAGATGTTCCTGGGGTTAAAAGATTATCCGTTGGCATTTGAAACAATGGGACAAAATTCATGGCTTTTGGACCGGTTGCCACAATTAGCGCCTGCCGATAGAGCCGAAACAGTTCTTTACTCCTCGGTAAGCCTCATTCTTCAAAAAAAATTCAAACAAGCGGCCAATATGCTTACCAAAGTCATTCACCAGGAATATTTGCAAAACGACCAGCTTCGTCGCGAATTACGACTTATTAATCTGGTAGCTCATTTTCAATTACATGATTTTGAATATATCCAGTCTGAAGGAAGATCGCTGGAACGGGAGTTAAAACGAAGTGAAACACAATACCAAACCGAAACCGTAATTTTAAAAATGATAAAGAAATACCCATTGACGATGAGCAGGAATGCACGAAATAAGCTTTTTGACAATGCCATGGAAGATTTGTCCCCATTAATCGATCACCCATACGAAAGGCACTTATTCAGGGTGTTTGATTTTATACAATGGATCAAAAGCCATCGGTCCAATTAAGTTTTGGCATGTACCATAAAATCCCCTTTTTGAAATATTCAAATTATAGGGCATACTCATGACAAAGCAGGTACACAGGAGCTTCGTTTTCCTCTATTTTTTGGGGCTTTACCAGGGGTTCAAGAAACCTGTCCTCGTTTGCATTTTCGTTCTATTTTGAAATAATCCCAATCAGGGCTGTTTCTTTTGCGGGCCAAAACCTGCGATACACCCAGGGTTTCAGGGTCAAACTCTCACCAGGGGTAAGTGTGACCATCCCTCCGCCTTTAATCGTTTGTGTCACACCGTCTATTTGGATTGAAATATCCTCGTCAGAAATATCTTCATTTTTGTTGGCTTTCCATAATTCAACAACCACATCTCCACCGCCCCGATTGATAATATCTTCCATTTTGGTGCGATGAAAATGCATGTTGATTATTTGTTGTAACAATATCATTGACCTATATTGAAGCCCACACCCACTCGAAATGTTAAAACGGAATTTCACATTAAAAATAGCATAACTCCCAATGATTTATGCAAATAAGTATATTTTCAGTTTTTATGTGGTCACTAAATAAAATATAAAATAATACATATAAATTTGTTTAGTAAATTTATATGTATTATTTATATGTTCACTTTGTATATCGACGACTGCGCATATAATTCAAATGGGAAAAACCACTGGTGCATATTATTGCGTAATAGTCAGCGTGTTAATGGAAAGGTTGTAAAAACAACAATAGTCAATCTATCAGATTGTAAACCCGATGAGCTCTATGCATTATAAATAGCCCTTCAACATAAAAACAATCTTGGCCAACTCGAAAAAATTACAAATTGCGAAGTTACCAATTGGAAAATTGCAGGAGCCTTCGGTTGCGAATTACCAACTTGCCCAATCATTGGGCTTGCATGAGGCTTTAGGCCAGGGTGACAATGCGAGGGGTGTTTATTTCTTCTTTCTTAATAAAAACTAAACTCATACCCAGATTGTCACCAATAAATTTAGTTCCATGATGGCTGTTCTGGTTTTCGCCTATGCACTGTAACATTACTTCGTTTCATGAACCGTATCCGGGGTTTGAAAGTTTTTTTTGGGGTATAACGCCATCAGGAAGAAAAGATTACAGCCTCGGAAATTTCTCATTCTGAAGGGTAAAACTTATCGATAACCCCTGCGATTAAATAAAATAACTTTTTGATTTACCCTTGTTTTCTTGTCCATTACATATCAGATTTCCACGTGATGCAAGAACGATTAGCAAAAATGAAAATGTTTTAAAAATCATACAAGTTTTATTTTTTTTACTCTATATAAGCAGGAGCACCTACTCCTTCTTTGGAAATTTTCACTGGCAAAATAAACCCATTTTCGTCAAAATACATGTGTTCTATGCATGTTTCGCGATGGTCTCTGCTGGTATCACCATTAGGTCTACGATGGTAAACGATATACCACTGGTCTTTGCCGGGGGTATGAATTATTGAATGGTGCCCGGCACCAGAAGCAATTTCGGGGTCTTGTACCAATACTTTCCCAATTCGTTTGAATGGACCTAATGGTGAATCAGCAATGGCATACGCTACAGTATAATCCGGACCTGTCCAACTGCCTTCTGACCACATAAAATAATATCTGCCGTTTCGGATAAACATAAATGGTCCTTCAACGTATCCTAATGGCGTAATTTCTTTGAAAGTTGTTCCATCGCTAAAAGCATCAAAACCGGTAAAATCATTTTTTAACCTTACTATATTGCAATGCCGCCACCCGCCATAAATAATATAATACTGGCCATCAGTATCTTTAAAAACAAATTGGTCAATTGGTTGCGCCCCATTGTAAAATTTATCAATAAGAGGTTTCCCAAGATAATCTTTATACGGACCGCCAGGATTATCTGCAACAGCAACTCCAATACCACCAATTTCATTATTGTTCTGGATATCATTTGCTCCGAAAAACAAGTAATATTTGCCTTGCTTTTCAACAAAAGCAGGAGCCCAAACAGCTCTGTGTGCCCAACTAATAGCTGTGGTATCTAATATCCGGGAATGTTTTTCCCAATTGATGAGATCTTTTGACGAAAATGCATCAAAAAATACTTGCTCTTCATACGTGCCGGAATAAGTAGGGAAAACCCAATAATCGTTGCCAATTATAGCACCTTCTGGGTCGGCATACCAACCAGGAAAAATTGGGTTGCCTGAATGGGACAATTCTTGCTTTTTTGAACTATCGGGTTTTACAACGTTTTGTGCATTTATTGAAACTGTAATATATACAAACAATAGTGCTAATATTCTATGATTTACCATAATTTTAATTTTAATTTTAATTTTCCGTATTTTATATTTTTTCTATACAAATCACAAACCCTCCACCATTAACCATCTTCAAATCGAGCTTTGTATTTTCAGTAATTTTCATCTTTTCAAAAAGATAGTCAGTTCCAATTATAGTGGCATTCGGTCCATCTTTCAAGAAACGGGTAGCATAATTTCCATCACCAAGAAACGAAAAGTCGATAGTAACTTCTTTTGCCATTTCTCCGGTTATACCTGCAACATACCATGTATTGCCAGTTTGCCTTGCTTCAACCAAATATTCGCCAAATTTTGCCTCTAGTACTCTGGTGTTGTCCCATACCGTAGGAATTATAGAGATAAAACTGGTTATTTCGGGCTCGCGCTCGTAAACGGAAGGGGCATCGCAAAGCATTTTTAATGGTTCGTTGTAGAGAACAAATAAAGCCATTTCATTGCACCGCGTCCCATGGACAGATGGCAGGGTAAAGCGCAAATTATGCCCCGACTGAAGGTTTCTCATACCCCCGGGGGTGAAGTCCATCGGGCCCTGCAAACCCCTGGTAAATGGAAGCAAAACTTTGTGGACAATTGTAACCTTATCGTTGCTCAGTTTATTCCACTCGTTGCCTGCCACTGCTTCGTAGTTAATTACATTAGGGTACGTTCTCGATAAGCCTGTTGGTTTGGTAGCCCCATGAAAATCGACCAGCATTTTTCGGGCAGCAGCAGCTTTAGCGATGTCCTCGTACATTTGAATACCCGTTTGGTCTTCGCGCCCGAAGAAATCGGTTTTTACACCTGCAACTCCATACGATGCAAACAAATCGAGAGCTTTGTCAAGTTGCCTGTGCAGGGTATGCGAGGGGCACCATACTATTACTTTAACGCCTTTTGATTGTGCATAACCTGTAATTTTTCTCAGGTCAACTTCAGGATTGAAAAGGGTTAGGTCGTTTTTGTCGGTCCAAAGCCAGTCAATCATGATGTACTCCAAACCGTATTTGGCGGCAAAATCAATATGATATAGGTAAGTTTCCGTATTTACGCCACCCTTAAAGTTTTGGCCTTCAACCGCGTAGTCGTGCCACCACTCCCAGGCAACTTTACCAGGTTTAATCCACGAAATTTCAACGAGCTGGCAGGGCTTCGATAGTTGGTAAACCAAATCGCAGTCGGCAAAAGTGCGATCGTCATCGCTTATAACCAATAAACGCCATGGAAATTCGCGTGAACCGTTTGTAATTGCAATGTAATCAGCTTCTTTATCGGCAATTAGCGAATAGTTGCTAAAACCACCAATTTTGGTTGTAAGGGCAACCTTTTCAAATGTTCCGTTTAGGAAGTTTTCGTAATCGTTTCCACGGTCGAGGAATAGGCTTGGATAATCGTAAAGCCCGGCTTCGGTGATCGCTACCTTTACTTTTGGTGTGGCTTGTACAAAAATTGGTAAATACATTTTGTCCCTGTTGTTGTTGAAATTCTGGATTGTTTGCACATCAAGTGGGACAAGTTTGTAATTGGTTTCGTAACTTTTCGAATCAAGTGCCCAGGCAGATATGTTAAAATTGAACCTGAATGCAACCTCTTCGTTTTTCACGATTACTTGCTTTTCTTTCAGCCTAGTTACAAACCGGTATGCCACACCAGTGTTATATGCACGAAACTCAACCGAAAAACCGCCTTCAAAATCGAGCTTGAGTTGCTCATAATTGTCGCGAATTTCTTTTCGGCTTCCCCAAACTGTGGCTATTTTTTCGTCGACAGTTTTTTCTTTTGAAGTAATAATCTTAGGGTTTGCACCTAAAATACTATTATCTATAGCTATTGTTAATGGAGACGCATTCATCACACATTCTCCTTTAAAAAAAACAGCATAATATATTTTCTCTTTCAAAAGGATTTTAACTTCAATATTTTTATCTGGTGAGCTAAGTTTTTGTTCTTCAGCCTTAGCTATAAACGAGATAAAATACAAGGAGAAGATAATGATAATTTTCGGTGGATTCATTTTATTTCTTTGTTAAATTTAAAACCCTTACTGATTTTTGGTGAATTTTTATATAAACAATGGGACATTAAAAAAATTAGGAAATAAATTTCATTCCCTGTTTTTGAGTAATGACCAATCGTTGTTGAATTATGCACGATTTTGTAAAATTGAATACTTTTTGTTGCCATTTGATTGATCATTGAAACATTTTAAAAGTTTAATTTTCTCAAGAGAAGCACTTGTATACTATTCGCCACTGGTAATTTTTTTGCAAGATAGGCCAATAGTTCCTTCTACACTCACCCCAAAAAATGGTTGTAACCCGAATTGCCATTTTCTGCCGATTCACCTTCAATATTATTCCAGTTTTCCCAAAGAGTTGAATATTTACAATAGACCATTGGCTGATATCTCAATTTCATTCGTTTCAGAGCCAAACCGGGTTCACCCATTTTAACTAAGCTTTCGAGCACAAATTTTTCCATATATGGGCTGGCTTGAAATTATGTTGAGAAAACCTTTTTTAACTGATCCCAATTGGATGAATCGGCCACTCCGGTTTTATCACCATAAGTGCATTGGAACGATCATCGGTTTGCCCCTTAAATTCAGAAAACCGGTAAGCCTCGCCATTCAAACAAACAGGACTGTTAAAAACCAACAGTATCCCCGAAATCGTTTTTCAATGCAAGTTCAACATTTCATTTTGTATCCTAATTCCATAAAGGCCGCCTGTGCTATTTCCCTTTTTAGGCCTGAAAAGCACTGTAACTTTAGCTTTCCCTTTCCAGATAGATCCGGGCAATTCAAACACATCATCCAGTGTAGTAAAAGGCGATCTCTTATAATTGTCCAGACTGACTATTTTTGTTCCATCTACAATTATATCCAATTGTGTATTAGCTGGTTCGTCGCCCGAAAATGTGCACATGAGGAAGTGCTTTGTATTTAGGGGGTTTATCTTTAATTCGTACGAAAACCACCCGCTATCTTTTGCAAAGCGGTATGTTTCGCAACTCCGAAAGGCCGACTTGAAATTTTCGGTTTCAGTTTTAACACCTTTAAAATTATGTTCTTTTTCGCTAACTGAATCACCAATAATAACCTCATCGGGAAATTCAACAGGCAGGTTTTTGAACTCTTCAGTCGAATAAAGTTTCCAATAGAGAGAGTATCGCTGATGGTGCAGTTTATAAAATGGTATGAGTGAAACTTCTTTAAAGGTTCCTGCACCAGCCGCATGAAATTGCAATGGGCCTGAATTGTCTTTTTTTACCCACGACTCGAGGCTTGTTTTTGAAGCGACGAAATAGGGCACATTTTTAATAGTTCGTGGAAATTCAATTCCGCCGTGTGGCGATTGTATATTCAATGATGAAGGCAAATTTTCAGTCCCCAACTCGCCAGCCAAAACAATTGGCCCATATAGGATTGATGAAAGGTACTTGTCGTCCTTAATGGTTTCGATGTGTAAGCTTTGTGGCAAAACAACTGTAATTTGATCGCCTTTCTTAAAATTTCCATTGACGCGAAAATAGCCCTTTTCTTTAGTAATTTTTATCTTCATCTTGTTGTAAATAATTGTTGGTTTAGCACTTAGCCAGGAAGGATCGCGTAAATAAATATCGGCTGAATAACTTTTATTATCCACAATTTCAATTTTTACTGTATCGCTTTCGGGGAAAGAAGTTTTCAATTTCAGTTTCAATCCTTTTTCAGTCCAATTGAGTTCAGACGGGATAAATAAATTGACATATAAATTCTCGTTGGAATAAAAATAAATGTCCTCATTGTACTTTGCGTGATTTTCCATGCCTGTGGCAACACAACACCAAAACGAGCTATCGTGTGTGCTATAATACTTAAACAAGCCGGGCAAAGTACTGGTGAAATAGCACACGTTACCGGTTTCGGGTTCCTGTGAAGACAAAATATGGTTGTACAGTGCGCGTTCGTAATAATCCATGTATTTACTATTGCCTGTAAAGGAATACAACTGTTTTGTAAGCTTTAACATATTGTAGGTATTACAGGTTTCAGAAGAAGAATAGCCCAGTCGTTTGCTCAATTCACCCGGTTTGCCGAACCTTTCGTATAGTCCATTTCCACCAATTATGCTGGTATGGTCGGTCAGCACCATATCCCAGAAATTAAAGGCTGCCTGTTTCATGGTATTGTTGCCCGAGAGTTCATAAATACGTGCTGCTCCAACAAATTTCGGTATCTGGTCATTGGCATGACGGGTACACAACACATCCTCACCCACAGCTACCGGATATACAACATTAATGTGAGTGAACCGTTTGGCCAATTCAAGATACTTTTCATCGCCAGTAATGGAATATATATCTGCAATAACTTCGTTCATACCTCCCTGCTCAACACTAAGGACTGCTTGCAAAAGGTCTTTGTTCACTTTGTCTGACCAATTTACAAGCCACGAGCCTAGTTTCAGCAAAATTTCCTTTGCATCCTTATTCCCCGTATACAAGTATGCATCGCGCAAGCCAGTCAATATTTTGTGGGCGCTATACCAAAAGTTGCCGTTATTGTTGAAATTCCAAGGTTGACCTGCTTCATCAGGTTTAACTAAAGTAAGCGTGTCCCTTCGAAGCAACATCAACCCTTCTTTTCCGCCCAAAAACCATCCATCGGAGGTATTGGCCTGCACTTCTTTTAGCCCGGCAATGATGCCATTTACCCTTTCGATAAACCTTTTATCGCCAGTGCTTGCATACATTAAGGCACAACCCGAAAGGTAATGGCCATACACAATGCCGCCGCCAGTCTCCCATCCGCCGTACGATGTGGCATTTGTAGTGATGCCGTTTTGTTTTCGCGGGCCAACCAGTAAGCGGTCAATATCCAAACTAAGCAGATATTTTTGGCTGGTTTCCATGGCTTTATAGAAAAGGCTGCCGGGAAGTAGTTTTACATCTGAAAGCAAAAAAGGTTCTAATGTTTTTTTAATTGGATTTAATTGATTATTAATGACTTTCTGTCCAAATAACGAACAAGCTGCTAGTAAGGATGATAAAAACAAATAGATTAGTTTACTTTTCATGGGAATATAAAATTATTAAAACGTTATTTTTATTATTATTCATTGTCAATATTTGCATTCCTTTAACTATGGGATGGATGGTTTTCTGCAATAGTTGTTTATTCTATTTTTCAAAAATTAAAACACAGATATCAAGGCTTTTAATTGTAAGTTTCGTTTTATTGTCCTTCATTTCAATCTTGTCACCTATCAGAACTTCAAAGTTTTTCATATTTCTTGTGTCAAACATTTCTATAACATCATTTTCAGTAGGGTTGGTAATAATCCATGCTTCCTTGTTCCCATTAACCCTTCGCTGGTAAATCAACTTACCAATGATTTGAGGTTTTATATCTGCAAGTTGCATAAGCTTATTGCACAAATCAAACGATGAAGCATTTGAAAAGGCCGTTCCATTGTGCCCAATTAAGGTTCCAAATAGAAAAATCCTGCCTTTACCTACTTTGTTTTCAGAGGCAACCACATTATTACCTGCTAAAAAAACAGGTGTACCCTTCTTGCATTCAAAAGTTTGCAGGTAGTAATTCGCCAAAGTTTTAATTCCTTTAAAATCACCAGTTCCTTCAAGGTAAGTTACTGGAGCAAATTCTCCCCAGGTACGTTCTTCGGGAGTCCAACGGCGTTCATTGTTGGGTTCTCTCACCATGATGAGAGTTTTTTGTTCAACCCCTGCCATTTCGGCAATTATTGGTGACATTTCCCCCCGCACGGCAAGAGAATTTTCATCAATTCTACCGGCAAGGCCTTCACAAATTAAATTACCACCCTTGGTCACATAATCTTTTAACTGACTTGCAAATTTATGAGACATCGACAATGGAAAAGGAAGGATTAAAACTTGATATTGGCTAACTGTATTATTATTAATATCATTGCTGTTAATAAAATCAACCGGGTAGCCATTACGCCAAAGCATGTGATACCAACCTCTTAAACTGTAAACCAGGTGACGATCTGCACCAAAAAACGATTTACAAAACTGGTAGTTGTCTTCGTTAATGATAATCCCGACTTTTGCTTTTGGCTTGGTAGGAAAGGCAAATAAACCGGAATATTTACGCAATTGGGTTCCAATCCTGGAGGCTTCAACGAATCTTTCAGTTGAATCTCCTTTGCTATCAAGCAAACTGAACCCATTGTTTTCCTGAGCCATAATTTCGGCTCTTGTTACCCAAAAAGATATTGCAGAAACACCAGAACCAATAGCAGTTAGCATCCACCGGCGCATATCTGATGCTGAGGGTACCCTGCCTTTTTGAAATCCCGACATGATAGGTCCTCCCTGAAATTCAGCAGCCCAAACTGGATTGCCAGCAGGATTGGCACTTCTTATATAATCAAAATTTAAAGCCATCCGGTTCCACATTTCACAATATAAGGAATTGTATTTTTGCGCAGGATATTCACGCGATTGGTGGTGGTCGTCCCACAAATCGAAACAAGACCATGCAGGATAGCTTGAGGAACCTACAAAATCTTGCGAACTTGCATAAGTCCAATCCTGAGAAGAACCTAATATTGGGGAGGCTTTATGTGCAAAAACAGTCCGTTTCGAAGGGTCCGCATCTTTAATTGCCTGGTACCTTGCCTTAAGGGTACAGGCTATGTGTTCATTTTCCATGAAACAACGAAAATCTTTATCAACAGGCAGTCCAATCGGGCTTTCCCTGTGAGGGGCAACCTGTGTCCAATCGCCGAAATTGGACCCCCAGCATTTATTAAGGTTTTCGAGCGAACCGTATTTAGTTGTTAACCATCTCCGGAAGTGAGCTTGTGTATTTTCGCAATAGCAAACATCCGACCCGACCACTCCTTCGGCCCAATAAGCAATTTCCTGCCAGGTACTCCAAACCAGGATGTTATCGTATTTTGCAAAATGTTTGACAAATTCATCAATGTATAGAACCTGTTTCTCCATCGCCTGCGGATGATCAAAACAAGGTCCCGGTTTACCGTCAGATGGAAGCGTATATTGAGTCTCATACTTGATGGGCAAGCCATTTCGACCCACCATGCGGCAATCGGGGTATTTCTCGTACAACCATGCCGGAGCCTGTTCGAGTGTAAAACCCATATAAACATATAGCCCCAGAATTTTGGCATGTTGAACGATTGAATCATAACGCGCAAACTCAAACTTACCTTCCAAAGGTTCGTCTATTGCCCAATGAGTTTGAATTTTAATCAGGTTAAAACCGTGCTCTTTCAGATTATCCATGTCGGCAATCATTTCTTTAATAGGTGGCATGGGCACCCTGCATATGTGTGATCCCATTAGGAAAGTTGGCGGGAGCGATGCGCCGGAGATTTTAAATTCCTTTTTTGCAGCTTGATGCTTACAACTGGTCCACATTAAAGAAAAAATTAAAATTAAAATTATGTAATTTAGGGTTTTCATAATTTTCCGATTTTAGGATTTATATCCATCTTCAATGAGTTTTCAATTTTTCGTAATTTAATTTGACCAGTGCTTTCACCAAAATATAAGTCTAAGAATATCAAATTATTACAATTTATATTTGTCAAATTCTGAAAACTTTATTGCTGAGTGCCTGTAATTACAAGAGTCCCATCTTTTTCTTCCAGTTTTAAAAATTTCATACGTTCAACCATTGAATTGGGTTGATGCAAAACAAGCGTCAGTTCACCCTGAAGATTGGTAAAAATCATTCCATGACCACCATCGTCTTTGAAAAGTAATTCTTTTTGCTGCTTCCAGGGCCCCGCAATCTTACCTGATTCGGACACAGCAATACCAATTGCATAATCCTTTTCCTGATAACTTGACCAAATCATAAGTAACTTCCCATCTTTAGCCTTATATAAAAATGGGCCATCAGTAACATAACCTGAATGGATACTCCATGAATATTTTTTTACCCAAGGTGCATCCAATGCTTTAAATAATGTAAAAGGCCTATCTTTTGCGGCAGACAAATCGGGTTTGAGCTTTACCGCTTCAATGGTGGCATTACCAAGCTCAATCCATTCGTGGCAAAATACCATATATGGCTGGTGATCATCCACATAAAATGTACCGTCAAGTGCCATCCATTCAGAAGGTGTATGTGAACGATTATCAAAAATATTGAAGGGGCCACGAGGCGAATCAGCTACAAGTATTTGTGTTCCTCGCTTGCTTAAACCTCGTCCACCAGAGTTTGTTAAGGTATCTTTTGAAGTGAAAGTTACAAATAAATAATATTTGTTTTTGTATTTATGTATCTCGGGAGCCCACAGACCTTCTTTAGCCCAAAATTTTTGTGGCATAATGAAAGCATAATGTGGCCCATTCCACTCTTTCAGGTTAGTACTGGTGTATACTTCTAAAGCTAATGCATTGCTAAGAGTATCAATTCCAGACCGATAAAGGTAATAAATTTTACTTTGCTGATCGACATATATAAAAGGATCACGGATTGGAAGATCTTCAGTACGGATAGTTTTTTCTTTATTATAATTTTCAGTAATCATCTCATTTGCCTTATTTTTGGGGATAGATGCTTTTTTCTGTATTGTTTGAGCAAAAGTGATATTGATAAACATTAGTAATGCTACAATTATCTTCCATTTTAAAATAAACTTTCCCATTGTTTTGATATTAAATATTTATGACTTTTTCTTTTAATTAAATTAATAACAGCACCCAGATTAACATTCCGAACAGGTCTTTTTTGTATTTTTAACAAAGAGCTATTGTTTGCTAATATTTAAAAAAATCTCTACTTCACCAAATATTTATCTCCGAGTACTTTTATAAAATATCCTCCCACCACCGACCGGGCTTGAAATCCAACTTGTTCACCATTAAGCGTACGGTGCCAATCGGATATGGGCACACGGTTGGATGTTTCGTTTACGTATAGGTATATGGGATGAAACAGTTTGCTAAAGGTGGCGTTATCGCTGGCAAGTGTTGCCGACCATGTAATCCAGTCTGATTTCGTGTAGGTTTCGCGGTTATCCAAGGGTATCCCGTATTTGTTTTGCTTGGTGAGGTAATACTTAACTTCTGCAGTAAAAACATCTTTCGGATACAAATTTAGATCTAAAATTTTATCCCACACTAGATTATATTTCTGACTCCAGGTGCCAGGCCTCCCAAAGGCTAGCATATAGTGGTCGCCATCTTTGGCGAGGTCGACCCAGTGTTTTGCATCGTTCGTTGCAATTTTTGCATATTGCTCCGAAACTAATTTTAAACCAAGCATTTCGGCAAGTTTAGAATAACATTTTAATGCAACTGTTGCCTTTATCGAGAGGTTTGCATTACGAACCATTTGTCCTGCAAAATCGTCGGTACACAATTGGTTGGTAGGATCAAATCCGTTATCTTTTAAATATTCGGCCCAAAGTGAAAGCGAGTACCAATGCTTTTTGGCAAATTCGGCGCTATTGTCGCTGCGGGCAATGGCATAACTTAGAATAAGCATGTTTCCGCATTCCTCAACCGGCATATCTCCGTCATAGGTTTGTCCATTGGCCAACGGATACGAACCCAGATCGTGGGCTGCGAATGGCTTTGTCCAGATACCGCTTTCGCTATAATGGAAAATGGGCTCCATCATACCTTTGAGAAAAATGGTATTGTATAGCAAAAACAATGGGGCTGAAGGAAAGGTAATATCGACCGTACAAATGAATCCTCCACTATAATTTTCTTTCGAGAAAAAATAAGGTGTATTATCCGGGGCTGCCACTAATTTGTGCGCTGCTATGGACTGCCTATAAGCCAGATTGCATACCCTTGCGTATTCCTCCCCACCTGCGGCAAAGGCATCGTTGTTAATTTTGGTGTCCCAGTCATCGCAAGCCTTCAATACAGAAATATAGTCCTTTTCAGCGTCAACCAGCATATTGTCAAACGAAGATTTTCCATCCCTGTTCCACCAGGCTTTAAGGTTATTACCAAAAAACTGAATTGGGTAAACATCATCATAAGCAATGGTGTAATGCCCGGTAACAGGCTTGTTGCTTACCTTCCCAAGATCCTCGGCCATGGCCATGGAAACCATGTTGTGGTATGCTCTTCGTGGGAAATCGTTGTCGTCCGTCAATGGTAATAAGCCGTTTTTTATAAACCCATTTCGAAGACTTTTGGCTTTATCGATGCAGAACGAGCGGCTTGGGCTGGTGCTAGCTGATAAATACACATGCCCCCAATCGATGCGAACTCCGTCGCCTTTGTTGCCGAGAATTTTCTGATCTTTTGTGCCAGCTTTCAAAAAGATTAATCCGTTGAATCGTTGCTTTTCCCATACCACTTCTTGTTGTGTTGAGTTCACACACCACTCCGGGGTGAGGTCGACGTAGAGCATTACCTGGTGGCTTTTATTGTCGAAACTGGCTATTTCGTAAGTAACATATGATGCAGGTCGTGAGAGAATATCTAAATTTTGAAGAAGCAATGGCGAGGTAAAGGTTAGCTTAAGGAATGCTTTTCCGCACATAAATTCGTACACAGTTTGTGTCGCTGTTATTTTCAGACTTTTTTGAATCGCTTTTACTTCTGAAGTTTTTTCCTCCACCTTTCGAAAAAGGCCAAAATCAATAAACCCTGGACCGCCGGCATTATGGCAATGGACCGCAACCGTATTTACCCCTTTTTTCAACGCTTTTTTCACTTCGGGAGTTACTTCGTAGTGGATGTATTCTTCGTGGTATTTATCTGATTGGTAAACCAATGAGCCATTGAGGTACATCTCAAAACTATCATCGTTTCTTATTAGAAAAAGGAGTTTGTCCAGATTTGTTCCATCCCACTTAATTTGCCTCCGAACCCATATATCATCGCTTGTCCAGGTGGTATTGAAAGAAGGTGTGCCATCGTTCCCAAATGCGCCTTTCCCCTTTGTCCATTGCGCATCATCAAAACCAGGTTGCATCCAATGGTCTGTTGGTTTTTTCAATGTATAGGCAGCTTCGTACCCTTCTCCTTGTCCATTAGGTGCTACAGTATCCATTTCAACATCAGATGCTCCCATGAAACGATACGTTTTGCCGTCTACCTTCAAATAACCAATCATAGAATGATTTTTTCCAGTCCAATGTTTCGTGTTGCTTTCGTTTAGTTTATCTGAAAACGACCAACAACTGGTATAGGGGTCGGTGGTTATTAAAGGAACTGCTGGCGGACGGAAGTTCGTAACTGATGTTTTTTGTGAAAAGACATTAAAATTAGGTAAAGTAAAAAGTAAAACCATATAGGCAAAAATAAATTCAGAACCTTGTCGGTTTCGAATCTTTGTAATGAAATGCTTAGACTTCATGATAAATTAGTTTTTTATTTAATTGATAAAAAAATTATTGCGTACCCCATTTGGCAGGCTGATTGGTCATTTCAAAAACCAATTCGTTGCATTTAACAAATTCATGATGAGCAAGAAATGGCTTTGAAATTGGTTTACCATCCATTATTACTCTTTTTATGTACTTATTTACATTCGACAAACCCAAAGCCTTGATAGTTATTTTATGGTTATATGGTGCAGGAAGGTTTAACGTAATTTTTGGAAATAGCGGAACACCTATAGCGTATTCGCCACTACCAGGGCAAACAGGATAGAAACCAATGCTGCTAAACAAGAGCCATGCTGACATTTGTCCGCAATCGTCATTTTCAATCAGGCCATCGGGAGTATTTTTATAATTTTTAAAACTATGTTCCCAAATTTTTTCCTGTGTTTTCCATGGCTGTCCGGCATAATCGTAAAGGTAGATATAATGATGACCTGGTTCGTTGGCATGCACGTAATGGTTTTCATCAAAATTCTTGTTAAGTTTTTTAATGAAGTTATCCTTGCCGCCCATCAATTCAATTAATCCAGGCACATCCTGCATCACACAAAACAAATATGTCCATTTACTACCCTCGGTAAAAGGGCCTTTCCATTCGATTTTGTTGATACTGTCGCTAGCCCATTGTCCATTAGAGAGTTTGGCAAGCATAAAACCTGTTTCTTTGTGGAACACGTTCCGGTAATTTTTTGAGCGTTCCATAAAATAATTGTAATAGCTTTCCTTATGAAGATATTTGGCGACCTGAGCCACACAATAATCATCGTAAGCAAATTCAAGTGTCCGTGATACCGACTCGTACGTTTTATCACAAGCTACATATCCTTTTTCTTTTTATCCTGTCAAACCGCCCCTGGCTTCATAAGCAGTCCAGGGATCGCGGTCGCCCCATTTGTGTTCCAAATCGCCATCGGGGGCAACCATGGCATCCTTGCAGACAGCGTCCCATGCTTTATTCAAATCAAAATCTGTAAGACCTTTCGTTATGGCATCTGCAACTACGGCATCAGCATGAGTTCCAATCATAATATTCGTGTAAGTCGGATTAGGCCATTTTGGCATCCATCCACCCTCATCGTACATTTGGAGTAAGGCTTTTACCATTGGGCTTACCCGTTCAGGAGCAATAATGGTAAGCCACGGATGCTCTGCCCTGAAGGTATCCCATAGTGAAAAATCATTATAGGATTCTCCATTATGGACGGTATCGTCAAAAGCACTGTAATAGCGTCCGTGTTCTGAAAATTCACGAGGATATTGTAAGGTGTGAAATAAGGCTGAGTAAAAACAAGTTTTCTGGTCTTCTGTTCCCCCCTCAACTGTTACCCTATCGAAATATTTTTCCCATTCGGAGCGGGTTTCATTTTTAAGCTTTTCGAAATCCCAAGCGGGTATTTCTTTTTCTAAATTTTTCAGTGCCTGTTCGATGCTAATAAACGAAGTGGCTACTTTTACCTGAACGGTTTCACCCTTATGACAATTCAAATATACATATCCACCCACATGATCACCCTTGGTTTCTTTGTTCATTTTTTTAACTTCGGAATCCTTCCAGGTACCATAATTGCCAAATGGTTTGTTAAATTGCATCACGAAATAGCCTTTAAAATTGGGTATTTCAGGACCTAATTCGAAAGAAAATCTGTCGGTATTGTATCCAATTATTTCATTCTTTTCAGGAATGATTTTAATAAAACCTTCAAATTCCTTTTTATCAGAAATTTTCCTGCTTGCCTCAACAATAATGTAATTATCATCACCTTCAGGAAAAGAAACATCAAAAATGGCACATCTTGAGCTTGCTGTCAATTCCGTTGTAATATTTTGTTTATCTTTAGTTTCTGTAGTTACAGAATAAAAGTAAGGCGATGCCTTTTCGTTTTTATGCGAAAAATTCTGAGCACGTTTGTTAGCAGAGATTATTAATTTGCCTTTTGAAGGTAAGAATGATATTGAACCATAATCGCCCATCCAAATAGCCGGTTGATGTGTACCAATAAAACCAATTATTGTAGAGTCGTTATAATGGTACGAAGTTTTGCCTATTTTACATTCACGAGTCATTGCAGTCCATTGGGTCATAGCAAAGGGTGGAGCCACCACAGGCATAGTGCCTCCATATCCGGCATCGGCAGCGCCTGCTGTTCCAATAAAGGAATTTACATACTGCAATTTATCTTCTTTTTGTACTTTCTTGCACGAACTGAAAAATACGGGAAGAAGCAGTATAATAAGAACTAAGCGTTCCTTTATTGAATTTGGTAAATAGTGCATTTTTTTAAATTTTAAATTTTGATAGATTTAGTAACTGTCCTTTGGAATCTCTAAATTCTATTCTTGTTTGCTGACTTGAAACTACTCCATGAAGCGAAGCTCCAATATCTTTTATGCTTTTTGAAAGTATTCCATTTATTTTAATGTTTTGGAAAACAATCTTATCCAAGTCATTGCAGCCAATATACGTAAATCCTGGCGCATTATTTTCACTTATCCATTCCTCATCGTTACAAATCTCACGGGTTGGCTTTTGGTTGATTGTAATATCTTTAAAAACCAAATTGCGGATTTTTCCGCTTCTTGAAGGTTCACAATGGATATTGACAAAAAAATCGCTTCTATCCATGCGGATGTTTTCGAACAAAATATTTTCGAATTCATACGATAGACCTATTGGTCTTTCGTATTCCCGCATGTCTAAAAGAAATCCGTAAGGCCACGAGGTATGGTCTTGCATATGTAACACATCGCAATCTTTAATAGTTAAACCGTGAACTTGCGTAGAATGTGGATAGTAGATTGTATTAGAACCAATTCTACAAACACCAGACATTAAAGGCCAAAAGACACAACCGGAAACCAAAATATTTTTATTGTCGTACAGGTCCGACTTTGCATCCTGAAGTGCATAAAACGCCAAACAATCATCTTCTGAACGGATAAAGCAATTGGTAACTTTCAGGTTGCTAACTGCCGAATTTGTACAACCATCGTTATTAATCCGTTTACCGAATGCTTTGTAGTTATTAATGGTTATACTATCCGAGGTTGAAATATCCAGAATAAAACTTGGCATATCACCTTGTGGTATCACTGTAACTCCATCTACAGAAATATTAACTGAATTTGCGATTTGTATTGCAGGCTGCCAATCGTAAATGGCGGAAGTATTAATTATTCCATGTCCGCAAATTCTTACATTTTTCACATTATTACACGAAATGCCACCATCAATATTTAATACTGCTCCTCCGGCTACATAGAGTGTTTGATTGCTTTCCAACGCAATATGCTTTGACGAATAAAATCCAGGGCCATAATAAATTACATTTTTATTTTTGGGCGAATATTTATTTTCATCGGGTGGATTAATTGAAATAACAAGAACTTGTTCTTCTTTATCAATGTACTTAAAATCTGCACGCTCGACTGTATACGTTCCAATTTCACTTACCGTAAACGTTATTTTATTGTCAGTAACTATCGCTTCAATACCTTTTGAAGAAGGATTTATGCGAACTCCATACTTCCAATATTCAGGAATTAAAGAAGTTATCGAGATTGTAGTTTTACCTTCCCTTTTATCAAAATAGGCGTAATGGGCATTGTGTGTATTGGTAAAATATATTGGACAATCTTTTTCGCCTACCTTTATAGAGTATTTGTTGGATATTCGTGCATTTGAAGGTGCTTTGTAAATAATTTCCTGTGTGCTGTTGTTCTTGCTCTGGGAATAAAGATTAAATGAAGCAAATAGCATGAAAATGCTATAACAGGATACAAAGAAAATTTTCATATTAATTATTTTCAAATTTAAACGACTCAATATTTTCCCTTCTGATGATTACTAATTATAGATAGTTGTAAATAAAAAAAGTATCCTGCCAATTAAAGCAGGACACTTAATCAACAAGTAATTACTTATCAATAACAATTTTTTTATACAAATTTCGCTTACTGGTTTTTGCCTTGATAAAATAAATCCCGGCAGGAAAATCGTTCACGTTTATCGTAATTTGATTTGAATTTTGCTTAGATAGATAAACAATGCTGCCTTTTAAATCAACCAATTTAACTTCTTCCAGGTTCTCCTTACTTTCAATATGTAATTGTTGATTAGCAGGATTAGGATATACGTTTAACGATATAGTACTTTCTTCAGTATTTTTAGCGATAGTTTCTTCTATTGACTTAGCACTTTTTAAACCAGAAAGTGGATAAAGTTGAATTTGAGGAACAATTTCTTTGGCCTGGCTGGCGCTGTTCCAATATAATTTTGCGACAGCTGCTCCTCCGTTCTGATAAAACTCCATTTTAATATCAACTTTTAAACCGGCTGTAAGTGCAATTGTACCCGTGTTGTCAGTGGCTGCATGATCTGTCCAGTTATCAATAATGAGCGTTCCATTCACCCAAAGGCGAACACCATCATCACTTGTAGTAGTAAACGTATATGATTCATTATATTTAGGTAATAACTGACCACTCCAGCGAGCACTAAAATTGTTAGCTGGTTTACCCGTAGCATATGAACCAGTTCCCCAATCGAAATTAACAGTTGCATCTGTTCGTGTTGTATTAAGCGTTATAAGATCCATTCCATCAAAATACTCAGCATTTAAGCCAGTACCTGAAACAATTGGGCTTACATACGAATTTATATTGACACCCGACGGAATAGTAACTGTTGAAATACCAGGCCCTGTCCAGCCGATAGCCAAATTATCCCCTCCATTTCCTTGTTTCATAAGGGCTTCGAAGTAATATTTAGTACCGGCAACCAGGTTTAAATTGGCCGATTTCTGGTTAGCTTCTTTAGTCCATTCCCTTGAGTTGGTCCAAGAACTAACATAAGCTACTTTACTTGTATTTGAAGGCAAATCGTTGGTGCTTAACAAGAGATGGCCTTCATCGTCACTTGCAATGTATAAATTATAAGCACCTGTAGTAGACGGAATAATATACCCACGAATACGAACTGCATAGTTATTACCGCCATTAACCGGAATTTCTATGCTGGTTAAATCGGCAGTACTGTTTGGAGCTGATCCAAAATTATTGTCAGCTATTGCACTGCCGCCAACATTTGTCCATTTTTCCATAACAACTTTTCCGTTGCCATTTGCCGAATTAGATATAGGTACGCCTGCGCCTAATATTTCAATACCGTTTATAAGGGCACGGTCAACAACATTGGTAAAAACAATCTCTATCTTTCCATTTTTTGTAGAAATTACATCAAATTCCTTTACAATAGCTTTGTTTTTTGCACCGCTTGCAGCAAAAATATCGAAATCCTTTAGAACTTGAATGCTATCAATATCAACATTAAACTTTCGGCCATTTACTACTGTAAAATAACGTTCGACAAAATGAAGGCGCACCTTGTATTTATTTTCAGATTTTAAATAAGGAAAGGAATAGGTAAAAGTGCTACCAACGGCGCCCAAATTATCGATTTCGGACTGATAAATGGATTGAGGTGCCGGATTGGTTATACCGCTAACATCAATAGGGTCGCTAGAAAAGTATGTCCCTGTGTTGCCCCAAAAATTATTGTACCCTGAAAAATTACCATCAGCACCTCCGCCAGCGTTAACTCTATATTGTACTGTTGCAGCCAGCGCTTCCCCAACATACATAGGCACACTAAAAGTACGTCCAAAATAAGCGCTGCCAATTGGCAGTGTAGTATTAACATCGCCACTTGTTTCACTCACAAGTGTACTATACGTTCCATTGCTCGTATAAGTTGTACCACAAAATGAAGCTGAAACTTTTGACCCGGAATTAATTAATGCAGGCTTACCTCTGTCGCCAAATGTATAGGCAAAACCACCGAAAACTTCAGTACTACCGCCGTTGCGTGTTTCAAACAAGGTTTCCGAATTTTCGACTTTAAACCCAAGTACCCATAATTTGCCACCATTATTAATTGCATAAGTTGCGTAACCTTCCGGGTTAAATTGGCGCGCCCATACATTTTGTGGGTTTACAAAATTCCAGCCCCTTGCAGAGACATCATCTATAAATAATTTCCCTGCACCCAGATGATTTATATAGGCATCGCCTTCCCAATTTCCAATATCTTTTATAACTACCGTTCGTTGTGACCCGTTTTCAATATTATATCCATTGGTCGTATTTAATATGAAGCGGTCAATAACTGTAATATCGCTGCTGGTACCTCCAACAAAATTAAACAAAGATTTACCTCCCATATCACCAGTCGATTTCAGTTCAGCACCCATGCTGATAATATGTTTAACAGTGGCTGGTACAGTGATAGTCTTACTATAATGAAATGTTCCACGAGGAAAATAAACAGTGCTTTTTCCCGAATTCATAGCTGCCTGAATGGCGTTGTAATCATCACCACCGCTTGTCGTTCCGGTACTCTGCCAATTGGCCAGGTTACTATCAAAATAAGTCGGAGTCTCTTCAATAGGAAGATTGAGCGAAAGCAAACTGCTCGGGTTTAATTTCAATACAGCATCTGATACCCATTCTGTAACTGAAGAACCACTTACAACAGCACCCCTGTGTTTCAAAGCTGAACCATAACCTGACGAAATAATACCACGAAGGTAACCACGCGATTCATTGTTAACAATTTCAATTGCGCTGCTGCCAGCAGCACCCCCAGTTAGGTTTGCTTCTATTACATTTAACAATGATTGCGATGAGGCTATAATGGCAGGAACTGCATTCACGCTGGTTAACTTACGTATAGCCAATACTGCTTCTTTATCTTCAATACCAACTACAGTTTGTCTGCTAAGCGAAATATTTTCAAGTGTAAATTGAGCAATTTCCTGACCTGCCCTAATTCCATAT
>JBBQTB010000039.1:0-48549 GCA_038213375.1 Bacteroidales bacterium | reverse complement strand
AGTTTCAATCGAGCTTCTTCGAGTAAAACTCCTAATCGAAAAGATTCAAACTCTTGTTCCCATTTTTCACGCTTTGCAGCACTTCTTTTACCGTATTTTTTATCAATAATCTCATCCAAAGTGGTAAAATTCTTATTTTCTACTTTTTTCATTGTTGTATTCCTCCATAATTTTAAGTGCCTTCTCTATCTCTTGCTTAGGTGTCTTCTGTGTCTTTTTTTGAAATGCATTCCCTAAAATAACTAAATTTCCATGGTCAAAAAATGAAAATATCCGATAAATATTTTTCCTAAATTCAACTCGAATTTCATATAGTCCTTTAGTTCCTTCCATGTGCTTAAAGTACTTTTCTGGAACTAGACGAGTTATGGTAATTAACTTTAATGTCCACTCGATTTTAGCTTGAACATTATCAGATTGCTCTTCATAAAAGTCAAGAAAATATCTTTTATAGGCTATTACTTCACGTTCAAAATCCATTTTGCAAAGTTAACTATTCAGACAACTATTTCCAAACAAAAAAATATCTTGTCGCCAAGGTTGTTTTTTGAATTGATACTAGGGCTGGTGGTATGGTATGTTGCCGATTTCGAAGCGATTTCCTATCAAGATACAACAATGTTTGATAAGAGGGAAAACCTTGAAACATGCATTGCGATGGCAATTAACTATATAGCAAGCAGCAAGTGTTCATTTTTCCAGAGGGTGAAAAATCCCTTACTCACGGGGTCGTGCCAGAAGAGTTAGCAAGTGGAAAGGCTTAGGCGTGAGCTCAGTCGAACGGTGGTTTGGGGCGACCCATGCACTGTCCCGGAGCGAAGCGGAGAGCACGACCGCAGGGATTAACGAAGCCAAACGGCAAAATCCGGTACTGACGAACAGAAACGGTATATGAGGATGAATGTCCGGGTAAGCAAGCACACTTCGGCAGGCTCAGTGTATCGCATCTTTGTGAAACCCAACGAATACAAAAAGGATAGTTATGTAGATCCCGCAGGCATTGGAGGTACCGAGTGCAGCGAGATCGTGAATACCATAAAAAATAATTAATGCATGAACAACGAAAAAGCTATTACCAGGGGAGGTCTAATCGTCCACGTGTTGGCAATGGTGAGAAGTCAGCAGAGGCCATAGTAGCTGGGTAAAACGAGCCGTCATTGAGAGACGGAGGTCTCAATGAGCTAGTGAAGGGCTGAATATTAACATGTTCCAAATGCAACAGGGAGGTTTATCCAACCCTGCTATAAGCGGAACAGGGCAAACAAAGTAAACAATACCGGATGATTGAACAGGTACTAAACCCTAGAAACGTGATCAGGGCATATCGCCAAGTGGTGTCGAACAAAGGTTCGGCTGGCGTGGACGGTATGTCCGTGAAGGAACTGTATGCATACCTGCTTAAAAACAGGGAACAAATTGAATCCTACATCCGTTGGGGAAAGTATGTGCCACCACCTGTTTATATGCTGCCATGCGGGCATAGCAAGTTAGGGCTTGCTTTCACCAATTCATAAAACATACTTCTTTGAAACAAGACTGGGAGATGGGCAAAAAGCACCAACAACCGACCTGTCACTTGCTAACTGCTATTGGTGCAAAGGTATACAAGTTCTCTTACATTTATAAAAAAGGAATCATTTTCGGGGACTGGGAGAGGCTCTCCCAGTCAGTTACTGACGGGGCAGTCTACTCGATTGTGGGCTGGGCTTCATTTTCATCTGTGTCTGGTATTTTTGTTTGCTATTTTTTTGGGTCAAAGTTGTCCCAGTATTCTCTCGGGATCAATATCCTTGTGTATTCAAATTCTGTTATTTGAAAATCAAGTGTGTTTCCTGTGATTAAATAGTCTGCTGAACTTACTGCTGCCAATTCTAAAAATTTGTTATCACTTGTGTCTGTCAAAATATCAGTTTTCGGTCGGTTTTATAAAATCTTGATATTTCACGAAGTTTGTTTAATACAATATCCGCTTTTGTCTTAAAATTGGTATACTTGGCGAATTTCCCCCTATTCATCACTTCAACATATTCAGCGAATATCTCATCAGACAAACAAGTTTGAACTTTTTGAGTTAATACTAATTCATATAATATCTTAGTCGGGATAGAGTTTGAAATTAGAGCAGAAACAATAACATTTGTGTCAAGAATGAGTTTTTGCATCTCTTACTGCATTTATTTCAGCGTTTATTTCATCTATTGTCATTTTTGAAAATCCTTCTTGTTCTGCAATTTCGTTGCATTCCAAAAGTGCTTTTCTGGCATATTCTCTACTTATCAAATCCACCAAATCGCTAAATTTAAGTTCCTTACGACCTAAGTTATATTTTTGAAAGTCGGTATTACTTATTTTTATCTGTATAGTTTGCATAGCTTTTTGTGTTTAATTTCATTCCTCAAAATTACGTTTTTTTCTCAAGATCGTTTTTATTTATCACTAGAGTCGTTTTCTTGCCATGCACTGTCCCGGAGCGAAGCGGAGAGCACGACCGCAGGGAGTAACGAAGCCAAACGGCAAAATCCGGTACTGACGAACAGGAATGGGATATGAGGCATGAATGTCTGGGTAAGCAAGCACTATTCGGCAGGCCAGTGCATCGCATCTTTGTGAAGCCCAACGAATCCCAAAAGGACAGTTATGGAGATCCCGCAGGCATTAGAGGTATCGAGCGCCGCGAGATCGTGAATACCATAAAAAATAATTAGCAAATTGAATACGACATCCGTTCGGGAAAGTATTTGCCACGACCTGTTTATATGCTGCCAAGCGGGCATAGCAAGTTAGGGCTTGCTTTCACCAATTCATAAAACACACTTCTTTGAAACAGCAATGTGAGACAGGCAAAAAGCACCAACAACCGACCTGTCACTTGCTAACTGCTATCGAGGCAAAGGTATACAAGTTCTCTTACATTTATAAAAAAAAATCATTTCCGGGAACTGTGAGAGGCTATCCCCGTCAGTAACTGAAGGGGCAGTCTACTCGATTAGTGGCTGGTGTTTATTTTGTCATTTTTTCTTTTTAGTACCCTTCAATAGCTTTTTCTCGTCTCCATCAAGTTTCCGTTGCAGTTTCTTTACATCTTCAGCGGGTGGGAGGTTTTCTGGTACGATTCCTCGTTGCGTGAGCATATTCCTAACAGCAAGGTTGTTGTCAATATGTTCTTTTTCAATTTTTGTTTGTCCTTTTAAGTCTTTGCTTTGTACATTCAATCCAGTCATTTCGGCTGCCAAGTCTTTCGCCTTTATACTGATCGTAGGAAGAAAATCGGCAACTGGTCGGCTATCAGACACCCCCATTTTACGTTTAAGCATTTGGGTATTTAATCTGAATAAAGCTTGGTCACCTTTACTCCTAATTATTGCAAATCCTTGGTTGTCAACCCCACGTTCATATAGAATTCCTGAAAGTTGTTTCTCCGTTTGGCTTAATTTTTCACGAGCCTTTACTCGTTCAAATTCTAAAATTCGTTGTTCAACTAATTCTGCTCTACGAGTTTGTATAGCAAAATAGTTTTGAGCAAACGCAATTTCTTCTTTTCTGCTATCGCCATTTTGAGCAATTAAATAACAGGCATAACGAGTTAAAGCAATGTCATCTACGAGTCTTTCAGTCTTTGAACCAATCTCGACCATTTTCCTGATGTCAGGAAAATGGTTTTCTATTAGTTCTCCAGCATTCCTGCAAGCATCCTTAGCCTTTATGATTACTTTCTCAAAGTTCTCCCATTTGCTGTATCCTAATAAATCTTGTAATTCTCTTGCACTCCAACATTCAACACCTTCTAAGTCTGAGGCTGCCGCTTCAAATTGAGAAAACAAACTTTTAATTTCGTCAGACTTCATTTAGCTTTATTTTAAGGTCTAAATTTATCAAAATTCGGTCAATTATCAGTTATTAATCAACTCAATTTCTATGATTTTACACTAAGTAACTCTGTGTGTCTGTTTTTTTTACACTTGGCGGTAACGGTGCCGGTATGAAATGTTGGGGACTTAGGTACTCCCCTATCCGCCGATAAGAAACTTGCCAGCGAGTGATGCACTTGGCATACCAATGAAACCCCAATATTTTATAACGCGTGTTTTACGCCGGTTTTATTTTTTCTTTATCAAATTATTCCCTAAGGTCACAAAATCTATAATTCTGTTTTTAAAAATATAATAACGAAACTTTTTTAATGATCCGTCTTTAAATTTTATTTTTACAAAATTGGGATTAGGTGCTAAATCTCCAAGCATTAAATCAAAAAATATTTCTTTACTCAAAGTATAATCACCTGTATAAATTATGGATTCAATTTTCGAATACTCGATAATTTCGTCTTTGTTCCAAATACCCAAAATGGTTTTACGAACTATTAATCCTAATGAACTTAATAATAATGTATAATCTCTTGAAATTAACAACATTAATATCAATCCAATTATTATAACAATTGTTATACCAATGGGATTCTCATTAAAATGTATTCCAGCTAAAATCAAGATAATAATTATTATCAGTCTTAGAATCCAGCCAGCAATTACAGTTTGGATATCTAACAATTTACTTAAAACCTTTATGTTATCCATCTAGTCGTTTTTTTTAAACTGACCGCCAACGGTGGCGGTATGAAATGTTGGGGATTTCGTGGCTACAAACCTATCAACTGATAAGGACCTTGCCAGCGAGCGATGCGCTTGGCATACCACTTAATCCCCAATATTTTATGAGCGCGTGTTGTGTGTTGTTTATTTTTATTCATCATTTAATGGCGTCACTTTTTCTTCATCGAAGCATAATAATCGTTCAAGCCCTTAGTTGGATTATCTTTTTTCCAATCGTCAAATGATATTTCAAACTTATCTGAAGACACTGATTCTTGTTGATTCACTAAATAATCAATCCTTTTACTTGTATTGTTATCTGAGTCTTTTCTTGTATTAAACTCTATTCTGACAAGTAACTTAATCAATTCGGCAAAAGCAAAAAAAGGAATAGAAAATAATAATCCGCTTACAAGTGATGAAATTATCAAATAAATTCCAATCTGTTTTTCTTCTCCGTAACCATAAACCAATGAGAGTCCATAGAAAAACCCTATGCTTGCAGATACAATTGTAACAATTCCAATCACCTTGAAGATTATGGAAATCGTTGAAAGTCCCGGATATTCATTTTTAAATCTATCAGTATTCATATCGTAATTGTTTGGTTTCTATGTTTTTTAAATGCCACCTAACGTTGGCGGTATGAAATGTTGGGGGAGTTCGTGGGTGCTTCCCTATCAACTGATAAGAACCTTGCCAGCGGGCGATGCGCTTGGCATACCACTTAAACCCCAATATTTTATACCGCGTGTTAGGCAACGGTTATTTTTTCATTATTCATCTGCAAATAGTTTTCTTCTTGCAAGTTTAATCAAAGAATCATAATTTGCTTTTACCAATAGAGTAATTTTTTCAAACATTTTACAAGCTTCATCATATCTATCAGGCTGTTCAGTCTCCCACTCATAAGGTATAGCTTGTCTTCCTGGACCTGCTCCAAAAGTGTATTTTGTTATACATTTATCAAGTTTAATAAATGAATCCTTAAGCTCTACTTTTAATCCCTCTAAATCAGAATCGATAAATTCAGATTCTGGTAAATCGCACTCTGTAATAAATCTAAATATTTGACTATAAATCTCATCTGGAAATGAACCTGAAACAAAATCATTATTTACAATAAATATCATCAGATGATTATCCTTGAGTAGATCGGTCAATCGCTCTATTGAATTTCTATCCAGTTGTAGAAATTTTGAACTTGACGAAATAGCACCTGAACGTGCACTAACCTTTTTATACCAATTGTCACGATGGCGATGTAACTCAGTCTCTGTATATTTCTTTCCTTTTGGATGTTTTGGATTATAAGATTTTACGTCCGCATGGCAATCAAAACATAATGGAATGCAATTATTAAACGTGTCAGGTCCCGAATCAGCTGTCTGAATGATATGATGTAATTCGATTTTAAAACCACAAAATTTATGACAAATACAACAATGTCTGCTGCAAGCAATCAAAGCATCTTCTGTTATTTGTTTATCGAATCCCATTGTAGTTGTGTTTTTTTAACTGTTGCCCATAACATCGGCGGTATGAAATGTTGGGGAGTTCGTGCGTACTGCCCTATCAGCCGACAGAAACCTTGCCAGCGGGCGATGCACTTGGCATACCACTAAAACCCAAATATTTAATAACGCGTGTTAGGTGGCGTTTATTTTTTACATCTTTTAATCCCAAACCCAAGTATAGCTTTAATATGATAATATGACTGACTTATAACCGGTCCATTTCCTAATTTAGTGTCAACTCCGGTATCCACCCAGTCTCTACCGCGTAAATCAATTGACGCACCAACATTTATTCCTATTGTAACAATTCCAAATGTATGTGTTCCATATGTGTGATGTTCAAAGCCAAATCCTATATCAACTGCGCCTGAGTAGTAATACAATTTTTTTTCTAAAATTCTATCTGATAAGAATGTATTAAAACCACTGCTGGTCTTTTCTTGTAATGAATAATCAAGCATTATTGCTTTTAGACCCAAGTATGGATAAAGACTACTGACTGAATTTTTCTTTAACAAATCCCAGCCAAGCTCTAACGTTAACGAACTACAACTAATTTTACTTTTAAATCCAGAATTTTCAATTGTTTTCTTATTTAATCCAGTAAAAACTACTTTTCCAATAAATGGTCTTTGCATTACTGAGAAACCAACACCCCAATTTGATTTAAAGTTGTCAAATAGTGGATAATTATTAGCCCTGAGTAGCCCATCAAAATCTTTTGTGTTAATCGGGCTGTAATCATACATCACATCTAATCTATAATAAATAGATGAATCAACCTGTGAAGCCACAGGCAAACTTTTCAAGATAATTATTATTAAAATTAAAACCCTATTCATAGTCCTCACTTTCAGTTTCTTTAAATGCCACCTAACATCTGTATAACCCCAATCGTGGTTATTTTCCTATTACCTGAACCCACTCTATCGCGGTTATTCACCCTGTTGCTTAAAAAATATTTCGAAAATACATTCCATATTCAGGTCATTTTGTTTGCAATTTAGTTAACTACTCTGGTCAACAATGTTATTTGTTTAATTATCTGATCCATCCAGCGGATTTTTTATCTGGTCAAATCCTTTTGTGTGATGTGGGCGCATACTTCAGTGGTTTTGCTGTAACTGCAATGTGGGTTTAAAAGTATCCGGGCTAAGAAATTATTTATACAAACAAAGGTAAGGAGTATCTTCAAAGGCTTTCACTTTAAACTTCGAGTTCTTTGCGACTTCAAACGATTCGAATTTTTTGTATACTTTCCACTCCTTTTCGCCAGGTAGCTGAATCAATAATTGACCGGAAATAATAGTCATAACCTCAACTGATGACGTACCGAATTCGTACTCGCCAGCAGCCATAACACCTATAGTTGCTGTGCCTTCAATAGATTCTAATGCAATGGATTTCACTTTTCCATCGAAATATTCATTGGTTTTAAACATACTATTTGGATTTTATTTTTTACACCTGCAAAACTATGAATTTTAGTAAAAAAAATCTTAATTTGAACAAAATATTGCACTGTATTACGATTTTTTCGAAAACATATCTTATTCAAAATTAAAGGATATTAGAAACTTGAAAGACCTCCTATTCGAATAACTATAGTTTTTAGGTATCAGATGACATAAAAAAGCCTTACTTTGCACGTTCAAAATTTTTGAAGGCCGGGATTAACTTTTAATTTTATTAATATACTTTAAAAGAATTGTCGGTTTTAGTATCAAAAAAAGTATAGATATAAAGATGAATAACAGATTTCAAGCACATACTTTCCATATCCCTGTAATGGGCCTTGGATATACCATCGATAGTCCGGTGAAGGTTGCCCAATATGGCATTCCATCGGTAATTTCACTGGCTGACGACATTCTTATGGAGAAGATGAGAGAATTTTACAGTCTTAAGCTAGACATACCTTTTCAGGCTATTTCCGAAAAAATTGAAGATTTCAGGGCAAAGCGCATCACTGCTTATCTGAATTTGATTGATAAAATAGTGAAAGAGAAATTTGAAGAACTGAAAAATTCGATACAGAAAAAAGGAAGCGAATTCGAAAAGTACATGGAAATGTTGCCGGATGCTTCTTCAATCAAACTTAAATTTAATCAGCTTAAGGAACAGACTAACATAAAAGACTTAATTACATGGATTCAACAAAATCTCCATGTGGGAAGCATTGATGTGAATATCATGACCAAGCTTGATAGAGAAAATTATAAAGACGGAGAAAAACTTCCGCCTGAATATAACGATGCACACGCGGCACTCCGTGGCTTTGGCGAAAGTAAATTATCATCGTCTATCGTATTTTCTGCCGGAATGAGTCCTCGCCTATACAGCTATGTCGAAAAATTTAAAGATTTCTATCCGGATGAAACCGGTGTCATCAAAAAGAAAATCATCCTTAAAGTAAGCGATTATCGTTCGGCTCTTGTGCAGGGTAAGATGTTCGCCAAAAAAGGATTGTGGGTATCGGAATATCGGGTTGAATCGGGTTTAAACTGTGGGGGACATGCATTTGCAACCCAGGGATATCTGATGGGCCCCATTCTTGAAGAATTTAAAAACAGCCGCGAAACTTTTATACAATCATTGTTTGAGATTTATTCCCACGCTTTGAAAGAACAAAACCGCGTATGTCCTGAAAATGCGCCTGGATTTAAAATAACCGCGCAAGGTGGAGTGGGCACAGCCGAAGAACATTCGTTTTTGCTTGATTATTATGGTCTGGATTCCATTGGATGGGGATCACCATTTTTATTAGTTCCCGAAGCCTCCAATGTCGACAAAGAAACCATAAAACTTTTGTGTGATGGTACTGAAGATGATTATTATCTGAGTGGTATATCACCCCTTGGTGTTCCATTTAACAGTATTCGTGGCAACTCCAAGGACATTGAAAAAATGGAAAATGTACGCAACGGTTCGCCAGGATTTGTTTGTACCAAACGAAAACTGGTTTACAATACGGAGTTTACTGAACGTCCTATTTGCACAGCATCCAAACCCTATCAAAAGCTGAAAATAAAACAACTTCAGGATAAACAATTACCTGAAACTGAATACCAAAACGAATTTAATAAAATAGTGGAAAAGGCTTGTCTTTGCGTAGGCCTTGCCACTACAGCATTAATGGTAAATAATATCGACCTTAAAAATCATGGGACCGGCGTAACCATATGTCCGGGACCAAATCTGGCATATTTCGACCAAACATATACGCTCAGGCAAATGGTCGATCATATTTATGGGCGAACCAATCTGATGAAACACAAAAACCGTCCTCACATGTTTGTGAAAGAACTTCAGATGTATGTGGAATATCTTAAAAATAAACTTGACGAAACGATAAAGCCAATCGCCGACAAACAATTGGAATATTTCAGGTTGTTTCAGAAGAATCTAAACGAAGGAATATCCTATTATAGAAGTTTATTTTCCAATTTTAAACCCGAATCCAAAGTATTTACTGATTTGGAGCGATTGGAAAAACAATTGAACGATATTGAGTTAACGCAGGCTTAAAAGTTTGCAAAATGAGGATAAAAAACACCACCATAAATAACCAAAGATTAGGTTTAATTATTTTTATCCCCATTCAAATCATTGTCTTTAACATCATTGTTCGCAACCACAATCGGATTGAGAATATCTATTCCCAAAACATATACAAAGGCTTTGTGTTTGTTCTTCGAACCTTGTTTGGATGGATACCTCTGCCGCTTGCGCAAATTTTATTGTTTGTACTTATCGCGATCCCAATAGTATGGATTGTGAGGCAGTCAATAAAAATCAAACGTAAGCAACTGCGATTTGGCAAATTTATATGGAATGGCATAACTCTGGGACTTGCGATATTTTCGGTATCCTATTTTCTGTTTATGTCGCTTTGGGGATTAAACTATCATCGTCAGGCAGTTTCGGAAATTGTGCAAATCGATCCGTCTAACATTACCACTACCGAACTGGAAGATGTTTGTCGAAAATTAATTCAATTAACCAACGAAAGTCGAAATCTTTTAACAATTGATGAGCTTCGCCCGGCAGTTTTACCGATGAGCCACAGGGAAATCATCGAAAAAGCTTTGATAGGTTTTGACGAGGTGGCTAAAACCTACCCGAAATTTGAATACAAAAAACTATCAGTAAAAATAGTTTTAGTTCCTCAATTAATGTCGATGGTGGGTGTAAGTGGCATCTATATACCTTTTACAGGCGAGGCCATTGTAAATATGGATCCTCCCTCCTATTTGCTTCCGGCTACTGTTTGTCATGAAATGGCACATCAGTTGGGCTTTTCGCCCGAAGATGAAGCCAATTACATATCGTTTCTTGCTTGCAGGTCTAATTCCAATCCATCATTTCAGTATTCAGGATATTTCATGGCCATGCGTTATGCCATGAATTCGCTTGGAGGAGCAAATAAAGAAGCATTTCTTAGTTTGCGCAAGGATATTAGCAAGGGAGTGATGACTGACATTGAAGCGAATAGAGTTTATTGGAGCAGATTTTACAATCCTATAAGCACTTTTACCAGTTTTTTTTACGATTACTTTCTTAAGGCAAACGGACAAAAACATGGAATTCGATCTTATAGCCTGATGGTAAAATTAATTGTTGGAGAATACCGTAAAAACGGACTGTCCCCCGATTTGCATCAATGAAATTTAAAAAATGGTCGACTCTCTAACCGACATCAGGTTTTCATGCGGTGTATTTTCCGCAATCTCGCATCCGGCAGAAAGAATATATTTGGTCGCTTTGTATTTATCCACCAAACTTTTCGACACCTGAAAAACTTCGTCTTTCGATTTATTCTGAATGTCAACTGAATTGATATTACCTGACAACACCACATCGAGACCCAAAATGTCGCGGGCTTTATCCAGATCAACCATCGAATCAATATCGATGATATCAGCTTTCAGGTCCTTAAACGATTCCAGCAAATGGATGATGTCTCCGCAAACATGCAATTTAACCGCACCACCAATTGAATGAATATATTCGATGAGTTCTATGTGTTTATCTTTCACATAAACATCGTACATGTCTTTATCAATCAGGGAACAAATGGCATCGCCTATACCTATCATGTCGCAACCGGCATCAACCTGAGCCAATGCAAAGTCCTTAGCAGTTAACAAACATTTATCCAACAGAAAATTAGAGAAATCAGAATCAGTCATCAATTGCTTCAGCATATCACTAGTGCCAACCAAGTGGCAGGCTTCCGCTAAAGGACTTTCAACCCATCCGTTGAGGGGGACATTCCCATACAACAATTTCTGAAAATACTCAGCCCCTTTTATCCGGTCAAGTGTCCGTTCCGATTTGTAAACATCGGGACGTTTCAACTCCATTACATCGTCGATTGTTTTAACGATATGCAAACAGTGTGGAATGCCCTCATCAATAAATACCACATGTGCACCAAAGGCAGAAGCTTCCCGAAATGGATCCGAAATAAGACTCACCAAATCGGTATCGAATAATTCCATTGCCTTCATATTCGATTCTACCAGCGCATTATAGTCTAAAGCAAATGTCTCAAATGTTATATAATTCAACCTGGCAGCAAAATGCATTAATATAGGATTGAAAATAACCCTGTCCGTGGGGAGTTGGCCTTTTAAAAGATTGTCGAATTTATGCTTCTTTGTCATGGCAGATATTTTGGATAACCTCTGTTGTTATGCAAATATACATAAGAAAGCGATACTTACCAATTTTTCAGAAGGTTCCGTAAAGAGTATGATCCTGTGTATTGCAGAATATTGACGAATAAAAACTATACTCTGGTCTATTGGTATTGATCTTTCTTTCTAACTGCAATATTGGGCTGTTGATGGGAATTTTAAGGTAATCGCTGATAATTTTATTAGCTAGCGTAGCCCGCAATTTCTGTTCGCCCCCCTTTACTTCAATTTGATAAAACTTCCGAAGTATATCGAACAACGATTTGTTTTCGAAATTTCTGGATATAAACCTGGGGAGATGAATATTGGGCAAATAGTTGAGATCATAAAAAAGAGGAATATTATCGACTAATCTTAACCGTTCGATATAAATACAGCCTGATTGTAATTCAATTTCTGACAAAGGAAAAATAAATGGTTGTGGCCATTGAATAATTTGTGGCTTCGAAAGGATTGTGGTGCCAAGTTTATTGCTTCCAATGGCTGAAGTTGTTCCTGCAATGGATAAAATACCAATTCCTTTTGGTTGATTTGAAACAATACTCCCCTTCCCTTTGTGCTTCTTAATAAGTCCTTCATTAGCCAGTGCATCAAGTGCATGTCGGATGGTTGGCCGGGTTAGTTTATATTGTGCACACAATTCGTTTTCAGAAGGTAATAAATTTCCTTCATTAAAAACGCCATCAACAATTTGTTTTCTAATGATTTCGTATAGTTTCCGATAATGAGGAATGTTGGTTTTAGTTTCCATTTTTGTAACTTATCAAATAAATTTTATTTCATAACTTGTAATAACAAGTTTATATTTTATATTTGCAAAGTAAATAAACATAAGGATAAATAAACACATTTTTTTTATTTTTATTAACATGTATTTACAAGTTTTCATAAAAAGTGCTTATTTTTAAGCATATGCTATTTTCAATTTATGATAAACATGTAATTAACCTGAATGAATTACAAAATATATATAAAGATTATTTATGGCAATAGCAGTAATTATGCCCAAGCAGGGTCAATCGGTTGAAACCTGCATCATTACTGAGTGGGCTAAGAAAAAAGGTGAAACGGTAAAAAAGGGAGATGTACTTTTTACGTATGAAACCGACAAAGCATCATTCGAAACAGAAGCTGAAGGAGATGGCGTTTTGCTTGACATTTTTTTCAATGAAGGCGAAGAGGTTCCAGTACTCGCGAACGTTGGTGTACTAGGTAAACCGGGAGAAGCAACCGAACCTTTCCGGCCGGGTGTAAAAACAACAATTGACAACCCGCAGATAGCAGCCGGCAGCAATGGCGAAAATGTTTCAAGCCCCCAGACTACAGCCGAAATGGAGATTCAATCATCGGATAGTAAGCTAAAAATTTCGCCCCGGGCCCGCATAATGGCTGAAAAATTAGGAGTTAATCTTATCAATATAAAGGGAAGTGGCCCTAATAACAGAATTATCGCCAGAGATATTGAGTCAGCCACAAGAATTGCTCCAACTCAAGGGGCTATTGAAGCACGAACAATGATCAGCGAACAACGAATAATAAATAATTACGTTTCGCCAACTGCCAGCATACTTTTCTCTGAAGGAGACTCGGATGTTAAAAAGCTGTCGAATGTTCGCAAAATCATTGCTAAAGCCATGTACGAAAGCATAAGCAATTCGGCGCAGCTTACTCACCACATGAGTGCGGATGTAAGAAAATTGATCGCTCTTAGAAATAATGTGAAAGCTGAGAAGGATAAGGGCAGCAACCTCAATATTACGCTGAACGATATGATTTGCTTTGCAGTTATCCGTGCGCTGGAAAAATATCCCGAAGCAAACAGTCATTTTCTAGGTGATAATATCAGGACATTTAAAAAAGTACACCTCGGACTGGCAGTTGATACGCCTCGTGGTTTGATGGTACCATCGATTCAGAATGTGGACGATCTATCATTAAAAGGATTGTCGAATCGCCTGCGCGAAGTGGCCGACCAGTGCAAAAAAGGCAGCGTGAACCCGGAAGTATTATCGAGCACTGCAGCTTCTTTCACCGTTTCAAATTTGGGAAATTATGGTGTTGAGATATTTACCCCTATCATCAATTTGCCCCAGGTGGCTATTTTAGGTGTAAATACCATCATTCAACGACCAGCCGATTTAGGAAACGGAGCTTTCGGCTTTATTCCTGTTATTGGTTTGTCGCTTACTTACGATCATCGAGCCATTGATGGAGGTCCGGCTACACTATTCCTGAGGGAGATTAAGAACCAGATTGAAAATTTTAACGAAACGATATAATTCAAATATTTCAAGATTCCCAAAACATAAATCTTGAAATAAAAAATATAAAATCAAAAATATAAAATTATAAGAGTATGCCCAAGTCACTATTTATAGACCCAAAAGATGTTCGGAAATCAGGTAAACTAACCTTTGGAACCATTCCTTTAAATCAATACAGTAAAAGCATAGAGGACGAGAGGAAGAATTTCTCGAATGACGATTTTGTTCGCATTTACAGAGATATGGTTGTTATCCGCGAATTTGAAAACATGATCAACGAGATTAAAATCAAAAACGAATATCGTGGAATAGCCTACAATCATCCGGGGCCTGCCCACCTTTCGATAGGTCAGGAAGCATCGGCAGTTGGTATGGCTTATAACCTTACTGTAGATGATTATATCTTCGGATCGCACCGCAGCCACGGCGAAATTCTTGCCAAAGGTCTTTCGGCCATTCATCAGCTTTCGGATGTGGATCTGATGAAGGTTATGAACGATTATTTCAAAGGAAAGGTTCTTGCAGTTGTTGAAAAAAGTCACAAAGGTAATGTGAAAGAACTGGCTATTAAATTTCTACTATATGGAACGCTGGCCGAAATTTTTGCCCGCGAAAACGGTTTCAACAAAGGATTAGGCGGATCGATGCACGCATTCTTTACTCCTTTTGGCGTATATCCAAATAATGCTATCGTGGGTGGTTCAGGCGATATTTCTGTTGGAGCGGCCCTCTTCAAAAAAGTAAATCAAAAGCCCGGCATTGTTGTATGTAACATTGGCGATGCTTCCATGGCATGCGGACCTGTTTGGGAAGGAATATCATTTGCCACGATGGATCAATATACACAGTTGTGGGAAGAATCTCATCGGGGTGGTTTGCCAATCATCTTTAACTGTATGAATAATCAATACGGTATGGGAGGTCAAACCACCGGCGAAACCATGGGATACGGAATTGTTGCGCGTCTTGGAGCAGGTGTAAACGCCGATATGATGCATGCCGAGCGTGTGGATGGATTTAATCCTCTGGCAGTAATCGATGCCTTTAAACGCAAAAAGAAAATCCTTCTGGATAAAAAAGGCCCGGTATTACTTGATACACTCACTTATCGGTATAGCGGACACTCTCCTTCAGATGCTTCGTCGTATCGAAGTAAAGAAGAAGTGGAAGCATGGCAGAAAGTGGATTCTATATTAGGATATGGGCAAGAATTGGTGAAAGCAAAAATTGCAGGACAGGATATTCTCGAAGGACTTCGTAACGGAATAATCGATGAGATTACAGAAATACTGAAACTTTCAATTGACGATAAGATATCTCCACGAATAAACATGGTTGCAAATCCGGAAGCTATCGCCGAAATGATGTTCTCGAATGGTTCGGTAGATAAATTTGACGATCGCGAACCCGAAGTATTATTGACATACGAAGAAAATCCCCGGGTAAAATCACTCAAGAACAAGGAGCGCTTTCATCTCGACAAAGATGGAAAACCAGTTTCGAAAGCCAAATTATTCCAGTTCCGTGACGCCATTTTCGAAGCAGTAATTGACCGCTTCTATAAGGATCCAACTCTTGTGGCTTATGGCGAAGAGAACCGTGACTGGGGTGGCGCCTTTGCCGTTTATCGCGGTTTAACCGAAGCTCTTCCTTACCATCGTTTATTTAACTCACCAATTGCCGAAGGCGCCATTGTTGGCACTGCTATTGGTTACGGCATGGCTGGTGGACGAGTAATAGCTGAAATTATGTATTGCGATTTTATTGGACGCTGCGGCGACGAAATATTCAACCAGTTACCAAAATGGCAGGCCATGAGCGGTAACCTTATAAAAATGCCAGTTGTTATAAGGGTTTCAGTAGGTTCAAAATACGGCGCCCAGCATTCACAGGATTGGTCGTCGCTTATCGCACACGTTCCAGGTCTTAAAGTAGTTTTTCCGACAACTCCTTACGATGCAAAAGGATTAATGAACAGCGCACTTCAGGGAACTGACCCCGTTGTTTTCTTCGAAAGCCAGCGGGTTTACGACTTTGGCGAACAATTCCACGAAGGAGGTGTTCCTGAAGGATATTATGAAATCCCATTTGGTGAGCCAGATATCAAACGCAAAGGAACCGATCTTACTATCCTTACGGTTGGATCAACACTTTATTTGGCAATGAAAGCAGCCGAGACGCTTCAGGCAAAATACGGTATTTCTGCCGAAGTGATTGATGCACGTAGTTTAGTGCCTTTTAACTACGATTTGGTACTTGAATCTGTTAAAAAAACCGGCCGGATAGTTTTAGCAAGCGATGCATGTGCCCGCGGATCGTATTTACGCGATATTGCTTCGAACATCACCGAGTTTGCATTTGATGATCTCGACGCTCCTCCCGTAGTAATTGGTTCAAGAAACTGGATAACACCGGCTTATGAAATGGAAGAATATTTTTTTCCACAAGAAAGCTGGATACTCGATGCCATACACGAGCGTATTGTACCCCTTACAGGTCATGTGCCCGAAACCAACTGGAGTATAGCTGAGCATATGAAACGAAATAAATTAGGCGTTTAAAAAATTGAATAGTCTGAAAACCCTTACTTTTTCACTATGCTTGGTTGAATTAAGTTAATGTACAACCGAACTTTATTACCCTATTATGGTAAAAAATTATAAAATTAGGTGATAAGATTAATTTTTAAGAACCCTAAATTCACTAAATTGCATTCAAAATAACATTTACTAACCTTAAATACATTATGAAACGTAGTGAAATCAATCAGATTATCCGAAATGCCAAGGAATTTATGGCAATCAGGAGCTTTATCTTACCCGCATGGGCACATTGGACACCAGCTGATTGGACTTTACACAAATCGGTAGTGGAGGAAGTAGTTGAAAATATGATGGGCTGGGACATCACTGATTTTGGAAGCGGTGACTTCTATAAAAGAGGGTTATTTCTATTTACAATTCGTAATGGCAATATAAAAAGAGACAAAAAGCCTTATGCCGAAAAAATAATGATTGTAGAAGAAAATCAGGAAACTCCAATGCATTTTCACTGGAAAAAAATGGAAGATATCATTAACAGAGGAGGTGGAAACCTAGTGTTAGAGTTGTATATGGCAAATGATCAGGAAAAATTAGATCAATCCTCATCGGTGACTTTGAAAGTTGATGGAATACTTAACACCATAAACGCGGGAGGAAAAATAATTTTGAAACCCGGTGAAAGTATTTGCCTGGAACCATATGTTTATCATAGGTTTTATGGAGAAGAAGGAAAAGGAAAAGTACTTGTTGGTGAGGTGTCGGCAGTTAACGATGATTCCAACGACAATTGTTTCCTCGAAGAAATAGGTCGTTTTCCGGTAATTACTGAAAACGAAGCACCTTTGAATTTATTAGTGTCCGATTACGCCAAATACCTCTAAAGAATGCTACGAAAAATACGCATTGCAGGCACTGGATGCGCTCTCATTGATAACCTCTATAACAATGTTCGCTTTTCCGACAAGGCAATCCAGTCTTATATGTCGAAAAATGCTGGAGATGGGGGTTTATCTCCCGGCAAATTAGTATTCACCAATGAGTTTGAAAAATTTGCGAGAAAAACTGTTGAAGAAGTACTATTCGAAGTTTCCGGCCGTAAGGCTCCTGACACCTACAATATTGGAGGCCCATGCATTGTGGCTCTTATACATGCTGCTCAATTAACATATCATCTTAAAACGGAAGTGCTGTTTTACGGAGCTATGGGCAACGATGTAAATGGCATAAATCTTCGAAGGCTTTTATCTAAAACACCGCTTGACATCAGTAATTTTGCACTTACAAGCAACACTACGCCTTACACTAACGTAATTTCCGATCCCGATTTCGCGGAAGGGCATGGCGAGCGAATCTTTATCAACAACATAGGTGCTGCCTGGGATTTCTATCCCGAACACCTTGATGAATCATTTTTTGCCGCCGATATCTGTGTGTTTGGAGGAACCGCATTGGTGCCTAATATCCACGATCATTTGCAGGAAGTTCTTTTCCATGCTAAAGAGCTTGGGCGATTCACTGTCGTAAATACCGTGTATGATTTCCGTAATGAACAAAGAGACCCACACAAAAAGTGGCCAATGGGCGAAAACGATCATTCATACGAACTCATTGATTTGCTTATTACCGACTATGAAGAAGCCTTACGTCTTAGCGGAAAATCAACCATAGAAGGAGCAATGGAATTTTTCATTGATAAAAAGACCGGAGCCGTTATCATCACTCATGGGGCAAAACCAATCATGCTATATTCATCGGGCAGATCTATGAAAGCTCTTCCGGCAGGCCAACTACCTGTTTCCGAAAAGGTAAAAAATGAATTGAAAATGAACCCCGACAAGACAGGAGATACTACCGGATGCGGCGATAACTTCGTTGGTGGAATACTGGCATCCTTTGTAAATCAAATGCAGATTGAACAAAAACCTGATTTGATAGAAGCTTGTGCATGGGGCATTGCCTCCGGTGGTTTTGCTTGCTTTTACCTGGGAGGAACATATTTCGAGAAGGCTCCCGGAGAAAAATCAGAAAAAATAAAAGCTTACTATCAAGATTATATGGATCAAATTAAAAATAAATGAATGCCATCGAAGGGTAAACTGATATTATTTGGTGCCGGAAAAATTGGCAGGTCTTTTATTGGTCAATTATTCAGCCGTGCGGGTTATGAAGTGGTTTTTATCGATATTAACCATTCCATCATAAACGAACTTAACCACCGGCGAACATATAAAGTCATCGTTAAATCAGAAACTTCCGACGAAATACTCGAAATTAAAAATATCAGGGGTATTCATCTGAATCAATCAGCAGATATAGCCTATGAAATTGCTTCGGCCAGTGTGATTGCCATCTCAGTGGGACAGCAAGGATTGCCGGATGCACTCAAGCTTATCGCTCAAGGTATTATAAAAAGACAACAATTGAGTCCCGCAAGCCCCATCGATATTATAATTGCAGAAAACATGCGTAATGCCGACACATATTTCAAGGACAAGCTTAAAGAGCTATTGCCTCAAACTTTTCCGTTGGATAATTATGTTGGTTTGGTTGAAACAAGCATTGGAAAAATGGTCCCATTAATGACACCTGAAGATATGGAACAAGATATATTGCAGGTGTTTGCAGAACCTTACAACACCTTAATTTTGGATAAAAAAGGATTTAAAAACCCAATTCCAGAGGTTTCAGGCCTTGCCCCAAAAGAAAATATGAAAGCATGGGTTGATCGTAAATCGTTTATTCATAATTTAGGACATGCCACGGTAGCCTACATTGGGCATGTTTACGATCCCAATCTAATTTATCTTTGGCAAGCGCTCGAGGTTAAAAAATTGTACCAGTTTACCAGGGCTGCCATGATGCAATCGGCTAATATATTAATCGAAATGTATCCGAACGATTTCTCTATGAATGATCTGGAATCTCATATTGATGATTTACTCAAACGATTTCAGAATAAAGCTCTTGGCGACACCATATTTCGGGTAGGTTGCGATCTTCCCCGTAAACTTAGTCGCGAAGATCGCCTTTTTGGAGCAATTTTACAGGGATTTAATCGGCATCTTCCTTATGACAAGATTCTATTCACTGCCATGTTTGGCTTTTATTTTAAAGCAGTTGACAGCACAGGTAAAATGCATCTAGCTGATGTTAATTTTCACAATAAATTAAATCAAAACATCCATGACATCTTTTTAGATATTTGTAACCTCGATTCGGCCGTTGAAAAAGAAATCGTAGATAAAGGCTATATGTTCTATGATCGGATAGGCAAAGGAATTAACTTTGATACGATTAACGAGTAGAAATAAAAAGATGAAAGAGATCATTGAAAGTATTAAGAGCAAAAAAGGATTCATCTGCGATATGGATGGAGTAATTTATCATGGAAACAGGTTGTTACCTGGTGTTAAAGAATTTGTTGACTGGTTGATTAAAGAAGAGAAACGGTTTATCTTTCTTACCAATTCAAGTGAGCGTACACCAAAAGAACTGAAAGATAAGTTGATGCGAATGGGCATCGAAGTGGACGAAAAAGTGTTTTATACCAGCGCTTTGGCCACTGCATCGTTTCTGGCATCACAAAAACCGGGAGGAAGCGCCTATATTATTGGCGATGCAGGTCTGATAAATGCCCTGTATAATGTTGGTTATACCATGAATAACGTCGACCCTGATTATGTGGTAATGGGCGAAACCCATTCCTATAGTTTCGAAAAAATTGCGCATGCCGTAAATCTTGTAATTAGAGGAGCTAAGCTAATAGGCACCAATCCCGATGTTACAGGACCGGTTGAAGAAGGGATTGTTCCCGCTACCAAAGCATTGATTGCGCCCATCGAGATGTCGACAGGTAGGAAAGCCTATTTTATTGGCAAGCCTAACCCATTGATGATGCGCATAGCCCGCAAAAAACTGGAATGTACAGCCGACGAAACCATTATCATTGGCGATCGCATGGATACCGATATTATTGCAGGTGTGGAATCTGAAATAGATACCTGCCTGGTTTTAAGCGGTATAACTACAAGGGAAATGCTTGACTATTTTCCTTATCGCCCTCATTATGTGCTGAATGGTGTAGGTGATTTGGTGAAATAATTTTTTAGACGGGTGGAAATTTTGGAAAATAAAAAACTGAACAAAGAACATTTACTATTTTATGAGTTGGCAAAGAATAGTATAAATGTTCTGGACCTAAAAACATACAGTCTAAATATCTAACAAAAAAAATAAACAATATGACGATAAAGGGGGTACTTTTTGATATGGATGGGGTGTTGGTCGATTCAGAAAAATTCATCTGCGAAGCTGCTACACGAATGTTTGCCGAGCATTGTGTTTATGTTGAAGCTGAAGACTTTGTACCATTTGTGGGTACTGGTGAAAACCGATATCTGGGCGGTGTGGCTGAAAAATACCATTTCCCATTTGATCTTGAGCAGGATAAAACCCGTACCTATGAAATATATGCCGAACTGGTAAAAGGTAAGTTAAAACCCCTAAGTGGTGTGATCTCATTTATTACCAATTGTAGACAAAGAGGATTAAAACTTGCCGTAGCTACCAGTGCCGATGAGGTTAAAATGGAAATTAACCTCCGTGAAATTGGCATTCCTGCCGAAACTTTCGATGCCACAATAAACGGATTAGAGGTGATAAATAAAAAACCCGATCCGGAAATATTTGTGAAAGCAGCATTGAAATTGGGGTTAAAACCCGAACAATGTCTTGTGGTGGAAGATGCTGTAAATGGTATTAAGGCGGCAAAAGCTGCAGGATGCAAATGTCTTGGGCTGACAACCACTTTTACCTCTGAAGAACTTTCAGAAGCCGATTGGATAGCAAAAGATTTAAGTGATGTATCACAGGAAACCATTAATTGGTAAATAATTAATGATTTCCTGTGGCGAAACTAAATCTCAAAAATATATTGAATTATGAAACTTTGAATCTAAAAAATTAACCGTGAATATACTACAAAACTACCCCAATCCTCTGGATTTGATTAATTGGTACAAATCTCTAAAGAAAAATAGCGTCTATGAAGTGAATGGACATGTTCACACGCCATATTCGTTTAGCGCTTTTTCCGATTTCTTACAACTATTTGGTATGGCGGTGGAAGAAAAAATATCTGTTCTGGGTATAAACGACTTTTACGTAGCCAATGGATATTCTGAATTTTACAAAAACGCCATTCGTTACGGAATTTTTCCACTTTTCAATATCGAATTTATAAGTCTTTTAAAAGAAGAGCAATCTCAGGGAATCAGGGTAAACGATCCAAATAATCCTGGGCGTTGCTACTTTAGTGGAAAGGGATTGAATAATCCTTTAATTCTACCCAAAGAATTGGATAAAAAGCTCAGTTCGGTGGTTGCCGAAAGTCAGAAACAGGTTCATATTATGGTTGATAAAGCTAATCAATGGTTCAAAAGCATTGATGCTGGAATTAAACTCGACTTTCAGAACATCAGAAAAAGATATGCAAAAGAATTGGTTAGGGAACGTCACATAGCCAAGGCAATACGTATTGCTGTTTTCGAAAAGGTTGCCGATGCCACAAATCGTAAACAACTTTTTAATTTGATTTATGGAGGAATTGATTCCAAGGTCGATATCAATGATATACCTGGTCTCGAAAATGAAATCAGAGGCCATTTACTTAAAAAAGGCGGTAAAGCCTTTGTGGAAGAAGACGATAAAGCATTTATGAGCCTCGAGGAAGTAATAAAAATTATTATTGCCGCCGGAGGAATTCCATGTTACCCGGTTTTACTTGATGATAAAAACGGAGGATATACCGAATATGAAGCCGATAAAGAAAAGCTTTACAACGAACTAACCAAACGTAATATTGCCTGCATAGAACTCATCCCGGGACGAAACGATTTTAATCATTTGAAAGATTTTGTGAAATTCTTTAATGACAAAGGCTTTGTAATCATCTTTGGAACAGAACACAATGCGCCAGAGATGTTCCCATTAACCTGCGATACGCGTGGCAAAAAGGCACTCGACAAGGAGTTGCAAACAATTTCATTCGAGGGAGCATGCGTTATTGCTGCCCATCAATACCTTAGAGCGAAATGTATGGGAGGATTTGTTGACGATACCGGCAAACCCTATATTTCCAAAAAAGGCTACTTTGTTGAGTTGGGAAAAGCAGTCATTGAAAAGTTTATAAACTCTTAACACCTAATAATTAGTAATTTACTTTAAATGAAATTAGCCATTCAACAACTTATTGAGATTTCCCGGTTTTACGGGAAGGACAAGGATTTTGTCATTGCCGGAGGCGGAAACACTTCATATAAGGACGAAAAACACACCTGGGTGAAGGCTAGCGGAACAACATTGTCCGACATCTCCGAAAATGGATTTGCTGTTCTCGAACGTGAGAAATTAAAAGATATTGCAAGTAAGCAATATAGCCAAAGCTCTGATGAACGTGAGAACCAGATAAAAACCGACCTTTTCCGCGCCTCCGCCTATCCAGAAAAAGGGCTGCGCCCATCAGTTGAAACATCACTGCATGATATGATTGGATATGATTTTGTGGTACACACTCATCCAACATTGGTAAATGCACTAATGTGTTCTAAGAATGCAGCAAAACTAACCATAGAATTGTTCGGTGACGATGTACTTTTTGTACCCTATACGGACCCTGGTTATGTGCTTTTTAAACGTATAGAAAAAGACCTTGCCATGTATCGGCTAAAAAATCAAAGTGAGCCAAATGTGATCTTTCTACAAAATCATGGAATATTTGTTGCTGCCGATTCGGTTGAAAAAATCCGTTCAATCTATGACAAAATCATGGCTACCCTTCAATCGAAAATCGTAAAACCGGTCGATTTAACTACACTACCTATTGATAGCAAAATTACAAGCATCCTGCCAGCAATCCGTATGATGCTTACTGAAGACAGTCCTAAAACAGTTATTATTCGACATAACGAATTAGTAAAGCATTTTTATGCTAGTAATGAATATTTTAATAAAATTTCACTACCTTTTTCACCGGATATTATCGTTTATTGCAAAGCCAGAGCGATATATCTTGAGAAGACAACAAATCCTGAAGAAGCTGTTTCTGAATTCAAACAAAAATTAGATGACTACAAAAAAACGTTTGGTTATCCGCCTAAAATAATTGTTTTAAAAGATTTGGGATTTGTGGCCGTTGAGGACAATTTCCAATCGGCTGAAATTGCTCTCGATGTATTTGAAGATCTGATGAAGATTAGTTTTCTGAGTGACAACTTCGGGGGGCCAAAATTTCTGAACGAAACTGAAATCTCATTTATTGACAACTGGGAGGTGGAAAATTACCGTCGCCAAATTTCGAAAGGTAATGGCACAGACGGAAGAGTTGCTAATAAAGTGATTATAGTAACAGGCGGAGCTCAGGGATTTGGTGCAGGAATAGCCGAAGCTCTCATGAATCAAAAAGCCAATGTGGTAATTGCCGATCTAAACGATGCAAAAGGTGCAGAAATAGTTTCAGAACTTAATGCTAAAGCTGGCAAGAACAGGGCTGTATTTATCAAAGCAGATGTATCCAATGCCCAATCGGTGCAAAATCTGATTGCCGAAACCATAAAAACATTTGGTGGTATTGATGTATTCATCAGCAATGCCGGTATTCTTAGGGCTGGAGGGCTGGACGAGATGTCTCCCGAGACGTTCGAACTGATGACCAAAGTAAATTACTCCGGCTATTTTCTGTGCGCAAAGTACGCCTCGGAAATAATGAAACTTCAGGCCAAACATAAACCGGGATATTTTACAGACATCATCCAGATAAATTCAAAATCGGGGTTGAAAGGCAGCAACAAGAACTTTGCCTATGCCGGTGGAAAATTCGGAGGAATAGGATTGACTCAATCTTTTGCACTCGAATTGATGCCTTATAAAATTAAAGTTAATGCCGTTTGCCCCGGCAATTTTTTCGATGGTCCACTATGGAGCGATCCTGAAAATGGATTGTTTGTGCAATACCTTAAAGCAGGGAAAGTATCTGGAGCTAAAACTATCGGCGATGTAAAAGCATTTTACGAAAAGCAAGTGCCGGCAAATCGTGGTTGCGAGGTGACCGATGTAATGCGAGCCATCTATTATATCATTGAACAGGAATACGAAACTGGTCAGGCTGTGCCTGTTACTGGTGGTCAGGAGATGTTGAAATAAGAAATAAAAGTGAGAAGTGGGGAAAACTGGACATTCAATTGTAAGAGTTTTACATCCTATCGTCTAACTTCTAAAAAACATAAATTATGAAAACAAAAGCAATCCGCATTTACGGAAAAAATGATCTCAGGCTGGATGAATTTGAACTACCAGAAATAAAAAACGATGAAATATTGGCACATGTCATATGCGACAGTATCTGCATGTCGAGTTATAAAGCTGCAAAACAGGGAACCGATCACAAACGCATACCCAACGATGTAGCTCATAAACCAACCATCATTGGACATGAGTTTAGTGGTGAAATTGTGGAAGTTGGAGTAAAGTGGAAACATCAGTTTAAAACAGGAATGAAGTTCTCTATTCAACCAGCAATTAATTATCCCGATGGTCCGGTAGGCATTTTGAGTGCGCCAGGCTATTCGTATCGTTTTATCGGCGGCGATGCTACATACATTATCATTCCAAACGAGGTGATGGCACAAAACTGCCTGCTTCCTTTTACAGGAAACGGATTTTATCCTGCTGCTTTGGCTGAGCCATTATCATGCGTAATTGGTGCCATGCATGCAAATTACCATATCACACCAGGTTCCTATGTCCATCAAATGGAAATTGCGGAAGGCGGAAATATGGCTATACTTGCCGGAGTGGGTCCAATGGGATTGGCTGCCATAAATTATGCTATTCATCGTAAGGATCGTAAACCAGCCATGATCGTTGTTACGGATATCGACCAAACAAGGCTCGATCGTGCTTCATCGCTATTTTCACCCGAAGAAGCTGCAAAAAATGGCATCGACTTGAAATATTTTAATACTAAAAACCTGAATAATCCTGCAAAAGGATTGCTTGATCTTACCGATGGAAAAGGCTATAATGATGTGTTTGTATTTGCTCCGGTTTCCTCGGTAATTGAGCAGGCTGATGCTATTCTTTCCTTTGATGGCTGTCTTAATTTCTTTGCTGGCCCAAGCGATCCGAATTTTAAAGCAAGCTTTAATTTTTATAGTGTTCACTATAATTTTACCCATATTGTTGGAACCAGCGGTGGCAACAATAACGATATGGAGGAAGCACTTGATATGATGTCTAAAGGCCTTGATCCAGCTGGTTTAGTAACTCATATTGGTGGTTTGGATGCTGTAATTGAAACTACATTGCATCTCCCTGAAATTACTGGTGGAAAAAAACTAATTTATACAAATAAATCGCTAAAGCTCACGGCAATTCAAGAGTTTGCTGACAAAGGTAAGACCAATCCATTTTTTGCAGAGCTTGATCGGTTGGTAAAGAAAAACAACGGATTGTGGAATCTCGAAGCCGAAAAGTATTTGTTGGAAAATGCACCTGAAATTTGATAAATATTTTCAGAGGTGTATCGTACAAATACACAGACACCGCCTCACTCCTGCCAAAAAGCAGTTGGTTGTTTGGTTAGCGAAGGTTCTCTTTGGACGCATTTAGATAAAATTGACAAATTTAATAGTTATTCCATGTTTAAATTATTTGCAATTTTAAGGACTAACACTCCAAACACATTTTCACCTTTCGATTTAATTAGTTCCAGTTTAAATTCATGTGTATTAATAGGTTTAATTTTAAAAAAGGGGATTTGGGAGATTAAAATCCATTCATATAATAAAGTGTATTGCTTTTTTCTTTTTTAATGTTTTACTATGTGAAATTGAATGGCTATTAATGCGCTCAATACATGTAATATCCAATATTGACAACCCTTATCACAGATAATAAAATTGAATTGAATAGGTTATTTAAGGTATGTAACAGAATTTGAATAAAAAATATGAATCAGGCTTGCTGAGTTTGAAAAAAGTTTCTACTTTTGCGACCTGATTAATTTTAAACAAATAAACAATTAAATTATGTCAAATCAGTATGAAACCGTTTTCATTATAACTCCCGTTTTGTCTGAACAGCAGATGAAGGAAGCGGTACAGAAATTCAGAGCACTGATCGTCGAAGAAGGCGGTGAAGTCGTGCACGAAGAAGATTGGGGCCTGCGTAAACTGGCTTATCCCATCCAAAAAAAGTCGACAGGTTTTTATAACCTTATCGAATTCAAGGCAAATGCAGAATTCATCAATAAGCTAGAAGTTGAATATCGTCGTGATGAACGCATTATTCGTTTCCTAACCTTTAGGATGGACAAGTATTCCATTGGATACGCTAATAAAAAGAGAAGTCAAAAGAAACCTGAAAAAAAATTGGAGGAATAAACTATGGCTCAGAATCAATCAGAAATCAGATATCTTACACCGCCAACGGTAGACATTAAAAAGAAGAAATATTGCAGGTTCAAGAAGAACAAAATAAAATACGTAGATTATAAAGATCCTGAATTCCTAAAAAAATTCCTCAACGAACAAGGTAAGATATTACCACGCCGTATTACCGGTACTTCGTTGAAATATCAAAGGAAAGTTGCAACAGCCATCAAACGTGGACGTCACTTGGCTCTGCTCCCATATGTTACAGATTTGTTAAAATAATTGAGGAGAGATAACTAATGGAAATAATACTCAAACAAGATATTACGACTCTTGGACAAAAAGACGATATTGTAAAGGTTAAGGACGGATATGCCCGTAATTTTTTAATCCCAAAAGGGATGGCTACTTCCGCAACCGTATCTGCTAAAAAAGTTTTGGCTGAAAATACCAAACAAAGAGCACACAAAGAGGCTAAGGTTAAGAACGAGGCAGCTGTTTTAGCTGACAAGATGAAAAATCTGAAACTTAAAATTGGGGCTAAAACCAGTACAACAGGTAAGATTTTCGGTTCGGTAAATACCATCATGCTTGCCGAAGCCCTTAAGGAAAAAGGGTTCGACATCGATCGTAAGAACATTATCTTCGACGAAGAGCACATCAAGGAAATTGGTAAATATACAGCTAAAGTAAAACTTCACAGAGAAGTTTCTGTAGAAGTTGAATTCGAAATTTTTGCTGAATAGTTTCACAAATTAAACAAAAAAAAGAGGCAACCGATTGGATGCCTCTTTTTTTTGTTTCTATTTTTGGGTAATCCCTTTCCAATCGTCGGTACGGAATGGCGAGGCTGGCAATCCTTCCTGATTAAATAGGCTGGCATCGTCAGGGTTGTTGGCCCAGGCATATCGAACAGCTACTGGTTGTGTAACCTTATCAGCATATACAATTACATCATTGCCATCAAGATAAGCTTTTGCCCACACAAACTTTTTGTCGGCCGTGGCAATCGAAAATCCTTTCAGGTAGCCGTATTTATCTTTGGTAACTAACCCTTTACCTATGTGGTCGAATTTCAAACGAATTTTATTTCCTTCAACACTTTGCGATTTATACACAGGTCCAGAATATTCGATGGTTTTGTTATATAAATTATTCAAAGCAGGTAAAGATAGCCTATAGCCAACATCCTGTTTATTTTTAGGGTGAATGTCCTTCGCTTCTCCAATATCAATAATCACTGCCATTCCGGTATTAGGAAGAGAAAGAGTTTTGGATTGAGCCTCGCGTAATTCAGCCCATTCGCTTTCTACCGGCTGATTATTTGTTTCCATAAAGTTTGCCAACTGAACAAAGTAAAAAGGCATGTTAGGGTTTGCAAATTGCTTTCTCCAGTCGTTAATCAATGCCGGGAACAATGTTTGGTATTGATAAGCTCGTGATGCATTCGACTCGCCTTGGTACCAAATTGCACCGCGAACAGCAATAGGAAGCATAGGATAAATCATTCCATTAAACAATAATGTAGGAAATGAGTTTGGACCAGTTGTAACATCGGGTTTAGGGCCGGCATTTATACCTATGTTGTATTTCCAGTCTCCGGCAAGGGAAGTTGTTCCAATAATGGATGAATATGATAAATCCTGCGGTTCACCCCAGATTCCACCGCCACCACCTGTATCTATCACTTTAATGGCAATGATATTTTTACCTGTTTTTAACACAGATGAACCTACCGCGTAATTTCGTTTTTGACTATAATTACTTGTTGTTCCTATCTGTTTACCATTTATATAAGAGATATCAATATCGTCAATTTGGGCCAAATTAAGAGTAATACCAGCCTTTGCTTCGGCTTCACTTAACATAATTTCTTTACGGAACCAAACAACTCCATCAAAATTTGCCAAACCTGCATTTTCCCATAATTGAGGCAGATTCATTATTTTCCATTGGCTATCGTCAGTTACAGGTTCAAACCATTTATTCAGAACACCTGCATCATTTTTTTCAATATTATTATTCCAGATTATACCCTTTGCATCTGTCTCTGCTTTTAACTTATCCCAGTTAATATTAGTCAGTTGTTTTAATGGTTCTTTAAAATCATCAATTGCATTGGCAGCGCCAGCGCTAATCCATGTTTCGGCAATAGTTCCACCCCACGACGTATTAATTAAACCAATTGGGATATTCAGTTCTTTGATAAGATTTCGGCCAAAAAAATATCCGACTGCTGAGAACTCAGGTATTGTTGCCGGCGAACAAACTTTCCATTCGGTTTGTTCTAATTCAGTCAATGGTTTTTCACCAATTTTCTTGGTTACAGTAAACAATCTGATGTTTGGGTAATTAGCTTCAGCGATTTCTTTTCCTGAATTTTTAATATTTCCCCAGCCCGCTAATGGCATTTCCATATTCGACTGTCCGGAACAAATCCATACTTCGCCCATAAGGATATTCTTCAGGATAATTTCGTTCTTGCCTTTGATCACCATTTCGTAAGGGCCCCCAACGGCCAAAGGGTCAAGATATACCAACCATTTTCTATCGTCACCCGATTTAACAGAATATTTCTTCCCTGCAAAGGTTATTTTAACTCTTTCTCCTTTGTCAGCCCATCCCCAAACAGGCACCTTTACATCGCGCTGAAGCACCATGTTATTTGTAAAAATATAAGGAAGTTTAACATTTGCCTGTGTCATTCCAATAAACAAGAAAAGGAAGAACAGACCGAAGGCCATAGGTTTTAAAAACTGTTGCGATTTTTTAGAATCAATTTGTTTCATCATATTTAATTATTTAGTTAAATTTATATATGTTACTGGTTACTGGTTCGGGGCGTAGCCTCTTGGCTCTAACTTATACATCCTTCATTGTCAACTGGATTCTTTTACGGGCAGCATCTACTTCTAACACTTTTACCTTTACATGTTGGTTAAGTTTTACAACTTCATTGGGGTCGCTTACAAACCTGTTCGCCAATTGGGAGATATGTACTAAACCATCCTGCTTTACCCCAATATCCACAAAACAACCGAAATTAGTGATGTTTGTGACAATACCGGGTAAGGTCATACCCGCTTTAACATCACCAATTTTAAAAACATCTTTGGAAAATTCGAAAACCTGAATAGCTGTTCGCGGGTCGCGGCCAGGCTTAGACAGTTCATTAAGGATATCCTGAAGTGTAGGCAACCCGATATTGCCTTCAACATATTTTTTAAGTTCTATTTTCTTACGAAGCTCATCATTTTTCAGAAGGTCGGTTACTGTTGCTCCCGTATCTTCGGCCATACGTTCAACCACATGATAGCTTTCGGGATGAACTGCACTATTGTCGAGCGGATTTTTAGCATTGGGAATACGAAGAAAACCTGCTGCTTGTTCATAAGCTTTATCGCCCAGACGAGGTACCTTCATCAAATCCTTGCGTGAATCGAAGGGGCCATGCTCCTTGCGAAAATTCACAATGTTCTGCGCCAATTGTGGTCCCAGACCGGAAACATATGTTAACAGATGCTTGCTGGCCGTATTCAAATTTACACCCACCTGATTTACGCAACTTTCAACCACCGTGTCAAGGCTTTTTTTAAGTTTGGATTGATCCACATCGTGCTGGTATTGCCCTACACCAATAGATTTGGCGTCTATTTTTACAAGTTCGGCCAGAGGATCCATCAGCCGACGACCAATGGAGATCGCACCACGAACAGTAACATCATATTCAGGAAATTCTTCCCGGGCAACCGGCGATGCCGAATAAATAGATGCACCACTCTCGCTCACCACAAAAATCTGAACCATGCGTTCGAACTGAATCCGCTGAATGAACGATTCGGTTTCGCGGCTGGCAGTGCCATTACCAATAGCTATGGCATCGATTTTATATACACTTACCAGGGTTGAAATCTTTTTCATTGCCTGGCTGGTTTCATTCTGAGGAGCATGTGGATAAATGGTTTCGTTATGAACCAGGTTTCCCTGAGCATCAAGACAAACCAATTTACAACCTGTGCGAAAACCGGGGTCGAGAGCGAGAACTGTCTTTTGTCCCAAAGGAGATGCCAATAGTAATTGACGAAGGTTTTCGGTAAATACCCTTATGGCTTCTTCATCAGCATGTTCTTTCGAACTGTTTTTGAATTCGGTTTCGATTGAAGGTCCTAACAATCGTTTGTAACAGTCAATTACGGCTTCTCTAACCTGATCGGACGATTCAAAGCGACCTTTCACAAACTGTTTTTCCAGTAGTTCGTTTGCCTCTTCTTCAGAAGGTTCAATGCTAATTTTGAGAAAGCCTTCCTCCTCGCCCCTGCGCATTGCCATCAAACGATGCGATGGACAGCGATGAAGAGGTTCCGAGAAATCAAAGTAGTCCTTGTACTTTACTCCCTCTTCTTCCTTGCCTTTCACCATTTTCGAAAAAATGACGGCATCCTTACTAAACAAACGACGTATGTTATTTCGAGCCCGTTGATCTTCATTTACCCATTCGGCAATGATATCGCGCGCACCTTGAAGCGCATCACTCAACGATGCTACATCATCATTCAAATATTTGGCAGCAGCCGTTTCCAAGTCTTTTTCCTGTTGACGAAAGATGAGATCAGCCAAAGGCGCCAAGCCTTTCTCACGTGCAATGGAGGCACGTGTTTTACGCTTTTGTTTGTATGGAAGATAAATGTCCTCCAAATCAGAAAGTACATAAGTATTTTCAAGCTTATTTCGAAGTTCATCAGTAAGTTTCCCTTGTTCCTCAATAGATTTGATAATCGCTTCACGGCGTTTATCTACTTCAAGCAATTTTTCGTATTGTTCCTTTATGGATAGAACCTGAACTTCGTCAAGGCTTCCGGTAGCTTCTTTCCTGTAACGGCTAATGAATGGAACTGTTGCTCCCTGGTTTAAAAGATTGATGGTATTTCTAACCTGTATATCACTAATTGAAAGGTTTTTAGCAATAATTTCGATATGTTTTTCTGTCATATTCAATATCTTTTGGAAACCAAAGGTACATTATTTTTAAAATGACACCTGTTGATAAGTTATTTTATAGAGACAAAATATTCGATGAAAAGATTATTTTTTGGCCGTGGAAGAAACAATCGTCAATAGGTTATCTAAATATAACCTCCAATGAATTAAGAATGAAGTGATTTGTGATCGTATATAATGCCCAAGATTTAAATTACTTATCCAGTGTTTTATGATGAGTATAGCTTTTAGCTTCATCCGGTGTTCCCAAAAGTATTGCGAGCCATCGTGTTTTGTCGTTCTGTTCCAGGACGATTTTAATAGACATGGTGATGGGAATTGAAAGAAACATACCCACAGTTCCAAATATAAATCCCCAAAAGAGAAGAGAAAGGAATACCACCAATGTCGACAGGCCTAAACCTTTACCCATGATCCTGGGTTCAATAAAGTTTCCAATAACATTGTTTACAACCAGAAACGAGCCAAGGGTCCAGAGTGCACCACCTAATCCGAGCTGAACCAGTGCAAAGAGCACAGCCGGAATTGCGGCGATGATGGAACCAATATTTGGCACATAATTCATTAAAAATACAATCAATGCCCAAAGTAGAGGATAGTCAACCCCAATGATCAACAATGCAACATAGATTAAAATTCCTTCTAATAAACATATCAAGGTTTTTATTCCAAGGTAGTGACGGATATTTTGTATAATGGTTGAAAAATAAGAAATAGATTCATCTGATCCACTCAGAATGGCTTTTGCTTTAATAGAAAAACTACCGAATTCCATTAAGATAAATATAATGATAAGGAAGATCAGAAAAGTATTTCCCACCACATTGAATAGGCCATTTAAAGCACCTGCCGTAAATTCGAGGATCTTTGCCGGCTGAATAAGATTTGAAACCTGACTTTTTTGGATTGAGAAACCTTTCTCATTTAAAAACTGAATAAATGAGTTGATGATGGTTGTGAGGGTAGATTCATATTTTGAAACATTGCTTGTAAATGAGGATAATGTCCCTCCTATTAGGAAAGCCAATCCAAAAAAAAGCAAAACCAATCCAAATATTACCATTAAAAGCGCAAGCCATTTGGGTATTTTCTTTTTTTCCAACCAAGTAATGGGTTGTGCACAAATGATACTTATAAAAAGCGCGAGTAAAATTGGTGTGATGATCGATTTAGCATACATTACACCTGCAAAAATAATTATTAATGCCGCGATTTTCACAACTGGCGAACCTTCCTTTGTTCCAGTAATCTTATTATTCATATCAGAAAAGTTTTTTTAAGTTTATCAGACATGATTCTGACTGCGAATTCTTCAACCCTATTTATTAACAAGCTTCATTCCGGCTTCATTATATCGACTTCCGGAAACATCTGAGAAAGTCTTTGACAACAAGCTTATTTCTTCATCAGTCAATCTGATTTTAGCTGCGGCAATGTTTTCTAATAGATAAGTCACTCGTTTTGTTCCCGGTATAGGTATAATATCTTCTCCCTGAACCAGTAACCAAGCAAGTGCTATCTGAGAAGTCTTACATCCTTTATTTTTCGCAATTTCTTCTATTATCTTTAACAATTGGAGATTTTTATTAAAATTATCGCCCTGAAACCGGGGACCCGTCCTTCGAAAGTCATTTGCCGACAAGTCATCCATATTTTTAATTTTACCTGTTAAAAAACCACGACCTAAAGGACTATAAGCAACGAGACTAATGCCTAATTCGCGAGTAACCGGAAGGGTAGTTGTTTCAATATCCCGCGACCAAAGAGAATATTCACTTTGAACAGCAGTAATTGGATGAATGGCGTTGGCTTTTCGCAATGTTTCACCTGATACCTCCGAAAGGCCTATGTACTTCACCTTTCCTTCTTTAACAAGTTCGGCCATTGCACTAACGGTTTCTTCAATTGGAGTAGAAGTATCTACACGGTGCAAGTAATAAAGGTCAATAACTTCACGACCAAGTCGTTTTAAACTTGCTTCACATGCTTGTTTAACATAAGCAGGAGATCCGTCAATTCTTCTTTCATTAGGGTTTGTTTTCGAGCGCACAATTCCAAATTTAGTAGCTAATATTACCCTGTCCCACCGATCGTTAAAAGCTTTGTTAAGCAATAGTTCATTGTCGCCAATAGCATACGTATCAGCAGTGTCGATAAAATTAAGCCCATGCTCTAATGCAGCATGAAGTGTTTCTATGGATTCTTTTTCATTGGTTTCGCCATAAAACTCTGACATGCCCATGGCTCCTAAACCAATAGGGAATACCTCTAAATTGCTTTTTCCAATTTTCCTTTTCATCTGTAAATAATATTAAGTAAATGCCGAATTAAACCCGTACAATTTTCTTAGGTACTTTTGATTTAAGAAAATCATGCGGGTTTAAAAAGGGCATATTTTAATAGCTCATTTCAACGATTTTTTCTACATCCGATGGCTTTAAGCTTTGGCGTTCGCCAAGGCCGGTCCAGCCACGGTCGGTAAAGCGTTTCGAAATATTTTGAGCAGTTCCTTCATAAGTAGGCGTGTAATCCGAGAGTTTAGTATCAACTCCGAGAGAATGGAAGAATGCAACAGTTTTTTCAATAGCGGCATGCGCTTTATCATCTAATGATCCAGAAGTAATTCCCCACACACGTTCCCCGTATTGTGCCAGCTTTGACTTCTTATTTTCGAAGTTAAATTTATAATGGTTAGGGGCAATAATAGCTAATGTTCGGGCATGGTCTATCCCAAATTTAGCCGTCAATTCGTGTCCCATCATGTGCACTGCCCAATCCTGAGGCACTCCACAACTGATTAACCCGTTCAGAGCCATGGTGGCACTCCACATGAGGTTCGACATGGCTTCGTAATTGGAAGGGTTAGCATAAGCTTTAGGTCCTTCTTCAATTAACGTTTGCAAAATTGATTCGGCAAACCGATCCTGTAAAGGTGCGTTGGCCGGATAAGTCATATATTGCTCCATTACATGCATAAAGGCATCAATCACCCCATTCGCAACCTGACGCTGGGGCAGGCTGGAAGCTGCTTCCGGTAACAAAAAGGAAAATACAGGAAATGTAAGCGGGCTGGAAAATGCCAACTTCTCTTGACTGGCTTCGCGTGTAATTACCGAGCCAGAATTCATCTCAGAACCGGTTGCAGGCAATGTAAGTACAACACCAAATGGCATGGCGGCTTTCACGGGTCTGTGTTTCGTAAGTATATCCCATGGGTCGCCTTCGTTGAAAAGAGCAGCTGCAGCGATAAACTTAGTAGCATCAACCACAGAGCCACCGCCCACCGCAATCAGAAAATCAATCTTCTCAGCCTTGATCAGCTCAAGCGCTTTCATGGCAGTTTCGTACTTTGGGTTTGGTTCGATACCACTAAACTCCAAAAATGTAAAGTTCTTCAATGCTTCTTTTATTGCGGCGTGTACTCCATTTTTAAAAATACTGCCGCCGCCATAAATCATCAGTACTTTTTTGTCCTTGGGTATTTGAGTTGCCAATTTTGTTAATTGGTCTTTACCGAAGATGATCTTTACCGGATTAAAAAATTCAAAATTGTTCATACGTTTTATTTTTAAGGATTTATTCAATTTCAACAAGCGACTTTCCCGTATTTTTCCCTTCAAACAGACCAATAAAAGCCTCAGGAAGTCTTTCAAACCCTTTAATAATAGTTTCCTGATAGCTCAACTTGCCGTCACCAAACCATTGTGCTAATTGACTGACACCTTCAGGGAAACGGGAAGCATAATTACTAACAATAAAGCCTTGCATCAAAGCACTTTTCTTTAGAAGAGAAGGCTGCAAACGAGGGCCAACAGGTGTTTCGGTAGAATTGTATAACGATATTTGTCCACATAAAACAATACGTGCACCCTTATTTATATTCGCAATTACCCCATCGGAAATAATGCCTCCAACGTTATCAAAATAAATATCAACACCATTGGGGCATGCTTTTGCTATTGCCTTCACCATGTTTTCAGTTTTATGATAGTTTATTACCTCATCGAACTTCAATGTGTTTAGCAAGTAAGCATTTTTTTCATCACTGCCTGCTATGCCAATTACCCTGCACCCTTTTATCCGGGCAATCTGACCTACGACCATTCCTACAGCGCCTGCTGCTCCTGAAACTACTACAGTCTCGCCTGTTAAGGGTTTTCCGATGTCAATTAGGCCAAAATAAGCCGTTAATCCAGGCATACCTAATATACCAAGGTAGTAACTAAGCGGAGCATTGTTTTTATCTAGTTTGGTTACTTTTTCGGCTGCTACAACTTGTATTTCTTGCCATTGCAATAGAGCAATCACTGCATCGCCCACCTTAAAGTTAGGATGATGGCTTTCGGTGACTTCGGCAACCACGCCTCCTTCAATAGGCTTTCCAACCTCAAAAGGAGGGGCATATGATTTAGCATCGCTCATACGGCCACGCATGTAGGGATCTACCGAAACGTATTTTGCTTTTACAAGTAGGTCGCCTTCTTTAGCTAATATAGCTGAAGCCGCTTTAATTTCGAAATTATCGCCGGTAGGTCGGCCTAGCGGCCTTGATTTAAGAATAATTTGTTTATTCATCTTTAAATTATTAAATGAATGTTCGTTTATTATTTAATAAAAAAGTAGTGCTATTTACTGATAGCACTCCATGAAGTTTCAAAAATTGTCTCGAGATCTTTTTCAGAGAGCGTCTTGTGAGCACTTATTGCACGTTTAAGTATATTGCCTATAGGTGCAAACAAAAACTCATATAGCAAAGCATCCGGTAAATTTTTTAAAACACCCATTTGCCGCGAAAGTTCAAATAAATCGAGCATCAGCCTGTAATATCCAATAGCCTCTTCCTGATTAATACGGTCGATGAGCGGACAATTGGCAAAGTTTTCCAGAAATTTAAACTCCTGCGGATTTTCTACTATGTACCCATAATGATTAAACCATAGGGTGCGAAGGGTTTCCTTTGTTGGAGTTAATACCGGATTCCCCTTTAAATAAGCTTTACTTTTCTCGTGTTTTAGATGAAGATAAAGCTTATTAATCATATCTTCCTTATTCTCAAAATAAAGATATATGGTAGCTGCTGAAATTTGAGCTTCTTTGGCTATTTTGGACATGGATGCACCCTGAAAGCCCCCGGTGTTGATGATCTTTATTGCAGCATTATAAATATTCGTTATTTTATCATCATCCTTTAATCTCATGCTACAAAGATAAATGAATATTCGTTTATTTAAAATAAATTATTAATTCAAAAAAAATTACAATATTATAGAATTTTCATTACATGTATAATTGAATGTCATTTAGCTAACCCAAAAAGGTGCAATATGCCCCATTTCAGAGCTTAATAAAACGACATTTTCTATTGACATAGGGCGTTGCCCAATGCTAATGCTTTAATGCTTTCACCATTAACTCACATACAACTAAAATTTTATTTAGTTGTATGATAATAATTTAAGCTTGTAAGAATGCTAAACGGCATTGAAATATAATCGAATAATTCTGATTCTTTATTCTGACTTCGGTTTTTTGAATTCCGTCCTTCGATATGCACAAACGTCTTTTAAATTAAAATTTCACCTTCTTATAAAATATATTTTTGGTAATTTCAGCTGAGATGATATATAATACAACAATCAGCAATAAAAGCAAATAAGTAGTTAGGCTAAGTGGGCTGAAACCAAAGAGGTGTCCAAGCGGGGTAAAGGGTAAAATAATTGTTACAACGGCAATGGTAAGTGTGGCAATTAACAGATATTTACCCGGTCTGCTTTTGAAGAAAGGCTTCCTGCTTCGAATAACAAGCACAATCATTGACGCTGAGATAACTGATTCTAAAAACCATCCGGTTCTAAACTGGCCTTCATTAGCGTGGATGATAATCAAAAGCAAGCCAAAGGTCAGGTAATCGAAAACAGAACTTACCAAGCCAAAGGTTATCATAAACTTACGAATGGCTTTGATGTCCCAGCGTCGCGGATAATTGATCATTTCATCGTCAACATTGTCGGTGGCAATGGTCATTTCAGGGAAGTCAGTTAACAGATTGGTAAGAAGTATCTGTTTGGGCAACAATGGTAGAAATGGAATAAACAGTGATATTCCAGCCATGCTGAACATGTTCCCAAAATTAGCGCTTGTAGCCATAAAAACATATTTCAACGTATTGGCAAAGGTAGTTCGTCCTTCTTTTACACCCTCAACCAGAACGCCCAAGTCTTTTTCGAGCAATACGATATCAGCTGCATCTTTTGCAACATCCGCGGCAGTATCCACTGAGATGCCAACATCTGCAGCATGCAGGGCCGAGGCATCGTTGATACCATCGCCCATGTAACCAACAACATTCCCGGCCTTTTTTAAGGCAAGGATAATACGCTCTTTCTGATTGGGTTCAATTTCGGCAAACACATCCACCGCGCCAACACGGCTTAGCAATGCACTATCGCTCATTTGACGAAGTTCAGGCCCGGAAATTATTTTATTATCGGACAGTCCCATCTTTTTACTTATACTGGCTGCAACCAAATGGTTATCGCCAGTAATAATTTTAAGTGAAACACCAAGTTTCTTTAGTCCGGCAATGGTGTCGGCGATGTTTGCCTTTGGTGGGTCAAAAAGTGTGAGAAAACCTATAAAAGTCATATCCTTCTCATCATCTTTGTTTATGAGAGCTTCGGACGATAGATTCTTGTATGCAATACCAATGGTACGAAACCCATTGCTGCTGAATTCCGCAAAGTGTTTCTGAATCTGGTTTTTCACGGATGCCATATCCACAATATTACCCTCTTTAATTTCCGCCGATGAACATACATCAAGTATATTAGTTAGTGCACCTTTTGTTACCATTAAATGCTCATCGCCATGTTTAACTGAAATGCTCAATCGTTTACGAATAAAATCATAAGGAATTTCATCGTGTTTCTGGTAATCTGCCAAGTCAACCTTACGATATTTAATGATGGCTTCATCAATAGGGTTTGTAAAACCGGTTTCGTAAGAAGCATTCAAATAAGCAAATAGAAATACCTTTTCATTTGCTTCCCCATTTATATCGATAGCAGATTCTACCTGCACGGTTCCTTCGGTGAGGGTGCCGGTTTTATCGGAACAAATTACGTTCATGCTACCAAAGTTTTCGATTGAAGAGAGCCTTTTTACGATTACCTTTTTTTCGGCCATTTTTTTGGCGCCATGAGCGAGGTTGATGCTGATAATGGCAGGTAATAGTTGCGGGGTTAATCCAACTGCAAGTGCCAGTGAAAAAAGAAATGCTTCCAGTACGGGTCGGTGAAGGTATACATTGATGGCAAATATGATTACCACCAATATAATTGTCACTTCTCCAAGAAAATACCCGAACCTCCGTATGCCATGTTCAAATTCGGTTTCAGAGGGTTTAAGTTTAAGTCGTTCCGACACCTTGCCAAACTCAGTATTTATTGCGGTAAGCGTTACCAACACTTTTGCGGTGCCACTAACAATGTGAGTGCCCATCCATACAGTATTTGTGCGCTGGGCAAGGGCGGTATCAGCTGGTAGCGTTGAAACAGATTTTTCAACAGGGTATGTTTCGCCCGTTAGCATTGCTTCATCAACAAACAGATCTTTCGAATCAAGGATCAAACAGTCGCCTGGAACAATATCACCAGCGTTCAGAACAACAATATCACCAGGTACAATATCCTCCACAGAAATTTCCTGTTGATTTCCATCACGTAGCACAGCTGTTTTTATTTGAACGATGGCGAGTAATTTCTCCACCGCATTAGAAGCGCCATGTTCCTGCCAAAACCCAAGAAGTCCACTAATTAAAACAATGGTAAGAATGATTGATGCGTCAACGAAATTATGCAGAAATAATGACAAACCCGTAGCAAACAGAAGAATAATAATTATTGGGCTTTTAAACTGTGCAATTAGGAGCGTAAACGTATCTGATTGATTTTTAGCTTTCAGCCGATTTGGCCCATAGATAATTATCCTTTTTTTTGCTTCATTGGTTGAAAGTCCATTGGCTGTTGTCTGAAGTTTGTTTAACAATTCTGTAAAGGAGATGCTCCAAAAGGACTGAGGAATTTGTTCCATGGTTTTCCAAATTATTCATTAGATTCATAAAGACGTAATCTGTTTCGGAGCGAAATAATTTCATCCTGCTTTGCATTTAGACGTTGCAACAAATGTGTGATGGTCTCAATACCTTCCAGATTAATATCAAGCTCATAATAAAATCGGATAATTATCTCTAATTGTTTAAGATGATTAACATCAATAAAATCATTTTCATTTATGGTAGTAATTTCAATCAATCCCGTCTCTTTTAGCGAACTGATGAACGAAACCTCAATGTTGTGGTTGACACAAAATACCTCAACAGCTATTAAATTTTCTTTTTGCATTGGTTGCATGTTAAAATTACGATGAAGACAATTCAGTAAATAAAGCTTTTTGCTTATCCGTTAAATTTGTAGGCAATTTAATGTGATATGTGATATGTAAATCGCCAAAGTGTCCTTCATTTTTATAAACCGGGAATCCTTTACCTTTTAACTTTACTTTAGTGCCGTTTTGAGTTTCGGGGGCTACCTTTAGTTTTACTTTTCCGTTTAAAGTTTCGAATGTGATTTCGCCTCCCAGCACGGCAGTGTATAAATCTAAATCTACCGAGGTATATAAGTTATTTTCTAATCGTTTAAATATAGGGTGGTTGGCTATTGAAAAGGTTATATATAAATCGCCATTCGGTCCACCATTTATTCCCTGATCACCATGTCCTGCTATTTTAATTGTTTGTCCATTTTCAATTCCGGCAGGGATAGTAATCCTTATTTTTTTCCCGTTAAATGTTAACTCTTGTTTGTGAGTTTTATATGCATCAATGAAGGTTAGATGAAGTTCTGCATTAAAGTCTTCTCCTCTGTATTTTACCTGTTGGCGTCTGCCACCGCTTGCTGCTCCGCCAAACATGGATTCAAAGAAATCGGAAAAATCCCCACTAGATTGATTCCCTGAATATGTTGCACCGCCTTGATTTGATGTCTGCCTCTGTGACTGTTTTGCTTTTTCAAATTCTTCAGCATGTTGCCAGTCTTTTCCATATTGATCAAATTTCTTACGTTTTTCTGGATCGCTCAATACTTCATTGGCTTCATTTATCTCCTGAAATTTCTGTTTAGCGTCTTTATTATTTGGATTTAAATCGGGATGATACTTTCTGGCCAATTTCCGGTACGCATTTTTGATGTCCTTTGTTGTTGCCGTTTTATCGATCCCTAATATTTTATAATAATCTACGAAAGTCATTTGTTTTGTATAATTATGTCCTTTTCTATGTCAAGTTTTTGATAATTTTTGCGAGAACTAAGTTAGAGTCTTTAACCAAATAAGTGTTACACAACTTCTGATAAGAGTTACATCATTCACACATTTGTATTATAACGAAATTAATAGTAAATAAGATTATGAACATGTTTTACAACACCAATTCTATATTGATTTGGCTATTCTTGTTTACAAATACTTCATGTTTTTGTATTGCCATATCCACGCCAATTCTATCTTTGTTGTAAACTTATTCGCATTTTTATGAAAATTCAATTTTTGGGTGCTGCTCGTGAGGTAACAGGCAGTAAACATTTGATTACTACAAATAACGGAAAGAAAATACTTCTTGATTGTGGAATGTTTCAGGGCAAAGGACTTGACACTGATTCGATGAATCGCCAATTGGGGTTCAACCCCGGGGAAATCGATTTTCTCATTCTTTCTCATGCACACATCGATCATACTGGTTTGGTACCCTATATTTACCGGTTAGGATTTAAAGGAACTATTATTTGTACACATGCAACGCGCGATTTGTGTTCCATTATGCTGGCAGATTGCGGGCATATTCAGGAGCAGGATACCAAATGGTTTAACAAAAAAATGGCTAAAAAGGGGCTTCCATCGGTTAGTCCGATTTACAACCGGATGGATGCAGAACGTTGTTTGGAACTATTTGTTAGTGTGGCATACAATAAAATCTTTTTTCTTGATGAGAATATCAAAGTTACCTTCACCAATACTGGGCATTTGCTGGGTGGTGGAGTTGTAAATCTCGAAATTAAAGAAGGAAATACAACTAAAAGAATAGCTTATACGGGTGACATTGGCAGGCCTACGAATCGAATTTTGAAATCACCGGAAAAATTTCTACAGGCTGATATTTTAATTACCGAATCAACATATGGCGACCGTCTTCATGAAGGAAACCTATATGCCGAAGAAAAACTTCTTCAGGTTGTAGAAAATACATGTGTAAAAAAGGGCGGAAAATTAATAATTCCATCGTTTAGCGTTGGTCGTACACAAGAAGTTGTGTATTCATTAAATAGGTTTTATAACGACAACCGATTGCCAAAAATCGACATATTTGTGGACAGTCCGCTTTCGGTGAATGCAACCAACATATTCAGAATGCATTCCGAGTGTTTTAATGAATCGATAATGAGAGTTATGGAAACGGACCCTAATCCATTTGGATTTAATAGTTTGCATTACATTCAAAGCATTGAGGAATCGAAACGATTGAATGATAACAAAAACCCATGTGTGATAATTTCGGCATCGGGCATGATGGAAGCCGGACGTGTAAAACATCATCTGGCCAATAGCATCTCAAATCCGAAGAATACAATTCTTGCGGTTGGCTATTGCTCTCCAATGACTTTAGGTGGTCGCATCCTAAGTGGAGCAAAAAAGGTATCGATATTTGGCGACGAGTATGATGTAAGAGCAGATATCGAACGAATTGACGCCTATAGTGGACATGCCGATTATAAGGAGATGGTTGAATTCCTCAGTTGTCAGGATAAATCACAATTAAAGAAAGTATTTGTGGTTCATGGAGAATACAGAGCTCAACAAGCATTTCAAAAAACTCTTGAAACAGAGGGTTATAGAAACGTTTCGATTCCGAATATGGGTGATGAGGTTGAAATCTAACTTATAAGCTTCATAAATAGTTATTTATGTTCACTTCCATTTCAAAAACATCGAATGGATAGTGGACTTTTTCATTCCTCCAGCAAAGGACGAGATAGAAAATGGTTGTAATGTTTCCAAAAGTTTGGATCATCCACGGTTTTGTTTTCAAACAATGGTGTTTTTTTTGATAGGGCTTCTTCCGGTGGAATAGGTTTAAAACGATCGGATAGAATATTGTTCACAAAAAACTCGCGGTACTGATATTGTGCCTGGGTATCTTTTTTGAATTTTGTCTCAAAATAATTTTCAAATAATAAGTAATTCAGATACATCTTTTTGCGGTATTCCTTATATTCCACCTTCATTTCGTAAAGTTTTAATTCCCCCTCCTCAGTATTAGCAAACAAGGTATAAGTCATTTTGATAATGGACTGATTATCTGATCTTATTATGATATTTCCCGAAACTCTGTAAATGTCCTGGATGTAATCGGCAATCCGATATCCGGTATTAAAACTGATGCAGTAGATGCTCCTCCCGTCGAAGATAGAAATGCTGTCAATTTTCAGCAGATGGTTCTTAACAAACCACTTGGAGAAATTATTAATGAACGACATTGAAAACCGGTTATAATTGCGGATAGGATCGTGCGACCTGAGGATGCTCAACTCATTACCCCCCATAGGATTAATGTAGGCGCCAGGTATGTATTTGTGAATATAATTATCGTAATTAATGAATTTCGAAGAATCAACTTTAAGCTTTCCATTTTTACGACATTGCAGAAGTCGCATTTTGCTATTTTCATAATCTTTTTTCCCAAACCCAGGATCTTCAATATCCACCGCTGCTTCGAGTAAATTGAGAAATTCCTTGTCCTTTTTGATATACTCCCGATAATAACCTCCGATAATAAATGGTTTTGTGCTATAATTTTCAGGAATTAGTTTAATTGCATTTTTTACAATTTTATCTGCCAGGGATTTATTGAGGTCAGCAGTAATTACAATTTCGGATAAAGTATAAATCTCCGGCACAAGCTTAATAGTGTCTATTATGTTGTTATTAACATCCGAAACTTTCCTCTTGAAGGTTTGATAACCGAGACAAGTAACCACTACCGAATCACTATTATATTCCGTTGGAATAATGAGTTTAAACTCCCCCTGTTCGTTCGAAACAACACCTATAGGCTTAAAAAGAATGGAAACGGATGCATAGGCAACACGTTCTTTTTCAGTAGTACTTATCAATACGCCTTTAAATATAACATCTGTTTGAGAAAATACCGACATACCAGAAATAAAAACTTCCATAACAACAAAAAAAAGTCCATACCAAAACGAGGTTTTGTAAACCATTGGGTCTTCTCTATTTATCGATAATAAAAATACGTAAAAAAAATTATTTTGCCTGTTTAAATTTTTGAATTGCAATAAACTGCATATCACAATCTTTGCAATCCTGAGGAAAAATCAATTGACCCTTTCTTCGGATCAACGATGGTGCAGTAATAGGAAAAACAGCGATTATTTAAACGAGTATTCAATCATCTAAAATTTTAAAGTCATGAAAACTATACGATTTACCAAAATATTTCTGTTTGTCATCATTGCATCAACTTTTACCATTAAAACCCATTCGAACCATGATTATATTTTTATAATCTGAATTATATTTATTTGCACTCAATTTTAAGAGGTTTCAGAGGTTTAGTTACGATTCTCAGGATAGAATTTACCCTATTCCTAAGAAAAACCCTTATCTTTGCACCTTAAAATTAGTGGATGCTATATAAACATTTAGCCCTGTTAATCAGGGATCGGATTGTTAGTTATGGAAACAGAACGGCAATGAGGTTTAAAAATCAAACTTCAAATTGTTGGGAGGATATTTCTTACAATGAGATGGGCAATGCCATTGATAATGTGGCTAAATCTCTTATTGACGATGAGGTAAAAGTAAATGATAATATTGGAATTTTCTCGAGAAATATGCCCGAATGGACGATTAGCGATTTTGCTATTATGAGCATTGGAGCAGTAACCATTCCGATTTATGCTACTGATTCGGCAGCACAAACTGCTTATATTATCCGCGAAACGAAAATGCAAATTATTTTTGCGGGTGAACAAGAGCAATATGATAAGATATTGCAGGTAATTACCGAATTTTCATTGCCTGTTAAAATTGTGGTTTTCGATGGAAATGTAAGTTTACGAAATAACAAATATTCAAGCTATTTTCGACATTATTTTGAGCTAGGAGAAGCCCTCAGGTCTGATAAATTAAATAATCGGCTTGCCAATGTTTCAGTGGATGATGTTGCTTCAATTCTTTATACATCGGGCACTACAGGTGAGCCCAAAGGTGTAATACTCCAGCATTCAAATTTCACCAATACCTTATATAATCATGATATTTTTCTCGACATTAAAGGTCACGAAGTATCATTAGCATTTCTTCCTTTAAGTCATATTTTCGAGAGAACATGGACTGCATACTGTCTCCACAAAGGTATTGTAGTTAACTATCTTCTGAACCCCAAAGATGTTGTGGAAGCTTTACAGGAAGTGAAACCCAACATTATGTGCGCTGTACCACGGTTTTTCGAAAAAACCTACAATGCAGTAATGGAAAAAGTTCAGACATATTCACCCGGAAAAAAGAAGTTGTTCCATTGGGCTATTAGCGTAGGAAAAAAAGTAATGGAATTGAAACGTCTGGAACTGCCGGTTTCTGTATCCAATAAAATACTGTTTGCTGTTGCCGATAAACTTGTGTTAAAGAAAGGCCGTGCAGCATTTGGAGGAAATATTCTCTTTTTACCTTGTGGAGGAGCGATGCTTCCCGATAACATCAATACTTTTTTTCATTCCGTTGGAATAAATATAAAATACGCTTACGGGTTAACTGAATCGTGTGCCACTGTTTCGGCTTTTGCTGATACAAAATTTAAATTTGGTACTGTTGGGAAGCCTTTGCCTAATGTTGAGGTTAAAATTGGTGATAACAATGAAATTATGCTTCGTGGCAAAAACATTTTTCAAGGTTACTATAAAAAACCTGAAGAAACTGAGAAATCGTTTGTTGACGGCTGGTTTAAAACCGGTGATGCCGGAGCGATAGATGAAGATGGTTTCCTGATTATGAAAGAACGGATTAAGGATTTAATCAAAACATCGTCAGGTAAATTTATAGCACCTCAACAAATTGAAAGCATGATAGGGAACGACCCATACGTGGAGCATGTGATGGCCATTGGCGATAACAGGAAATTCCTTTCTGCGTTGATCGTACCAAATTTTTCATTGCTTGAAAAATATGCTCGTGAAATGAACATACGTTTTTCATCTCGTGAAGATCTGCTTAAGAATTCGCAGATTGTAAAATTTTTTGAGGAAAGAGTGCATGCAATTCAGGAGGTTCTTGCCAATTACCAGCGGGTGAAAAAATTCGCGTTGCTAACAAAGGAGTTTTCCATTCCCGGTGGTGAGTTCACTTCTACCTTAAAAACCCGTCGTGGATTCGTGCTTCAAAAATACAGCGATATTATAGAGAGGATGTATAGAGAATAGTTACCGTTACGGGTTCCAATCTCAAGAAAAGGATGATGAGATTGCAGGTACTGGAAATCACATAGATTTTAGATTTAGAGGATACGACCCTCGTACTGGTCGTTTTTGGTCGGTTGATCCGCTCGCCTCAAAATATCCTTGGAATAGCACCTATGCTTTTGCCGAAAATGACGTAATACGTTGCATTGATTTAGAAGGTCTTGAAAAGGCATTCTATGAAAAAGAAGGCAAATACATTAAATTAGTTGAAGCATCTGATGTGCCACATTCCATTACAGGTATGACAAACGGGCATCCGGGCTACATTCCTGCACCTTTGCAAAATGCTATAAATCAAGCACAAGCACAGACAAATCAAGCCATCGCAGCATGGGATAAAATGGTTAATAGAGACCCTGGCACTATTAAAGCTGATGATATTAGAAATTATATTCCAAGAGAACAATATTACATTGCTGATGGTGTTATTAAAGGATTAGCTATTTCAGCACCTTATACTCTTGGAGCAAAAACAGCTGTTTCCGCTTTTTTGTTAAAAGGGGGGTTAGATGCTGCACAGCAATACGCAGTGAAAGGGGATATTAATCGAGTCGATTTTTTGGATGCTACTATTACTGGTTTTCCTTTGCCCAAATCACCAATCAGCGAATTGGCTAAGGATGCTCTAAAATCAGAATTTAATTTTAACCTTTCTACTGGTTTTTCATTGAATGAAGATGCAGTAGGTGAATTTTTATTAAGACAAGGAACAAATAGTTTTATGAAAAAAGCAGTACCAAATCCAGCAGGTTTTCAGCAATTAGGCGTAGATTTATCAAAGAAAATCATGCTTGGAGAATCTAAAAAGGTATATGATAACGTTAAATTAAAAATTAAAGAATAGATGGACAAAAAAAGTATATATATTGGTTCTATTCTGATAGTTGTTGTATTTCTTGCATTCAATTACTATTTAAAATATCAAAACAAAGCATACACAAAAGATATTTTAAAAAATTATCAAGTTACAACAGGTCATATTGTAAAATACTCTATTTCTGGGGATGCTGATAATAGAATTTTGGTTTATAGTTACAGTGTTCATAATAAAAATTACAATAGGGAAATTACCCCCAATGTCTATTACGATGAATGTCAACAAGATATTAAAATGTGTGAAAACAAAAAATTTCATGTCATTTATTCTACAAACTCGCATGAAATGAGCCTAATAGATTTAACGCATGAAATTAATGAAATAGATAGTGTGTATGTGAAAAATAACATTAAAAAATTTGAATAGAAAAGGTGTGGCGAAGCCACGATTTGTTTTGCCCCCTTTTTTAGTGCAGCTTTGCTGCGTTCTTTGTTTTTAATTTTTGCTTTCATCTTTTGCCCGTTCAGGCAGCCGTTCCAAAAAAGTTATTAACAATTACTTCTTTCGCCTCTCAGCCTTTGCCATGCCTTGCTTTCGGCTTGTTTTTCTTTTCCTTTTTAACCCCCATCAGATAAGCGTTTTAAGGCGGTGGGCTACCCCCGAAAACCAACCCCAAACCAACCCCAAACCACCCCAAAAAAAACCAAACGAAAAACCAAACCGAAAACCCCGAAAGAAAGCCAAAACAAACAAACCAAAACGAACCAAGAACCGCCAAAACGATACAAACCGCCCTAAAATGAGCCAAAGCCAACGAACCTGAACCAAACCGAGCCAAAATAAAAAAGAACAGCCAAAACCGCCCAGCACTAAACAGACTAACCCGAAAGCCCCAAAGAACCACGAAAACCGACCAAGAAAAAGCAAAATAGAACCACTAACCGCCAAAACATTGATATATTGCGTATTCCGGAAATAAAAGGACAGTCATTCCGGGAATTGGCGGACAATGATTCCGGGAATAAAAGGACAGTCATTCCGTTTTTGGGCGGACAGTGATTCCGGAAATAAAAGGACAGTGATTCCGGGAATAAAAGGACA
>JBBQTB010000038.1:0-54359 GCA_038213375.1 Bacteroidales bacterium | reverse complement strand
TTGATGAAATTGAATGCCCGCAACACGGCATCGCTCATTAAGCTTGCCATTTGTAAAGGGTTGATCGGCCAGGATGAATGAAGTTACCCCCAAATTTAGGACAACAGTGTTAATAAAATAAATTTTAGGGTTTTAAATATTGAGTCAACTCTAAAAAGTCCTTTTGCCACGAATTACACGAATTACACGAATTTAACATGTTATTATTCAGCAGTATATGAAACTATAAATACTACGAATTACCAAAAACATCGTTTTTGGAGTGGACTCAATATTAACTAATATTGTTGTCAAATGAAATCGAAAAGAAAGTTAACCCTGGAATTCAAATCTCATTTCAGTCTTGAAGCTTTGAAAGAAAGAGAAAGTGCAAAGGAACTTGGTAAGAAATATGAACTTCATTTGAAATAGATAAACGATTGGAAGAAAGAGTTTATATCAAATCCATCTGTTGTTTTATCAAAAAGTAAAGATAAACCATCTTAGGATATGATATTTTGCATTTTAAAAAATTCAAAACAGCTTTCTATACAATTTAATGTCGTGATTTTTTTTCGAATTTCCTTTTTCCTTTATTTTTCGAATTTATATAAATAGCTATAAGATAATACGATACATAAATTATGATAAAAGCAATTGCAATGAATTTTATTCGATTAAATGAATTCATATAGTAAATGAGTTGAATCTTTTTTCCATTTCAATTGCTTTATCAGGACTGTATCGTTGAAACCAGTTTTTCAATTTACAATTTTAAAATAGTCAAGTGTCGTTAAGGATCAAAGAGAGAATTCCAATTAAATATCAAACCTTTTCGTGAAGCTCTTGTCAACACTTAGCTTGACCATATCAATATTTGAAGGTAACGCGACACTATCAAGATTAATAAGGGTAATATATGCTATAAGTGGGTGAGTTTTTTTAGAGGGTATAGTGGGAAAAAAATCTCTCGATAATTCTGCAATGATCTTGTAAATGTAATTTTCAATCAACAAGGTATCCTTTGATTTTGCATATAATTCCTTTATTAAATTCGGATCCTGTTTAACATCACCGAAAATTTTATCTTTTTGACAAGAAGTCACCAAAATCGAAAGGAAAATAAAAATGAGGGTAATTTGAAAGATATAACTTTTCATGTCAACCGGATTTCAGTAAATAATACTTAACGATTCGTTCTAATTATACTCATACATCATTATATAACTGCTTGCTGAGCTATATATTAATAATTCGGTTGATTGTAATGTGCTGAGATTATTTTTGTCATTATATCTTTTAATTATTTCTCTCGCGCGTTCCATATTTATACCGGAAAACACGTCTGATTTTATATTTAGTCCGTTGGAATATGTATTTATTGTATAGGAATACAATTTATTATCATTTCCAAAAAATGATTCCTTCATCAGTTTTCCGAAACCATCGTATTCATTGACAATATAGCTTTCCAAGGTATTTGAAGTTCCATATTTCTCAATTCTAGTCAATTTATCACCGTCATATTTAAAAATCGAATAAATAGAATAACTCATTTGAGGATACTCGATGGTTTCCTTTTCTTTTTTACCATCATTGATATAAGAAAATATGTGATTTTCTGAATTGTAAAATCCTGATGAAGAATTGAGATTGGAATTATAAGTTTTAATAATCATCAATTGACCATTAGCATCATACTGATATATTTCATAATGGCTTAACCCATTAATCACATTGTCAATATACATTGGGGAAGATACTTTGATGATCTGACCCGAAGAATTGTATTCGTATTGATCTTGAATATAAAGAGGTTCTTTTGAATCAATAGAAGAAACAAGTGATACTCTTTTCAACTTAGAGATTCCCGAAAGAGCTTTCACGTCGGAAGAGTCGTTCTCCCTTTTACAGTTTGCAAACATTAATAAAAAACACAATCCCAAAACCAGATATGAAGTTTTCATTTTTTAATCAAATTAGGGCAATAATAAGTGTTATTTAATACTTATTAACCTTTAATCAATCTCTCTATTAATGCATTGCTTTGTTAAGTAGAGCGAATCACCGGTCATTTTATATTTAGATTTTCCAATTAATATCCAATCCCAAGTATATAAAGCAATTCTTGCATTGAATCGAAAGTAAAATTATGATAATTATTACATTAGACCTAAATTTCATTGATTTCCTTTAGCAATAGATGATGATATATAAAAATGGTTGCGTGTAGAACTTCTTTGAAAATGTTTTAATCATGATTTTAACAAAAGGATGTATGTGATGCAGTTTAGTTTATATAAAATCCAGTTCAAAACTTTATTTTTATTTCTGTTTAAAGTATGATATTTTTGCATTCCATTTCCTTTTATTTAAAACACAATAATTATTTTATACTTTGAGAAATTTGTGTTACCGTTACTTATTACAAATTAAAAAAAACGGCTAGCTTTAGAAGCTTTTTTTTAGATAAAATCGAAGAAACTATCCAATAGTATTTGCATGGATCAATTCAGTCTTTGGGAGGGTTTTAAAAGCGGGAACCAGAAATGCCTTTCGGAAATATTCCTTTCGAATTATGATAATTTATTTACCTATGCATTTCATTTACTGCGTGATGATGACCTTGCAAAAGATATCATCCAAGATTTGTTTTATAAATTATGGAAAAACCGTACTAATCTCGGTGATTGTGCGTCCATAAAATTTTACCTTATCAAGGCATTACGGTCCCAAATCCTCGATTATCAGCGGCAAAAGAAACGTACATCACTTAATAGCGCAGATGTTGCCCTCGAATTCGATTACCCATATGAAGATTGGCTGATTGCAACCCAGGAGGAGGAAGTAACACGGTCCAAAATTGAAAAAGGCTTAAAATCATTATCTGACAGGCAACGTGAGGCAATTTATCTCCGTTTTTTTGAGCATACCGACTATCCCAAGATTAGTGAAATTATGTCAGTGAATATACAATCCGTTCGAAATCTGATTCATTCGGCATTGGCAATATTAAAAGAAGCCTTTGTGGTTGTCTTAATTGTCTATTTATTAGGTTAATGCAAATATATTTCTGAAAATAGTGATTTTTTTTCAAAATGGACCAGTATAAATTGTACAAACTAACGTGTATATAGTAGAATGGAAACTCAAATGAATAGCGAACAACTCACATTCGAATTTTTGGTTGAGAACGAGTCTTTCAGGGCTTATGTTCTGAAGACGAATATCGCCGATATACGTAAGTGGGAAATCTGGTTCGAAAATCATCCCCAGGACAGGGATTTGATCCAAAGGGCTTCACGGATGTTGTTTTCGGTACACCAAGCTCCTATCCTTGCATCAAAATACTCCACACTAGACGAACTTGCTAAGTTAAAACAACGCATCAGGTTCGATAAACGTAAATCATCCATCAGGTTATGGACTAAAATTTCAGGAGTGGCTGCTACCATTGCGGTTCTGGTAACTTTAGGCATACACGCACGGACTTTTTTTGAAAAAAAACACTCTAGGGGCGAATTGGCAATATTGACAGAAGTGACAGTCCCAAAAGGTGTTCGAAAGATGGTTATATTGTCAGATGGTACGAAAGTTTGGATTAATTCGGAGACAACCTTTAAATATCCTGAAAAGTTTTCAGGAAAAGAGCGGAAAGTATATCTCGATGGTGAAGCTTATTTTGACGTTGCCCACAACAAGGAAATGCCTTTTTCGGTGATTACTTCTGAAATCAAGGTAAACGTCATTGGCACTGCATTTAATATAAAATCATACACCGATGACAATACAATTGAGACGACCCTGGAAAGGGGAATTGTAAATATTCAACGGTTAAATGACCATACCATTGAAGGACAAGAACAAATTGTCCTTAAACCAAATCAGAAGTACATATTTCTCAAAAGCAGGACAAAGGTTACCCTAGAGCAAAGTGAAAAAACGGAAAGAGATTTTAAAAGGAACAATGTTGATCCTGTCCAAAGTCTGAAAAGTGGTATAGAACAAGTCAATGAGACTGAAATTTTCACAGGATGGAGGGACAACAAATTGTCATTCAAGAATGAACGTCTGGATGAATTAAAAAAAAGGATGGAACGGTGGTATAACATTAAAATTGGGATACAGGACCCTGAATTAAGGAGCAAACGGTTATCAGGTACGTTTGTGAGCGAAACCCTCAACGAAGCACTGAAAGCTTTGCGGGTTGCCTCCGATATTAAGTATACCATGCGCAGCGATTCTGTGATTATATATAGTAAGAAACTTAACTAATGAATGTAAAAACCAATTACGCACTAATTCTTATAACGCCTATGAACTAAACCAAGAAAAGACCTTCCTAAAAACGAGAACCGGAAAATGCGGGGGCATTCTCCGGTCCAAATCAAATTTAAATCATTAAAACCATAACAAATATTATGCTTATGGTAGTAATAATTATTCACTAACAAACACTGTAAAAGTATGACAAAAAAACGTACTATTTGCAATTTATTGCAAAAAAAGAGATTTACTAAACTATTGCTAATTATGAGACTATCTCTTTTGCTGACAATCGTCGGCCTTTTGAACCTGCATGCCGCAGGTTTATCTCAGGTATTCACCATAACCGGTAAAAACATTACAGTCAAAGACGTTATAGACAATATTGAAAAGAAAAGCGGTTATAAGTTCTTATACCAAAACGAATTGATCGAAAACGCCCAAAAGGTGGACATGGAAGTGTACAATCAACCCATTGAAGAGGTTTTAAAACAAGCATTTACGCAATCTAACCTCGGCTACCGGATGTTCGACGATAAATTGATTGTATTAACACGTGCCGGAGCCGAATTAATGCAGGTAGTTACCATTACTGGCAAGATTACGGGTGCAATGAACGGAGAACCTATACCTGGTGCTACTGTAATTGTAAAGGGTACCACCCACGCTACTAGTTCTAACGAAAATGGGACTTATTCGTTGGAACTCTCCAATGCAAATTCCATCCTGCTCGTTTCATCTGTAGGTTATTTGAGCGAAGAAGTTCAAACCTCAGGAAGGACAGTGGTTGATGTTCGGCTTGCCGAAGATATCCAAAAGCTTGATGAAGTCGTTGTTATTGGGTACGGAACTCAGAAAAAGTCTGACTTAACAGGTTCTGTTTCATCGGTTAAGTCTGAATCAATCAAAAACTTACCAGTAAAGAGCCTTTCAGAAGCATTACAAGGGAAAGTTGCCGGTGTTTACGTCACAAAAGGCACTGGAGAACCTGGGGCAGCTTCTGATATTATTATCCGAGGTGCTGCTTCTATCAATGGACTAGGTCCGCTTTACATTGTTGACGGTGTAAGAATGGGGACTGGGAATAATTTCAACATGTCGGATGTAGAGAATATTGAAATTTTAAAGGATGCCTCCTCTGCGGCAATTTATGGTGTTGAAGCTGCTGGTGGTGTTATCCTAGTTACAACCAAAAAGGGCAAATTAGGGGATAAGATGCATGTTGAGTTCAATTCCTACTATGGTTCACGCAGCGCTGTCAACCTTCCCAAACTTTTAGGCAGTCAGGACTATATTAAGGCAAGGAAAATTTTAGGGGTTGAATATGCTACCTGGAGTCAAAGTGCAATAAATACCGATTGGATCAAAGAAATGTATAAACCAGCTGTTGAACAAAAATATGACCTTTCGTTATCAGGAGGAAATGAAAAATCCACCTATTATATTTCCGCTGGTTATTTAAGGGAAGACGGTGTTCGTCGTAATAACTGGTTTGAAAGGTATACCTTACGTTTAAATTCGGATCATAAAATAAACGACAAGTTAACAATAGGTGAATATTTATATATAGATAAGACAAAAAACAGGCCAACTGGTGATGGATATGGTTTGCCTTATCGTTCCATACCACTCATGGACGTTTACGATGCGACAAGGGTTGGTGGTTGGGCAGCTGTTCCTGATGGATTTCAGGGAGGGAATGAAGTCGGTGGTGCTGAAAACCGAATTTATAACAATAGCAATTGGGGTATGGAAGGCAATTTATTTGCTGATTGGAAAATTGTTAAGGGTTTAAATTTACGGGCAACTGCCGGTGGTTATATGGGTGGCGTTGATAATTCCCAGTTTAACCTGCTATATGATTATGGGATTTTGAAAAATGATATCCGTAAACTAGAAAAGGAGTTATCCAGAGATCAGACCCTTAATACTAACATCGTACTTACCTATAACAAAGCCTTTGGTAAACATGATATAAAAGCTATGGTAGGGTGGGAAGCTATTAAATCTAACAAGACAAAAATAAAAGCAAGTACCGAGGGATTTCCTCAAAACTACTCTCCTGACTTCTCTACTTCCACAACCACAAATACAGCCCGCACGGCTGAAGCCGACTATGGTATAGGATCGCAACTTGCTCAGTTTGGTCGCTTGAACTATAATTATGGTGGAAAATATCTTTTACAGGCAACTGTGAGACGAGATGGTACAAATAAGTTTATTGGAAATAACCAATATGGAATTTTTCCGTCAGTATCCGGTGCGTGGAAAGTTAGCGAAGAACCCTTTATAAAAAATAGTGCTCCTTGGCTAAATACACTTAAAATACGCGCAGGTTATGGTATATTGGGTAGTATTGGATCGGTTGGGGATTTCATTTATCAAACGGCATACAAAAAAATCAATGTTCATTCATATGATGGGATTAATAGTATAACCGGCTGGGGAAATGCAAAATTTGCCAACACTGATATCCGTTGGGAAAAGGTTACCACGAAGAACATAGGCGTTGATTTCGGGTTTCTGAACAACAGGCTTACGTTTGGAGCTGAGTTTTATGACAAACAAACAACCGATATGATTTACACCGTCTCCTTGCCTGCATCGTCAGGATTAGGTGAGCACAATGGGGAATATGGTGCTACTATAAATATTGGAAAAATTTCAAACAGGGGGTTCGAATTTGAGGCAAACTGGAGCGACAAAATTGGAGACCTGTCCTATTCTGTGGGTGGCAATGCTTCCTTCAACAAAAACAAGGTAATTCAAATTGGCGATAAAGGTGCTCTTATTTATGAAGGAGGAACGGCCTATATGAATGGAAGCATAAGTCGCACAGAGGACGGATATGCCATGGGACAATTTTATGGTTATATCGTTGATGGAATTTTTCAAACAGATACGGAAGCCGCCCAAAGCGCGCAACCACTTGCAAAAGCTGGAGATTTCAAATATCGCGATCTCAATAGCAAAGATGCTACCGGTAATCTTACTGGGAAAACAGATGGAAAAATAGATGATGCTGATAAAACTCAAATTGGAAATCCTTGGCCAAAATGTTATTATGGCTTTAATTTAAACCTGGAACTCAAGGGATTTGATTTGAAGGCATATTTCCAAGGGCAGGCAGGTGTTGATTTATTTAACTCAACCAAGGGTATTCGTCAGAGCTTCTATGGCGATTGGAATACGACCTCCGATATTTTTGGTACGTCTAAGTTTGGAAACGATAATATTACCAATTTGCCAAGTGTTTACCAAACAAGTGCTACTGGAGAAATTTTGCGTGATCCAAATGGTAACTACAAAAATGTATCATCGTTTTTTGTGGAAAACGGTGCTTACCTCAAGCTAAAAGATTTGCAAATAGGGTATACTTTGCCAAATAGTGTTTCTAGCCGTGTAAAAATTAGTTCAGTACGTATTTTTGTTGCAGGATCGAATCTTTTTACCATCACGAAATATAAGGGATTAGATCCTGAATTGGGTGGAGGTGTTAGACAGAGAGGTATTGAAACAGATGGACTATACCCACAAACTCGATTTGTTTCAGCCGGGATTAACCTTAAATTCTAATACGTATTTATTTTTTTACTCTTAAAACTTAAAATATGAAGAAATACATAATAATATTCTTTATGGTATTTGCTGCTACAATGAGTGGTTGCAAAAAAGATTTCCTAAACAAACCTGATTATGGGGAATTGTCAGTAGATGTTTTTCCGCAGGACATTTCGCAAGTAGAATTATTTATTAATTCTATGTATGCTAACCAACATGCGTTTGGTTTATATGGGCATGATATCTTTGCAAAAGGGTTTTATCCATTGGAACATACTTCAGATCAGGATTGGATTAATGATGCATGGTGGAATGATATACATCAAAACAATCTTAAACCGGGTGATATGGGTGAGTTTTCCAATGTTTGGAGAGACTGCGCCCACGGAGTTACTTATGCCAACACCTTGCTCGAAATCCTTCCTGATTATCGCTTAAAATTTGCTAAATCGGGGGAAGAAGCACAGTTAGCGGTAATTGAGGGTCAGGCTTATTACATGAGAGCATGGCACAGAATGATGTTGTTGGGCTTTTTTGGAGAGTCGTTTATTTCAAATGGTCAGGGTGGCGATAAATTGGGGATCCCATTGATTGATAAAGTTGCAAAAACCCGGACTGAAATGTACGTTAAACGGGCTACTGTGAAAGAATCGTGGGATGCAATTATTGCCGATTTCAAAAAAGCTGAAACATTAATGACTGCTCAAACGAGTTGGGACGATGCTAATAAAACGAAGGTTACTATTTGGGGTGTTAAGTCAATGCTTAGTAAAGCATTGGTTTACTCGGAAAATTTCGCCGAAGCTAAAACAAAACTTAAAGAGGTAATTGATGGTAGCGGAAAAGCCTTAGTATCTTTCAATATTTATAAGGATATGTTTTTGGGCAAATACAAAAACAATGCCGAATCAATTATTGAAATCTCCTATAAACAGGATGGCGGTTGGTCAACATGGGGACAATCTACAGCCAACAATGCTCCAATGGTTTTTGAACCCGCTATTTATTCTCCAGATACAATTGGTAAGCGTACTTTTGCCTCTTGGACTAATATCTTTGTTCATGATAAAAATCTAAGGCGTTTTGGATTTACTGACCCTCCTCAGACACCAGTGCCAAACCCTTTATGGAAGAACACAAAACCTAATATGACTAATATTAGCAATTTAAGGGAGAAACCAAGCGATACATTTTTAGCTAAAAGTATTTCAGCCAAAACTGACGGATCAGTAGATCCCCGTATGTGGGTATCCGGTTTTCAACCATATGTTGACGAATACAATGCATTTGGTCAAATGGCTGCTATCGCTCCGGTAATTCAATATGATAATGAAATAGGATTGTTCCATAGCTTCAGTTTCAGAAAATATACCAATCTGACCGGACGGGGTCCTGATACCGGTATGAATTATACTTCACAAATGTACCTAATGCGTTTGGCCGATGTATATTTACTTTATGCAGAAGCATGCGCAAAAACAGGCGACAATGCCATTGCCTTGGAATATCTGAACAAAGTTCACCGACGGGCTTATAATAAACCAATTGACACTCCATCGTCCATTGATTATGCCAGTTTGACCGATGCAACCAAAGCTGCCGATCACCCTGTATTGAAAAATGATCCGTTAAAATACGAGCGTTGGGCCGAATTTTTGGGCGAAGGCGGTTGGTGGTTTGATGTTTGCCGATGGAAAATGGGTGCAGTTGAGGCAGCGTATTATGTTAAGGTGCGCAGCGGCTCCATTAAATGGGACGACAATAGAAGTTATGCCCAACCAATACCAATTAAAGAATTTGAAACAAATCCTAATATGCAACAAAACCCAGGGTACTAAGGTTTGTATTACTTAGGAGTTATCTGAATAAATAGGTTGGGCTATAAGTCCAACCTATTTTTATCAAAAACAGGAAAATGAAAGATGCAAAAATGAATAAATCAGGACGAAAACGCATTTGGGCTTTTAAAATTATTGCAATTTTTCTTCCTGTATTATTGATCTTTCTAATTGAGGCATTTCTTCGGGCCTCAAACTATGGTGACGACATGGCTCTTTTTCGTTCCGATGTTACAGGCAAATATTTTTATTTAAACCCTCAGGTTGGCAAACGGTACTTTACGAATATAAAAAATTCCACAAACGGAAATATCGATTTCTTTCCCAAAAGCAAAACTGTTGGAGCTTACAGGATTTTTGTATTGGGATCGTCAACATCATTGGGTTTCCCATATATGTACAACGGCGCTTTCCCCCGTATGTTAAAATACAAGCTTCAACGACTCTATCCTGAAAAAAACATCGAGGTAATTAATTTATCCCTTTCAGCGATCAATTCTTATGCAGTGCTTGATATGGCAAAAGAAGTGGTCAGTTATCAACCCGATGCGGTAATTATTTATTGTGGTCAAAATGAATATCATGGTGCGCTTGGTATTGCCTCGTCAGGGTCATTTGGCAGTTCTTCACTGGTTATAAAAACGTTTATCTGGTCAAAAAAGTCCAGACTTATGCAGTTACTTTATAATCTACTGTATATCAATAAAAAAAATGATATTTCGAATGATTTGCACCGGACATTAATGGAAAGGTTGGCTTTTGGCCAAAAAGTAGAATTCGGATCAAAGAAATATAAAAGAGGCATAGTCCAGTTTGAAAATAATATTTCGGAGGTTTTGGAACTTTTTAATAAAAACAAAGTCCCCGTATTTATAGGTAACCTTGTGTCCAACTGCAAGGATTTGCATCCGTTTGCATCGAACATTTCACATAATGACACAAAAACAAGTTTTGATAGAATATTTAAAGAGGCAAATGAAATACTCCAACATGGTGATTCCATTAAAGCACTGACAATCTACCAGAAGGCCCTTTCCATAGATAGCTTTCATGCCGAATGTTGCTATCGGGTTGGTAGTCTGGCTTATTCTGCCGGGAATTATTCAAAGGCAAGAGTTTACTTACTTAAGGCTAAAGAATATGACAACCTTAGATTTCGTGCACCTGAAGAATTCAGCAGGTTTATCGAAACAGTGTCTCAAAAATATAATAATACCCATTTTGTTGATGTTTGTGCAGCCTTTGAAAAGGAGTCCCCACATGGCATTGTGGGCAATGAGTTGCTTTTGGAACATGTCCATCCTAATTTAATAGGTTATTCTGTTATGGCTGATGCTTTTCTAAATTCGCTTGTTGATGTCGAATTCAAGCAAGTGCCGACCATAAACGACCTGTCTTACAGCATTATTAGTCAGCAACTGCCAATAAGTAAATTTGATACCATTTATGGTTATATTTCAAACATATTATTGAAGGAAAACTGGCCATTTAATGAGCCGTTACCGATCCCAACAGATGCTGAAAAATCATTTGAAGGAAAAGTTGCAGGCGGTGTGGCTGTTAAGCAGTTTTCATGGGAAGAAGCAATGGAGAAATTATTTGAACATTATATTGACAACCATCAAAACAAAGATGCCTTAAAAATTGCCGAGGGTTTGTGTTTAGAATTTCCCTATCAGGTAAAATATTACGAAATGGCTGCGAAACTGTCCCTTCAGATCGGTGACGATGATCGTTATTTTTTTTACATATTGAAAATTTGGATGGGGTTTACCCGAAATTATGAACTTGCAGAACAGCTTTTTATTACTGCTTTAAAAAATGATAAACCTGAGCTTTCTATTCCTTTTCTGGAATATGGTATTCAAAATACCAACAAGGGTAATGCGTTAAAGCCTATAAAATTATCAGCCGAGCACATTATTAAGCTAAAAGCCAAACTACAGGATAACGATGATAACATCGATCTGTTAAACCAGATAGCAGGGATATACATTATGGGCGGAAATTTAAAGGCAGGAAAGAAATACGTCGATAAAGTTCTAGTGTTAGATGCTAACAACTATTTAGCAAAGGGGTTTTTGGCTAAGATACATAAAACCAGTAATCATTATTAAAATGCAATTAACTAACCGCCAAAAAATTCGTTTATTCAAATTGATTGCAATTCTTGCAGTAGCCTTTTTGTTTGTATTGGTGGAGGTTGTTGTAAGAATTGCTTTGCCATCCAATACTGCAAACGAGGAACTGATAAACATAGGAAACCTTTCGTTTTTTACTCCGGTTACAAATCAAGGGGAAAACTTCATCAAGATTACCAGTAAGTATGGCTATAGCGACCAGAATGTTATGTTTAGGGAAAAAAAAGAATCCAATACAATACGGATATTTTGTATCGGAGGAAGTGCCTGCGCCGGATGGCCTCATCCTATGGAAGAGCGTTTTAGTAATTATTTGCAAACCTTTCTTTTAAAGACATATCCTACCCAAAAATTCGAAATTATTAATTGTGCAGCTCATGGCTTTGCAAGTTATCGTGTTAGGAAAGTTTTTCAGGCAATATTGCCATATGATCCAGACGCTGTAATTGTTTGGTGCGGGAACAACGAATTCCTAGAGGATCGCAAATATATAACCTCTCGTTTTAGCAAAATGGTGGATTATGTCGCCGGTAGAGTTAAAACGGTGCAGGTTCTAAAACATTTATTTTCAAAACCTCAGTTAAATGGGAATGAATTAAATGTTTCGCAGGCATTCTGGAAAAAAATACAACAGGAGTCCCTTGAGTTACGAAGCAATTCCGAATTGTTTGAGATGGTAAAAATCCATTATCGTTACAGTTTGGATAAAATTGCTGAAGAGGCTGCCAGCAAAGGCATAAAGGCTATTTTTTTTACCGTTCCTGTTAATTTAAGGGATTGGGAACCTAATGTTTCATATTGTTCTTTAAAAGGAAATGATTCATTAAAATGGGCTAAGCTTTATTATGAAGGGTCTGGAATGTTGTTAAAAAGGAATTTTGATAAAGCCAAAGATAAGTTTCAGACAGCCATAACATTGGAACCACTTCATGCGCATTCATATTTTTGGCTTGCCAGATCCTGTGATTCTTTAAACGACCCTACTGAGGCCTTACAAAACTATTCGATGGCTAGAGATTTGGATTACAATCCTTTTCGGGCAATTTCAGATTTTAATATTATTGTCAAAGAAATAGTTTTGAACCGCCCTGGTTCTTACCTTTTTGATGCCGACAGTCTTTTTAAGGCCCATTCCATTAGAGGTATCCCAGGTTTTGATATGTTTCTTGATTACGTCCACCCCACCCGCAATGGAAACATTGTTCTGGCAAAAAACCTTGGGGAATTTATTGTGAAAAAAAATATTTTTAATTGCCATGGACCTTCTTTTCAAATAACAGATAATGAATTTGAGTCGTACTTATCAGACTATAAAGATGAGCAAGATGTTTATGTTCAGGTCACCAGGTTTTCATTGTTTTGCCTTACCCACCAATATATTTCTTCGATTAACCTTGGGAAACGGATCTTTTCAAACCTTTCGGAATCCTATACGAAAGATCCTTCTTCTCAGCATGAAATTGGCAAACTGAAAGATGGAATAAATGCATTTTCTTTGTATTGCAAGATGGATAGTGATAGGCTTTTAGGAATCGAAAACAGTGAAGAATTATGTTCTGCAAAAGTTGCTGTCAAAAATTTTTATGAAAAATATTACTCTTATGGTAGTTACTGATTATTTATCATATTATTCTATATAGAATGATGAACCAGACAATTTTAACCAAAAAGCAAAGTGCCGAAACTGCCCTTGTTTTTGCAATGGTAGCCATCATCGTTGGTTTACGGACAGGTCAACACTTTTGGTTTTTTATTGCCCTTGGCTTTCTACTTGTAACCTTGCTTTGGCCTTTATTCTTTAAACCATTGGCTTACATTTGGTTTGGGCTGTCAAAAGCGCTGGGTTGGCTAATGTCGCGGATTATTGTTTCCCTTTTGTTTTATATTCTTGTAACTCCTGTCGGAATAGTGCGCCGGATGATGGGTAAGGACACACTTCAACTAAAAGCGTTTAAAAAGAATAAAAAAACTGCATTTATTGGGCGTAACTATACATTCACAGCGTCCGATTTAACCTATCCTTTTTAACATGAAATTATATATATATATTCTGTTGCTCATTGGTTTTGTGGGATGTTCCCGCAAAACATCTGATAAGCTTCCGGTCGATTATGTAAACCCGCACATTGGCACTATAAGCCATTTGCTGACTACCACTACCGCCGAGGCATATTTGCCCCATTCGATGATGCACGTTGCGCCTATCACATTGCCAGGGGTAAATGATAAATACCTGGCACAAAAAATAGTGGGATTTCCAATTGGAAATGCATCTTTCATGCCAGTTACCAATAACTATGCTTCAACGCCGGATTCCTGTGCTTCTATATTCGATCGAGACTTTGAAGTAGCAACCCCATTTTATATTTCGGAACAGCTCAATAACGATGATATTTCCCTCGAAGCTACTGTACAGTCTCAATCAGCCTGGTACCGGATCGCCTGGCATGATTCAGGAAAACATTTTCTTGTTATATTTTTACCCGGAAAAGGGTCAATCATAAAAACCGATTCGTTAAACCTTAATGGCTGGAATACAAATGATGGGACAACGGTGTATTTCCATATAAACGTATCACAACCCTGTCAAATAGAAAAGGTATATCGCGATACCGTTCATATTGTCAATGCGATGGCAGGTGGCAATCTTGCTTGTGTGTTGCGCTTTATGTCCAACAATGTTTCCGTGAAAACAGGAATATCCTATATCGATGCAAACCAGGCTGCAAATAACCTGAAAAGAGAAATGGGTGAAGCAGATTTCGAAAAAATTACGAATTTGGCAAAGAAAACGTGGAGCAATGAGTTAAGTAAAATTGAAATCACCACGGAAAATAATGACCAGAAGACTATATTTTATACAGCCATGTATCGCGCCTTAAATACGATGCAAAACTTTACAGAAGATGGTAGCTATTTCAGCATTTTTGATGGTAAGGTGCATGATATGGACCATCGGAATTTTTATTTGTGTGATGGTTTATGGGATTCTTATCGTGTGAAACATCCCCTTCAACTATTGTTAGATCCTCATCAGCAGGAAGACATGCTCGAGTCCTACGCCCGTATGTACAAACAATATGGCACCATGCCCTTGTTCCCCTTCCCAAAAGGGGAACTTACCTACATGCTGGGAAACCACCTTGCGGCCTTTGCGGCTGATACCTGGTTTAAGGGATATCATAATTTTGATTTAACCACCGTTTACGAAGGGATCCGAAAGAATGCTCTGGAACGAACCATGCTCCCGGATGTAAATGCACCAAAAACAGTGCTGGATGATTTCTATCAAGCGAAGGGATATTTTCCGGCATTGAAAGAAACTGATAACGAAACCGTTGGAACTGTTTCGAAATTTTACCGCCGTCAGGCTGTTGGAATTACATTAGAGAATTCGTTTGACGATTATTGTACCGCCCAACTGGCCAATGAGCTGGGGCGTAAAAAGGATGTTGCGCTTTTTATGAAGCGGGCCGGTAATTATTCGAATGTATTTAACAAACAATCGCGGTTTATGGCACCAAAAATGGCCGATGGAAATTGGGTTCCGGGATACGATCCGGTAACTGGAGGCCGTCAGGCAGGTCGCGACTATTTCGCAGAATGCAACTCGTGGGTGTATACGTTTCATGTTCAGCACGATGTGAAAGGTTTGATCCACTTGTTTGGAAGCAATGAGGCCTTTCTTTCAAAGCTTGATTCATTGTTTGCCGTTCCCTATCCAGGATACAAATTCGATTTTCAAAAACAATTTCCTGATATGACGGGTCTTACGGGAATGCATTCGCAGGGGAACGAACCTGCTTTTCATATTCCTTATTTGTATTGTTATGCCGGACAACCATGGAAAACACAAAAGATAGTCCGGCAGATCATGGACGCTTGGTATTTTAACCATCCTATGGGGTTGTGTGGCGATGATGATGATGGCACCCTTTCGGCCTGGTACGTATTCTCGGCGATGGGGTTTTATCCGGTTTCCCCGGGAATGCCCTATTATGTGATAGGAAGCCCTTTGTTCCCTCAAACTAAGCTTCATCTTTCTAATGGAAAAACATTTACCATTGAAGCAAAAAATGTATCAAAACAAAATAAATACATTCAGTCAACGTCCTTGCAGGGAAAGGATTGGGACAAACCATGGTTCTCGCACGAAGATTTAATGAAGGGAGGAACACTGGTGTTAATTATGGGGCCAAAACCAAATAAACAATGGGGAGTCAAAATGGATGCAACGCCACCATCCATGACAAAATAATGCAATGTGCAAAATTATTAAGTTTAGAATTACTTATTACTATTTACTTTGCACCATTTACAATAAACTCTTACTATGGAATTTCTCAAAGAACTTTGGATTTTTTTAAGAACACGGAAAAAATACTGGCTTGTGCCGCTAATCGTTATTTTATTGCTTTTGGGTGGATTAATTATTTTGTCGGGAGGGTCTGCATTGGCTCCATTTATTTATTCCCTATTTTAAAGTACTTATGGCACAGGCTGTTTTAGGAATTTCCGCATATTATCATGACAGCGCTGCTGCCTTGCTCATCAACGGTAAATTGGTTGCTGCGGCGCAGGAGGAGCGTTTTACACGCGTGAAACACGATGCCTCGTTTCCTCATCAAGCTGTGAAGTATGTGCTGGACGAAGGAGGCGTCACTATTGAAAGTCTGTCAGCCATTGTCTTTTACGAGAAGCCATTCATTAAATTTGAACGTTTACTCGAAACCTTTCATGCGTTTGCTCCTAAAGGAATTAGTAGTTTTATTTCTGCCATTCCCGTATGGATGAAGGATAAACTTTTCATGAAAAAAATGCTGAAGGATGAATTGTCAAAATTCGGTCAACTGAAATACCCTATTTGGTTTCCCGAACATCATCTATCACACGCAGCGAGTGCATTTTACCCTTCTCCATTTCAGGAAGCAGCTATCCTAACCATCGACGGGGTTGGGGAATGGGCAACCACTGTTATTGGGCATGGCACGGGGAACCAAATTGAAATAATAAAAGAACTCCATTTCCCGCACTCCGTAGGTTTATTATACTCGGCTTTTACTTATTATTTAGGCTTTCGAGTAAATAGTGGCGAGTATAAATTAATGGGGTTGGCGCCCTATGGTTACTCGAAGGACAAGCAAACCATGGAGTTTAAAGATAAAATTCTGAACCATCTCGTGGATATTCGACCGGATGGTTCCATCCTGTTGAACATGGATTATTTTGATTTTGCTACCGGCTTAAAAATGACAAATAACCGTAAGTGGAAACTACTTTTTGGTATTCCACCCCGGGAGCCGGAAACGGAATTGACTCAGGATTACATGAATTTAGCACTTGCCATTCAGGATGTTACTGAAGTAATAGTGCTTCTATTGGCTGCTCATACACGCGAAATAACGGGCTGTAAAAATTTAGTCCTTGCTGGTGGTGTCGCTTTAAACTGTGTGGCCAATGGTAAATTATTAAAATCAGGGTTATTCGAACATATCTGGATCCAGCCCGCCGCAGGTGATGCCGGAGGGGCTGTAGGAGCGGCTTATGCCGCCTGGCACATTGGATTTGACAGGCCACGGATACCTGAAGCAAACGATGGTATGTGTGGTTCATACCTGGGCCCTGAATTTACCGACAAGGATATTGAGAGAATTATTATCAAATACGATGCGAAAGCAACGCATTATCAGGTTTTTGAAAATTTATGTACTGAAACAGCGTCATTGTTAAGTGAAGGCAACGTTGTTGGTTGGTTTCAGGGACGGATGGAGTTTGGGCCACGTGCCCTTGGCAACCGCAGTATCCTTGGCGATGCCAGAAATCCTGAGATGCAGCGCAAACTAAATTTAAAGATTAAATACCGCGAAGGATTTCGGCCCTTTGCCCCCGCAGTAGTGGCCGAAAAAAGTCAGTTATATTTTGATATGGTGCAGGAATCGCCTTACATGTTGTTTGTTGCGCCTGTAAATGTGTCACGGAGAACAGATCACGAACCACAAGCAGGTACTATGCTTGAACGTTTGTACCATCTTCGTTCCGACATACCGGCAGTAACACACATCGATTATTCTGCACGTATCCAAACAGTTCAACAAAAAACGAACCCTCAGTTTTATCAATTACTGGAAGCGTTTTCTCAAAAAACCGGATATGATGTTTTGGTGAATACCAGTTTCAATGTCAGGGGAGAACCCATTGTGTGCAGTCCCGACGATGCCTACCGATGCTTTATGGCTACCGAAATGGATTGCCTTGTGATGGGGAATTTTCTGTTTCGCAAGGAAGAACAACCCGAATTGGTTGGAGTTCTGAAAGGTGCTAAAGCCGACGATTGAGAATGGATTCTGACTTTTAAAATTGCACAAAGCATACCTCAAAGGAAAAATCGGGGTTCACGTTTCGTGTCATAAGGACGTCATAAGTTTTTGTGTCTATTTAGATTTTCTGGAATAAACACATTGAATAAAAATAACTTTATTTAATTTGAAAAATAATGTCAACTAACAAACATCGTAGAGATTTTTTAAAGACCGTGGGCCTCGGGGCGGCTGCACTGTCACTTCCCCTGATGGGAAAATCGGCCAACAAGCCGCAAGTATTAACATCCATAAACGAAACCGCGTTTAATGGGTTCGAATTTGAGTTTAAATTTGCAGGAGACTATTTTCTGGGTATTGGATCTGTCAAAGCCAATGGGGTAGAACTTCGGAGCAACAAGCTGCCCATGTTTGCGCATGTATCCACACCGGAAGCTATCGAACTCGTTAATTTTAAACTTCTCAAAAAATCCGTTTCCACCGAATCTATTGTACTCGATTTTTCAGCCCAAAAACAGCTTGGCAATACCATGGAATGGATGCTCCATACCGTACGTAACCGCCGGAATATGACCGATTGGACCAAAACTCCTGAAGACGCCACCGACACTAAGTTTAGCATGGTCATCAAGCCAGTGGAACGAAAAATCGGAAAAACGATGGCGAAAGGGTTTAGTTACCAATACATTTTTAAAAGCGATAGCCTGGCAATTTATAAAATTACCGATCGGGCATCCTGGGAGATTGGTGGGATAGCCAAAGGCAATGAGTTATGGATACGGAATGGTGTTGTCGATAGTATCCAGGAATTTAGCGATCCCAGGGAGTTTTATTCCACCGAATGGTACTTGCCAGGTATTGCCAATCCGAATATTTTTCAATTCCACCCATTCCAAACACAATTTCAAGGATTTACATTTACAGCATCCAAAGAAGGGACATTATTGACCTGGGCCACTGAAGTATCCCACATCCGGTCGTTATTCGAGAAATGGCGTGGTTATAATCAAATTGTTCATTTTCACGAACACTGCAACGACCTTGCCAATGAATTTAAAACAGTGCCCATGGAAGTCTTTTGGATCCCTGGGGGGTTGGATCGTGTAGGCCGTGTCAACCTTTACGATAGTATGCGCGAGGTGGTGCATGAAGAGCTCCACAAACTGGCAGATTTAAAACGGGAAAGGATAACAACGTATGGGATTATCGAAGAATGGGCGGAACCCGATTTTGACAGATATCGCGAAAATGGCCTTACAAAGCTGATGGAGGCTGGGATTAAAACTGTTTTTATTGACAATCAGTGTCAAAATGACATGAATACCTGGGGTTTATCAAACATGTGCTGTAACGTCGATTATAAAATATCGGAAACAGTAGGGGAAGATAAATTGAAGAAATTCTGTCAAGCGGCCAAAGCAGGTGGTGTAAGAATTGAAATGTGGGGGAACACAGCTATCTCCACCATTACCGAACGATTTATGCACCATGATGGTCGTAAGAAGGGTATTGAATTTCTTCCTGCCAAGAATACTATCATGGAGGTACTCGAAAAGGCAGAATCACCGTTTATACGAAATGCCTCCAATGCCATTGAAGCTGACCATTATACTCCGCGGTTTTGTGCGTTAAACCTTCGTGATAAAGACATCCGGGCCTATTGGCTCAAACAATGGAAATACTTTCATGACGAAGTGGGGATTGAAGGGATTTTTCTTGATTCATCCTTTAACATGTCCAGTGACAAATTTCATCATGCCCAATTCGACGGAAGCAAGAGTTGGGTCGGTGCCACGCTAGATCAAAAAGGTGTTACTGGGAAATATCGTCCTGAAAAGGAACCTCCAAAACTCATTCATTCGCAATATTTAGCTCATTTAAGCATCGTTGCCCAGATGCAAAAAGATGGATACCACTACTGTGGCGAGGATATGGGCGTATTTGGCATTAACCGTACCGGACCCGATATGATTGATCGCATATCGTCTTTTCCATTATGGGCCGATTGTTTTTGCGATTTTGATGAAGATGCTGCCAAAAAAGCGGGGTTCGACCCCATGGATATCTTCTTTAAAGGATTGGCATACCGGATGATGTGGAAGGTTTACTGGGATATTCGCAAGGATAAATTAAACGTGGGTACGGGAAACCCATTCGCGTATAAGCTACTAAAAGCGTTTAATGAGGTAACGGATTTTATGTTTCATCGCGAAATTCTTAAGGACGAAAACGGAGTTATCTACCATAAAGATGATACTGTTGTTTTATGGGCATTCAATAATTTTGAGCATTCATTCGATAAAAAGGTAAAATATATTGAACTTCTTTCAGGCAAGAAATCTTCTTCTCAAATTCTTTCAGCTCAAAAGCAAAGCATTTATCTATGTATGTCAGATCATTGATGGTTCAGTTGATTTTATTTATCTTTACAAAAAATAAAAAGCCATGGTACTGCCAAAAATAAAAAATGAGAGGTACACCTACGCCGATTACCTTACCTGGGACGATGACTTGCGGTGGGAAATTATCGATGGTTTTGCTTACGATATGAGCCCTGCACCAACGACCAAGCACCAGGTTGTTTTGGTAAACCTTTTGAACAGTTTTTATAACTATTTAAAAGGAAAACCATGTAAAGTATTTCCGGCTCCTTTTGATGTGAGGCTTTCTAAAATTGGGGCAAACGATGACGAAGTCGAGAATGTGGTTCAGCCCGATATCTCTGTGATTTGCAACCCCATGAAACTGGATGAAAAAGGAGCTATTGGAGCACCTGATCTAGTCGTAGAAATTTTGTCCCCATCCACCTCAAAAAAGGACATGGGTATTAAATCATTTCTATATCAGAAGTTTGGGGTTCGGGAGTATTGGATTGTCGATCCTGTTTCCGAATCGGTCATTGTTTATTTACCCGATGAAACAGGTAAGTTTGATACAAACGAATATAAATCAACCGACTTTGTAAAGGTTTCAATATTTCCAGATTTGGAAATTAGCCTGGCAGAAGTTTTTAAACAATAAAAAAACTTGACAAACTCTCGGGGGAGGGTTGGTCAAGCAATGGGCTGTAAAAGCCTTATGAGTAATAATTTTAGCTAACAAACAAGATGAAAAAAGCATTACTGTTACCTGTGCTCTTATGGTGTGTTATGGGCATTTGCAAAGCCCAGATGAGAGCTCCTGAAGAATGGCTCAATTACGAAACCGTACTCAATGTCAAAAACAAACTTCGTCATTACGACTTCGATGTAACCACCATCAGGAGCAGTGCCCCGTCCAATGTTCTTTGGCCGGAGGATAAGCCGGCATATACGATACAAATTGTAAATAACTTAGACAAGCCCATTGTTTTGGAGGGCAACGTGGAGGTTATCCGTTATGGAAATAAGGGGATCCCTAATGATATCTGGCTTCCGGAGATGTTTAAAATCGCCGACATTCAACAAATTCCTATTACGGTAAATATTGCCGGAAATGGGTTTCAGAATATTGATATTGAACCTAATATTCCGGAAACGTATGGCGGTTATGCCCTGGTGGTCGATCTTGGCCTGTTTGGAAGAAGGCTTGCTACCAGCACTGTTCGCACGTTCAAAGCCAATCCACGGCCTATGCAGTACCCCAAACAATCGCTGGACGATTTAGGAAGTGATTTTCTATACCGTATTGGCGTTCAGTCCATCCGTATGGGTATTTCATATACGCCAACGGAATATCGTGATTACCAGGAAGAAATGGCAAAGCTTGAATTGTTGATGCAGGAATACAAGCGAAAAAATATCACCATTATGTTAATGTTTGGTGAAGGACAGGATCTAACGCCGCTCGGAACGCCTCGTTCGTTTCTCGACGATAAAGGCCGGTACCTTAAAACCAAACAGGATTATGCCTGGTTGCCAAAGCTCGATCCCGATTTTCAGGAGTTTGTAAAACAGCTCTGCATAAAATTTGGGTGGCCCAAAGGACCAGTAACTTCGGTGTCGTTGTGGAACGAACCTTGGGAAGGGATATCCATCTCGGGTTGGCAAGCCGATATGTTGCGCTACCGCGAAATTTATAAAGCAATGGCCGGTGGTGTCCTGGCAGCGCGCAAGCAAGGAGCCGATGTGTTGGTAGGTGGCTGCGATAGCAATTCAAATGCCTGGGACAAGCTTTTCAGCGATGGAACGAATGATTTCCTTCCTATATTTGATTTTGTATCCATTCATTACCAGGGAATGGATTCTCCCTGCCTCTATCCCGAATGGAACAACCGGAAAGACTATAAAGGCGCCGTAAAAATTTGGGATACCGAGAGTTGGGTAGGAAATACCGACGACCGAATTGGCCTTGTGGTGGCTACCAACCGTTCTGCCGGATACGATCGGTCGATGGGTATTTACGGGGGATATATGCTTACCAATTCCGAAGGCAAGCACAAAATAAGGGTCAGCGAGGGGTCGAAGGAAATCCCTCCTGTGCCAAACGTTTGGTCTCCGGCTGCATCCATGGGCGCTCAGCAATATTTGGTCGGCGACCGCGATTTTAAAGAGCTGCTATTCAAAAATGGGTTGCCCTGGGTGATGGTTTTTAAGGGCTACGACAACAATCCCGACGATGGTGCAGTGGTGGTTTGCGGCGACATTGGCGAAGCTTTTGGGTTCGAAAATGTATTGTTCCGCGGTGTTCGGGGAATCGATGAGTTAAAGGAAAAGAGCGAAATGCACAAAAAACTATCCCAAATACCTGCCAATTCTCCCGAAAGAACCAAAATTGAAGAAAAATTGAAGGAATACAAACCGCTCACGAATGGTAAAATGGCCATTGATGGGCAACCGTCTTTTAAACTATACGATTTTTATGGGAATCCTGTGAATTTCGCGAAAGGGCAAATGGAAGTGCCATTGACTTACCGAGGGTATTTTTTGCGCACCGATGGATCGAAAGGTAGCTTTGCCAAATTGATTGGGGCAATAAAAAAATCGCACATTGAAGGGTATGAACCTGTTGAAATCGTTGCCAGCGACATGACCCACCGGGTTGATCAGCATCCGGTAATGAACATGAAAATCACAAACATCCTTAACCGATCCATCAAAGCGTCTTTGGCCGTGAAGCTTGGCTGCTTGCAAGTGTCATTCCCCCAAACCGTTTCATTGAACGGCAACGAATCGAAAATCGTCCCTGTTCAAATTATGAGTGGCAAACCGGTGGCCGATAATACCTATCCTCTGGAGGTAACTGTCGATGCAGGCAAGGATGGCATTGCTTCTCATTGGGAAGACATGCACGTGAATGTGATTTCAAAAAAGGCAATTCAAGTGGATGGAAAGCTCGACGAATGGAAAGATGCTATCCCGCAAACCGTGAAAAATTCCGGCAAAGCCAGCATCAGTCTCACTGCTGCCGCATGGTATCCTTTCAAACAGTTCGATACCAACGCCGATGGCTTTGGTAATGGGTATCTGGGGTATGACGATAATTACTTTTATTTCGCGGTCAAAGTAGCCGATAAAACACCCCATGAAGGAACTTATCGGTTCGAAACCCGAAACGACGACGAATTCTTTTATCCGGACACGGCGTATAAGCTTAACAACAACAATTCGCTGGTAAAGAAGGATGGCAAACGGAACGTAAGTGTTTCCGAAGATTGGGCGCTTCAAAACCCAGAAGGCGAGGGTAAGGTAATGAATTTCTGGGAGAGCGGCGATAATACCAATTCGTTTGGCGTTGATCTTAAGCTTCCTTCCGACAAACTTACAAAAGTGGCGCTTTATCTCCCAAACCTCGATACCTGGAAAGCCACTATCAATATTTGTGACTTGCATACGGGCGATGTTTTGGCAACTCAAACCTGCGAAAACCTTTGGAATGGCGTTTACGAGGTATTTGAACTATCGGGCGATATTCGTGTGGTGATTAAAAGCCTCGATTGGTGGTATACGGTAAAACTGGCAGCAATTTTTTTTGATTCAGGAACGGGCAGTGCCAAGGCGAAAACTTCGGCCTATTTTATAAAGGAAGACTTTGATACCAAAGGAAACTGGAAAGGGGTCTATGGCAATTCCGGGTATCATATATTGGGAAAAACGCCCAAATTACCGGAAGGGATAAAAGTCGAACCTTCTTTTGTTGAAGATATTATCCCTTTGAAATGGCCGGAAGGGGTGCGTCATTATTCCTACCGGAAGGACCCGGTATTACCCGATAACAGCGTAGGGATGGGGTTTGCCTCCGACAATGTTCAAATTGCATTCAACGTCATTCCCGAAGGCAAAGATGGGATGATGGCCTTCCCGGAAGGAACCATGCCCCGGTATACCGGCTATAAATGTACCGATTATGAATATGCATTAAACCAGGTAGCTCCTAAATATGGAGGAGGTACCGAAATATGGCGGCTGCTTGTTCCCGGAATGCCCCGCAAGCATTTCTTTCCACGACAGCCAAAATCGCTATTTGATGGTGCGGTAAAAAACGGAAAACTATCCATTGTTCACGAAGGGAATACCCGCATTACGGAATGTGCCATTCCGTGGTCCGAACTTCCCGATGTAAAAAAGGCCCTCGACGAAGGCAAAACCATCAAATTCTCATTTCGTGTAAACGATAACGGAGCCCCGTCGGCCTGCCTGGAATTGGCGAAAGATCGTAGTGTTTCCAAAAAGAACAGCCGTGCCTTCCATGCCGATTGGACCGAGCATTGGGCCAATGAATTGGAGTTCGGTTTTGAAAAATGATTATAAAATTATGAAAGACAATCTGATTTTGACGTTATTTGTTTTCATTTCTGCAGGTTGAAGACAGAAAGATATATAAAAGGTGTTGGATTTCAATGGGCCGGAAAGAAAGCCATTGCAGGCGTTCATAAACGATATCCACAATTAACGCTTTAGTAGTGAACATAAAAATCGGAAATAAGTCAATTTCCCCAACCTTGACCCCGAATTCATTCAATACTTTAGTAATAAGTAAATTATAATAAAACATGGAGTATCCATCGATTTCCTTATTTCGATATATAAAATCTTCAATATTAGGATTATATATAAGTACTAAATATACTAAATCAGAAAACCGACCTGATACTATTCTTCTGAAGGAAGGCAATATGCAGCCGCATTTTTAAAATAAAAAAATTCATTTTAAAATAAATGTATGATAATGAAAATTAAATTTCTGATATTGATTTGTTTAACAACTGGATTATCTTCCAAATCACAACCATTATCCAATCAACTATACAAGGCTACCTGGGAATCGTTGGACAGTCATAAGATGCCTAAATGGTACGACGATTCGAAGGTTGGTCTCAGCCTGCATTGGGGAGTTTATTCTGTTCCTTCCTGGGCACCCAGAGAAACGGGCACTTCCTATGCCGAATGGTACGGTAAAAGAATGCATGAAAATGATAATCCTACGGTTAAATACCACAATGAACATTATGGAGATAGCACATATGACGATTTCATCCCAAAATGGAAAGCAGAATCTTTCAACCCTGATGAATGGGCTGTTTTTGCAAAAAATGTGGGAGCGAAGTATATTTTTATAACATCTAAACATCATGATGGACTTTGTCTCTGGCCCACAAAGTATACGGATAGAAATGCCATGAAAATGGGCCCGCATAAAGATATCCTGGGTCAGTTTTTCATTGCCGGCAGAAAGCAAGGTTTAAAAGTTGGGCTTTATTATTCATTGTATGAATGGTATAACCCATATTATACTGAGATAGATATACCTTATGCCGGATTAAAAAAAATAAATAATTATGTGGATGATTTTATGATACCTCAAATCAAGGAACTCATTGATTTGTACCATCCTGATTTCTTTTTTTTCGATGGAGAATGGGAGAAGCCTGAATCTTATTGGAAAATGAAAGAAGTATTGGCCTATTATTACAATGAAGCTCAAAAAAGAAACCAGGAGGTGTTTGTAAACGACAGGTTTGGTATCGATGAACGAGGAAAGCATGGCGACCTGTATAATGTTGAATACGATAACAATAAAGATAATGAAGGCTTACTTACCCACAAATGGTCGTATTGGCAGGGTATTGCAAAAACGTATGGATTTAACCGGGATACCGACCCGGAAGATTGTTTATCACCCAAACAGTTTATAAACAAAGTGGTCATGGCAGTGGCTCAAAACGGCAATTTCGATATCAATGTTGGTCCAACTGCCAATGGCATTATTCCGGATTATGAAACACATCCACTTTTGCAATTAGGCACATGGTTAAAGGTGAATGGCGAAGCTATTTATAATTCCCGGACATGGGAAATACAGCATGAAGGCGATGCTTATTTTACATCCAAAGATGATGATATTTATGCTATTTTTCTTAAATGGCAAGGGGAAGAATTCAGGTTGAAATCCGTTCATCCGGTGGAGGGCTCAAAGATAACCATGCTTGGTACCGAGGGCGATTTAAAATGGATATGGGATGAATCCAAAGGACTTACTATTTTTTACCCACGTTCAAAAGCCCGGCCCACATCGTGCAGTTATGCTTGGGCATTTAAAATTAAAATTAAATAAATCATGAAAAGTTTTTTTTTATGGTTTATGAGTTTGACCATCTTTGGTATGGGTTCGGCCATTGCACAGGTAGGCATTTCTGAGTTTTACCAATCCATTGCCAAAGGCTGGAATACCTGGGATACCTATAGTCAGGTCAGCTATACACATTTGCCTGAGGGATTTATTATTAACATGGTACTTAAAGAATACAAGGATGCCTTTATCATGCGAAATCCTTTGATGTATAAAAGTGAACAGAAAATGACACTTGGTGCACATTCTGATTTTGGCGAATACACTGACCTCGAAATGGAATGGCAAGGGATGAAATTCAAGTTTCAATCGGCTACCGACAGTGGCCATCTGGTTCTCCTTATAACTCCACTTTTAGTAAAATCAATAAAACCTCCGCTTTTGGTTGCTGAGTGTGGCATTTCATGGCAATATCCTGGAACGATTTCAAAAATCAACAACCAGATTACCTGGACTTCCGGAAAATTAACCACCACCCTTTTTTCCAGCAATCAAGTTGTATCAGATCCTTATATTAAACTCAATACACCCTACAACGCCTACGAATTAAGTTTGCCTGTGGGTATATCCATTGGCAGGCCCTATTCCCTGGAGCAAATTAAGGCAGTGATCGAACGAGAACGCACGAAACTTTCAGAAAAAAAATCGGCTTATGGAGCTTTATCAGAAATTTACAATGCCCTTCAAAGCTCTATAGCATGGAATGTAATTTATGAACCATCAAAAAAGCGCGTTATTACGCCGGTGAGCCGATCCTGGAATGATTGGCATGGTGGGTATGTTTTGTTTGAATGGGATAACTATTTTGTGGCATACATGGCTTCGCTATACAATAAAGAGTTGGCCTATGCCAATGCCATAGCCATTACAGACGAAATTACAGACGAAGGATTTGTGCCAAACATGGCCGATGCTTTTATTAAAACCCACGATCGTTCTGAACCTCCGGTAGGGTCGTTTTGTGTTCGGGAAATATACCGAAAGTACCATGAAAAATGGTTCCTTGAAGCTGTCTATGATAAACTGCTGAAATGGAACCGATGGTGGTCTTCAAAAAGGGATGTTGACGGATTATTGGTCTGGGGTTCCAATTATTATACACCCAAAAATGGAAATTACTGGGAATCCGCTGCGAGTGGAGTTAATCGGAAACAAGGTGCTTCGTTTGAATCGGGAATGGATAATTCACCCATGTATTTTGAAATCAAACTGGACACCTTAACTGGTTTATCAAACCTATGGGATGTCGGTCTGAATAGTCTCTATATAATGGATTGCAATGCTCTGGCAGATATTGCCAATCAACTTGGTAAGACAACAGATTTTAAGGAATTAAAAAGCAGAGCTGATAAATACGCCCAGCATCTGAACCGGTTATGGGATGAAAAAACAGGAATTTATAGAAACAAATATATTGAAAATGCTGAATTCTCTGATAGGTTGTCGCCTACAAGCTTCTATTCTTTGCTTACAGATGTGCCTGATGCCAGAAAAATAGATCGGATGATGAAAGATCATTTTTATAATCCTCAGGAATTTTACGGAGAATGGATGCTCCCATCCATTGCCAGAAACGATACCGCATATAAACTTCAAAATTACTGGCAGGGACGTATTTGGCCACCCATTAACTTTCTGGTTTATCTTGGAATGAGAAAACATAACCTTACAGGTCCACGAATGGAGCTGGTCCAAAAATCAAAACAACTTTTTCTCAATAATTGGAATGAAACCAAACATGTATGTGAAAACTACAATGCCATTACCGGCATAGGGGCCGAGAAAGGAACATCAAGTGACCCTTATTATCATTGGGGCGCTTTGTTAGGCTTTATGTCGATGATAGAAAATGGATTGGTTAGCTCTCCTGAAGAAAATTTAAAATAAGAGAATAAATTATAGGTCAATATGATATTTCAACAAAAGATAAAATTCAAAAAATGAAACTCAGCACCGGTAAAGAGGTTTTGCAGCAAGCCCTGACTTTGTTGGCATTAACAACGATTATGTTTACCTCCATGTCAATGCGAAATGCTTTGAATAAGCAAACACAGGTTACCCTTACTCCAATAAAGGGCATATTAATGTCAATTAATATTCAACAAGCCATTGATTCCTGCGCTGCTGCCGGAGGTGGTGTCGTTGTTTTTCAACCGGGAACTTATCTTACAGGAACCTTACAACTTAAAAGTAATGTCACTTTACAACTTGATAAAGGAGCCATTATTCAAGGAAGCGATCAGTATGCTAATTATAAGTTCGATGCGTTTATTTATGGCAAAGATCTTACCAATATTGTTATTAAGGGCGAAGGTACTATTGATGGTGTCGATTGCTATAATCCTAAAGGAGAAGAAGGCTTCCGTGGCCCGCATTGCATCCGCCTGATCAATTGCAAGAATATTGCATTACGTGGGATTCACATCAAAAACTCGGCAAACTGGGCCATCAATTGCAGGTATTGCTCCAAAGGCACTGTCGACAAGGTTACGATACGCGGAGGGCACGACGGACTTCATACCCGTTTTTGTGATAATTTTACTGTTACCGGTTGCGATTTTCGTACCGGCGACGATTGTTTTGCCGGAAACGACAATCGCAATTTTCTGGTAACCAATTGTTTGGTAAATACTTCTTGTAGTGGCTTTCGGTTTGGCTGCCTTAATTTTACGGTGAAACATTGCCGTATATGGGGACCAGGCGAGTTTGCCCACCGCATTGCCAAGGTGAAACGGATGCCCACAGCCTTTGTCCACTTTTCCCCGCCGGACGAGCTCACCAAACTCGAAAGTGGCCACTGGCTGATTGAAGATTGTGTGGTCGATAGTGTCGAGCATTTTTATTGGTATAACCACAAGGATGGATTATGGCAAACCGGGCAGCCAGCTTCGGATATTACATTTAAAAATGTGAAGGCTACCGGTGTACAAAGTGCATTTTATATCATGGATGATACTACCCGCCGTTTTTCGCTTACATTGGAAAATTGCTCGTTTTCTTTTCTGGAAGGCAATGCGTATAAGGCTGAAGAGTTTGAGGGGATAAAAATCCTGTCGACCGATTTTTTCTATGCCTCCGGTTTCGGTCAGATCTGTTTGAAAAATGTGACCCTCAAAAAGAATGAAAGTAAAGTTGTAATGAGGTGTAAATTGGGAAATAAACTGATGATGGACAAGGTAAACTTCATCACAGACAAAGGGGATTCTCCTTATCAACTCGATGAAATAAAAGAAATAAAAAACAACAGATAATTAATAAATAACTATTTAGGTCATGAAATTTCATTATTTAGTATTTCCTGATAAACAGAAATACCTGACGCAACTGAAGCAACTGCTTTCTGAGGTAATAGGATTAAATATTTAAAACTAGCTAATTGCTCTGAATATGAGAAAAATGAATTTGCTTAACCGAGCTGCACTTGCCTTTAGATATATCCCTGAGGAAGCTGTTTACGATCGGTTAAAAAGTAAGAAGGAAATAACCGCCGAAGACTTTATTGGCATTGAGTGCAAAGGCCCATGGATAGAAGATTTTCTGTTTTATTGCAGCAAGGAGGACCTGCCGGTCGATTTTGTCTTGTCACATCCATATCCAACGTCCTACTCAATAGATTCTGATGGAAACGGGTCGGAGATAAGCCGCCCTGTTACATGCACCTTTACTGATATTTTGTGGTTGCGCAAGGCAATAGCTCATTCGAAATATGCCAACTCAGAGATTCAAATACTTGACAAGGAGCATGGCTTTGCCCTTCGCGACTGGCAAAAAATGGGCAGCCCAAATACCCCGAACAGCGAACAAACAAAAAAACTTAAGGAAAAGGTAATGGAATTAAAGACTTTAAAAATAATTGCAGGAAAAGATGGCCGCCTAAATTGGGAAGCAATCATGGACCCATGGTCTGAAATAGTTTTGAGGAAAATAGACATATAAATTCAACCAGAGAGAAATGAGAAAAAAGGAACTATTGAAGATCGTTTTTTGGGCAGTTTGTTTTGTGAGTTCATTACCAACTTTTGCCCAATCTGGTAATAATGGATTTAAAGTGTACACCGAATCTACCCCTTCAAAAGCGATTTATTTCGATTGGCTCAACCGTAATTGGTATGGGTCAAATGAAAAAAAGATTGAGTCAAACCTTAAGTTTTTTAAATGGTTGCACGATGAATACGGAATGAAGCTTGATATCTACCTGATGGATGCCGGTGACATTGATCAGGGACCAAATTGTGCACAATCTAATGGTTTGCCAACGTATGGCTCCTTGGAAACGGAACATTTCAAAAAACGATTTCCAAATGGATTTGATCCGTTGGTGAAGCTTGCCAAATCGTTCGATTGCCGGCTTGGAGTTTGGCTTGGACCTGATGGTTATGGGAAAACGGAGCCAGAGGCCATGAAACGGAAGGAAATGCTCGTGAAATTTTGTAGAGATTATCATTTTGCACTGTTCAAGTTTGATGCCTGTTGTTCCGATCTCAGTACTGATAATCAGAAATATTTTATCCAAACCATGAATGAGTGTCGTAAATATTCTCCTGACTTGATTATTCTTAATCACCGCATTACACTCAATGAGGAGGCCCGTAAATTGACAACTACTTTTCTATGGGAAGGCCGGGAAACATGCGTAGATGTGAATATTTCAAATGAAAATGTCGCTCCTCATCACCGTGAGGGAAATTTGTTGCGAGGTTTGCCACCTCAACTGAACCGGTTAACTGAAGACCACGGTGTTTGCTTGTCAACTGGCCTCAATTTCTGGGAGGATGATCTGATTCTTCAGGCCTTTAACCGGAACCTGATTATGTCGCCTGAAATATATGGAAGTCCTTTTCTGCTAAGCGATTCAGAATTTACTCAATTGGCCCGGATTTATAACATACACCGATTATACAATGATATTCTGGTGAATGGAATGGTTCTTCCGGAAGAAAAATATGGAAAATTCGCCGTTTCGCGTGGCGATGGTGCAACCCGGCTTATTACCCTACGAAATCTCAGCTGGCAATCCATTCAAATACCTGTTCAGCTTGATGAGTCAATTGGATTGACAATCAAAGAAAATATCGAAGTACTACAATACCATCCAACCGAAAAGTTTCTGGGTAATTTTAAATCAGGAGAAACAGTTAAAGTAACAGTTTTACCGTTTCGCTCCTGTTTGATAAAAATTTCTTCCAATCCGAATCCAGAACTGATCGTAAAAGGCGTTAATTATCAGGTCACTCAAAATATTAACGGAAAACCGGTTCGCATTAATTTGATGGGATCCTCGGGAGAAAAAGTTAGTTTTTCGATGTCAGGAATTGATCGAAAATTTGAGAAAGCAAGTCTGGATGGGAAAGACGTTTCTTCACTCTTGAAAAGTAATTCGATTTCTTTCACCTTTCGTCGTGCAAAACGAGCTTTAAACTATCTCAGTAAAATGGGTAATCTTCAATTGGCAAAACTTCCTGAGAATCCGCTGATATATATGGAATCTTGCCAGTTCGCGACCGATAATAATGCGCTCGAAGTTCGTGAATTTAACAGGTCGGGTGATACAAAACACCCTCTGGTTCAGCAATGCCGCGATCAGTTTTTCAAGGATACTATTTTCTCTGACGAGGGCATTTGGGACAAACTGGTTTTTGATGGTAACCTGGCAACATCGTTTAAAGTGAGGCGATATGAGTACATGAATTTAAAAGAGAACAATGGTGCTTTCAGGTTGGACTTGGGCGAAATCAAAACTTTGGATAAAATCGTTTTCAAAGGAGTTCCTGTCGGTTTTAATCCTGAAGTTATTGAAATTTCTGAGGATCTATCTTCATGGCAAACAGTTCAGTCTGAATCAAAAAATACTGAATTGTCAATTATAATATCAGGAAATAAAACTTTCCGTTACCTGCGCCTTGCAAAATCTCCAGCCGCAGTGGCTGAAATTGAAGGTTTTCTTCAGAATAAAGCTGTGAATCGCGATTTGTGGAAAGCATCCAATTTATTTGGAATTACTAAAGAAAACGATGTAAAACTTTGCTGGAAATACGAAGGTAATCTTACCGGAATTGGTAAAAAAGCGTATTTGACGGTCACCGCACCTGCTATTTGTAAGGATGGAAGTCTTTTTGCATTGTTGGTGGTTGATGGAAAAATTATTGGCGCTGCTGACCGCGCCCCGTCGTTTCCATACAATAACTGGGAACACTTTGGCACTCCTGACAAAAACTTCACGTATTATATTCCTTTAAATGATAGTATGGAAGGAAAACAAGCACAAGTAATGCTTCTGTCAACAGACGATAATTTGAGGGGCATGAAACCGGAGGTGTGGCTTACAAACCTCGATTTATATGAAAAAGCTGAACTTATTCTGGAATGAAAATTTAATAACCTCATATTGCATTTTATTAGTCTATAAATACAATGAAATGAAAAACTTAATTTTTTTCCTGCTGTTTAATTTTTCCTTCATCTGTTTAATTCATGGACAGGATCATTTAGAAAATATGGTTGTAGGTAAAACTACCCTGATCACTGTGTTAGAATTTGGAGCAAAAGCTGATGGAGTTACCGACAATACGTTCGCGTTTCAGAAAGCCATCGATGCTGCTACTGTCAAAGGAGGAACAGTGTTTGTTCCGGCTGGTAAATACCTGATCAAAGGAAGTCTTTACCTTGAAGGAGTTGCACTGAAAGGAGAAAACCAGGCGCCTCGTTCGTGGGAGCCATTTAATGGTACTATTATTCAGGCCACTGGTGGAAGAGATAATGAAAATGCAAAGGCGCTTTTCGAAATGCGAAGTTCATCCTCTGTTTCGGGAATATCCGTTTTTTACCCCGAACAATCTGTAGATGATGTTCATCCTTACTCATGGACATTTCATATGGGCAGTTATTCCAAAGACTCTACTGTATTCGATTGCACTATCGAAAATGTGACTTTAATCAATAGCTATAACGGGATACATGCTGGTCCTTATGAAAATGGACGTCATCGCATTAACAGCGTTTTTGGAACGGTGCTTCGCAGGGGAATTTTTGTGGAAAGTGTTGGAGATATCGGAAGAATTGAAAACGTTCAGTTTCATTGTCACTTTTGGGGAAGCAAAGCGACCCAGGGTGATTTCTGGAAGGTTTTCAGGTACATGCAGGACAATTGCGAAGCATTTATTATTGGCCGAAGTGATTGGGAGTACATGACCAACACCTTTGTTTTTCCGGCAAAAATTGGGTATCATTTCATTCATACAGATAATGGCAACTGGAGTGGTTCATGCAATGGTCAATTTTCGGGAATAGCTGCCGATGCAACCGGATGTTGTATTCTGGTAGATGAAATCCAGCGGCAGGGTTTGCTGATTACTAACGGACAGTTCAATTCACATGAATCGGGGGCAAGTACCCAGGTTTTGGTTACGGAAAAATGTGAAGGAAGCATCCGCTTTGTCAACTGCGGATTTTGGGGGCCTGTTTATCACAATGCAATGTTAAAAGGTAATTCATCGGTTTCGTTTTCTGATTGTTATTTCTCCAACAATAAAAACACAAAGGAATATTCCATTGTTGCCGAAAACGGAAAAATACAGATTCAAAATTGCACCTTTGATGCAGTACAAAGCTCCAAAAAAAACGGCGAGCAATGGGGATATGAGGGCAAACCCACGGCACCGCCCTGTATTCATTTGAAGCCCGGCGTTAAACATGCCATCATTCATGGTAATAATGGTTATTATGGCGTTTCGGTGAAAAACGAAATTGGCACTAAAGCTCTGATAGATTTGAATGAGCCTGTAACAGACTAAAAGATAAGGAACAGTATGACTCAAATGGATTTTCTGACCATCTCATCGAATGGCCGTTTTCTGCAAAAAAACAGTGGTGAACCATTCTTCTTCCTGGCCGACACTGCCTGGGAACTTTTTCATCGGTTAACGATCGAAGAAATTGAATTTTATCTTGAATCACGGGAAAATCAAGGATTTAACGTCATCCAGGCTGTTTTGATCAGTGAGTTTGATGGATTGCGTGTTCCCAATGTTTATGGGCAATTGCCCCTTCTCAACATGGATCCGTTAACACCCAATCATGAGTATTTTGATTTTGTTGAGAAAATAGTAATACTGGCCGAAAACAAAGGGATATACTTTGCGTTGGTGCCTACCTGGGGAGATAAAGTTGACAAGCTTTTTGGGATAGGTCCCGAAATATTTAATGAAACCAATGCTCATGCTTATGGCAAATGGCTTGGCGAAAGGTTTTGCCATCATTCGAACATTCTTTGGATGAATGGCGGCGACCGGTCCGGTGGTGGTAGAAATTATGCCATTTGGAATGCATTGGGGAAAGGCATTAAATCGGAAGACAAAAATCATCTCATGACGTTTCATCCGCTTGGCGATGCAAGCAGTAGCATGTGGTTTCACGAAGCCACATGGCTCGATTTAAATAGTTGTCAATCGGGTCATTCCATGCGCAATTACCCGAATTTTATGCTGATCACCTATGATTACCTTCGCCAACCAGCAAAACCATGCCTTGATTCAGAACCCCGCTATGAGGAACACGCGGTGAACTGGAAACCCGATATCAATGGTTTCTTTAACGATTACGATGTGCGTCAGGCTGCCTATTGGGCTGTATTTGCAGGGGCTTGTGGACATACCTACGGAGCACACTCTGTTTGGCAAATGGCCGACACCCCACGCGAGCCTATTGGGTTTGTCAGGTACACCTGGAAACAAGCCCTCAACCTGAAAGGGGCAACACAACTGGTTCACCTGAAAAACCTGCTAATGTCACGTCCTTATTTTGAAAGGATACCCGACCAAACGCCATTGGTATCGCCAAAGGTCGGAGAGGATCATACCCTTTGCACTCTGGGGGGCGATTACATGTTTTGTTATTTGCCGATGGGTGGCGAAGTTGAACTTCGCCTTGAAAAGGTTCCCTGGGGAAAATCCAATGCATGGTGGTTCGATCCACGAACAGGTTGTGCTTCGCATATAGGGAGTTTCGATAATACCGGACTAAAAAGTCTGGCAGCACCTTCTCAAGGAAGAGGGTGTGACTGGGTGCTGGTGTTGGATGATGCAACGCTGGATTTTACTGCACCGGGCAATGGCTAAAAAGAAAGGCTGTCATTAGGTGTTTTCCTAAAAAAAGAATAGCTTTACTGTTATGTAGTGTTATGATTTTTTAGCTAGGCTTTCGCTCATTACCGCATTCCATCGAGTAATAAATCGAGATAATTACCGCGGTTAATAATCTGGAATCCACCATTATATTCAGTGCTCCACAATTTGGGGGCCTTTGTATTGTTCTTTGACATTTTTATTTCAAAACCGTTTAAACCGTCTTCTCCTTCTTCTACATAGTCAATTTCAGCCCCGGTATATGTTCGCCAGAAGTAACATTGGGCATTTTTTTGTAGATAAAATAACTGCTTACGGCGTTCGGCAACAATAAAATTCTCCCACAGGTTGCCTGTATCTGTACGTTCGTTTAGCGATTTTAAATTGTCAATCAAAAAGTTACGGATGCCTGTGTCATAAAAGTAAATTTTGTCCATTTTGGCTACTTCTTTGCGCAAGTTCCGGCTATATGCCGGGAGCCGGAAAATAACAAACGCTTTTTCGAGTAAATCGATATATCGTTCCACCGTCTCCCTGTTTAACGATAACTTTTGCGTAAGTTCATGTACCGATACTTGTTGGCCAATCTGAAAGGCAAGCAAGCGAAGCAAATCCCTTATTTTACCCGTATATTTTACGGTGGTCAGCTGAAGGATGTCCTTAAAAAGATACGATTCGCATATGTCGCCAAGGATGTGCCGTTTTTGGCTTCTACCACTCGTATATACTTCCGGATATAACCCGTACACAAGCAGATCATCGAGCTTTTGATCGAGTTCATAATTATTCAGGCCCTTGGCTATTTCGCCCAGGGCAAACGGGAGCAGGTGAAAAACCCGTTTGCGGCCCGTCAATGGTTCAGCGGTTTTATTCGCCAGGTCAAACGATGACGACCCCGTGGCAATCACCTTTAAATGTGGCATTTCATCGTACAATACTTTTAATACCAGTCCTATATCGTGTACCCGTTGAGCTTCGTCAATAATTAGCAACTCGTAGCCATCGGTTAAATCCGATAGGGTTTTCAGGTCGCGTTGCATCAACAGGCTTTCATTCTTGGAGAGATCGGCTGTGAGGTAAAGAGATTTCAAACCCGATGTTTTGGCGATGTGTTTTACCAAAGTGGTTTTACCAGCTTGGCGAGGTCCGTAAATCAGCATTACTTTTCGGCTCGATGAAAGATGTTGGAGGCATTCTTTTTCTATTTGCCTGAAAATGGTCATCGTTAATTTTTATTCAAAGGTATAAATTTTTACGGTCAACCATAAATTATAACGTTAATTTTTACGGTCAACCATAAAAATTAACGCTAATATTTACGGTAAAAATTGAAATAATAATATGTAAATATATGATTATAAAGTAAATATATAAAATTTGTTATGAAACTATTAATTATAGGAGGTACCGGCAATATCAGCACGCCAATCACAAAAATGATGCAAGGCAAAAGTCATGATATCACACTGTTCAATTTTGATCCAAACAGGCCGGACTGGATGCTGCCGGAAGTTAACGTGATCAGCGGTAACCGGAAGGATTTACATTTGTATGAACAACAGCTATTTGCCGAAGGTAGTTACGATTGTGTGATCGATATGATTTGTTTTGAGCCGGATGATGCATTTAAAGACATTACTATGTTTAAGAGTCGGACAAAGCAGTTTATTTTCTGCAGCACTGTCGATGTGTATCCCAAAACTGTCGCCTCCTATCCAATTACCGAGGAAGCGGAAATTGGTGCATCGCCCGGATTTCAATATGCCTGGAAAAAGGTGGCATGTGAGAATATGCTTTGGGATGCGCACCGTCGCGGCGATTTTCAATTAACGGTGATCCGTCCAGCGGCTACCTACAATGAATCGTGGAGTCCCGGTGTTCATAGTTTCGGAGGACAAACCTATCATCTCGACAGGATTAGAAAAGGCAAACCTATTATCATGCATGGCGATGGAACGTCCATTTGGGTAGCGTCTTATCGTGATGATACCGCAAGGGCTTTTGTAGGAGCTGCAGCGAATCCTGTAGCCTATGGACAGGCCTACAATGCCAGTGGCGATGAAATGATGACTCATAACCACATCTGGAAAACCATTGCTGGCGTAATGGAAGCCCCGGAACCTGATTTTATGTACATTCCAACACTGATGCTTGCCAAAATGGCTCCCCTGGAAGCCGAATGGTGCCTCGAAAATTTTATGCACAACAACATTCTTGATAACTCCAAGGCAAAACGCGACCTTGGGTTCAAATATACCGTCACCTTTAAAGAAGGAGTAAAACTCTGTTACGATTATCTCTCAAAGCATCATTTAATCGAAGATTGTGAGAAATATCCTTTTTATGACAGAATAGTTGAGAAATGGAAAAAACTCGAGCACCAGATGATTAACTAACCTATTATTCCTTTTTTATGAATCAGCCAAAATCTGTTCGGTTTTTTCTTTATACCGTATATTTTATTTACTTCTTTAATGGACTTGCCTTATGTTTCGAAGGGGCATTTAACCCCGAGTTCAAGGAGGTATTTCAACTGGGATACAGCCAACTGATGTTGACCATGTTTGCTAAAAACCTGCCGTTTGTTCTGTTTTCTATCGCCATTGGACAAATGGCACTGAGAATCGGATTTCAGAGATGCCTGACTATAGCCATGTTTTTATTTGCGGCAGGAACTTTATTACTGGTACCCGGGATGCTTTACAGAAGCTATGCCATTGTGCTTACCGGATTTTTTCTGATCGGAACAGGGTTCAATTTTCAGTTGGTTGCCGGCAATCCATTGCTCTCCATGCTTGGAGACCCTGCCGGTAGTTCAAGCAGGCTGAATCTTGGGAATGCGCTCGGGGCGATCGCCCAGATAACAGGTCCATTGATTATTACGTTGATAATACCCACAACCGTATTGTTGGTAACGGATAAGATTCCGTACATCAATGGATTGTTTCTTACCATTGTTGGTGTATTGATCCTTACAGGCATCCTGACAATATATGTTAAAAACGAAAAATCATTAGTTCCTACGGCAAATGAGGAAGAAAATCAGGATGCATCCGAAGCACTATCTATTTTTAAAAATGTACGGTTGCTTAAGGGTTTCATAGCTATCTTTTTTGTATTAGGCATTGAGGCCGGCATTTTCGGGTTGTTTCGGAATTATATTCAGGATCCCGCGGTTGCCGGACTAAATCCAGTTCAATCACAACGATTATTTACGGTATATTTTGCGATATTTGCCCTTGGCCGCATTGTTGGTTCCATCGTGCAGAAAAAAATTAAACCAACAACAAGCATGATCATTAATACAGTGGGCGCCATCATTTGTCTGGGTATCACGTTGAGTTCGCGTGGAGCTTTGGCTGTGAGTTCTTTAATGCTTGTAGGCTTTTTTATTTCCATATTTTTTCCAACATTATATTCCATATCCATTGAGGGTCTTGGAAAAGCAACGGCTAAAGCCTCAGGCCTGCTTACAATGGGCTTTCTTGGTGCAGCCATCATTCCGCTTGTCCAGGGCAAACTTGCCGATGTAATCGGGTTACACAGCTCTTTTGCAATTGCCATCATTCCTTATCTTTATGTTTTGTATTTTGCCTTATGGGGGCATAAGTCACCGGCAAAAGTAAACAGTAAATTACTTTAAAAATCAATTATAAATGAATCGAAAGAGTCAACTTTTACTTAGCATCATTGTAATGCTATACCTGAATGCCAATTTTGGGTTAGCCCAGGAGATAAAAACTTCGAATTTGTATCAATTGAAAGCAGGCAATTTAGTCTTAACTGTTGATGCGAATTATGGAGCAAGGATTGTTTCCTTAAAAATAGATCAAACTGAGTTTTTAAGCGGGAAAAATGTGCATCCCGAAAATTTTGGATCTACTCTTTGGCCAAGCCCTCAAAGTGCATGGGGTTGGCCGCCGCCTTCCGTTCTCGACGTCATGCCTTACACCGTTAAAAAGAAAGAAAATGGGTATTCATTCACCAGTGGGTACGACAAATCGTTTCCTTATCAATTTTCCAAACAGTTCACAGCGAATGAGTCAGATACCTCTTTTTCAATGTGCTATTTCATAAAAAACTGTTCGGAAAAAAATCAACAGGTGGCAGCCTGGGAAATAACGCGCGTTCCTGGTAACGGTATTACATTTTTTGCCGGTGACCCCTCTTCTATTACTAAAGAATCCGTTGTTTTTAGTGAATTCAAATTTGGACTAAACTGGTTTGTTTATCAATCCTCACCCAAAGCCCGCAAACTTTATATCGATGGCGAAGGATGGTTAGCCTTTGCCAACAAAAACGGACTTTTCGTAAAAACCTTTCCCGATAATCCCAAAGGAAGTGCTGCACCTCAGGAAGAAGAAGTGGAAGTATATGTCAATGAAAGTATTACTTATATTGAATTGGAAAACCAAAGCGTTTATAAAATCTTGAAACCGGGAGAAGAATTTTCATGGAACGTTAAATGGTATCTGCGCTCGTCAAAAGAAGATGTTTTGCTGCCTTCCATCAAATTGAAACAAGAGGTTGAAAAGATCCTTTTAAAATCAAAGCAATGAATACCATTAACGAATTTCCCAATTCCTTAACACAGGATGAAAAAAGGTTTGGAAGTTCAGAATATTCAGTTCAATCAACCACTCTCAGAGCAGGTCAGCTATCCATGATTTACGAAAATGGAGCTATTCGTTCTGTTTTGATGGGAGGCCATGAGATTATCAGGATGATCTATTCCGCTGTTCGGGATAAGTTGTGGCTTACAATAACACCGATCATTTCAGAAGAAACACATGATATCCGGGCCGATTCTTTTTTAATTACCTACCAATGCAGGTATCAATCAGGCGATATTGATTTTGTTGCCTCCTTTCGCATCCAAGGGAATACAAATAATTCCGTCATTTTCGAAATGCATGGAGAAGCGCTTTCATCCTTCCACAAAAACCGTATTGGGTTTTGTGTTCTTCATCCCATCGAAGGACTGGCCGGAATGCCTTGTATAATCACTCACAGCGATTTATCCGAACAGCAACATTCATTTCCCCGGTATATCGAACCTCATCAACCGTTTAAGGACGTTATTGGGATGAAATGGAAGTGTTCTTCCAATATTCAATCCGAGCTAAAGTTTACAGGCGATATTTTTGAAACAGAGGATCATAGAAATTGGACCGATGCCTCGTTTAAAACGTATTGTACACCACTATATCTTCCTTTCCCTGTATTCATAGACAAAGGCGAAAAAAATTATCAAAAAGTGGAACTACAGGTGAACGTAAATCATGACATCGTGGACCCGGGTAATGAAGTTTCCATTCAGGTAAATCCGGGGGAATCCATTAAAATGCCTGCCATTGGAATAGGGCGGTCAACCCGGAAAATTTCCATTCAGCCCGAGGAGATTCTGTTATTTAAACATCTTGTGTTTGATCATTACCGGTTTGATATTTATTTATTTGACAAATGTTGGCGACAAACGGCTAATATTGCAGTCCAAGAAGCCATTCAGCTGGGTTACGGCCTGGAAATGGCTTTGTTCTTTGATGAAAACTTTCATACTCAGCTGGAGGATTTTATCCGGTGGGTAAAAACCGGGATAAGTAATATTGCGCGAATTATCATTTTCCATAAATCCATTTCATCCACTCCCAATGAACTTTTGGAGGTCGTTGTATCCAAACTTCGGAAAACAGTACCTGAAATATCCATTGGAGGAGGCACCAATGCCAATTTTGCTCAGGTAAACCGTGCACGTCCAGCGATGGACTTGGTTGATTTTATAGCTTTTTCGATACATCCGCAAGAACATGCATTTGACAACCTGACACTCATAGAAAATTTGGAGGCTCAAAAATATGCCGTGGAAAGTGCAAAACAAATCTCAGTTGGAAAACCGGTAGTAATTTCCCCGGTATCTCTGCGGCGTAGATTTAATGCAAACATCGAAAATTTTGAATCGCCATCAAATGGCACGATTTTTCCTTCGCAGGTGGACAAACGTCAGATGTCCCTCTTTGGCGCTTTATGGACCATGGGGAGTATTAAGTACCTGTTCGAATCGGGAGCGGAGAGCGTAACCTGGTTTGAAACTTTAGGTGAGCGCGGATTAATGCAGGGCCAAATACCAGCCCAATGGCCCGGCGAGTTTAAATCGGTTCCCGGTATGATATTCCCTGCCTGGCATGTATTTGATTTTCTACTGAAACACAAATACTACAGGGTTGTTACCTCCATTAGTTCGCATCCTCTTTTAGTCGAAATTTTGGCAATGGCCAATGAAAAAAATCTTGCACTTTTATTGACAAATTTCACTTCTTCTCCGATAAAAGCTACCATTAAAGGGCTTCGAGGGAAAGCCACATGGTATAAGGTGTGTGAAGAAAATTTTACCAAAGCAGTATTAGATATTTATTGGAATGAAAAAGAATTTCACCAACAAATATCTTTACAGGAAGCGTTGACAATAAATCCATATTCCATAAATTTTTTGGTTCAGGAATTTTAGTAAATACAAGTGTTTGTATTGGTGAACTAAGAACCTCCATTTTAAGGATAAAGAATCACCCAAAACCGATTTTTTATAGTCATCAGAGATTATTACTTTCGTACCATACAACCTGACATGATATGCTTTCAAGAATAAAAATAGAAGAAGCTTCCGGCATTCCGAAATATATTCAGATAACCGAATCGATTATTCATCTTATTGAAGATGGAAAAGTAAAGCTTGGCGATAAATTGCCATCCATTAATGAGGCGTTTAAAAAATGGAACATATCACGCGATACTGTGATTAGTGCCTACAATGAGCTGAAATCCAGAGGTGTGATTGCGCCTCAGCACGGAAAGGGTTTTTACATTTCTGATGTTTATACTCCACGAAAACTGAAAATATTCGTCCTTTTTGACGTCATGAACGGTTATAAGGCAATACTGTATCGTTCTCTTGTAAAACATCTGGGAGAAAATTGCACTTTGGATATTTATTTTCACCACTATAACAAGCATTTGTTTGAGAATTTAATCACTACAAGTCTTGGAAGCTATTCGTATTACATCATCATGCCTCATTTCAATGAGGATGTTTCTGAAATCGTTAGCAAAATCCCTGGTGATAAATTATTATTGATTGATAAAGAGATAGAGTCTTTAGATTCAAATTGCACTTCGGTTTTCCAGGATTTTGAAAAAGACATTTATGAATCGCTCCGGACAGGGTTGTCATTACTGAAAAAATACAAGCGGTTATTTATGGTGATGAACCGTGAATTTCAATTTATACCTGACGGCCTTGTCTCTGGTTTTTTGAAGTTTACGAAAGAATTTAAGATAGAATGCGGCTTTGTAGATCAACTTGCACAACATGACATACACAAAGGTGATGCATTTCTGGTTTTTTCTGACAGCGATTTGGTTAACCTGATAAAAATATCACGCAAAAAATCTCTTGATCTTGGCAAGTCAATCGGAGTCATTTCATACGACGACACCCCTTTAAAAGAAGTGTTGGCTGATGGAATAACGGTGATATCCACCGATTTCAAAAAAATGGGCGAAACCGCAGCCCATCTGATCTTAAACCGAAACCGGTCACGAGTTGCCAATCCATGCCGGTTAATAAAGCGGAAATCGCTATAAACACATCCTTAAGAAATTCCTTTTGATTGAACTCCCACTAATGCAATGATAATGGTGCATCATTGTGCAAAATTTTCTTCAAAATTATTTAAAATATATACCTGTTAAATGGAAAAAAAATGTACATTTGAAACATAACAGTACATAACAGTAATTTATTGCATAATTGTACATTTTTACATTTAACTATCTACTAATTAAAACTATATGATACTAGTTCAGAATTACGCATTAGCTGTATTTCTTTGTGCCATGGCAATGATTTGTTGGGGATCGTGGCAAAATACCCAAAACCTGATAGGCAAATCATGGCGTTTCGAACTTTTCTATTGGGATTTTTCTATTGGGATTCTATTTTTCTCAGTGGTCATGGCGTTTACATTTGGCAGTTTTGGGAATGCAGGCCGCAGTTTTCTACCCGATCTGGCCCAGGCCGATACAAAAAATCTTCTATCTGCTGCTTTAGGCGGTGCCATTTGGAACTTAGGAACATTACTTCTTGTAGCAGCCATCTCGATAGCAGGCATGTCAGTAGCTTTTCCAATTGGCGGAGGTATTGGTTGGTTGTTAGGGATTTTTATCAACTATATTGGCAAACCTGAAGGAAATCCCACCTTTTTGATTATCGGTGGTACTTTTATTTTGATGGCTATTCTTCTGAGTATGCAATCCTATAAAAAACTGGCCAACCAACAACAAAAACCAACGTTAAAAGGAATTATACTTTCAGTGGCTGCCGGGTTGTGCATCGCCTTTTTTTACCGGTTTGTCGCTTCTTCCCTGGCAACTGATTTTTCTGTTGCTGATGCCGGAAAAATATCCTCGTATACCGCAGTTGTTTTCTTTTCAATCGGGGCGATGGTTTGTACTTTTATTTTCAACCCTGTATTTATGGCAAAACCAGTGCAAGGATCACCGGTTAAAATAACCGAATTTTTTAAGGCAACCCCCAAAACTCATCTTCTTGGCATATTGGGAGGAGCTATCTGGTGTCTTGGAAACTCGGTAAGTTTTATGTCGGTTGGAGCTGCAAGTCCGGCCATTTCCTATGGCTTAAGCAATTCGGCGCCGGTAGTAGCTGCCATTTGGGGAATATTTGTCTGGAAAGAGTTTAAGGGAGCGCCAAATGGTACCAATATCCTATTGAACCTCATGTTTTTATTTTATTTGATCGGACTCGTTTTCATTGTTTATTCACGATTTGCCTGATAATCAAAAATAATAATAATTTACCCATGAAATACACTTTACTTATACTGGCGCTTACCATCATGGCCGCAAATAAAATCTCCGCTCAGGAAAATCCATGGAAAGGTCCATCTGTTGATTTTAAACATGGAAGGCTAAAAGTTTCTGATAACAAACGATTCCTGGTATTCGAAGATGGAACACCGTTCTTTTATTTAGGCGATACAGGGTGGGAGCTATTTCACAGGTTAAACAAACAGGAAACTGAAAAATATCTGGAAAACCGCCGCGAAAAGGGGTTTACGGTAATTCAGGCGGTAGTTCTGGCCGAATTCGATGGCTTAAATACACCAAACGCGGAAGGTAACAAGCCATTGATCGATAACGATCCTTTAAAACCCAATGAATCATATTTTGCTCATGTGGACTGGGTGATCAAAAAAGCTCAGGAAAAAGGAATCTTTATAGGGTTGTTACCCACCTGGGGAGATAAATGGAACAAAAAATGGGGTGAAGGTCCTGAAATTTTTACACCTGAAAATGCTAAGATTTACTGTAAATTTCTGGGCAATCGATATAAAAACAGTCCGAATATCATCTGGATTTTGGGAGGCGACCGCCCTGTGGAAACTGATGTTCACCGCCAGATAATTACAGCTATGGCTGATGGATTGCGCCAAGGAGACGGTGGAAACCATTTAACTTCCTTTCACCCAAGTGGAGGTAGCGGATCTGCTCAATACTTTTCCAATGAAACAATACTGCTCGATTTCAACATGCGCCAGAATGGACATAGTCTGAGCTTCACCGAACGTTATCACATGACCTTCGACGATTATAACCTGAATCCTGCTAAACCGGTTTTAGATGCTGAGCCAATTTATGAAGATCATCCCATCAATTTCGATCCTGATAAAAATGGTCACTCCACTGCTGCGGATATTCGCCGGCCACTCTACTGGGATCTTTTCTGCGGAGCATGTGGACATACCTACGGACATCATTCAGTCTGGCAAATGTGGGCGCCCAACCGTAACCCGATCAATCGTCCGCTTATGCCCTGGTACGAGGCAATCGATCAGAAAGGCGCTGCTCAAATGATCTACGGTAGGTTACTGATGGAATCGCGTCCTTTCCTGTCACGCATTCCAGATAATTCGATTATCGTAACTGACAATGTTCCTACGTCGGTGCCCGGTGCAGGTTCGTATCAGTTTGTTGCTACTCGTGACCTGAATGGCACTTATGCGATGGTGTATGTACCCATTGGACGTAAGTTCAGTATTCGTATGGACGTGATTAAAGGGAAAGAGGTTAATGCCTGGTGGTATAATCCGCGTAACGGGAAGGCCACACTTATCGGCAAATACGCAAATACGGGTACTAAAGAATTCATCTCACCCGAACCTGGAGAAAACTTAGACTGGATTTTGGTTCTGGATGATGCTGCAAAAAAATTTAAAGCTCCGGGATTATAACTCTCCGAAAAATGCAATTAGGAATCAGTTCATATACTTACACATGGGCAATCGGTGTAACAGGTTCCATGCCGGACAAACCAATGTCGGCCACTGATCTGGTTGATCAGACTGCCGCTTTCGGTTTGAAGTTGGTTCAGATCGCAGATAACCTGCCACTTGAAAATTATACTGACCCGGAACTGGATAAGCTCTTCAATTATGCCCGGGGAAAAGGTGTTTCTATTGAAATGGGAGGACGCGGACTGACTTTAGAGCACACTTTGAGGTGCCTTATTACTGCAGAAAAAATGCGCTCGCCCATTTTGCGGATGGTGATTGATGGTGCCGGTTTTGAACCTGAGGTGAACACGGTTATTCAAATTTTACGTGAGTTGCTTCCTGAATTTAAATCACGAAAAATAAAATTGGCGATCGAAAATCACGACCGCCTCAAAGCCAGGGAATTTGAATACATTGTCCAGCAGGTTGGAAGCGATCGTGTAGGTATATGCCTGGACTCGGTAAACTCTATGGGCGCCGGAGAAGGGTTTGAAATTGTTAGCGAAATACTTCTGCCATACACTATTAACCTGCATTTGAAAGACTTTACCATCCGGCGTATTTCGCACAAAATGGGATTTGTAGTTGAAGGTGCACCGGCAGGCAAGGGTTTGCTGAAAATTCAATCTCTGGTGGAAAAATTAACTGAAATAAACAATTGCCCTTCGGCTATTCTCGAGCTTTGGACACCGCTTCAGGCCTCACTTAAGGAGACTGTTGAAATGGAAAACCGATGGGCGCAAGAAAGCGTATCGTTCTTAAAGCAAAATTTACGATTAAGTTAAGTCGCACATATCGCATCCATTGTTTATTTGATTGCTCAATGAAATTAAATATATTAAACAATAAAGCATGAAAAAATTGAAAGGGGCTATTTTTGGATGTGGTTTTTGGTCGCAGTTCCAAATTGGTGGGTGGATGGAACATTCTGAAGTTGAAATAGTAGCCTTATACAACCGCACCCTTTTGAAGGCTGAAGATAAAGCAAAGATGTTTGGTATCAGTCATTATTATGATGATGCTGAAACACTTTTAAAGAACCATCCCGAAATCGACTTTGTTGATATCATCACCGATGTGGATTCACATTTCAAATTCGTTGAAATGGCCGCCAGGCATAAAAAAAATGTGATTTGTCAGAAACCCATGGCGCCCAATTTGGAGACAGCACGAAAAATGGTTCACGTTTGCCGTGAAAATGGCGTAAAGTATTTTGTTCATGAAAATTACCGATGGCAACCACAATTCCGAAGAGTTAAAGCATTGATCAATTTAGGGGTGATTGGCAAACCTTTTCGCTGTATGTCAAGCTTTAATACAGCCTTTCCACTTTTTGAGACACAGCCATTCCTGGCTGAATTAGAACAATTTGCATTAACCGATCAAGGATCCCACCAATTTGATGTCCTGCGTTACTTTTTTGGTGAAGCACAAAGCCTTTATTGTTCTACCCAGCAGGTGAACCCAACCATCAAGGGTGAGGATGTAGCCACTACCATTCTGAAAATGAAAAGCGGGGTAACCTGTGTTCAGGAAATATCTTTCAGCTCGCTTTTAGAACGTGAATTATTCCCCCAGACACTCATGCTGGTGGAAGGAAGTAAAGGAAGTATTCGACTTGATCCGGATTTGATTATAAAAATTACTACCCCCGAAGGTACGGTGACGGAGGAAGTACCACTCGATAAATACTGGTGGCAAACCGAACGCCTTACCAATGAACCACCCAGCATCGTTTCCTGTAACAGAAACATTCTTGATCACATGCTTGGGGGAGAAATAGCCGAAACAAACGGTGATGACAATATGAAAACTGTTGAATTGGTTTTTTCAGCCTATGAATCCGCAAAAAAAGGCCAGGTTGTGTTTTTTGAATAGCAATATCACGTCCAGGAATTAGTTTATAAATAAAATATATTCAATTAGTTAACTAAAATAGTATAGTATGACAAAAGTAACTTTAGTTGGCGCAGGTGGTAAAATGGGCATGCGCCTTACCCACAATCTGAAAAAATCAAAATATGAGATGTCATATTTGGAACTTAGTCCAGCAGGAATAGAGCGTCTTCAGGAAAAAGGAGTATCTGTTTCAGAGGCAAATAAGGCGATTCCGTCAGCCGATGTGGTCATCCTGGCTGTACCCGATGTGGCTCTCGGAAAAGTATCGGCCGATATAATCCCGATGATGAAAAAAGGGGCATTGGTCGTAACGCTCGATCCTGCAGCAGCATTGGCAGGCAAATTGTATGACCGCAACGATGTCGCTTACTTTATTGCACATCCGGCTCATCCTTCCATATTTAACTGGGAGCCTATCGAAGAAGCCATGAAAGACCATTTTGGAGGTGTGGCTGCCAAACAAGCCATTGTTTGTGCTTTGTTGAAAGGCTCGGACGCTGACTATAAGATTGGGGAAGACCTGGCCAAAACCTTTTATGGGCCTGTTTCCCGTTCTCATAAAATTACAACGGAACAGATGGGCTTGCTTGAACCAGCTTTGGTTGAGACCCTTGCCTCTACCTGCATATATGTGATCCGCCAGGGGTTGGACGAAGTGATCAAAAAAGGAGTTCCAGCTGACGCTGCGCGTGATTTTCTGCTTGGACATTTGCGCATTCAGTTGGCAGTTTTATTTAATGAATTGCCGGGAGCCGTATTCTCCGATGCAGCCAATAAAGCGCTAGAGCGAGGACTCAAAGAATTCATTAAAGAAGACTGGCGCAAGGTTTTTGATGCCGATAATGTAAAAGATCAGATCGCTTCAATTACTTAATGGCATCTCTAAAAACTATTATTCTGATTCTTGAATTACTGTATTTCACTATTTGGAGAATATATATCCACTGAAGTGCTTTCCTGAAGTTGGCTGTAGTTTTTAATTTCTTAGCAATTAGGTTTTGATACTTATCCTTATTTGTTTTAACCCGATGCAGAGTTAACATATCAATAGTTGAACTTTTTATCAAATTATGAGCAGGAGAAAGTGAGTTCTTGAATGTAATAACCCGCTTGTTATTTCCCCTCAGACGAAAATAATAGCGAAGCCTTACACAGATGTTTAAAATTACTGTGCGAAGGTGACTTAGGGTTAAGAGCCAGGGCATACAGGTATTCGTTAATCAGTTTATCCGAAATAAGTTCGGGCAACCCGGCAGAAATGCAACTAAATAATATCAATACGCCGGATGTAATTGTAAAGAGTCATCACAGGTTTCGGTAACGTTTACACTGTAGCCCTTTGCCTGCTGGCCCCTCTTTTTTGCGGTAGCTGCAATTGGTGTCGTGCGTGGATTGCACGCTTTCGGATTTGATTTCTTCCTTTGGACGTAATTCAATCTTGTTTTGATCGTCTGTTTTGAACTGTTCCTCAAACACCCGTTTTAAAACCGGGTAATATTTACTGTCCCCTTCATTTAAAAGGGCTATATCGTTTAGGTTTGTGAAAAACAAACTGACAGTTTGATGGATAATTTCGAAACGTCTGCTCCATGCGATATTGCTAACAATCAATTTGCTATCCATCTGTAAACAACGTCCGTTCACATGTAAAGCGACAGCCTGACTGCCCGAGATAGTTTGGAAGGCTTTTTCCATTAAATGTATGTTGATGCCTTTTGATAATCGTGGATACGTTTACGGAAAAGATATATCGTATCCCCACTCCAGGTTGGGCATATTGCTGGTGGTAAGTCGCCTTATGTGTTTTATTTTCCCGCTCAGGATCCATTTAATCATTGCTATTTCTCCATCGAATTACCATTTTTTCCAAACTTATGACCTAATATTAGTTTTATTATCATGGCATCAGTTGAATTTGTTAATCCCCAACCAGTTCCAATATTAAATTCCCAATCAGGATGAAGATTTAGATCCAATGCTGCATAAATCATATGTTCCTGATTGTTAACTGATGATGAATGGAATAATGGGCCAGTAGAGCCATAATATTCAGTTCCTAAATCTATTTTAGTATTTACATGTACCGCTATTTTGAAATTAGGTTGGAAGTCAAAGGATTGGGTTTCGTTAACGCCTTTTAATGATTTGCCAATGGCCGGATTAAATGAAAGATACACCCATTTAAAATCTTTATCTATAATTGGGCGAATTTCTAACGTCCAGGTATCTGTTGAATATTCTCTGCGTTGGTAACCTATCTCGGTCGATAAACTCAGTCCGACAGGCCATTTCCAGCTCTCAGGAATGCTCATTCTTGGACGCAAATGACTTCCCACCCATTGAAACCCAAAATCTTTTTGAATGTTGGTAAACTGATAAAAGCCTATTTCAAAAAATGATGTAAAGCCATGCGTAATTTCCAAAGTTTCGTGAAATGAACGCTGAGTGGGACGAACTCCTTCTTTCAATTGTTGACCACGCAGGGTAAAATTACTATGAAGTTCTACCATCGTATTGCCGTTTCCAATAGTCTCGGAAGGATACACTTGTATTTCATAGTTTTCTTGTGCGATGAGACTCTTAGGAAACAACAATAATAGAAATATTAAAATAGGAATGTGAACGTTTTTCATAGAGGTTTAGTTTATAGAATAGTTGCGTAGAATTTTTTAAAATATTAATAGCGCATGGTATTTTATGGATGGAAGGTAATAAAAAAGTAAACCAATTTAGTACCAGATTATAGACCTGCCATTAATTTTTTCTAACAATATTCGATTAATAAATTTACCAAAGTATTGCGATTAACAAACGTTGATAAACCAAGTGAACTCATCCGAACGAATAGTTGCATTTGACCCGAGTAATATCCCAAAAGCTGGCAAATCAACATACGGACGAGGCAGATATTGGTCGGGTGTTGCCAAAGCAGCAAAATGGGGATTGGATATTTGCGGGTTTGCCGTGGTGGATATTGTGAATAATACCGCCTTGCACCTAAATGTTTGGTAAACACCAATCAAATTATTTAGTACTTATTTTATTGATACTTATTTATATCAAAATTTACGAAGTATTGGCTTCAAGACCTGCTAGAAAATGAATAAACTCCCTTATTACCTTGATTTATCAATAAAAAATTTAGGCGGGTTGAATTTACTAGGGATCAGTTGCTCTGAATCTATTTCAATCGCATAAAAATCAATTGCTTTTGTTGGCTGCATATCAGTAACTATAGATGTTTTTATGAAATTTAACCCTTAACCCTATTGTTTGTAAACTTATTTATATTACTTTCGCGCACCAAAGTTCTTTAAAACTTGTTTAAATGATTGGGGTTAACAATGAAGTTAATTTTTATACCCTTCTCAACATAATATTAAATCAGTTTTAACAGATATTATCGGGGTGTAGTACAGTTGGTAGTATGCCTGGTTTGGGACCAGGAGGTCGTCGGTTCGAGTCCGGCCACCCCGACAAAATGGGTTTCATCCCAAAACAAAAGCTCGTAAATCTTATGATTTACGGGCTTTTTGTTTTTTCTGATACAAAATCGAAACAATTATTTTCAACCAAAATGTGACCTATTCGGTTACCCAAATTTTATTTTACTTTTGGGTCACCGAATGGCACATAAGTAATTTATTTACAATTGTTTGAGTAATTTTATTTAGGTGTTTTTGATAGGTTTTAATAGGTCATCCCTGATGGTAAAGGTGTCCAGATTTTTAAAATGAATTAATAACAACTAAATCGTATTTTGTATGACAACTTCAAACACTTTCGGAATCGTCTTTTATATCAAAAGACAAAAAGCCAAGAATGGCAAAGCTCCAATTTATTCTCGTATCACGGTTGATGGAAAACGAGTTGAAATCTCAATAAAAAAAGATATTGAGATTGATAACTGGAGTCACGGGAAAGGAATGGCTAAAGGAAAAGGCGAAGAAATAAAAGCATTGAACACTTACCTGGAACAAATCAGAAGCCGGATGGTAGAATGTTACCAGCATTTGCAGCTTAAAAAACAACTGATCACAGCCGAAGGTGTCAAAAAAAAATTCCTTGGTATTGAGGAAAAGGAACACTCCCTGATGAGCCTGTTTGACTACCATAACGAGGAAATGAAAAATATACTGGAATGGGGTATGCGTATTCCGGGAATAAAAGGACAGTCATTCCGGGAACTGGCGGACAGTGATTCCGGAAATAAAAGTACACTTTTCTTGTGGTAAATTAAGGCTCACTAAAATTGAAAGATGGGCCGAAATTTTGTCACTATGAAAAAGATCCGTGAATTACTAAAATTGAAATTTGAAGAGGGTCTGAGCACCCGCGAAGCAGCCCGCCGGTTAGGTGTGAGCAAATCACCTGCCAACTATTATATGGATGGTTTTTCGGCAAGTGGTTTGACATTGGAAAAAGCCTCTAGTCTATCAGACACAGAACTTGTAGGACTACTTACCCTGAAAAAGGTGATTCAAAAACTTCGTTACCAACAATTATCTAATCAGTTGAAAGCTTTGAAAAGGAACTCAAACGCACCGGTGTAACCCTGTACTTATTGTGGGGGGAATACTTGGGAAAACCTCTGAAGGATATGCCTACAGCCAATTTTGTTTCCATTTCGACCAATGGCAGAAATCGCAAAAGGTGCGTTTAGTGAGATTTGATGTTTTGAAATGATGAGTTCACTCCGAAAAGTCTATTACCCCCTAATCCCCCAAATGGGGGACTTGGAAATTTAATGATTTTCAGATGGTTCCCTAGAGGGGTTAGGGGTAAAACAGATGAAAATCATTGAATTTTCGACTTTTCGGAGTAGACTCAATGATATAATAAAATGAGTGTGAAAAATCTTTAAAGATTGAATGATTCAACGGAAAATACTTTTGTAAAAATTAATATTCGTTAATTCGCGAGTGTGATGTAAAGGCTTGGATGAATCAGACTTTTTTTCATGATAAATCTCAATCAACTCTATATGCTCGGTATCAAAAGCCTCTTTGGTGTTATTCTTTAAAATTTTCATAATATTCAGTTCTTATAGCGAGATAATCTAAGCTGCATGATAAAGTTTAGCCCTGAGTAAAGAAATATTATACTCCACCTGAAGGCGCATCCAGAACTCTGCGCTTATCTCCAAGACAGTTTCAATTTTAAGGGCAATTTCTTCAGTAATGTTCCTTTTCCCTTTAAGTATATCGCTCATGTGTGACGGATACATTTTAATGTCCATCGCAAACTTTGATTTTGTTAACCCTCTTGCCATCAATTCCATTTCCAGCACTTCCCCAGGATGCAACAATACGTCAGTTCTCAACTCCTGACCATTTGCTCCGATTATTTTATTTGTTCCCATATTTTTATCAGTTATAATGGTTTGATAATTCTTCAATGATTGCGATCTCGGCTAACTGAATTATATCATTTTCGAGAGAAAATTCAAGCCGAGACCCATCATTGACCCTAATAGAATAAAGCCCCCTTTTATCACCTTTTAAGGCTTCAAAATTTAATCCTTTAAACTTTGATAGTTCAACAGAATTTTCAACGCTCTTAAGGATTAAAACACATTTTTTAAATTGTGTAATTACTACATCACTATATTTTGGTTTACCTTTATGAGGCTCGCCAGTAAATAGTTTTTCTAAATAGTCATTCTGGAATTTTACAAGCATGAAAGTGAATTAAATATGTCAATCAATTAAGATTTTCAAATCATAAAACAAATATAGTAAAATAAATAATATTACACATAATATGTAATATTATTTATTCATTTTATTTTTCCATACTTCTTTGGCCGACATTTCGATTAAAGAGTTTTTTGCAAAATCCAAGTATCTGTAATATGTTGCTCTGCTTATTTGAAGGGTTTTAATTATGGCCAGTATCGAAAGTTTTTGTTCGTTTGGCCTTTTTTTGTTTTCCTCCGTGAGATGCCAAGCTGCGTAGGCGGTTTTCTTTGCATTGTCCGGAAGTATCCGGCCCACCGAACGCATATTTTTCAACAGCATCTAACCCTGTAGCTTTGGGGAAAAGATAGAACCCATGAAAAGAGATACGCAAGCAACCATGTTTGCTTTGGTTAATGAATGGAAGGAAAGCGGAATCCCAATAAGAACCTATGCCCACAAGAAAGGGATATCGAAAAGTAAATTAGAGTACTGGATACGAAAGCAGGAGGCTGCAAAAAGCCAAAAGCCCCAATATCCAGCATTTATAGAGGTAAGTTCAAATTCTCACCCTGCGCAGCATTCTGTTACCGAAAATTCAATAACACCGAAAGCCTCCCAAATAGAATTAACTTTTCCGAGCGGTTTGTGTCTTAAAATTTTCGGAT
>JBBQTB010000037.1:0-56463 GCA_038213375.1 Bacteroidales bacterium | reverse complement strand
TGTCGTATTGTCAAAGATCGTTTACGTTGTCACAAGCTTGGGTTCGATGACCTGATCATGGAACTTGCCTGTGGGTTACATAATTTCAGGTTAACCCTGAAAAATAACGAGTTAAAAATTTAATCTATATAATGTCTAATGTTTGTCACCACCAACCGAGGTTGGCACGACCACCCCCCCCGAAAAAGTGCGATATATGCCAGCCCGTTGGGAAGCGCCGGGTTAACAAACAGATTCATGGGTCACGCACTGAACGTTGGTAATATTTCGACTTTTTTCTTTGGAGAGATCGCTTGCGCTTAGTTGAGGTCAAAATTCATTTTCGGTTCTTTTACCCAGCCCTTTAGGTTGAGCTAATATATTTTGCCATTACATGGCTAAAAATTTAAAAATTAATCATAAATAACTTCGTAAAGTAAAATTAATATCCAAATAGTATACCAGAAAATTTTGCAACTTTTTTATTTTGCCCCCAATTTCCTAATCACTTCTTCCACAACCCTGGGAAAATGCATATGTTCGAGCGCGTGAATCTTTTCAGCCAATGAGTGTGCGTCATCGGTTATTTCTACTTTGCATTTAGCCTGAAAAATAACATCACCTTCATCATATCGCTCATTGATGTAATGAATGGTAATGCCTGAAAATATTTCACGGTTGGCAATCACGGCCTCGTGTACAAGGTGCCCATACATTCCTTTGCCTCCATATCCGGGCAAAAGAGCCGGATGAATGTTAATAATGCGGTTAGGGAACATCCGAAGTATGTTTGCCGGAACTAACCAAAGAAACCCTGCAAGAACGATTAAATCGATTTGACGATCGCAAAGTAGGTTCGAAATAACATCCGAATTGTATAATTCATCACGGTTAAAGGTTACTGAGGTGATATGAAAATTGCGTGCCCGTTCTAATACGAAAGCGTCTCTTTTATTAGTAAGGACGATATCTACCTTTGCAACAGTCTTTTCGTTAAAATATTCAATAATTTTCTGAGCATTGGATCCTGATCCGGAGGCAAAAATTGCAATTTTCTTCATATAAACTTAAAATTATAGTTTGAAAAGATGCTGTTAACAATCAAAAAGTTATAAATACCAAAACACAAAAAAAGCATAAATTTTTCAAAAAAATACAATCTATTGCACTTTTTTGTTTGATAATTTTGTAGAAATGCATTTCTTTGCACAGTTAAAATTTTTACAGTTTTAAATCATTAATTAACTAAATTTTAAGAGTATGTCTGATATTGCATCAAGAGTAAAAGCTATCATCGTGGACAAGTTAGGTGTGGACGAAACAGAAGTGACTCCAGAAGCAAGCTTCACAAATGACTTGGGTGCCGATTCTCTTGACACTGTTGAATTAATCATGGAGTTTGAAAAGGAATTCAACATTGGTATCCCTGATGATCAAGCTGAAAACATTGGAACTGTTGGCGACGCAATTAAATATATTGAGGCCAACGTGAAGTAATTGTTTTAAACCTGAAATTATTTATGCAATTAAAACGAGCAGTTGTCACAGGACTAGGAGCTATTACTCCTATTGGTAGCAATTTACAGGATTACTGGAATGGCTTGATCAATGGGGTTAGTGGTTCAGAACACATTACTCGTTTTGATGCGTCGAAATTTAAAACAAGGTTTGCTTGCGAGGTAAAGAATTTTGACCCCAATACTTATTTTGACCGCAAAGAGGCGAAGAAATTCGACCTCTATACCATGTTTGCTATGGTTGCTGTTGACGAGGCGATGAAAAATTCCGGTATTGATCTGAATAAGATTAATAAGGATAAATCTGGTGTTATATGGGCGTCGGGAATAGGTGGCATTGACACTTTTTTCCAGGAATTAAAGGGCTTTTTCGCTGGAGATGGAACTCCGCGTTTCAGCCCTTTCTTTATTCCGAAAATGATTTCTGATATTGCGGCTGGACATATTTCTATGAAATATGAATTTAAAGGGCCCAATTTTAGCACAGTTTCTGCTTGTGCCTCTGCATCAAATGCTATTATTGACGCATTCAATTACATTCGTTTAGGCAAAGCTGATATCTTCATTTGTGGAGGATCGGAAGCTGCGATTAACGAAGCTGGTATAGGTGGTTTCAATAGTTTACAAGCCTTGTCAACCAATAACGATAATTATAAATCAGCGTCGAGACCTTTTGATAAAGATCGCGATGGATTTGTAATTGGCGAAGGGTCAGGAGCTTTGATAGTTGAAGAGTATGAACATGCGATGGCTCGCGGAGCAACCATTTATGCCGAAATTGTTGGCGGAGGTATGTCTGCAGATGCATATCATATGACAGCCCCACATCCTGAAGGAGATGGAGCCGCACGAGTTTTGACCAATGCATTGGAAGACGCTAACTTAAAAACTACGGATATTGATTATATCAATGTTCATGGTACATCTACTCCTCTTGGAGATATTGCCGAATTGAAGGCAATTAAAAGAATTTTTGGAGAACATGCGTATAAGCTGAATATCAGTGCTACCAAATCTATGACCGGACATCTCCTTGGAGCTGCCGGAGCAATAGAAGCAATAGCAGCAATTCTCACAATTAAAAATGGTATTATTCCTCCAACTATTAACCATTTTACTGACGATCCTGAGATTGATAATGCGCTGAACTTTACATTCATGAAAGCTCAAAAGCGCACTGTTAACTATGCCGTGAGTAATACGTTTGGTTTCGGGGGACATAATACGTCAGTAATCTTTAAAAAATTGGCTTAGTATTTTGATACGGCATTTGATTAATCCTATAAAACTTCTCATTACTCCCAATAAGAAATTTTATTTGCTATTGCAAAATCATCTTAAAATTACCCCAGGGAAGATAAAGCTTTACGAAATTGCATTTCTGCATCGTTCTGCATCGATATCTTTTTCTGATGGCACTATTGTGAATAACGAACGGCTTGAATATCTTGGCGATGCTGTTCTCGACGCGGTAATTGCCGATTATTTGTTTAAAAAATTTCCCCGTAAAAAAGAAGGTTTTCTTACCCAAATGCGCTCGAAAATTGTGAAGCGCTCAAATCTCGACCTGCTTGCCCGTAACCTTGGAATTGATTATTTAATAGTTTCAAACACCAATCGAAACATTCACAAAAAGCATATTTATGGTGATGCCTTTGAAGCCCTAATTGGGGCCATTTATTTAGACAAAGGATTCAATAAGACACGTAAGTATATTATAAATTATGTATTGAAAAATTTTGTGAACCTTGAGGAGTTAATTTCCAAAGAAACTGACTTTAAAAGCCGGATAATCGAATGGGGACAAAAAAACAAAGTAATGATTACTTTCGAGTCTGCCGAGGAATATACCGAGATGGAACAGGCGCCCTCCTTTATTTCTCATGTAAAAATTTGCGACGAGGTAATCGGTACCGGTTCCGGAAAATCAAAAAAAGAGTCGGAGCAAAGTGCAGCGGAACAGGCATTTTTCAGTGTTATGACTGACGGATCTGCGGTAAACGACGAATTTATACTTTCCAGTTAATTATAAAACAAAGCTTTCATGAGCAAAAAAAATGTTCATAAGCTTTCATCTGAGTCTGAACAATCGTATTCTTTGTTGGGTATTTCTTCTCACGAAAACGATTATAGGATTTCATGGGCTTTAAATCAGCATCTCGGTTTTCACTTTTGTAAAATCGAGAATCACTCTTTTTTTAATCCGAAATTTGGCGAAAAACTTGAATTTTCTCAATATGTTTTCATGGATGATGAGAATTCACATACCTATCGACTTATTTCGAACCGCTGTGATAATGGGTTTCTTCTGGAAGAATATAAGAATATTGATTTTTTTTTATTGGTTGATTCAATTGAAAAATCACAGGTTCAGCAATTGGTGATTCAAGTTAAAACGATTCCTTTTGTTTCTGCTGTTTTTCCGATTGATTTCGGGCTTTTAAAAAATCGTAAACGACTTCTTTAAAACAAAAAAGGCAATCTCCCGATTGCCTTTCCTGTACTAATCAACTAAACCAAAATCTATGAAAAAAAACTACTCTGAATAACTAAAACTACTACTACTCTGAATAACTAAAACTATTTATTGACCCCAATTATTGTAAAGCTATTTACTATTTTTCTATTTATCCGGTTTTTTTCCTATTTCCACTAAAACTGAGTTTTTAATTTTTTGCTTTGAGTGCATAAGAAATTGTTATAATTTGATGAAGCAAACTTAGGCCATATTTAAGTTAACGAATATTAACGAACGTTAAAGATTGTTAAATTGTTACAAGCCTTTGAAGGAGCTATTATCTTTGTAATGAAATGAAGAAAAAAAGAATTTCTATATTAATGGGTCTTATTAGCGCCGGAGTGCTTGGACTTATTCTGGTTCAGGGACTTTGGATAAGACAGGCATATCAGATTAAGGAACAACAGTTCCGCCAAACTGTTAACAATACCATTAGTGGAATTTCTGAACTTTTGCAGCAAAATGAGGCTATGAATCTGGTTTTGAGGGAAATTGATTCCGTAAACAATGAGATGATCAATTTCCAAAATCATGAATTACCAAGGAATTCAAACGAGCATTTACAAAAAACGAATTTCCAAGCTAATAATGCACAGCCTGGAATTGAATTTAATGCCCAAGTCACCATTACATCGCAAAGTGGAGGAACATTGGATTCCGTTTGGTATAGTGAGGTTCATACAGAATATCAAACTCAGAATGTATCGTTAAAACAAAAACTTCAAAATCAAATATCCAATAATAATTTAAAAAAACAAGAACTGATTGATAGGGTTATCCGTAATATAAGCAAAGTTCCATTAAAATTTCAGGATAGAATTACACCAAAAGCATTTAAGGAATTGATGCGAACGGAATTAAATAATAACGGCATACTCCTGCCTTTTGAATTTGCAGTACTCGATGATAAGCGGGATGCAGTTATGGCATCGACTTCGTTTACAAACAAAACCAAATCTAATTTATATGGAGGCCGTCTAAATTCCAATGACTTGTTTTCTACTCCGAATTTGGTAGTGATGTATTTTCCTACCGAGGTGAATTATTTAATGAAATCGTTGGGATTTATGGGCGCTTCGTCGGTTTTGCTTACACTTGTTATATTGTTTACATTCGGCTATACCATTTATGTTGTGTTGCGTCAAAAGAAATTATCGGAAATACGTAACGATTTTGTAAATAACATGACGCACGAACTAAAAACACCCATTTCCACCATTTCATTAGCATCACAGATGTTGCATGACCAGACCATTCCCAACGCCATGAAAAACATCGATCATTTGTCGAAAGTTATCCTTGATGAAAGTAAACGGCTAAGTTATCAGGTAGAAAAGGTGTTGCAGGCTGCCATCTTCGAAAAGGGGAATATGGGATTAAATATTCGTCGAACCGATGTTCACGAATTGATGAATAATGTTGTTCGGAATTTTATTATACAGGTGAAAAATAGGAACGGACAGATAATTAAAAACTTCGATGCTGAATATTCCATTGTGAATATCGACGAAGTTCATTTTGCCAATGTCCTGCTTAACCTGCTTGATAATGCCATTAAATATTGCAAGGGAGAACCATATATTTCGGTTAGTACTATGAATAAAAAAAATGGAATTGTCATTATTGTTGAAGATAAGGGGATAGGAATTAGCAAAGAAAATCAGAAACGTATATTTGAAAAATTTTATCGTGTTCCAACAGGTAATGTGCATAATGTGAAGGGTTTTGGGTTAGGTTTAAGCTATGTAAAAAAAGTGGTGGAAGAACATAGCGGGAAAATCTCTATCGAAAGTGAACCGAATGTTGGTACCAAATTTGAAATAATTATACCGGTTGTAAAAAAAAATGAATAATATATGATCAATAAACTACGGATAATGCTTGCTGAGGATGATGAAAATCTCGGTATACTTTTAAAGGAATATTTAAAGGCTAAGAACTTTGAAACCGAATTATTCCCCGATGGAGATAAGGCTTTTAAGAGCTTTCAAAGCAATTTGTACGACATTTGTATTCTTGATGTAATGATGCCTATTAAGGATGGATTTACGCTGGCTAAAGAGATTCGGGAAACAAACAAGGAGATCCCGATCATTTTTCTTACTGCAAAATCTCTGAAGGATGATGTTTTGCATGGATTCAAATTGGGTGGCGACGATTATATCACCAAGCCTTTCAGCATGGAAGAACTGCTGTTTCGTATCGAAGCCATTTTACGTCGTACAAAATCCGATGCCAAACTATCGGGACAAACCGTATACAAACTTGGCAAATATACCTTCGATGTTCAAAAACAATCATTAAACTCTGACGACAACTCGCATAAACTAACAACCAAAGAGTCAGAACTTTTAAAACTTCTTTGTGATAATATCAACGATATACTTGAACGCAATTATGCTCTAAAAACCATATGGATTGATGATAGTTACTTTAACGCACGCAGCATGGACGTTTACATCACCAAACTACGCAAATATCTTAAAGATGAACCGGCCGTTGAAATATTAAACGTTCACGGGAAAGGGTTTAAGTTAATTTTGTAAAACCGCTTTTACTGGGTATAATGAATAATTTCGCCGGTAGAAGTCATTCCTTCAACGGTTATGAAATATTTTTCAACATCGGTTTTGTTCTTGAACTTCACAGTTGCTTTACCCGTTGAATCGGTAATTATTGTTGGTTTCCAATATATTGTACGAGGGATATTAAAATCTACAGGCTTGTAATTCCACGATCCAGTTTGCGGCACATAAAATTCTCTGGCTATTTGAAATTTAAGCACTGATGCTTTTTGTGTCTGAGCAATTGGTGCATCCTCTTTCAGATTGCTTTTGCGGGTATGAAGAATAATTACCCCGTACATGCCTCTGACACCAAATACAGTTGCATCGGAACCTTTTAATACTTCAATAGATTCAATATCATTAGCCCTAATTTGCGACAAACTGGTAAATGAAGTCGGCATAGCATCCTCCATTAGTAGAGGTTCCGTAGATCTGAAGGAGCTCATTCCGATTATTGTAATTCCATTTGTACCAACAGAAACACTAGGTAAAGACCCTTTCATAAACTCTAGAATGCTTCCGTATCCTTTTGCTTTTTCGCCAACATAAAAATAATTTGCAGGAACATTTGGACCACTTACTTTATTTTTGATACGATCTTGTTTCGTGTTATTTTTAATCTTTTCTTTATCAAACACTTCATTTTTGATGGTAGGGTAAAACAAAGAACGATTGGTTTCTTGAGATACACTTATTCCCATTCCTTCAAAAGAAGAAAAGCTCAGGTTTGGAAAGTTATTTGCTAAAATTTCCTTCCATGCAAATCGTCTCCAACCATGCGTTAGCATAACCAAATCCAGTTTTTGAAAAGCATCAGTGTTAGCCGGATTAAAATAGTAAAGAGGGTTCTCAACTCTTCCCTTCAAGTCGGACGTCAGGAGAAGATTGCTTAGAATGTCACTCTGCCAAGGCATGTTGGATTGATTTGGCAATAGTTCTGTAACAGCTATTGACAAATTTCCTTGTTTAGACAAACCTACAGGATTTGATATTTTAAGATGATAGGAAATGTCGTCATCGTTTGTTTCAGAAGTTAAATCAAGTTTCGCCTGTATTTGCGAATTAATGAATATAAGCCTTTCGCATAGAGGTTCTCCATTACCATCGAAAATAGTAAATTGAGCTATACCTGCCGGGAATAGTTTTTTGGAGATGGATGATTTGATTGGTTTGTTGACAACTCCTTTTGACATATACAGAATTTTTCCATGTGATTGACCAAGAATAATTACATCATTTGATGCAGTGGCAGATGGTTCTCTGTTTGATTGGATAAATATCCTTATAATATCTTTTTCAGAGCCGTCAACCTTAAAAAGAACACCTTTATCAAGTGCCTTTGGTAAATTAAATTTCTTATTTTTCCCTTCAATAGATATTTGAGCTACATAGTTTTTTCCAACTTGCGGTGTAAACTCAAAGGTTCCCATTCCTTGATGAACACTTTTTAAGTCAACTATTTTAGAACCTTTATCATCTGTTATGCTTCCATTCAAATCAATTCCATACCCGAGATCATTCTCAATTTTAAAAGCAATATTATTTAATAATCCGCATATCATTGACCCACCTTCCGGGAAAAAAGAAAGAGATATTTGTTTTTCACTTTTTTTCAACGATTCATTATCATCTTTTATGGCTTGAAGACTTTTGGAGGTAATAATATTTTCATAGCTAGGATTTTTTATTACGATCGTTTTAGAGAAGAAAAAATCTTCGTTGAAATTTCGCATCCAATTGGTATATGCTCTTAACAGGTAATTTCCTTCTAGGATTGAGTCAGTCAGCAATATTTCACCGTTTGCATACCCTTTATTGTTTTTGACCATGATTGTTCTGGTTACTTTTTGGGAACAATCGACGAGGTCAATATAAATTTCTTTACTGGCAGTATCACTAAGTTGCGATGCCATATCCATTAAATATGCTTTTAACCAAATGGTTTCGCCAGAAATATACTTGTCCTTATCGGTATGCAGGTATATTTTTTGTTGAGTATACTGTGTGTGAAATTTTGTGAATTGTCTAATGATTTTTGTTACTCCTTCATCAACAAATTTGTAATTTATAAATGACATGATGAAAATAACACTAATTATTAACACTGTAATTCGAAAAAAAATCGCAATTAATTTCATAATACTTGTTGGTTATTTAATAAGTAGCTATTTAATTTTATCCTATTATTCTTTCGAATTATAATGAATAATTTCGCCGGTAGAAGTCATTCCTTCAACGGTTATGGAATATTTTTCAACATCGGTTTTGTTCTTGAACTTCACAGTTGCTATACCCGTTGAATCGGTAATTATAGTTGGTTTCCACAAAAGAGTACGAGGAATATTATACTCTGTTGGTTTATATTCCCAGGAAGAATAACCTGGTACATAGAACTCTCTAGCTTTATAATAACCCTGCATTCCAAATTCAATTACGCCGCGTTTCATAAACTTCCCTCGTTTGGAATAAAATGCAATCACCCCATTTGCACCCCGGCTTCCATATATGGCGCATTCAGGACCTTTCAATACTTCAATAATGGATATATCTTTCGGATTAATGCTTGAAACAGTGCCTCCATCTATTGGAACGCCGTCAAGCAGAAACAGAGGATCCGTGCTGGAATATAGTGTGTTCACACCACGAATAATTACCCTATTTCCTGTGATTGAAACTCCTGCAACCTTTCCCTGCATGTATTGTAAAATATTGGAATATGAATCGACATCATCTTTTACATATATCACATCGTTTGGCGTGCTATGGATTTTCATATCCTGATTTGGAGGTTCGGGCCTTCCTTTATAATTCTTTTTAAATTCGATCCTTTCACGGCGGTTATTAGTTTTTATTTTATTTTTTGAGTAGTCAGTATATCGCAATGAAACATCCGTTTTTGTCGAAATTTTTGGAACAATGGTATCACCTACAACAATTTGAACACCTTTACCCCCGGACGGTTTAAAAGCCTCAATTTTAACATTTATGGTGTCTTCGTAATTAAGGTCCTTAAAGAGAAAATTTCCACGACTATCGGTCATTGTTTCGAACTGATCGTTGTATGAATCCATTACAGTGAGTTTAACCTTACTGTTTGCAACGGGGATACCGAAAAAATCGCGGGTAATTTTACCTCCGATAGCTATTCCTTCAGCGGGTTTATAAGTCAACAAAGGAAAGCGGTTAGCCATAAGGTCTTTCCATACAAACCTGCGCCAACCATTAGTCATCATTATAAGGTCGAGATGCTTTGCCGCATCCTTATTTGCAGAATTGAAATAGTAAGATGGATTTTCAATATGACCTTTTAAATCGGAGGTTAGTAGTAAATTTGTAAGAATATTTTCGGTAACCGATTTTGTATTGTTTGTTAATTCCTGAATTGTAAGTGAAAGATTGCTTACAACAGGAGCTCCGTTTGGTTTTACAATTTCTATCCGATAAACAATATCGTCTTCGTTTTTAGTTTTTGTAATAACTACTTCGTTGGCTTCTGTTTCAATAACCGGGTCAATAAATGCAAGACGTTCACATTGAGGTTCATTTCGTGCATCAAAAACAGTAATCTGTACTACACCAGATGGAAACAATTTTTTTGCGATATGTGACACGAGCGGTTTATCTTTCAATTCACCTTTGGAAACATATAAAACCATGCCTCTACACTGGCCGACAATAATTACTTCGTTGGATGCAATATTCTCTGAAACAGAGCGGTGTCCATACACTGAAACAATAATATCATTTTTATCGAATGGATTAACGGTCATCGATATACCATTATCAAGAGCTTGAGGTAATGGAAATTTTTCGATTTTTCCATCTTCATAGGTAGCTTTTGCAATATACTTCCTGCCTTTTACTGGTTTATATTCTAAATTTCCTAACCCCAGATGCACACTTTGAAAGGTGGTTACTTCCATCCCTTTATCATCAAAAATACTACCGGTTACATTCACAGGTTGACCCAGCTTATTCTCTGATTTGAAAGCTACTTTACCTTGAAAACCATTTAACAGGTAACCTCCTTCAGGGAAGAAATTCAACACAAGTTTTCCTTCCGTTTTTTTAAAGCTTTTGTTATATTTCTTTATTTCCTTCAACCGCCTGGTAGTGACAACGTTTTCGTAATTTGGATTTTTTACATCAATCGATTTATTATAGAAAAAGTCCTCATCGAAATTTCGCATCCAGTTAGTGTAAGCACGCAATTGATAATTACCTTCTGGTAATGTATCACTTAACAGGATATCGCCGTTTGAAAATCCCTTTTTGTTGCGGATGATGATGCTTCGAACATGATTGTTCGTAAAATCGATCAAATCCACATATATGTCTTTGCTAACTGAATCGGGCAGGAGAGTGGTGGCTTCCATTAAATATGCCTTCAGCCAAATGGTTTCCCCCGCCATGTATGTTTCCTTGTCGGAATGAAGATATATTTTCTGTTGTTTGTATTTGGTTCGAAAGAGATCGACTTGCTTCAATATTTTTTCTATCCTAAGGTCGTCTGTGAACCTTTGATTAACCAATGCCAACGAAATAAAAACAGGTATGGCAATTATGGTTATCAGCAAAATCCTCGAAAAAGATCTCATGGCTGTAAATTTAGAATTATTCTGAAGTTTTTGTCAACAAACAGGTAAGACCAGAAATTGAAATTGCCTATTTATTAAACAACATTTTACGATTAGTGTTCTTTTGACTAAAGAATTTTATTCGTTAATATACTGATCCATGAACTTTTTTTTACCCTAAGGGAAAATTGATTAATATCACGTTTAATTTTTTAAATCTTCAAAAAAGGTAGGAGGTAGGAAAATAGGCAGCCCCAATCTAAAATTAATAATCTAAAATTCCACCACTTTTCCTTTCAGTGTTGACGATGTGCAGTCGTCAATCAAAACATTTACATATTGGCCGGGTTGATAATTTTCGCGAGGGAAAACCACTATTTTATTCTGCGATGTTCGTCCAAACAATTGATTTTTCGATTTTTTTGATGTGCCTTCAGCTAGCACTTCCAATACTTTTCCTACATCAAGTTTCTTCGACTCACCCGATAATTCTTTCATCAGATCGATAATTTCCTGAAGCCTGCGCGATTTTACTTTTTCCAGAATATCATCAGGATATTTTCGCTGTGCAAAAGTGTTGGGTCGCTCGGAATATTTAAACATGAAGGCAAAATCGTATCTAACCTCACGCATTAAGCTGAGTGTTTGCAGATGATCCTCTTCCGTCTCGGAACAAAATCCTGCAATTATATCGGTGGTGATGGAGCATTCGGGAATTATCCTCCGGATAGAGTCAATCCGGCCCAGATACCAATCACGTGAATATCCGCGTTTCATCAATTCAAGTATTCTGCTGCTCCCCGATTGGGCGGGTAAATGAATGCATTTACAAATATTCGGATATTTGGCCATCACATTCAATACATCATCATTCATATCTTTAGGATGCGATGTGGAGAAACGGACACGTAGCTTTGTATTCGTTTGGGCAACCAAAGCAAGAAGCCGGGAAAAGTCTATTTCGTCGCCTCGGGAAGAGTCCGTCCAATGGTACGAATCCACATTTTGGCCGAGCAGTGTAATATCCTTGTATCCCAGCTCAATAAGTTCACGAACATCCCGAAGAATAGTTTGAACATCGCGGCTTCGCTCACCTCCGCGAGTATACGGCACTACACAATAGGCGCACATATTGTTGCATCCACGCATAATGGATACAAAAGCAGAAATTTTGTTTTCGTCGAGGCGCACTGGACTGATATCGGCATATGTTTCTTCGCGAGAAAGCAACACGTTTATGGCTTTTTGGCCGGTACCCGCCTGCTGAACTAGCTTATGTAGATCGCGGTAACTATCTGGTCCAACCACAAGATCCACCATTTTTTCTTCTTCAAGAAGTTTTTCTTTCAATCGCTCAGCCATACAGCCGATAACACCTATGAGTATCGATGGCCTCTTTTTTTTCATCAATCGAAAAACGTCCAGGCGGCCACGCACACGTTGTTCGGCATTTTCACGGATAGAACAGGTATTAATGAGAATAAGATCAGCTTCTTCCATTTTTTCGGTATACAGGTATCCATTTTGTTTTAAAATAGAAACCACCACTTCGCTGTCACTCACGTTCATCTGGCAACCATATGTTTCCAAAAAAACTTTTGGAGAATTTGCAGTAAATTCAGGTGTAAAACGTAACTCTTTGGCTGCTATAGTTATATTTTTTTCAGGTTCAGACATTCGGGAAATTTATTTTGGGTGCAAAGTTATGATAAAAGTCGTAAGTCGTAGTATTTAGGGTACGTCAATAAACTAAGAAAAATCTCGCGAAGGACGTCTGGAAAACAGCAGGGATTGCAAAGTGTTTATATATAAGTCATTAATTAGCAAATATTTGCATAAACTATGCGAACTTTGCAGGAAATGTTGCCTTTTCAAAAGCATTTTATTATTTTTACCTCCCGTTAACAGAGAAACTAATTAAATCTTCTTTACGAAGTTAAAATAGCACTGAAAGTGCAATATATACCAGCACCGGGTTAACAAACAGGTCCAGGGTCAAGCACTGAAAGTGCGTAATATTTCGACCTTTCAGGACGAAATTCATTTTTGGTTCTTTTACCCAGCCAGTTAGGCGGGCTTATATGTTTTGCACTTACAGGCTAAAAATTTGAAAATCAATCATAAATAACTTCGTAAAGTAGAACTAATTATTTAAATAAGATTTTTTTATGTCAGGACATAATAAATGGTCAACCATTAAGCGCAAAAAAGGAGCTATTGATGCCAAGCGTTCGAAGATTTTCTCACGGATTATTAAAGAAATCACTATTTCGGTGCGTGAAAGCGGTACTGACCCGGATAATAATCCACGGTTGCGCCTTGCTTTAAATAATGCCAAAGGTGCAAATATGCCCAAAGACAATATTCAACGTGCATTAAGTAAAGCGGATAAGGACAATACCTCCCTTGTGGAGATTACATACGAAGGATATGCACCAAATGGAATTGCCGTATTTATTGAGTGTTTAACCGATAATACTCAGCGCTCAGTGAGTAATATTCGCTCGTTATTTAGCAAACGTGGTGGTAGTTTGGGAACTAACGGGTCAGTTGGTTTTATGTTCGATCGCAAAGGTGTGATCACTATTCCTAAGGGGAACCTTAATTTGGATGATTTCGAGCTTGAAATTATTGATTCAGGAGCAGAAGAAATTGATATTCAGGATGATACTATTGTAATAACAACAGCATTAGAAGACTTTGGTATGGTTCAAAAAAAGCTGGACCAGATGGGTATTGAGGCTGAAAATGCATCTTTACAACGAATTCCACAGGAAACCAAAAGTATTGAAGTTTCACAAGGTTTAAGAGTACTCCGGTTGGTTGACGAATTTGAAGACGACGAAGATATTCAAAACGTATATCATAATATGGAAGTTACCGACGAGATGATGGATGCCTTGGATTAAATTTGTATTATTCAATCTTTTAAAGCAATTAACTCTTTTATCTTACTGTTTTTAATAAAATAAGAAATATTTTTTGAAAAAATTAATATTTTATTGTACTTTAGCGCAGATTTAAAAACATGACAATGATCATATTTTTGCATTTCCAGATTTCCTGCAAACACCTATATAAACACATAAATAGGATGCATTGAGAATGGTATGTATATAATATACTCAAATTATATCTGGAGCCATTCTCATGAAAAGAGGGTGGCTTTTTTGATTTTAAATGGCTTTATTGAAAACTAGATAGAAAAGAAAGAATATTATGCAAGATGGTTATCCTGGTGCCGCAGGTTTATACAATCCGGCACACGAACATGACAGTTGTGGAATTGGGTTGGTGGTTCAGATCGAGGGGAACAGATCTCACGAAATTATTGAACGTGGTTTACAGGTTCTTGAGAACCTATGTCATCGCGGTGCCGAAAGCGCTGACAACAAAACAGGTGACGGTGCAGGTATATTACTTCAGATACCTCATGAGTTTATTCTTCTTCAGGGAATTGCCGTTCCTGAGCGTGGAAAGTATGGTACCGGGTTAATTTTTCTTCCAACCGATAAACGGGAGGCTGATTTTTGCATTGAAAAATTGACCGTGGCAGTTCAAAATGAAGGATTAAAAGTCCTCGCATTCCGTGATGTGCCTGTAAACAGTAGTATTCTTGGTGAAATATCAAAATCCTCGGAACCAGTCATAAAACAGATTTTTGTTGTGGGTAGTTACGATCAGGAAGTCCTTGAACGTAAGCTGTATATTGTGCGAAAGAAAATTGAAAAAACCATCCTGAACTCGGATATAAAACATAAACGCGCTTTCTATCTGCCTAGTCTTTCGAGTAAACGAATTATATACAAGGGGATGTTAACATCGTTACAGTTACGTCCGTATTTTCTGGATATAACCAACGAAAACTTTACTAGCGCTATATCACTGGTTCACTCCCGATTTAGCACAAACACCTTTCCAACCTGGGATTTGGCGCAACCTTTCCGTATGTTGGGTCATAATGGAGAAATAAATACCATCAAGGGGAATCGTTTCTGGATGGAAGCCCGCGAATCAATTCTTAAATCGGATGCGCTTGGCGATTTGAAAGATATATATCCGATCATTGAGCCTTCGAAAAGTGATTCAGCATCACTCGATAACGTACTCGAATTTCTCACCATGGCCGGAAAATCCTTGCCACATGCCTTGGCTATGATGGTTCCGGAATCATGGAATAAGAAAAATCCAATTTCTCCTGAACTAAGGGCTTTTTACGAATACCACTCTACATTTATGGAGCCTTGGGATGGACCCGCTTCGCTTGTATTCTCTGATGGCAGGTATGCAGGTGGTATGCTCGATCGTAACGGACTGCGCCCATCCAGGTATATCATCACCAACGATAATCTTTTAATTATTGGTTCTGAGGTTGGTGTTCAAACATTTGCTCCTGATCAAATTAAGGAAAAGGGGCGTTTGCGTCCCGGCAAAATGTTGCTGGTTGATACTCAAGAAGGTAAGTTATATTATGACAATGAGTTAAAGGATAAACTTTCGAAGGAACAGCCTTATCTTGAATGGCTTAATCAAAACCGGATTAATCTTGATGATATTGCTTCTGCCAAGGAAATATCTCCGGCAGTGAAGGATTATGAAAAGCTTATCCGCACCTTCGGATATACCAAAGAAGATATTGAGCATTTAATTATACCAATGGCTGTAGAAGGAAAAGAGCCCATATCGTCTATGGGTAACGATACTCCTTTAGCATTGTTCTCGAAAAAACCACAACGGTTATTTAACTATTTCCGTCAGTTGTTTGCTCAGGTAACCAATCCCCCTATCGACCCGATTCGTGAGGAATTAGTGATGTCGCTTACAGGCTATATAGGGTCTACCCAGCAAAACATGCTCGACGCCTCACCGGATCTTTGTAAGATGATTAAGTTGAAGAGCCCGGTAATTACCAATACTCAGTTCGACATCATCAAAAATCTTCGGTATAAGGGATTTTCAACATTGGTACTTCCGATGGTCTTCCCGGTTGCAGAAGGTGGCAAAGGTCTTGAGAAAGCGATTGCTGAACTTTGTTTGAAGGCCGAAGAAGCAGTTGATGCCGGCAAAAACTTTCTCATATTGTCCGACCGTGGTGTGAATGAAACCTTGGCTCCAATACCCTCGGTGATGGCTGTTTCGTCAGTACATCATTACCTGATACACAAACGTAAACGTATGCAGATCGATATCGTTGTCGAAACTGGTGAGCCAAGAGATGTAACGCATTTTGCACTTCTTTTTGGTTATGGTGCCAGTGCCATTAATCCTTACCTTGCGTTTGCAGTTTTGGATACTTTAATCCAGGAACGGGCAATTCAGGCTGATTATCATACTGCTGAATACAATTATATTAAATCGATCAATAAAGGTATCCTAAAGATATTATCGAAGATGGGTATTTCAACCCTTCGGAGTTATCGTGCTGCCCAAATATTCGAAATAATAGGTATAAATGATGACGTTGTAAATAAATACTTTGCTGGTACCGATTCCAGAATTGGTGGAATCGGAATTGAAGAAATTGCTATTGAAGCGCTTCAACCTCATAAGGAAGCTTTTTTGGAGAACAATAATTTGAATCTCGTTCCAAATCCCGGATTTTATAATTTCCGTAAAAACGGAGAGGAACACTCCTGGAACCCCGAAAGTATTGCATTACTTCAGTGGGCTACTCGCACCAATGATTATAAAAAATTTAAAGAATATGTGAACGTTGTAAATGAGAAGAAAGAAAAAATATTCCTCCGCGATTTTCTCACTTATAAGCGTAAACCAATTGATATAACGCAGGTTGAACCATTATCTGAAATTACCAGAAGGTTTGTAACCGGGGCCATGTCCTACGGTTCTATTAGTCGTGAAGCCCATGAAGCACTTGCTATGGCTATGAATAAGCTTGGCGGAAGAAGTAATACAGGCGAAGGTGGTGAAGATCCTGAACGATACAAATTACGTTCAGACGGATTAAGCACCCGAAGCGCAATCAAACAGGTTGCATCAGGTCGTTTTGGTGTAACAACTGAATATCTGGTCAATGCTGATGAGCTTCAGATTAAGATTGCTCAAGGCGCAAAACCAGGCGAAGGTGGTCAGTTACCTGGTTATAAGGTCGACAAAATCATTGCAAAAACCCGACACTCTATTCCTGGTATTTCGTTAATTTCTCCGCCGCCTCATCACGACATCTATTCGATTGAAGATTTGGCGCAATTAATTTTCGACCTAAAAAACGTAAATCCAAACGCTGTTGTAAGTGTTAAACTGGTTTCTGAATCGGGTGTAGGAACTATCGCTGCCGGTGTTGCCAAGGCAAAAGCCGACCTTATTCTAATTAGCGGTTGCGAAGGTGGAACGGGAGCAAGTCCTACAAGTTCAATCAAATTCGCAGGGTTGCCGTTCGAAATGGGGATTGCCGAAACACAACAGGTACTTGTAAAGAACAACCTCCGCGGTCAGGTTCGTTTGCAAACCGATGGTCAGTTAAAAACTGGAAAGGATGTTATTATCGCGGCAATACTTGGGGCTGAAGAATATGGTTTCTCAACATCCGCGTTGATTACACTGGGTTGTATTATGATGCGCAAATGCCACTTGAATACTTGCCCAGTAGGTGTGGCTACTCAGGATGAAAAGCTTCGTAAACATTTTATGGGAAAGTACGAATATCTCATCAACTTCTTTAATTTTATTGCCGAAGATGTTCGTGAAATACTTGCTCAAATGGGCTTTACTAAGATGGAAGACATCATTGGGCGTACAGATTTATTAGAATATGTTGCAAGTCCGGATCATTGGAAAGCAAAAAATCTGGACTTGTCTAAATTTTTATATATCCCTAAGGAAAACAACACGAATAGCATTCGTAATTCCAAAAAACAGATTCATAAAATTGACAAAGTGATGGATCGGGAACTGATAAAGCTTGCAGCCTCAGCTCTTAGTAATAAGGAAAAGGTTGAAATTATCAAAGATATTAATAATACCGACCGCACTACAGGCGCCATGTTGGCTGGGGAAGTAGCCAAACGATATGGTAGTGTTGGTTTGCCCGAAGACACTATCAATGCAACATTTTACGGATCTGCAGGTCAGAGTTTTGGTGCTTTTTTAACCAATGGAATGTCTTTTCGACTCGAAGGTGATGCCAATGATTATCTGGGTAAAGGATTATCAGGTGGCAAGATCATCGTGGTACCTCCAAAGGGTTCAATATTTAAGCCCGAAGAGAACATCATTGTAGGCAATACCTTATTGTATGGAGCTACCAGTGGTGAGGTATTTATCAATGGTTTGGCCGGCGAGCGATTCTGTGTTCGTAACTCCGGAGCCATTGCCGTTATAGAAGGTACCGGCGATCATTGCTGTGAATATATGACTGGCGGTCGCGCAGTCATACTCGGACCTACCGGACGTAATTTTGCCGCAGGTATGAGTGGTGGTTTGGCGTATGTTTTAAATGAAGACGGAAACTTCGACTATTTCTGTAATATGGGAATGGTTGAGCTTTCGCTAATCGAAGACATGGCGGATAACCGAGAATTGAAAGAACTCATATCCCGTCACTTCTTCTATACAAATAGTCCATTGGCTCAACGGATTCTTGAAAATTGGAATGATTACGTAACCAAATTTATTAAAGTGTTGCCAATCGAGTACAAGAGAGTTCTTGAAGAAGAAAAGATTGAAGCCTTGAAAAAGAAAATTGAAAAGGTGGAATATGATTATTAATTTTAGAATTTGATTGTGGATCATCGATTACAATCACCAGTACCCTAATAAATAACAACGCTTTAAGATTTAAGAAAATGGGTAATCCAAAAGGATTTTTATTATATGAACGGAAAGAGGCCGGAAACAGGCCTATTAAAGAAAGAATATTTGATTTTGGCGAAGTAGAACAGACGTTGAATGCCGAAGATCGCAAATTACAGGCAGCACGATGCATGGATTGTGGTGTGCCTTATTGCAATTGGGCATGTCCGGTTGAAAGCGTGATACCCGAATGGCAGGATTTACTGTATCGGGGCGAATGGAAACGTGCTAGTGACTTGCTTCACTCCACCAATGATTTTCCTGAATTTACTGGACGTATTTGTCCTGCACCTTGCGAAAAATCATGCACCCTTAATTTGCACGATGCCCCGGTTACTATTCGTGAAAACGAATGTGCCATCGTAGAACGTGCATTTGATGACGGTTTTATCAAACCTCAGCCACCCAAAATTCGAACGGGCAAAAAAGTTGCTGTCATCGGATCAGGTCCTGCAGGTCTTTCTGCAGCCACGTTGCTTAATCGTGCAGGTCACACAGTAACTTTGTTTGAAAAAGACGATGCTATTGGAGGACTTCTTCGCTTTGGGATTCCCGATTTCAAGCTCAGCAAGCAGGTTATCGATCGCAGGCTAGCTATATTGGAAGCTGAAGGTTTGATATTTAAAACAAACACCGAAATAGGAAAGGATATATCTGCCAAAGAATTACTTGATCAATTCGATGCCATATGTTTGACAGTGGGAGCGATGCAACCACGCGATTTAGCTGTTGAAGGCCGCGATTTAAAGGGAGTGTACTTTGCAATGGAATTTTTGACGCAACAAAACAAGAAGATACGTGGTGATATAATTGATCCCGCCGTAAGACTCTTTGCCAAAGATAAAAACGTTTTAGTAATTGGTGGTGGCGATACCGGATCAGACTGTGTTGGAACCTCAAACCGGCAAGGGGCGAGGAGTGTTACCCAGATTGAGATTCTTCCGAAACCACCCGAAAAGAAAAACTCCGCAACACCGTGGCCATTTTATCCCAACATTCTAAAAACGTCCAGTTCTCACGAAGAGGGATGTGACCGAAAATGGAATACGGCAACCAAACGACTTATTGGCAAAGACGGCATATTAACCGGCGCTGAAATTGTAGAAGTACAATGGATAAAAAATACCGATGGAAAAACATCGATGGCCGAAGTGGAAGGTTCGAAACAGATCATACCATGCGAATTTGCCTTTCTTTCCATGGGTTTTATTCAGCCAGTGCACACCGGATTGCTCGACGATTTGGGTGTTTCCTATGATAATCGTGGAAATGTGGTGATTGACAGTAATTCCAAATCGAGCGTTTCGAAGGTTTTTGCTGCCGGTGACACGGTGCTTGGCGCGACTTTAGTGGTGAGAGCTATCTATTCCGGTCGTCAGGCTGCATTTAATGTTGATCAATTTCTGAAAACAGTTTAAAAAGTCGTAAAAAAAATACCACCTTGCTAAGCTGAATTTGCAATTCCGTTTTAATACCTGGAAATTTGCAATTTTCATTTTCAAAAAGCATTCAATTTTAAAATACCAAAGCCACATAATATTTTCTTTATGTGGCTTTGGTTGTAATAGCTTTATATGCTGAATTACAAATAATGCAATGTTCCAGGCGGCAATGTCATTGAAGATTAGCGCTTACCGAACATTATGTCGGGTTACAGGAAATTATGCATACATTAACTTTCCTTTAGGTTCAGGAATTGGTCTATTTATATTTTTTGCCGTTTCAATCCATTCATCAATTACTATTTGTACGTTTCCAATGGCTTGAATATAAGTTTCTCCATCGGCCATACAACCTGGTAATTCGGGAACCTCAGCTATGAATGTATTGTCGTCCTCACTCCAATAGATTATTATTTCATATTTCGTTTTCATCTTGTACAAGTTTATATTTTACAATTACATTTCTTACTTGTTTTACCTGATATAAGCCTTAGCTTTACTCTCATTAGGTTGAATATTAATAATCTCCTGAATATTGGATTTATAAAAAATATGATGGCTACCCTTTATCCTCCTTTTGAAATTTAAACGAATAAGAAGCGAGCAAAGTTCGTCAAAATTAAAATTAGTATCGGAAGAACCAGAAAGAAGTTTTTGAATTAGTTTTTCAAATTTACTCATAAAATAATATCATATTTGAATACAGTAAATAAAAACGCAAAATACCTATTTTATAAGTAATTTGCAAAAGCTGTATTTGAATGAATAGCCTTAAGCGTTTATACTATACACCAACAAAACCCCAAATCAACTTGATGTTAGTTTGGGGTTATTAATTTATTGCCAGTCAATTCTTGTTTACGGAATATCTTTTATTTGCAACAGACCTTTTTCTATCAGGGGAACAGAGGCTTTTTTACGCTCTATTGTTTTGGGAATTTTCAAAGAGCTCTGCCAACTGAATCGAGTGATTGTATTTACGACTTTATTTCCTTTACAAACAGAGATTGCCAAGCCATCCGATATGGCTCTGATTGGAACATAATCCAAACCATATTTGTATTTAAATCCATCTACGACTTGCAGTCTGGTTGGGTCGGAAACATATAGGAGCGACCAGGGTATTCTGATCCTCACCTTTTTTGTATTTCTGATAATACCATCATTATCCTCGGCATTAACCCAATTTAATTCTTTAATATTTCGCATTGAAATCTTACCGATATCCTGCGATTCTGTTAAACTATTTCTCCAACGTTCAAATAACCATGGTTTACCATCTGTAGGTATCGATTTAAATTTCTGAAGAGTTGTGTCGGCCATCTGCCCTGAACATCTTTTATAGTGCCGGTTATTTTAATATCGCCTGCATAGCAGAAAACTCCTATTTCTAACAAAAATAAGATGATGGATGGGGCAGATTTAAAAAGTGTATTAGGCATTATAATGAACCATGAGATGTAAACAATTATACTTAAAATGTAATTTATTGTTGTGAATTTAATGTTATTTTCTTTGAAAAGTAGGCATCCCTTCCGGCAGTTCAATGGAGATTTCAATTAGTCCAGCAAACTTACTTTCATCATACCATGGTGTCTGATGTATGAGTTTCTTTTTACCTTCCTTTTCGATCATATAAGTGTTAACCTGTTGCTTTTCTAGCATCTCCTTTACTTTGGTTTTTGATGGTTCGGGGTGGCAATCCAGCATATTTGTTCCCAACAGTGTCGCGCCACCATATTTTGCAAGGCTTTCTGTCGCTTTTTGGTTCATGTATACAATTACCCCAGAGGTATTGCAAACAGTAACGGCATTTGGGATTTCTTCAAAATATCTCGTATTCATACATTTAAAAATTTTATTAAATCGTGATACAATTTAGCATTTTTACTTGGATAGCGATGAATAATTTCTATTTTTGTTGTATTCAGGTTTCATAGGATCTGCCTCCAACGCAGGTTCTTTTTATTTTATTGTTTAACAATATATTAAATACTTCTAACTATGAGTAAAATAAAAAAAATTTTCTTACACGAGAAAGATATGCCAACCCAATGGTATAACATTACAGCCGATATGCCCAATAAGCCCTTACCACCGCTCCATCCGGGGACAAAGCAACCGATAGGCCCGGAAATGCTGGCTCCGCTTTTTCCAATGGAGTTGATCAAACAAGAAGTAACTTCCGAACGATGGATTGATATTCCAGAAGAGGTACAGGATTTATATAAATTATGGCGTCCAACACCATTGCATCGGGCATATAACCTGGAAAAAGCGTTAGATACACCTGCAAAAATATATTATAAAAATGAAAGCGTAAGTCCTGCCGGATCGCATAAACCAAATACCGCTATACCTCAGGCTTATTATAATTATAAAGAGGGAGTGAAGCATATCACCACCGAAACCGGCGCAGGTCAATGGGGTAGTGCTCTAAGCTTTGCTTGTCAGCATTTTGGTATTGATTTAAAGGTATTTATGGTAAAGGTTTCCTACTATCAGAAACCATATCGTAAGATGATGATGAATACCTGGGGAGCCGAGGTAATTCCATCTCCCAGCAATCTAACGGAAGCTGGCCGTAAAATATTAGCTGAACATCCCGACTCACCGGGTAGTTTAGGGATTGCCATCTCCGAAGCAGTTGAAATGGCAGCCAAGGACGAAAATACCAAGTATTCCCTCGGTAGCGTATTGAACCACGTATTATTACATCAAACCATAATTGGGCTTGAATCCATCAAACAAATGGAGATTGCCGAAGATTATCCTGACATTGTAATTGGATGTTTTGGTGGCGGATCAAATTTTTCAGGGTTATCATTCCCATTTTTACGACACAATTTTGTTGATGGCAAAAAAACCCGAGTCATTGCGGCTGAACCAGCTTCGTGCCCGAAATTGACCCGTGGTAAATTCCAATACGATTTTGGTGATACTGCTGGGTATACTCCACTTATTCCCATGTATACACTAGGTCATAACTTTGTTCCTGATAATATTCATGCAGGTGGGTTACGTTATCATGGTGCAGGAGCTATAGTAAGTCAATTGCTGAAAGATAATCTGATGGAAGCACAATCGGTAAAACAGCTTGAAACCTTCGAAGCAGGGGTTTTATTTGCCAACACCGAGGGGATTATTCCTGCTCCCGAATCAACTCATGCCATTGCTGTGGCTATTCGTGAAGCCTTGCAGGCAAAAAAAGAAGGCACGGCTAAAACCATTCTTTTTAACTTATCAGGACACGGATTTATTGATATGGCGGCATATGACCAATATTTTGCCGGAAAATTGCAAGATCACGAGGTAACCGATCTTGAGATTAAAGAAAGTCTGGCTCAATTGGAGAAAGTAATGTAATTGAGACGTTTAAACTTCACACAGAATATAAAAGCCACTTACTAAATAATTTGTAAGTGGCTTTGTTTTAGTGGACCCGAAGGAACTCGAATCCCCAACCTTCTGATCCGTAGTCAGATGCTCTATCCAATTAAGCTACGAGTCCATTAATTTTACGCAATTTATGGGTTTAAACCCAATTGCGGCGGCAAAGATAATTATTTTTAGTAAAAAGTAAGTTGCCAATTCAAATTTCTTTTCTTTTTTATTCTCACCAACCTTTTTGCTTCATTTATTGATGAATATAATTTTTTTTCGATGAGGTTTATTTATTTAAATGTCCAACCATTTCAAATATTACATTTAAAACTGTAAATTTATATTTATTATGTAATACTTGAATACGATGTAACTCAATTGTATTATAATCTAAACAATTTAATTATAAAGTAATTAGCTTAAGCTAATTTGAAAAATCAGGGAATAATTTAACAAATCTAAATATTTTTATAGAATGAAAAAATTTCTGAAAGCACTGTTAATTGTTTTAGCGGTGATACTGGTAATCTTAATTGTAACACCAATATTTTTTAAAAAGCCCATTGAAAATATGGCTAAAACCGAATTAAATAGTATGTTGAATGCAAAAGTTGATTTTAAAGATTTCAAACTATCATTTATTCGGGGTTTTCCTAATGTGTATATTGCGCTCGAAGATTTAACGGTTGTCGGTACCGGAGTTTTTGCAAAAGATACCCTCATTTCATTTAAAACATTCAGTGTTAAGGTGGACCTAATTAGCGCCATTAAAATGAAGAATATCAAAGTGAAATCTGTACTGATTGATCATCCACGTATTTCAGCCATTGTTTTGCAGAATGGAAAAGCAAACTGGAATATTATGAAAGACACTGCGTCAGCACCCACCGATACAGCTAAAGCAAGCAAACCATTTAATTTTAATGCGAACCTGAAGAAATTTGAAGTGATAGGAGCATACATTAAATATCAGGATGATACATCTAAGATGGGCGCCGAGATTAAAGATCTCAATTTTTTGCTTTCTGGAAATTTCTCCTCTAAGACAACTGATATGGAAATCAAATCTTCTATCGAATCGCTCGATTTTGTAATGGATGGAATTAAATATCTGAAAAAAGCTAAAATCGGTTTTAATTCTAAAGTGGCCGCTGATATGGAAAAATCAATCTATACCATTAAGGATAACGAAATAAAAATTAATGGACTATCCCTTAGTCTCGATGGATCTGTAAAAATGCCCAAAGAAGCGATAGATATTAATCTTACCTATAAAACCAACAAAGCCGATTTTAAAACATTACTTTCGATGGTTCCGGCCATTTACATGAAAGATTTTCCTTCTTTACAAACATCAGGAAATCTTAGACTGGATGGTTACGTAAAAGGTATATACGAAGGAAAAAAAATGCCTAATGTTGGTCTTTATCTGATGGTTGAAAGAGCTATGTTCAGGTATCCCGCACTGCCAAGATCAGTTGAAAATATAAACGTTGATATGAAAGTGTTTTTTGACGGAGTTCAGAATGACAATTCAACCGTTGATATTAATAAATTTCACTTCCAATTGGCAGGAAATCCCTTCGATGCAAATCTTCATTTAAGCACTCCAATAAGTGATATGAAAATCGTTGGTAATTTTGCTGGTAAAATTGATTTTAGTTCCATAACCGAAGCTATTCATTTAGATAGTATGACGTTAAAGGGTATCATGGAAAGTAATGTCGACATTATGGGACAAATGTCGTCCATTACCCAGAATAAATATGAGGACTTTAAAGCTGATGGTAAATTAAAACTTGAAAACTTCGAATTTGCCAGCCCGGACTTCCCTCAGGGCATTAAAATTGTTACGGCAACGATGGATTTTTCTCCTAAATATGTTGAACTAACATCTTTCGATTCACGCATTGGCAAAAGCGATTTTAAATTAAATGGCAAAATTGAAAAGTTCATTCCTTATATTTTTAACCATGACACCATCGTGGGATCATTGAATTTTACATCAAACCTTATCGATGTAAATGAGCTAATGGGTTCTCCGGCTCCTAAAAAAACAACTGTTCCAAGCGACACTGCACCATTAACATTGTTTGAGGTACCCGCCAATATCAACTTTGTTTTGAACTCGAAAATTGAACAGTTGAATTATGATAAATTGAAGATTAACGATATTATTGGTTCAATTGTAATAAGAAACAGCCGGGCTGTTCTCAAAAATGTGGGTATGAACCTTCTGCAAGGAAGTATGATGATGAATGGAGAATACAATACCAAAGATATTAAAAATCCGTTTTTCGATTTTGACTTTACTATGAGCGACGTCGATATCCCTTCGGCTTACACATCTTTTAATACCGTGGCAAAACTTGCTCCTGTGGCACAAAATTGCAAGGGAAAAATATCAGCCGATCTAAGCCTTTACAGTTATCTCGATAAACATATGATGCCTTTATATAATTCTATGGCCGGTAAAGGAAAACTTATGTCGAAAAATATAGAAATTGGTAATTCAAATACATTCATAAAAATTGCAGATGCCCTTAAAAATGACAAATTCAGAAAGTTATCACTTACGGACCTTAATATTAGCTTTGAAATTAAGAATGGACGTGTTTATGTTTCCCCGTTTGAAACCAAATTTGGGAATTCGAAGATGACTATTGGCGGAGATCAGGGACTTGATCAAACCTTAAATTACGTTATCAACATGGCTATTCCAAGAGCCGAATTTGGTGGCACAGCTAACACAGTACTAAACAACCTTTCAGCTAGCGCTGCATCCAAAGGACTTAATATTCAACCATCTGAAAATGTAAATGTTGGTGTTTTAGTGTCGGGTACATTTCTTAAACCGGAGATTAAACTCAATCTGAAAGATAATATTAAAAATGCTGCTCAAGATATTAAAGATCAGATAAAAAATCAGGTTGTACAAAAAGTTCAGCAAGTAAAGGAAGATGTAACGGCGAAAGCAAAAGCACAGGCTGATAAATTGGTAAAGGAGGCCGAAAATGAAGCACAAAAAGTTAAGGATGGTGCAAAGGTTGCTGCTGATCAAATCAGAAAAGAATCAAATGATGCAGCCGATAGGGTAGTTAATGAGGTAAAAAATCCACTTTTAAAAATACCAGCTCAAAAAACAGCCGAAAAAATGCGTAAGGAGGGTGAATCAAAAGCTAAGAAGATCGAAGACGAAGCCAATTTAAAATCCGACGCAGTGGTTAATAAAGCAAAAGAAGAGGCAGCGAAGATAAAATAAAAATGTAACCTTAACTTTTCCTTTTAATACGAAATTTGTTTTACACCTTGGTAAGGTTAGTTTATAGATGATAAAGAGGTTGCAAGGGTTTTATTATAGTTGCAACCTCTTTCAATATTTTAGAAACGCAAAACAATATCCTCAATATTTCGTTTCGGAACATGATGAACTTGATCAGAGTCTCGCCAGTATCTAATATCTCCCAATGATCCAACTGTATCAATTACTACTATTTCTTTAGGTTTCCCCAAAGCGATAACATGTATGATTTCGTAACGTATTGGAATAGCCAAATCATCACGTAATTTTTCGCGATTCAGCGAGGCTATAATGCATCCCCCAAACCCTTTTTCGACCGCAGTAAGCAAAATATTCTGCGAAGCAATACCGTGGTCGCAAAAATAGTTATTGGTAATATCAGTATCATTCAACATAATAATGTATGCCGAGGGTCGCTCTCCTTCTTCCGGACCTTTCCAGTATTTTAGGTATCCAGCCCAAGCAAGATTAGAAAATATAAGCTCGTTTATCTCGTTAGTGGTTGATAAATAATATTTTAGCGATTGAAAGTTTCGAGCCGAAGCAGATAAACGGGCATTTTCAACCATTTCAAGGAGATCGTTTTCCCTTAGTCGAACATCCTGATAAAACCTGCGATATGATCGGCATTTTTTGATAAGTTCGGTAAGCATTATGTTTGAATTTTGGTTAGATCAAAAATACAAATTATTGATACAACCAATAACATTTCCAGTCAAAAGCATTAATTTATATCTTTGTAAATGTTTATTATTTATCTAAAATGTTTACTACATGTATCCACTTAAATGGCTTCTGGGAATTCTTATAACTATGTGCTGTTCATTTTGTGGTTTTAGTCAGGATGCTTTAACTATTACAAATGAAATGTTTACAACAGTTAAGGCTCTTAAAACTATAAAGTTTGACTTCGACTCGAAGGAACGGATTAAGGGGAAAATGTATAATGAAAAAACATCGTTTAAAATCAATTTAAATCCGTTTAAAGCATATTTATTCCAAAGTTTTCCTAAAAAAGGTATTGAGGGGCTATATGTTTCGGGTGAAAACGGTGAAAAAGTGAAAATAAACCCTAACAGTTTTCCGTGGGTTTCATTAAATTTGGATCCTCTGGGAGAATTAATGCTCGAAAATCGCCATCATCCTATTTACAATTCAGGTTTCACCTATACTGCCTCCATTCTCGAGGATTTAATCAATAAATACCAATCTCAAACTTCAAAAATGGTGAGTTTTAATGGAATTGTGAAAATTCAGGAAATGGATTGTTACTATCTCACCCTTGTAAATTCCAATTATAAATTAATTATTTATTATACGCAAACAAACGAAACACCTATTAGTATCGCTAACAAACTAAAAATCAATTATTATTCAATTCTCGAAAACAATCCGGGTAATAAAGCAAACACGGTATTTAAACTCAATACCCGATTGATTGTTCCCAACGATTACGCTTCACGAATGGAGTTATATGTTCATGCCTCGCAACTATATCCCGTATATTTGAAGATATATGATACTAAAGGACTTTTTGAGGAATATACATTTTCAAATGTGCAGCTTAATCAGCCTTTTAGAATAGTCGATTTTTCATACAAAAACCCGGATTATAAGTTTTAAAGATTGCCTGAAAGGAGAGGAGTGAGGCCCCAACTTCTATCTTAAAACTGTTTTATTCATTAATCGGTTCATGTTCAGTTTCTTCTAAGATTAATTTTTTTAATTTTTGGTATAAAAAAGAAACAACTAAAAGAATGACGCCAAGAAAGATAAACGATGCAATTCGCCCACCTTCATTCATGGTCCAAACATCGAAAAGGAAAAGCTTTATAATGATTAATGAAAACAGACTAAGCGAAATAATCCGGTAATCTTTTATTTTTTTTCTCAATCCCCAGAGCATTAGTATAAAGGCGCAAATTCCCCAAAGTATGGGATATCCTACTTTGTGATTTATTCGAAGCAGGTTAAAAGTAGATTCTGAAGAAGTCCCCGATATGAAAAGTACAATGTTATCAAGTTCGGTACTTGCAACAAATACACAGAAGATGGTTATATACCAAATAAATGCTTTTGAAAGAAACCCATTTTCAGGCAACACTTGATTACTAAGTTTATAGAGGAAAATAATAATTGAGCCAATAAAAGGATAGACCAGATAATGGAAATAGAAGTTTCCAATAGTTATAGAATTATTAAAGAAATAGTAGTCACGCATTTTCATCGTGATCGATTGGTAATAAACAATATATATAAATAACATGGCCAGAGAAACGTAGAAAATACTTTTGATAGGATTCTTCCAATCCAGTTTTTTAAAAATCAATAAAACAGAAAGCAAGTATGCATAGTTAAAAACTCCATACACGGTATGTCGGAATGCATACAATGGATAGTATTTATTCATCTGGTATTGAAGTTCCAGAAATAAAACAAAATATGAAAATACAAACATTAAAATAGCAAGAATGGATTTGTATGCTTTTACTGAAATAATGACTTTTACTAAGTATGCTTCTTTTTCGTGTTTCAACAAATAATGAGACATTGCAAAACCCGCAATAACAAATAATCCTGTGATAAACGCACGATTTAATATAATTGGCAATATTTCAATTGTTTGAGAATATACTTTTTGCCAATCCATAATAAGACTGATAACCACTAAAATGAGGATAATCAAGTGTCCTGTTTTAAGCAAACGAATTGCTGAAACATTTGAAAGCCACAAAAGTATTACCAGTTCTGCCGTCCAGAAAAGCGTGATAGAATGACCGTTCAGTTGAATGGGTATTGCCAAACTGATATAACTCATTACCAAACCAATTAGTAGGTATACCAGATTTTTGTCAATCTGTTGTTTTTTGTATAATGTGAATACCCATGCAAAATTATACACTCCTATCATTAAAGTAAACATTCCTTTAAAAGCCCCTTCGTGAAAACGACTAAGAATAACCATTCCTGCCAGAAAATAAAAGAGGTTATTTGAAAGAATCATTCCAATTTCAATCGACTTAAACGGTTGCTTTTCTTTAAGATTGTTCAGGATATTTACCAGAAAGAAAACAAGGTAAAAGAGTGTTGCAAATACAAGAGCGCCAACAAAGGGTAGATTTGACTTAAAAAAGAATGTATTGGTTAGCCAGCTCGAAAATAGGATGATAGTAAACCCATAAGCAATAAGGTTGAGTATTTGCCAACGTTTGTAATATGCCAATGTGATGAGGCCAGCATTGAGAATTAATAGATAGGTAAATAAAACGATGTAATTGCCTTCGCCATTACTAACCATAAATGGAGCGGCGTATCCTCCCAATTGCGAGAATATAGCAAGTTCTTTTTTATCATAAGCCAGGGAAAGGATGACTGAAAATATGGTAATCATTACCAAAATAACAAAAGCCACAGGCTGACTCAATAATTGATATTGGTGAAATGCAATGGTAATAGTTAAATAAAAAACAGCAAATCCGCCGCCTGTAAGCAACGACGAAAATGTTTTGTAATCCTTCCTCATCCAGTGTGCAATAACCACCAGAACTGCTCCGGTAAGCAGTCCAATTGCCACCCGGCCATATTCATTAATCCAGTTTTGATCGATGGCGTATTTTACAAAATAACCTATACCCAGCACCAAAATGATAATACCAATTTTACTAATAAGGTTTTCTCCAATAAATTTTTCAATATCAAGGGCAACCTTTGGCTTTTCGTGTTGCTTAATCGGCTTTATTGATTCTGTTTTTAAAATTGGTTTCCGAGGAGTTTCCGGTAGGTGAATACCGGTAGGAATGTCAAATTTATTTTTTTCAACCAATATGGCTGAAGCTTGTGGTTCAGTTATTAATTGAACACGTCCTGGTTGGGATGGTATTAAATCTTCAATTGTTGACCGGGGCACTTCAGGCTTACTTAAGGGTTTGTCAGGTTTTTGAACAGATGGTCGTAAATTTGATGAATTGCGAACTAAATCGTCAATTTTTTTATTAAGATTTGAATTTTGTGTCAAGACAATGATTAGCAGAACTAAAACCAGGATAAATGTTAAAATCTCCATGTATTCAGATGTAAGTTGGTAAGTCAAAATAACGTGGGCCGGAAACCCATTCCCTATCTTCACTTTTCCTTAACCTCGTTAGCAGTTAAACCTTTGTATTTTCGATTGTACTATATAAGCTCAAACTATTTGTGGTGTTTAGTTGGGATAATGAAAAGTGGGATGGTTGTGAGACTTAGTACCTTTTCTGTTACGCTTCCCATGACAATCTTTTCTAACCATTTTTGACTGTGCGAACCTATAACAATAATATCTGCATGGTATTCTTTTGCTGCCTTTAATATTGATTCAGCAAATTCACCTTCTTTTACCACAGTTTTAATTGTTTCATCACCAAGATGATGTTTTGTTTTATCGAGAAAATGTTGAGATGCATTTTTTAATCCTTCTATGCTGTCTAATTGTAATTGACTAACACCCATATAATCAGAAAGTCCCATAATTGGCGAATATTCTGTGGAAGAATAATACACAGGATCTGAAATAACATGCAATAAAATAACTTCAGCGTCCATAGATTTAGCTAGAGAAAAACCTGTTTCTGCTATTTTTTGTGCCGTTGGATTATAATCCAGGGCAATTAATACTTTTTTCATTTCATTGGTTTTCATGATCATAGTTTATTTGTTCAATTTATAAGTATTTTATTATTTATAACACTCTTCGTTTAAGCTACTAAACTATATACTTACAACTTAATTTTACCTAATACGCTTTACGCTGTCAACTAAATATTCAGAATCGCCATGCCAAAATAACACCCCATTTTTTTGTTGATAATGAACTATTACCATTTGCCCCTGGATTGTGTCAAGTTGCTGTGCAAGCTTTTCGCTGGTAACAGAAAAATAAAATTTTTCGGATGCAATAGCAACATTAGTGTTAGTGGACACACTACTTAAGATCATTTCGCCTTCGTAAGTTTTGATAATATTGCCTTTGTGTGAGAATTTCTGTAATAATCCGGCACGAAACCCATTACTGTAAGTATAAAAATACTTCCAGTAAGTGAAAATACCAATTATTATGACGATAAGAGTAATAAATAAAAAAAATGCTTTTTTAATCTTTCGTTTCATTTCTGACCATCTTGAAAATTTCGTTGACGTTTCATTGGGGTCTGCTATCATAACAACTTTTTTTAAACATTATATTAACCAATTTCGAACAGGCTACCGCTATCTTCTTTTAGCCACTAATAACCCTAGTATAAAACCGATACCTACACAAATCAGAATTTGTGCCCAATTCCAGTTAGCCATGTTCATCGACCTGTTTCCATGCATTATTCCTTTTAACCAAGGTAGGCCGCCTAATAGCAGAAAGGCTGCTATTATTACCACAAATGCTATAAAATAGATCGCTGTTTTGTTTGTTGTAGCAATTCTTTTCGGACTCATAATGTTCTCCTATCTGAATACGTTTATGATAATGATGTTTATTAAACTTATTAAAATTTATTTCTTTTTATGGGTTTCATTCAGTTTTTTTAATGATTTCTCAACTTTATCTAAGTTATCAATAAATTTTTTCTTAAATGATTTCCATTCAGATTTTCTTTTTTCTTTATATTCAGTCATACTATTTTTCAAAGAAGAGATTTCGTTACTTATTTTTTCTTTCTCATCCTTCCAAGTCTCTTTAAATTCTGGTGTGATTGCCATTTTATTTTGATTTTATGCCCGTCATCTGAAAGGCTGGTTATTAAAAATTAATATACTAGAAGGTTAGGCTAATTATATGAATAATGAGTGATTTTTTGACATGAAGAAAGATAATGTTTTTTTAGTAATAAAAAACTACGAATTACACTGTTTAATTTTTGTAATTCGTGGCTTTTTAAAACAAGTTTATTTGTAGTTACCAGATATTTTGCTCACATTTAATCGTGTCCATGTCCACGCCCATTTCCATGTTCTTTTTCATCTTCATTATTTCTACCTTTATTTTTTTTAGCTTCCTTCCATTTTGAATGCTCCGGATGATGTTTGTTTTCAAAATATCTTGACTCTCTGCTATCACGTATAGATTGCTGATTTGAATCGTCATCTGACCTTTCATATCTTGCCCTATAACCCTCATGACGTAAGTATGGTCTTGGTTCATTGATAACTACTTTTCTGGAGTTATACATATTATAGTTTCTGTAACGTGGAGGTAAATTAGATCTGGTAATCCAATTACCATTTTCTATATAGATATACTTGTGACTTGGCACATAATAATATGTCTCAATTTCTGGCATATAGTAATAATCCACATGGTCATATCCAACAGGTCCCCACATAGGTTGAGTGCCTATATTGACTTTAAATGTAACTTGTGTAAATGCTGTTTCACACAGCAAACCGCTTGTCAATAAGACAAATAAAAAAACCATTTTTTTAATCATAATAAAATTTGTTGGTTATAAATTTTCATAATTTTAATTTTCGGAATCAATCAAGATATAAGTAGCTATTAATCCGTATTAACCTGCTGTTTTCAAAATAAAACACAAATCCCATATTGCCTTCTGAATTAGAAATTTTTACTTTGTTATTTATAGTTTCAGTGATGCGAAATTTTCGCAGAAAATCCTCCTTTTTCATACCTGGTTTAACGTTCCCTTTAAGATTAAAAACGGGATCTGTTACATCGAAAGTAAAAATGAAATCATTTTGGTTTGCCCTATAAATTTGTATTTTATTTTTGGAATTCGAAAAAGTATATACAGTATCAATTACTGCCGAATCATGTTTGTTTACGACTACCTCTTTAGTGCAATTTAATAAACTTAAAAACTCCTTGTTAATTGTAGTTATAGTATAATTAATTAAGGCATTGGAAATAAAATCTTCACATTTAAAGCAAGTTAAATCCCTCGAATCTGAAAATGAATATTTCGATTGATAGACAATTGTTGCATCATTACCGAATACTATTGAATTATCAAGCTTTATAAAATTAAAGCTTGATAACCCCAATAATAGGCAAAGGAAGAATATATTTTTCAAATTCATAATTTTTTGTTTGCTGAAAATGATTATGATAAATGAGACCTAAGCATCCAGGCTATTTTTTCGTGTTGCTCCATTATACCTGTTACAAAATCTGCTGTTCCCAAATCCTTGTATTTTTCGGAAATAGGAGTGATGTCATTTCGAATAATGCGAATAATTGTTTCATGATCGTTGACAAGAGTTTGTATCATTTGTTTTGGGTTACTAAACTCTTGATTTTCTTCATCCATATGTGTTATATTCAGAAAATCCTTCAGCGTGCCTAAGGGATAATGTCCAAGCGAACGAACACGTTCTGCAATATCATCAATAATTATGTCTAACGCTTCATAATGGGTTTCAAAAAATTTATGCAATTCGTAAAAGTTTGGTCCTGTAACATTCCAGTGAGCATTCCGGGTTTTCGTGTATAGCACATATTCATCAGCTAATAGAGTGTTAAGAAGAGTTACAATTTCTTCGATGTTGTGATCGGGGATTCCTATACTTGTTTTCATAAATGTTGAATTAATTATTAAGTAAGATTTTAAGGATTAAATTTACAGTCAACTACTGGCTTTTATGTTACATAACTTTGGATAAAAGTTACATCATTCACATATTCATTATTCGTTAGGCGGGTAGGAGTGGAGGGTATTATTTAAACTCCTTCCATGTAAAAATAATGGGCAAGCCTTTTTGTAAAATAGAAAATGTGTTTATAAGATATATCTGAAAATATGCCCCATAATAGAGGCAAACAGACGAATCCAATAAAACCCATACACCGAATGCTATTACAATGGCATTTCGTGACCAACGCTCCTTTCTCTGGAATGGAAACCATGATATAAAAGCTAGTAAAATATAACAGCAGGCTATTGCACCGCCCAATGGTTCCCAAATAAAAGCTCTGAATGGTTCCATCGCTGAGGGGAAATTTTCCCCAAAATGAAAAATATGTGCAAGCGCTTTATTATAAGGCATAAATAAAGGATTATTGCCATACACGGCAAAAACTACTCCGAACATGGCAAATAATAAGCTGCTGTAAAATAACCATCGTTGCCAAAAGATAAAAGATCTCATGATGATTAGGATTAGGTGAAAATTTATGTTGATAGAAGTTAGAAGACACTACTTCAAATTTCGGACTTTTCTTATATCAGAATAGTTTCTAAATATTTGTTCAAATGATAGGTATTCAATGTAGCTGATCTTAAGGCAATATGCATATCAGGACGCACTAGGTAATAACCTGTTTTTGTTATTCCCAGCTTCTTAAATATTTTTTTATTTTCTGGCAGATTTGAAACCAATTTAACAATTAGATTATATTTTTCCGCTAGTTTTTTAATTTCTTCCGTTATAATATCTGAAAAGACAATAAGATTGAAACAACCGACATCTAAAATTTCGTAACTATTCGTATTTCTTCCCTTGTATAGGAATTCAGCGTAAGGCAATCGATCTCCGGGTCTGGGGTCGTCTGATAAAAAACTGCCTTCTGACGCCTTATAAGATAAATAGCTGTTTTGGTAGTGAATGCCAATCTGGGAAATAGAAGTAAAAAAAAGTTGACGAAATCTCTTTTGTTTTTGCATCAAAGGGAATAAAACCTTTAATAATACTTTTATCACATAAAAACGAAAAAATTTCACCACGGCATTATTACTTGTAACCAGCTTAAAAACAGTATCCGCATATCGTGCAAAACCCTTCGAAATACCTAATCTTTCTGTTGAGTAAGTATCCAAAAGTTCAGCTTTTGCCTTGCCATTGATAACAAATGCTAGTTTCCATGCCAGATTAAAGGCATCCTGCAAACCTGTATTCATTCCCTGAGCGCCAACTGGCGAATTAACATGTGCCGCATCACCTAATATAAAGCAGTTTTGAATGCGAACAGACGCGGCATACTTCTGATGAGAATGAGATACCGAAAACCATTCATAACCCTGAAATGCAATATTCATCTTTGTCCTTAGGTGAAAATCTTTCGCAATAGTATCAAAAGTTATATTTTCCAACCTTTCTATTTCTTTAGGAAGAGTGCTGTCAATCCTCCATCTGGAATCTTTCAATGGAAAAAAACCAGAAACAGAAGCGTTGGAAAAAGCGAAACATATTTCACCCGGATAAATATCTGTTTTTGCCTTACAATCGAGAATGATTATGGCCTTTGGATAGGTCTTACCTTTAAAAGAAATATTCAGGAAATTTCTGATTGCACTATTTGTACCATCGGCAGCAATGATATATTTACTTTTTATTAATTTTTCAGACCCATTAGGCAAAATCACCACCGATGTTATTTCTTCTTTATGCTGGATGTAGCTTTTAAACGTGATACCTCTATCTATTGAATGTCCGCGGTCACCGATAAACCTCACTAACAACTTTTCTGTTTTTGATTGTTCAAGCATCAGAAGAAAAGGAAATTGAGAAAGGTCATCGCCGATGTTTTTAATATCCGTACTTATGTTTTTTTTTCCGTTGAAAAATATGCTTATTTTATTGGCAACGATTCCTTCCTTTAATGCGGTGCGGGCAATTCCCATCTGTTCAAAAATCTCTAGAGTTCTCGCCTGAACAATCAAAGCGCCCGAATTTATTGAAGTAGTCTCTTTTTTATCAATGATACAAAACGATACATGATGAATGGCCAGTTGACATGCCATCATGAGACCCGTTGGCCCAGCTCCGACAATCATCACTTCGAAAGCTTTATCCTGCCATTCCCTCATTTTTCTCTGTTTTTCCAACAATTAAAAATCGAAAACCCCATTCTTTTTTAACAGAATAGTCTGTGATATTAGCTTTAATTAGTAAATAAATAAGCTCCATAGATTTGAACCCACGAAGAACAGAAATTGGGCCATCGTTTTTTGACAGCGCTGTACCATTTAATAGCCGTGTTAAAAGCCACACACCAATATAGGCAAACCAATGTCTTTGCAGATCGTTGATAATAAAACCTATTTTGACATGGTGTCTGAAATAAATAAATAAACGTAATAGTTCATCGTCATTTAAATGATGACAGAATAATGAGCAATGAACAATATCAACATTTACATAGCTATTAAGATACTCCTGGTAATCTGCCGTTATACCGCTGATTTCGGGATAATCAACACAATTAGACTTCAAATATTTAATTGCATTGGCATTCATATCCACACCCGTTAACCTAACTTTGTAATTATTTAACCGTGCCCAATCAGCAATCGCTTTTAAGGCATCGCCACTACCGCAACCCAAATCAACAATATGATAGATTTTATGATAATCTGTAATTAAATGGTTTAAACCCTTTAACGAGATTGCAAACCCACCGGATGTCCTGTTAAGTAAATCAAGTTCTCTCAGGTTTTTGTAAAGTAATTCAGAAGGGATATTTGATTCATCGAGCAACTCCTTTTGGTTGGATCGATTTTTAAATTTATTCGACATAAGTAAACAAAGATGTTTCAATACTTAAGCCGGGGCCAAAGCCAATAGAAAAAATGGTTTCATTTGGCTTGTAATTCGATTGCATAATTTCATTCAATACGAATAAAATCGTTGGTGATGACATATTGCCATATTCAGCCAGTACTTTATAGGAATACTGCAAATCAGTATCATTCATTTGCATTTGTTTTTTTACAGCGTCCAGTATTTTTTTTCCGCCCGGATGGATTGCCCATTTATCTATTTTGTCTGGTGCAATATTTAGATTTTTTGATGCTTTCAAAACAATATCATTCACCTCATCGCCTATAAATTCAGGAATTCCGGCATCCAAAACCATTTCAAAATTAATAGGCGTAATATTCCAAGCCATTAATTTTTTTCCCTTGCCAAGAAGCAATGAGTAGAATCCATTTATCGTCATACCACCCTGTTGATTCTGTTTTGCGGAAATATCGGATACAACAGCAGCAGCAGCAGCCCCATCACCAAAAATGGTGTTCGATAAAAAATTGTCGTTATTATCCTTTGGTTGAAAATGAAGTGTGCATAATTCCACACAAACAATCAATACTTTGGCATTTTCGTCGGTTTTGGCAATCATATCTGCAATTTTTAATGCAGGAAATGCGGCATTACATCCCATAAAATTGATGGAGGTATGAAAGATATCATTTGGCAAATTCAATTGTTCCATAATTTCCGTATCAATACCCGGAGCATATAATCCCGTACAAGTAACCGTAATTAAATGTGTTGGTTTAAACTCAGTAATTGTTGTATTTATTTTTAATAAGGCATTCTGAATTGCTTCGATGGCAAGTGAAACGGCATTTTCTTTGAATACGTTTAATCTTTTACCAACATTTGTTATTCCTTTATTTCCAATAAACAGATTATTTTCCGATTTGTTATTGTCAAAATCCGGAACAACTGAATAACGGGTGTTTATCCCGCTATTATGAAACAATATTCGTAGCTTACGTGAAGCGGTATCATCGTTATAGGCCTCCTGCATAAATTCTAAAATAGTACTTTGTGCGGTTCCGAATTTTGGCACAGCTGTTCCAATGGAAATAATTTTACTCATGTTATAGGTTTCCTAACTTGGATAATGTAAATTATTAAAACCAGGTGAAATGATTGTTTAATATCAGAATTAAAAAGTACGAATTCATGCAGGTTGACGTCAATAAGTTCATTGTCATTGTGTTTTCGAAATTTGCATGTTTAGTATCCTTGCGAACTTTGTAAAACCAAATGGACAATTTAGCTATTACCGGAAGCATGATAAATAAAAATAATATCAAGTATAGTTGTTGATGTTTTAAATTGAAATAATAATAAAGGAAGATGGTTGCTATTGAAAACAAAATGGATGAAAATACAAAAGTGCCTATATATCCAAGTTTGTAGCTAATACTGATAACACCATCTTTTTTATCTGCTTCGTGCTGATAAATTTGCGTGAGCGGATAAATACTTCCCATAAACAAGCTTGCTACACACATACAAATGATACTATTAAGCGTAAAAATGTTTCCAAGAGAAAAATTAGTTATTGATAAAAAGGCCATCAAATATACAAATGCCCCCTGAAAAATAAATACTGTTAAAAACCCGATGATTGGATATTTTTTTAAGCGCACATTACGGTAACTGTAAGCTCGTGACATTATCACAAAAATCAATACAAACAGAGAAAAGTAAAGCGAAACAAACAAAGCGCAAAATATTCCAACAACATCCAAAAATAGTGTTGCATAAAATAAATTTTTGGTAACTTTTGGTGGATTTTTTAAACCTCCAATACTGGTTTCGTCCCTATCCTGATAACTGTTATACCCATTGCTGGATGGGAAAATCAACAGATGCAATATCACAAATGCATTAATAGTTGTTAGCCAATTTATGGTATTTGCTTGACTTAAAGCAAATAAAAAGACAGGCATTAAAAAAAACGAAAATGGTAACCGAAGGTGCTGTAACGTACTTTTATCAAACCATGACAGGATAACTATTTTTTTCATGCTATTTTATTGTTAGCAAATAAGCCAAAAAACCAAAATAAATGAAATGTTATAATTGTAAGGAAATATCTTTCAACTACAAATCAAGTTGTTTAGTTTGCGGTTCCATGAGACTCTTCCAAGTCTATCGCCTCTTTTCAGGTCAAACTAAAACCTGGGAACTTTTTTTTTAGCAAGGTCAATATAATAGTTTCAATAATTCTTAAGCTAAGCATTGGTAGCAAATTTTATTAGCTCTGAATTAAATTTAGATGTTTCTTCCAGAAACAAGCTATGTCCGCTATTCTCAAAAGCAATAATGTTTGAATTTGAAATTCTGGCTTTCATCTGTTCGGCCAGATCAAAAGAACATATTTTGTCCTTTTTGCCATGCATAATTAATGTGGGAATGGTTATTTTTGCCATTTCGCTTCTAAGGTCTGTGTCGCGCAATGCAATTAAACATTGTGCCGTTGCATGAGAAGATGCACTTAAACCGATTCCATTTAACCATTTTCGAATCCCATCATTTAATGCGGTTTCCGAAGCAGAAAATATCTTTGCAAAATTGGATAACAGCTTTGGCCTGTCCTTATAGCTCAAATCAATTAACTCGTCAACCGCACTTTTTGTTAAATTGTATGGGAAATCTTGGCGTTGCGTCCAAATTGGAGCTGCTGCTGCACACAAAACCAGTTTAGAGACATGTGCTCCATTATCAGTCGCTACATAACGGATGGCAATAGCTCCTCCCATCGAAAAGCCACATAAAACGGCATCTATTATATCCAATTTACATAATACCTTTTTTATATCGGAAACATGTACATCGTAATTATTTTCTCCATAAGGTTTATCGGATTTGCCAAAACCTCTTAATGAAATACCGATGACTCGAAAATTTTTATTTATCAAATCGTTGTATTGGTATTCGAACATTTCATCACTTAACGGCCATCCATGAATTAACACAATAGGCCGGCCTTCGCCCCCGTCTGTAATATGAAGCTGAACATTAGGTTCTACTTCAATATATTCTGCTCTTACCACTCTAGATATTTTTTCATCAAGTAATTTTTCCATTTTTTTACTATTTAGAATTTTTCTCTTTTACCTGTTCAATTAGTTCAGCATATTCTTTTGTAAGTTGGGTTATCTCATGCTCTGTTTTTTCTTCAGCATTAATCACTGCATTTCTTGCAGGTTCGTGAGACGCAACAAGTTCATTTACCTTTAAATGAAGTGAAGCGGAAAACCGATTGAATGATTTTTGAATTATAAATAAACTTAAAAAAGCAATCCCCAGAATTATATCGCCTATGCAATAATGAATATCCTGAGTATAAAACCGCTTATTTGTGAGCCAGTAAATTACTGTGCATAAAGCAATAATAAAGGTGATGGAATTACCGAGTATCGCAATTGCAACGGAGGCGAGTTTTTCAAAACCTCTTTCCAAATACCTGTACATATTTTTCATAATTATACATTATGATTCGTCTTTTGTTGTTCGAATCAGGCTAATGCCTGCAATAAAGAAAATCAGTCCAATGACACTGTATATTATTAATGCTTTAACGGCCCGCGTACCGTCGGTGTTATTTACAAATAATACTGCAGCATAAATAAGTCCACCTATTCCTAAGCTGGTTAGCAACGCACCAAAAATTCTTTTGAGATTCATATTTTTTAATTTTAAAGATAATCCGCTTATTTCCCGTATGTCTTACATAACTTTCGAAAAGAATTACATCATTCACACATTTTGCAGGGCGTAAATTCTCAAACTAAGCATACAACCACTATTTTATAGGGCCAATCATATCTTCAGGCACAACCCATTCATTAAATTGTTGTTCTGTTAAAAGGCCTAACTCTAAAGCGGCTTTTTTCAATGTCGAATTATCGGCATAGGCTTTTTTGGCAATCATTGCCGCGTTCTCATACCCGATGTGTAAATTTAATGCAGTAACAAGCATCAATGAATTATTGAGATTTTCTTCAATTTGTTCCAGATTTGGTTCGATTCCAATAACACAATGATCATTGAATGATTTACAGGCATCTGCTAATAGTGTAGCCGATTGTAAAAGTGCATTTATCATTACCGGTTTAAACACATTAAGCTCAAAGTGACCATTTGTGCCTGCTAATGAAATAGTTGTGTCGTTACCCAAAATTTGAGCACACACCATAGTCATTGCTTCTGTTTGGGTCGGATTTACTTTGCCCGGCATGATGGACGAACCTGGTTCGTTCGATGGGATAGTGATCTCTCCAATCCCTGATCGTGGTCCGGAGGCTAACATTCTAATATCGTTTGCAATTTTCATCAGGCTAACGGCAATTTGCTTAATGGCTCCATGGGTTTCCACAATGGCATCATTTGCTGCCAACGATTCGAACTTATTTTCAGCTGTAATAAATGGCAGATTTGTTAATTGGGCAATGGAAGCTGCGACCTCGGTTGGATAATTTTCGTGAGTATTCAAACCTGTTCCAACTGCTGTTCCTCCTAAGGCTAACTCCGATAGATGAGCTAAGGTGTTTTTCAATGCTTTTATCCCATGTTGTAATTGAGAAACGTAACCCGAGAATTCCTGTCCGAGGGATATTGGAGTGGCATCCATTAAATGAGTTCGTCCAATTTTGATAATTCCGGCAAATGCTATTGATTTTTCGGAAAAGGTTTTCATTAATAACTCAATTTGTGGGATAGTGAATTCGACAATCTTCCGGTATGCAGCAATATGCATTGCTGTGGGGAAGGTATCATTGGATGATTGGGACATATTTACATCATCATTTGGATGAATTAACCTGCGTCCTTCGCCCAATTTATTTCCTAACAACACATGTGCTCTGTTTGCGATCACCTCGTTACAATTCATATTCGTGTGAGTTCCTGAACCTGTTTGCCAAATTACCAACGGAAACTGGTTATCAAGTTTGCCAGCTATAATTTCATCACATACCTGCGAAATAATTTTCATTTTATCGAAGGATAATAAACCTAATTTAGTGTTTGTTATTGCGGCTGCCTTTTTCAAATAAGCAAAGGCATATATAATTTCAATTGGCATGGATGCAGGCGGACCAATAAGGAAATTCATTAACGATCGCTGAGTTTGTGCTCCCCAATATTTATCGGCAGGTACTTGTATTTCACCCAATGTGTCTTTTTCAATTCGAAAATTCATGACTTGTTCGATTAGCAAACAATTGAATTAAGTTTTACTATTTTATAAAAACCTAATTATGAACAATATTATATCATGAATTGTTCAATAACTAAAAGGTTTGTTTAACTATATAACTGGTAAAATAGTGCAGTGGATATTTTTGAATTCAAACCTATCTTAAATATATAATTATGAAAGCATTATTAGAAAGTGAAATTAAAGAGCTTTTGACTATTAATTTAAAAGAATGGTCTTTGGAAAAAAAAGTAATAAAAAGAGATTTTAAATTCAAGGGTTTTGTTGAAGCATTCTCATTTATGACTGCCATTGCTTTAGAAGCGGAGAAATTGAATCATCATCCCGATTGGAGTAATGTTTATAATAGGGTCAGCATCAATTTAACTACTCATGAAGCCAGTGGTATAACCCAACTTGATTTAGATTTGGCAAGTATAATTGACGGGATTTACAAAATATATTCATAAAAAAGATAATTAAATTCCGGGAATTGGATGTTTGAATTTATTATAAATCCTTAATCACTTCGTATTTAGTGATTAAAGTTCCTTGATCGTTTGCTTTTTCAAAACTAATTAATCGTAGATTGATGTCGAGCTTTTCTTCGATTACAAAATTACCTCCTAATCCAAATATTTTAGGTTCGATGGTTAGCCATAGTTCGTCCACTAATTGTTTTTTTAAGAATGAAGTGGCTATATGTGCACCTCCAACTACAATCATAAGCTCATGACCTTTCTTATCAAAACGGTTGACCAGTTGAACCGGAGATTTATTAGTGAATTCAAGTTGACCCAAAACCTCATCATTTTTATATTTAGTAGGATGTCTGGTCATAACAATTAGAAGGTGATTCAAAGAAGGTATAAACGGTTCAGCAATAAATGTATTACTACCCATAACAATAAGAGAGGCATTATTCCATAATTTATTAAAATAATCCTGATCCTTTTGAGACGACCAGGATTTTACATGTGGATCACCCCATTTTGTTACCTTTCCATCTAACGTTGAAACAAAAACAAGTACAATTTTCATTTTTTATCCTGTCTTTTCGTTGTTCACATATTTTCGAGTGGTTTACGATTTCTAAGCTTGAGGTTCTTATATTGTGAAGGATTTAATCCGGTTATTTTTTTAAATTGATTAGACAGATGGGCTACACTACTATAATGCAATCTATCTGCAATTTCGGTAAGGTTAAGTTCATCGTAAATAATTAATTCTTTTACCCTTTCAATTTTGTGGGTGAGAATAAAATGCTCAATGGTAGTACCTTGTTTTTCTGAAAAAATGTTGGCTAAATAGGTGTAATCATAATTTAGTTTTTCACTTAAGTAATTGGAAAAGTTTATCTTTAGCTTTTCATCTGAATAATGAACAAATTCAATAATAATATTTTTTATTTTCTCAATCAATATACTTTTTTTGTCATCCATCAATACAAGCCCTGTTTTTTTTAAGCCGGCATTTAATGTATTTTGCTGTTCCACTGAGATATTTTCAAATATTTCCACTTCACCTAACTCTATTAATATGTAGTGCAGTCCGAGTTTTTTAAGTTCAGATTTCACAATCATTTTGCAACGATTACTAACCATATTTTTGATGAAGAGTTTCATTTTTTTTAAATTAAATAGCAGATAATTTTCATATTAATAAAGATGTTTATTAAGGATTAATTTGTTTTTTAAATCTTGTAATGTCAATTATTGATAACAGGCAAGTCCGGTTATCGCAATTAGATATGCCTTCCATATAAACAAAACATAATGGAAGATGATCATATTCAAGCATCACTTCACACGATTCTTTATTACTAGTGGTTGAAATCAGTTGAAAAAAATTGTTAAATTTTGGTAGCGAATCTTCGGCAACGAATAATTTAAAGTTGTGGTTAACCAAACTAAAACGTCTATCTCCCAGCATTTTGGCTCCAGTAAAGTTCAGCTCAGCGATATCCCCATCTGAATTGATTGTAAAAAAGCCTACGGGGGCTAAATCGTACAACATGGTGTATTTTTTAAGAGCTATTTCAGCTGTTTCATATGCCTTATGTAACTCTTCGTTCTGCATTTCCAGTTCAATCTGATGAACCTGCAGTTCGTGCATAATTCTTTTCAGATCAGTTGCATTTAGTGGGTTATCTTTTGTTTTTTGCTTCTCTTTTAGTTGCTCTTCGGCCTTTAATCGTAGCATTTTAGCATTAGTAAAATCTAATTCTTCATCACTCATAATTCCGATTTTTTAATAATCATAATCATTCCTACCGGCATTTTAAGGTTATTGAGCAACATATTTACTGACCATTCAACAACGGGCGTTTTATCTCTATCAGCTATTACCTGCATTTTAAATTTGCCCTCCGCCGTTTCGCTCAAAAGATTATTCAACATTTTTTCCGTCTTTTTTCGCATTTGCTCAGGAACAAACTTCTGAATAAAATTTTGGTTTAAAGCTTCCTCATGTTTTTTACCGAAAAAATTTTCGGCCGCGAGATTAAACTCCAATATTTTCCAATTGGTTGACAATTTTATTATTACATCGGAGGATGAATTTAAAAGCAAATGGTGCATTTGTACAGTTTCGTGTAATTCTACTTCCAACTGTTTGATATCTGAGGTGTTGACAAATGTGATAACTAGTCCGTCTATTCTGTCGTCGAAGGTGCGATATGGCATAATGCGAATGGAAAACCATCGTCCGTCTTTGGCTGAAATTTGTTTTTGTATAAATATAAGAGTTCTTAATACTTCGAGGGCATCGTCAGCTAATTCAGGGTATACAAGGTCGGAAACCTGGTCGGTAAAAGGTCTGCCTATGTCACTTTTTATTAGCTTAAAAATTTTGGTTGCCTGATTAGTATAGCGTCGGATATTCAATTCTTTGTCGAGAAATAGGGTTGCAATATCAGTGCTATTGAGTAGGTTTTTCATGTCATTGTTTACACGCGAAAAATCATCAACCTTCGATTGCAATTCAGCATTCACCGTTTGAAGTTCTTCATTGAGGCTTTGCATCTCTTCTTTTGAAGTGGTAAGTTCTTCATTTGTTGATTGCAGTTCTTCATTTGTCGATTGTAATTCCTCGTTGGTAGATTTCAATTCTTCCTGAGATGTCTGCATTTCTTCGAGTGTGTTCTGCACCTCTTCACGCGTTCGCTGCACCTCTTCCTCTAATTCTGATTCCCTGATACTGTTTAATGGCTGAGTTTTTTTTACTGTTTGCCGTTTAATGTCAGCAATCTCAGGCAAATCAATAAAAATAATCATTACCATGCCGTTTAAGGGCTCTGGTTTATCAAGCCATTGAATCTTAATATTGATTGTTTGCGAACCGCCGTTGGTACCTACTTTGATATTGTTTAAAACAACCATTTCTTTTGTCAATATAGCCTTACGGAAGGCAACAGGAAATTCGTTCCGTAAACCTTCACGTAACATGGCAAAAATATTCAGGTTTGCTTTACCAACTGATGGTTCCAGGTATTTTCCCGTGCGTCCGCTTATGTAAATGATGTCGCCCTTTTCATTCACCAAAACACCAGGGGGCGAAAAATGCTGCAACAAAAGTTGATCTGCAAGCGTTTGAATATTCAAAGTTGTCGTAGCAGGTATTTGTTTTTCATTATTAGTTTGTTGAATCCTGGAAAAAGAAGAAGGAAAATCGAATAATTCGGGTAGCAAAGCAGTAACAGATCGTTTGTAAATTTTCAATTTAGAATCCACAGGTGTAAAAAAATGACTTTGTGTTCCAAGTGTTTCTGCACTGCCAAGTAGCATATAGCCATCAGGGTTAATGCTATAATGAAACAATCCGAGTAATTTTTTTTGCAACTCGGTATCCATGTATATAAGCAGGTTGCGGCATGTAAGGATATCGATTTTGGTAAAAGGAGGATGCATGATAATGTTATGTTTCGCAAATACCACCATTTCTCTAATTACGGCATTTACACGATAGCCATCGTCTGTTGCTATAAAAAAGCGGCTTAGTCGTTTTGGAGATACATCCACAACAATATTTGCTGGAAAAATACCTTTTCTCGCTGTTTCAATTGCTTCATTGTCGAGATCGGTAGCAAATATTTGTAATGAAATGTTTGCACGAAGGTTGATTTTTTCAAGTACTTCTTTAAACACAATTGCCAATGAATATGCCTCTTCTCCAGTAGAACACCCAGGTACCCATGCACGCAATATTGAGCCCTCTTGCTGGTTTGCAATAAGATTTGGAATAACCGTTTCTTTCAACTTTTCCCAAACTGGAGCGTCGCGAAAAAAATTGGTTACGCCAATTAGCAATTCTTTGAATAATATATCCACTTCCTTTGGATTTTCCTGCAAAAATCGGACATAAGAAGTTATCTTATCAATTTTGTGAACACCCATACGTCTTTCAATCCGACGGTACACCGTATTTTTTTTATACAACGAAAAGTCGTTGCCCGTATGAGACCGGAGTAAAATAATAATTTTTTCGAGCGAACTTTTATACTGAATTTCTATCTCAAGGTCTGATTTTACAACGGGTATATGTTTAAGAAATTCCAATAATCTTGCTGGTAATTCGGTGGCTGGAGCCACAATATCGATAAGTACGGAATCAATTGCACTGCGTGGCATGCTGTCGTATTTTGCTGTGGTAGGTTCCTGCACCATCACTATGCCGTTTTTTTCTTTAATAGCACGTAAACCAGCGCTACCATCGGAGCCCATACCTGAGAGAACGATACCTACGCCATTTTCCAGTTGGTCGTCGGCCAGCGAACGTAGAAAAAAATCAATTGGTAGTCGTAACCCTCTTGCTTCCATTGGTTCAAAAAGGTGAAGCACTCCTTTAAATATTGACATGCTCTTGTTTGGCGGAATGACATAAACGCAGTTTGGTTTCACAACCATACGGTCTTTTACCTGAAAAACCACCATTTTTGAAATTCGTTGAAGCAATTCAGGCAACATCCCTTTTTGAGTAGGATCAAGATGTTGGATAATAACAAAAGCCATTCCGCTTTTTTCAGGTACATTACCCAAAAATTGTTCCAATGCTTCCAGTCCACCCGCCGAGGCACCTATACCCACTATAGGAAACTGACTGGAATCTAAAAATGCATTTTTTTTTGTTGATGATTCTGTCGATTTCACTTTTCTCGAGTTCATTGATGTTACTAATACAACATTCTCAAAGTTAATACAATTTTAATTCAAAATAAGCCAAACAAAACACAAACTTTTAACTTTGTTTGTAACGTATTCGAAGATTAATAAAGTAACAGAGTTTGCTGTTAAATATTGAAGTACGAAAAATTTCGCTTCAAATGGAAAAGTTGAGGTTTGACTATTATTATGAATCAACCCCAACTCCTTTTCGAAGGGTTGGGGTCGAATTTATTAACACTAAATGGGAAATGTGTCAAAAAAGCAGGTTTGCACTTTTATTTATTAGGATTGATTGTTTTTAAATATAATGAGGCAATGTAAATTTAAATTCACAACCCTTATTTTTCTCACTTTCTACACGGATGATTCCACCATGAATTTCAACAAATTCTTTGCAAAGCAATAATCCAAGCCCGGTACCATGTTCTTGATTAGTGCCCTTTGTTGAGTGATATACATTAGTTTTAAAGAGTTCTTTCTGCGCTTCGCGTGAAATACCAACGCCATCGTCTTTTACCGATATTTCGACAAATGGATTGCCTTCAGAAGCACTTATAGATATTTCACCTCCAACGTGGGCGTATTTTAAAGCATTGCTAATTAAATTTCTAAATATAGTTTTAACCATCTGAATATCTGCAGTTACATTCAAATTTGGCGAAATGTTATGATGCAGCTTGATTTGTTTTTGTTTGGCTGAAAGATAGATATTCTCGATCTCATCTACCAACAAATCAAATAGATTAATTTTAACCGGACGGAACATTTTCTCATTATTTTGCGAAACAGTCCATGCTAATAGGTTATCGAGTAGACTTAATGTTCTGGTTGCTGAATTTGAAACAATGCTTATATTTTTTTCGATTTCGCTTATATCAGAATGATTAAGGCTATCTTTTAGTATTTCCAGAATGTTTAAAATAGAGACAAACGGGCTTCTTAAATCATGTGCAATAATTGAAATGAATTTTGAATTTGTAGCAACAACTTCGGTTAGTTTTAGCGTACCTTGTTCAAGAAGATTTTCCAAATGGGTGTTGAGCTTTTCAATTTCTTGCAATCGCAGTAAGACATGATTTTCAGCTACTCTGAGGTTATCGCCAATAAAGTCGGTCAAACCCAACGATTTAGATCTGCCCTTTTTTCTAGTATTGTTATTTTTAGCGGGGTTCAAAGTGTTCGGAAAATAAAGTTGTTTATTGTTCATATACAGTGTTTTATATGTTTTTTTTAGAGAGTACTTGGTAAAAAGTACAGTTTTTAAAGTTTTAAAATAATCTCATTCAGCTCTTTGCCGGATACACCAAGCTTTTGTTGAAGATTTTGAAGCATTTTTTCTTTTTGACCATCGTAACACTTTAAATCATCATCAGTTACATGGGCGTATTGATGTTTTAACTTAGCTTTTAGTTCATTACAGTTTTCAATAATTGGTTTATTATACATGTATATAGTTTTAAAATTAATTTACATTATTAATATTTTTTTAAAGAGAAGGCTTTTTAAAAAAACAATAATTGAAACTATCATGGGCAAATGTAGTCTGTAAACTCAGCAGAACTGTTACACAATTCTAAAACAGATTTATATGATTCACACATTTTATTATTTGTTACTTTTCGAATAGATTGGCTGCAGACTAAAGCAGGGCTATTTTGAATACCAATTCAGTTATTATACCTTTTAAGAGGTTGAGGTTTTATAAAAAATTAATAGCTACTGGGGCAGCTCTAAAATCTATTTTTTTTCGTGACTACCAATGCAACATCGGAAAAATATGGTTAGGGAAATACGGCTCTTTCGGTTCGATTTAATCAGCGTTTATAAGGATCCCTTTTTGCCAATGCTACTCTGGCTTATTGCCGATACAATAATTTGGCCCAAAGCAGTTATTCTTTAGTAACCTACAAAATAAAAGAGGACAAAAATTTACTGGCGAATTATCTCCCCGATTATCACTCACGAATTAAAGAGGCTATCGTAAAGCTTGATTTCGATTGGGACTTGAATACACTGTAGCCAATTATCCCATATGCAACTTATAATTTAATTTTTGAAGGAAATACTTTTAGTTTCCAGATTACTTTTTTCAGTGTAAGAAATAAATAGTTATCTTTGCATACTTTTTTTGAAAAAACGATAAATGATAAAGATCACACTGCCTGATCAGTCAATACGGGAATATCAGGACGGAATTACCGGATATGAAATAGCTTCAAGCTTAAGTAACAGCCTTGCTAAAGAAGTACTTGCCGTTACAGTAAATGGTGATGTATGGGATATTTCGCGTCCTATTTTGAAAGACTCTTCCATAAAACTTCATAAATGGGATGATAATGAGGGGAAACATGCGTTTTGGCATTCATCGGCTCACTTGATGGCCGAAGCCCTCGAAGCCCTTTATCCTGGTGTTAGATTTGGCATCGGTCCTGCTATCGAAAATGGGTTTTATTATGATGTCGATTTAGGTGATAATACCATTTCCGACAGCGATTTACCTAAAATTGAAGCTAAAATGCTGGACTTGGTAAAATCCAGATCCGCATATGTTCGAAGTGAAGTAAGTAAAACGGATGCACTAAAATATTTCAACGAGAAAGGTGATCCATATAAAATTGAATTGATTACCGATTTAGTTGATGGAACTATTTCGTTCTATAAACAAGGTAATTTTACTGATCTGTGCCGTGGTCCACATTTACCGGATTCAGGTCACATCAGGGCTGTTAAGCTATTAAGCATAGCGGGCGCTTATTGGCGCGGTAACGAAAAAAATAAACAACTTACACGTATTTATGGGATTACTTTTCCTAAACAAAAAATGCTGGAAGAGTACCTTGTAATGTTGGAACAAGCTAAACTTCGTGATCATCGCAAGATTGGAAAAGAACTTGAACTATTTACTTTTTCTCAGAAGGTAGGACAGGGTTTGCCTCTTTGGTTACCTAAAGGCACCAAACTTCGTGATAATCTTGAGAATTTTCTACGAAAAGTTCAGCGCGAATATGGTTATGAGCAGGTAATTACTCCGCATATCGGTTTAAAGGAACTTTATGTAACTTCCGGTCACTACGAAAAATACGGTAAGGATTCGTTTCAGCCAATTCATACACCGGCTGAAAACGAAGAGTTTCTATTGAAACCAATGAATTGTCCGCATCATTGCGAAATATATAAAAGTAAACCTCATTCCTACAAGGATCTACCAATACGTTATGCTGAATTCGGTACTGTTTATCGTTACGAGCAAAGTGGTGAATTGCATGGTTTAACAAGGGTTCGCGGATTTACTCAGGACGATGCACATCTTTTCTGCCGTCCCGACCAAATCAAGGAAGAATTCTGCAAAGTGATTGACATTATTTTCAGAATATTTAAAGCTCTTGATTTTAAAGAATATACTGCACAAATTTCTTTACGTGATCCGAAGGATAAGGATAAATACATAGGTAGTGACGAGAATTGGGAAAAGGCCGAGCGCGCTATCATTGAAGCTACTACCGAGAAAGGTTTAAATACCACCACTGAACTTGGTGAGGCTGCTTTTTACGGTCCTAAGCTCGACTTCATTATCAAAGATGCTATTGGACGCAAATGGCAATTAGGAACCATTCAGGTGGATTACAATCTTCCGGAACGGTTTGAGTTGGAATATATGGGCGCTGATAATCAGAAACATCGGCCGGTAATGATTCATCGCGCACCATTCGGTTCTATGGAGCGGTTTGTAGCTGTTTTAATTGAACATACGGCGGGCAAATTTCCTCTTTGGCTCACTCCCGATCAGGTAGTTGTTTTGCCCATTAGTGAAAAATATGACGATTACGCAAAAAAAGTTTTTAATTTTCTAAATAATTGCGATATTCGCACCTTGTTAGACGACAGAAGCGAAAAGATAGGCAAAAAGATCAGGGACAATGAGTTAAAGAAAATTCCTTACCTGATTATAGTTGGTGAAAAGGAAGCGGAGAGTGAAACTGTATCTGTTAGAAAACAAGGCGATGGCGATAAAGGGGTAATGGGTCTTCAGGAATTTAAAGATTTCATAGAAACTGAAATTGCTAATCAATTAAAGGAATTATAATTAACAATAATATTAACCTTAAACTATTAATTATTGGAAAATAGACCTGCAAGAAGGATGCTGAATTTTGCCCCCAAGAACCAAGAGGCAAAAAACGCAATTAACGAAAGCATCAGAGCAAAGCAAGTCCGTTTGGTAGGTGAAAACATCGAAAACCCCGGAGTTTTTCCCACCAGTGAAGCTTTACGGATGGCTGTCGAGCAGGAACTCGATCTGGTTGAAATTTCTCCCAATGCCGATCCACCGGTTTGTAAAATTATCAACTACCAGAAGTTTCTATATCAATTAAAAAAGAAACTAAAGGAGACGAAGGCCAAAACGATAAAAGTAATTGTAAAAGAAATTCGATTCGGTCCAAATACCGATGACCATGATTACAATTTTAAGCTGAAACATGCCATGAATTTTTTGGAAGATGGTTCGAAAGTGAAGGCTTTTGTATTCTTTAAAGGACGGTCAATCCTTTATAAAGAACAAGGTGAGATATTGTTACTGCGTTTTGCGCAGGAATTGGAAGAACTTGGCAAAGTGGAACAATTGCCGAAACTTGAGGGAAAACGAATGATTATGATTCTTTCACCCAAGGCAAAAAAGAAATGATTTTAACCGTTTATAAATAGTAGTAATAATGCCGAAGAACAAAACAAATTCCGGAGCCAAAAAAAGGTTCAGGCTTACCGGAACAGGAAAGATTAAGCGTAAACAAGCATTTAAACGCCATATTCTTACTAAAAAATCGACAGTTGCCAAGCGCAGACTTACATCTTTTGCTCTTGTTGCCAAAACCGACGAAAAGAATGTAAAACTTATGTTACGTTTGAAATAAGCAAATCTTTCAAATTACAAATTGTTTAACCAGAATGATTAGCACAGAAGAGTTCAATGTGAACCGCTAACCTTCGCAAAAAAAAAAGTATGCCAAGATCAGTCAATTCAGTGGCTTCAAGAGCCAGAAGAAAAAAACTTTTAAAACTGACCAAAGGAAATTTCCTTTCTCGTAACAATGTTTGGACAGTAGCAAAAAATACCTGGGAAAAAGGTCAACAATATGCTTACCGCGACCGCAAAACTAAAAAACGTACATTTCGTGGATTATGGATTCAGCGTATTAATGCAGCCGTTCGTCCGTTCGATATGTCGTATTCCGAATTTATTGGAAAACTTATTAAACTCGGTATTGTACTCAACCGCAAAACACTTGCCGACCTTGCTTTAAACCATCCGCAAGCATTCGAAGCTGTTGTTAAAAAAGTTAAAGCCGCTTAATCCTTTTGATTTTAACTCTTTCATTAATTTGGAAGGTTACCATAAATACCTGCCAGTGTCCAAAAAGACCTGGCAGTGTTGTTTTAGTAAAAAGGAGAAACCCCCAACCCCTCTTTAGGATTGGGTTTGATTTTCTTGTTGTTCAATTAAATATACAATTTGGCTTGCCAGACTGTATTGCTTGATATTTGGAATTTTAACTTTTTTTAATATTCCTTAGTTTTTGACTTACATCAAAATAACTAACTTTAGCAAATTTTTACAAAATAATTTATGAAGATTGCATTAATCGGATATGGTAAAATGGGCAAGGAAATTGAACAAATTGCCTTTGAAAGGAATCATACCACTCCCTTAATTATTGATATTACCAATCAACAAGATTTTAAGAACGAAAATTTATGTAACGTTGATGTTGCCATTGAATTTAGTAAACCCGAAACGGCTGTTGAAAACATTCGCAGGTGTTTTGAAGCTAATGTTCCGGTTGTTTGCGGTACCACTGGCTGGCTCGAAAATTTCAGTATTATTAAAGATGAATGTATAAAAACAGGCAATGGATTGTTTTATGCTTCAAATTACAGTCTTGGGGTGAATATTTTTTTTAATTTAAATCAACATTTGGCGAAGATCATGAACAATTATCCGCAATATAACGTGGAAATGGAAGAAGTTCATCATATTCAAAAGCTTGATGCACCTTCAGGTACAGCCATATCACTTGCAAATGATATTCTTAAAAAAATTGACCGCAAAAATCACTGGATTCTCGATGGAAAAGACAATGACGAAGCTCTAAAAATAACCGCTGTTCGTCGAGATACCGTACCGGGAATTCACACCATAAAATATGAATCACCTGTCGATTTTATCGAGATAACCCATCATGCCAAAAATCGGAAAGGCCTTGCTCTTGGTGCTATAATAGCCGCCGAATTCATGGTTGGTAAAAAAGGAGTTTATTCTATGGAAGATTTACTGAAATTTTAAATAAAAATAATTCATTCCGCAAAATTTAAGAAGAATTAAGAATTCTGTAATTACTAAAATTGTATATCGCATGAGTTTATTTAGCAAGAAAAAAGGTGAGACCAACGAGGACAAACCTAAAAAGGATTTACGTTACATTAAATTTGCAATCGCAACGGTTATCTATCTGCTTTGGGTTTTGTGGGTAGGAAATTTCTGGCTTTTGCTTGGGTTACCGGTACTTTTCGACATTTATATTACCAAAAAAGTAAACTGGACACCTTGGAAAAAAAGATATGAGAAAAATAGCACAGTTATTGAGTGGATAGATGCATTAATCTTTGCTGTGGTAGCTGTTACCATGATAAATATCTTTTTTTTCCAGAATTACAAAATACCAACCGGATCAATGGAAAAAACACTGCTCATTGGTGATCATCTTTATGTGACCAAGCTTAAATATGGTCCAAAACTTCCAAATACCCCAATCGCTTTTCCTTTTACTCAAAATACACTGCCTTTAACAAAAAGTACAAAGTCTTATCTTGATTGGCCTAACTGGGGTTACAAACGTCTTGCTGGCTTTAACCATATCAAGAATGATGATATTGTTGTTTTTAACTTTCCAGAAGGAGATACCGTTGTGGTTGAAATGAGTGCACAGAGCTATTATGCTATTGTCAGGAATTTTGCAGATCAGTTTAAGTACCGTGATGTAAATGCCGGAACGGTTGTTAAAACCAAGGACGACTACGTTGGAATTGCGCGTAAGTATGTAATGGAGAACTACGATGTAAAGGTTCGGCCGGTTGATAGGCAAGATAATTATATCAAGCGGTGTATAGCTATATCAGGAGATTCGTTGCGCATTATTAATGGTCAGGTTTATATCAATGGCAAAGCTCAAAGTAAACATAAGGATATGCAGTATCGGTATTTAGTAACAACCGATGGCTCACGAATAAATCCAGAAGCATTTGATCGACTAGCTATTTATCCCGTTGATGTTAAAGAGGATGTTAATGGATATGAAATACCCTTGACAGAAGAGAATGCTGCGAAGATTAGAGGATTTTCGAATGTAAAAAATGTGGAACCAACTTTTACCCGTGCCGGCAAATATGTTGAAGACATATTTCCACACAGTCCAAATTATCTTTGGAATGTTGATAATTTCGGCCCGCTCTGGATTCCAAAAAAAGGAGCTACTGCAAAGTTAACACTAGATAATTTATGTATTTACGAACGAATTATTGCGGCATACGAGGGTAATAAATTGGAAGTAAAAGATGGTAAAATATTTATTAACGGACAGATAGCTACCAGTTATACGTTTAAAATGAACTATTATTTTATGATGGGTGATAACCGCCATGATTCAGCTGATTCCCGTTACTGGGGTTTTGTTCCTGAGGATCACGTTGTAGGAGCGCCAAGGTTTGTTTGGCTCTCACTTGACCCAACTAAGAGTTTCCCTGCAAGCATTCGTTGGAACCGCTTTTTTATAGGGGCCTCAAAATAGGATATAACGGTTGGTCCAGAAAAGATGAAGATTTTTCACTTAACCAACGATTTTTGGTAACGGTGGCGATATGAAATGTTGGGGACTTCGTGGACGATTCCCTACCAACCAATAAGTACCTTGCCAGCGAGCGATGCACATGGCATACCTCTAAAACCCCAATATGTCGAGTGGGTAGAGCGGGTTACACCGCTTTCCCCCTCTAAGAACCGTACTTGAAAGTTTCCCTTCATACGCCTCAAACACTTGCTAAAATACCAACTTGTTTGTTGGTATCCGGCAACATATTTATTGCCTTCGTGATACGTTGTTGTAATGACTTTACACGTCGTTTTATGGTATCCCAATTAATGAAATTCAACATTACGCTGAGTGTTTCAGGCGCACCTAGTAAAATATTGTTCTTACCATTCATTTACTTTCCCCAAATAAAAAAAATCTTATTACAATTTTCTCACGAGCAAACACCAGGTAAAAGTAGGCCTGCTTTCGCAGTAGACTAGCCAGGCCTATCCCCTATAGTTACCCCCAAATTTAGGACAACAGTGTTAATAAAATAAATTTTAGGGTTTTAAATATTAACTAATATTGTTGTCAAATGAAATCGAAAAGAAAGTTCACCCCGGAATTCAAATCCAAGGTCAGCCTTGAAGCTTT
>JBBQTB010000036.1:0-60028 GCA_038213375.1 Bacteroidales bacterium | reverse complement strand
AAGATGTATAGCTACAAACCAATAACGTAAGGGTAACTTGGAACTTTGCATTGCTGTTCCACTTCTTAAAGTAACACGTGTTTTACATTTCTTACATTCATATTGCCACTTATCTTTCTTCCAATAATGTTTAGTTCCCTTGCATTTTGGACAAGAGACACCTACTATATCTCTAATCTCCTTAAATTTTAACTTGCAGCTTTCCTCGTCAGGGAATTGCGTGATAAAATTTAATAAATTCATATCTTTAGGTTTTGAAATCAAAGATAATACTGTTTTAGGTATATAAGCGGATATTCATATAAATTAAACACGAAACACTAAGTCACGAATACTAACATTTGATATTAATACTTTAGGGTTTTTATTTTTGTTCTGCCAGTGTCCGATGCCTGAAACATGAAATTAGATGGTCATTAACCATCCCTGCAGCCTGCATGTAAGCATAACAAATAGTAGAACCCACAAAACGGAAACCACGTTTTTGAAGGTCTTTACTCATCCTATCGGAAATTTCCGTTTTGGCAGGTGTGTCTTTTGATTCGCCAAATAGATTTACCCTCGGTTTTCCACCTACAAAACTCCAAATATATACGTCAAACAAGTCAAACTCCTGCCTGATTTTTATAAATGCCTGAGCATTTGCAACAGAGGCCCTTATTTTTAATTGATTTCGAATTATACCAGCATCTTTCATTAACTCCGAAATTTTTGTCTCATCATAAGTGGCAATTTTATTAAAGTCGAACTTATCGAATGCCTTTCGAAAATTTTCGCGTTTATTAAGGATTGTATTCCAGCTTAACCCTGCTTGAAATGCATCGAGTAGGAGAAATTCGAAATGTTTATAATCATCGTGGACAGGAACTGCCCACTCTGTATCGTGGTATTCTATTGCCAGAGCATGATTCATAGGCCATGGACAACGAACCGGGGAAAACTCGTTCTTTTGCTCCATTTTTTGATTGATTAGTTATTTTAAATCGGGAAATTTATTTCCAATTTCAGCTGGTAATGCTTTCTTATTAAGCATGATTACCGTAGTTTTCAATCGCACGTAAGCTTCGCTCACATACTGAAATCCTCCGTACAAATTTCCTGTACCCCACGAATTTTTCACGTAATAATACTTTTTACCATTTTGATCTTTAGCCCAACCCACTATATGCATCCCATGATCGTCAGTAGTGGAAAAATTGTCAAATTCTTTTTGCCTCTCATCAGCAGATATTTTTTGCTCAATTCCGGGTTTTGTTAAAATTACATTCCATTCGTCTGTACTTATTTTTTTGTCCTCAATATCAGGAACGATGGCAATCCCTTTCGAAAACGAGAAACTTTTTTCGCTCATGTCTGCAGCCCAGGCAACCGAATGGTCATGTGCCAAAGCAGTATCAATCACTGCAATTAAATCGTCAAGCGGAACATTGTATACCTGTCCCCATGACCAGTTATCAGGAACTTCTAAAATAAATTTTTGATAATACGGATGATGCGTAAATGAGGTTAGAAGAATGTAATCGTCAACGTTTATGCCAAGTTCCTCCGCAAACGTTTTTGGGGTATATTTTCTCCCTTTGTAGGTAAATTTCTCAGGGACATCGCCCAAATAGGCATCCAGAATCTTTTGAAAACCTTTATACCAAACTAAACTCAGCTTTTGATTTTCATCTTTGATCACTCCATCGACATACGATTTGAGTACTTTATCCATTTCGGTATGGTTATGCTTTTCTTCATCAGGTTTAAGACCGGAATAAATTTCTTCAGGAACTATACCAAATGTTTTAATAATATCTATAACATCATTATTTTCTCCCCCTCCAGCGAAACTTATTTTGCCATGCATGCGTACATATCGCTGCGCTTTAGCCTCATATGCATGTCGCACAATAAACATTTCGGAAAGATCAAATTCGCCTTTGCCGGCCCTCATAATTTCAGATTCTAAAAGACTGATCGCAGAGAAACACCAACAGGTATTCGTTTTATTCTGATCCTTAACAGGAGTGTATTTTATTACCTTTTGGTTTATAAATTTAAATTCGGTTGTTTTTTCCTGAGAAAAAAGATTGATTGTGATTCCACTAATTATCAGAAGACTAAAAACAAGAATGCGCTTTACAGACATAAACAGTTAGTTATAGTTTCAGGCCTTAAAAATAAAATAATTTTTTACATAACTATTCATATAAAAGATGTTTTCGAATACAATGGCAAAATATAGTTTGGAGCCAGGATGCAGGAAGGAGGTAGAAACAGGATACCTTTGTAAATACTTTCTATATTACCTTAAATGGAATTAGAATGGTGGACGGTGTTATCTTAATATTTATTGTTCCCTGCATGTAAGCAAGGGCAAATCCGGATATAAGAACCCTGTCGTCTTTCAGCTGACACCATAATTCACCAGTTCGTAAAGATAATTGTCTGGCAAAGAGTGAAGTTTTATTTAGCCTTACGCTCCAAAAAGGGACCAGCGAACTGTGTGCAGAGCCTGTAACCGGATCTTCGTCAATTCCCACAGCCGGAGCAAAAAAACGTGAAACAAAATCACAATCGCTTCCTGGCGCGGTTACAATAATACCTAAACAATCAAGTTTTTTCAATAGTGAAAAATCGGGCATGAGATTAATTATATCTTTCTCTTTTTCAACCACTACAATGATATCACGCGATTTGTATATTTCCGAAAACTTCATCCCCAAAGCTTGGCTAACTTCTATTGATGATCCAATATATGGATTTAACTGATATGCAGGAAAGTCAAGCGTTATTTTACCATCTAACGATTGTGAAGCAGATAGAATACCACTTTTTGTTTTGAAACGAATAGGTTTATTTCCGAAACTGTAAATACTAAATAGTACATGAGCTGCTGCAAGAGTGGCATGGCCACATAAATCGACTTCAACTTTTGGCGTAAACCATTTTAATTGAAACATTTCTTTGTCCTCCTTCACCACAAAAGCTGTTTCGGAAAGATTATGTTCAGCAGCGATTGATTGAAGTACATCATCAGGTAACCATGATTCGAGTAAACAAACAGCTGCCTGGTTACCCTTAAAAACATCTGATGTAAATGCATCGATATAAAACAATGGAATCTTCATACCTTAACTAAATTAAAAAAGCCGCTCGAAGCGGCTTTCAGTTAACTTACAACTTCTTTCCTCAGGCTTTGGACTTTTATGCTAATGTCCTTTAGTTGCTTATAAGTGGCCTCTAAATTTTTTTCATCAACACTAAATTTAGCAAAACTAGATTTGAGATCAAACAGTTTTGCCAAATATTCTTTAACTACTTTTTCATTTTCATATTTTTTCAGAAGATTGATGAGATTATCGAGGGAACTCTTCTGATCAGCAATACGTTCAATTAATACAATATCTTTCAATTGTTTGTTAGTCATGCTGAAAGCAATGTTTAATGCTTCGATCCATCCACCAGTAATGATGAGAGCTGCAGAACTTCCACGATCATTTTTATTAAGATAGTCTTCAGTGGTGGTATATAATTCATTTGCAATTTTCACTAATGAATCTTTATTGGTTAAATTGGTTTCTATTCTTTTAACAGAGTATATAAATTTATCATCTGGAATTCCCAAATCGATCGCTAGTTTGTGCATATTTTTAAGATATTTCCCTGCCGGCTGGAATTGATCAAAATATTTAGCATAACTTAGGTCGACAGCGTAAACACCTAGGTTTAATGCTTTGGCAGTTGAAGCATTGTAAGAAACTACCTTATCTGGTGAATTCAGTATTTTTTCGTTGTAGATAGCACCTATGCTCTGAAAAAGACTGGACATTTCAACTGAAAGATACATATTGTAAAAGATAGGTATTCCACCATCTTTTCCAATAGAAGTATCACGCGTTGAGTGGGTATTTGCTAAAGAATCGGTGGTTAAAATATCAGGCTTTTTAGTTGAGCCTGAATTACATGATACGAAATTAAGCAATACGGCAACAACTATTGAATATAAAATAACTTTATGTTTCATAATATTTAGTAGTTTTTGATGGTTCATTACAAAAGTAATAAAAACTATAAAACAACCGAATTTTTTACTTACATGATAATAAAGCTCGAAAAAAGGGTACTGTTAGCCAATTATTGCCTACTGACGACTAATTACAGCCTATCATCTACTAATTTTACAGCAAACTCTTCTGATATGTAATTATCGTAGGACATACATACTTCTGTAGCAAATTCAACTCCAAACTTCAACAACTTCTGCCAATTGCCTTCAGAAAGATTAGTAAGTTGGCTCTTTCCCAGTTTATTATTGTAAAGACCATAGATAACCCCTGCATTAAAATTATCTCCAGCTCCAATAGTGCTGACAGGTGTAATTTTTCTGACAGGGAATGTTAGAGAAATTTCGCCTGTTCTGAGAAACACAGCCTTACTGCTTGAAGTATAAAGCAAATTTGGGCACAGTGGCTTAATCTTTTCATAAGCTGAATCTGCATCATACACATTAAAAATGCATTCAAGATCTTCATCGGAACAACGAACTATTGTCGCCTTCGACATATTTTCTATTATCAATGGCTTCAAAACATCTAATTCGTTTAAGTGCGATTTACGAAAATTAGGGTCGTAAATGATAACCGCTCCTTTGGCTTTCGCATAATCGATAAACTGCATCAATGGTTCACGAATTTCTTTGGTTATGGCAAAAAAAGATCCGAATAAAACCAGATCATCCTGATTTATTTCCGGAAAATTAATATCTAACCGTTTGTCAGGATATATTTTGTAAAAATCGTAGCTGGCGTTATTTTTTTCATCTAGAAAGGCAAGTGCAAGTGTTGATTTTCCTTCAGTATAATGATATATAAACCTTGTATCAACTCCATTATTTAAAAGAAAATCGTCAATCAGCTTCCCAACTGTATCTTTTCCATATTCCGAAATAAAATGAACGGGCAATTTTAGCCGGCCCAGACTTACGGCAGTATTTAGCATGGATCCACCTGCTTTCGCTGCAATAGGCTGAGAGTGTTTAAAAACAATGTCCAAAACTGTTTCTCCAATGGCAAATATTTTTCGCATCTTATTATTATTTGAAAAACAAAAATTTTTATTTTTTTATATAATTCGTTATGGATGAATAATCCAGCCCGTCATAACATGCAAAAAAAGTACTTAATTTCTCCGCAATGTAATTTACACCTCCCTGAACTTCCGATTCTATATTTAATGGAATTTCCGGATTGTGTAATGAGAGACGAAGCAAAAACCATCCATTACCGGTATCTTTGTTACATGACACGCGAACTCCTTCAAAAGTTTCAGGTACAATCTGCCAACCGGGATTTGACACAACTAAATTTGAAAGCTCTTTAATCACAATGTTTCCGTAAGATTTGAAATCGGAATTGTTGATTTTTATCCTAAACTCATTACTTTCTGCCGGAGTTCTAAGCCCGGAGGTTAAATCAAGTAACGTTTTACCTCCCGATTGCTTCATCTGAGCCGCTTTTACCAGAATTTTGGTGATTAAATACGCTCCATCGTCTAAAAAATAATTCTCTTTCAGAGCAGCATGTCCACTGGTTTCTATGGCTATCCAACTTTGTTCGCCTTCATTATTCAACCGAATGGATTCGTTGATGACATTTTTATACCCACGTTTAAAACGATGATGCTTTCCTTTACCCTCTATTTCAATAAATTGAGTTAGCCCGTCGGAAGTGATGGAATCAGTAACTATTGTTGAACCGGGATGCTCCTCAAGAATGATTGCAGAAATCAAAGCGATGAGATTATTCCGGTTGATGCCGTTACCGAGATGATCTACTGCAGCTGCGCGATCAACATCCGTATCGAAAATAATTCCCAAATCGGCTTTGTTTTTCAACACAGCCCTTTGAATAAATTCCATAGCCGATTCTTCCTCAGGATTAGGAATATGATTCGGGAACATTCCATCGGGATCAAGAAACTGACTACCTTCGGTGTTAGCTCCGAGAGGATTAAGAACCATGGCTGCAAAAAAACCGCCAGCGCCATTTCCGGCATCCACTATAATATGGAAACCTTCGAGAGGAGTATTATAATGATCCGGATTATTCACTCCTTTTCGTATTTTTTCTATTAGAAATTGGGAATAAACCGACATAAGATCAAATGATTCTGCTTTTCCTCCAATTACCAGAGGAACCTCCATACTAGCCGAGTATTCTAATATTTTGGTAATATCGGGTTTATCAAGTCCCCCGCTTTTTGTAAAAAACTTAATACCATTCCGGTTAAAAGGTAAATGACTGGCAGTAAGCATTGCAGCACCGTCAAATTTTGAATTATCAAACACAGTCGACATAAACATTGCCGGCGTTGAGGCCAATCCGCAATCTATGGCTATTGCTCCCGTGGAAACAATACCATCTAAAAAAGCTTCCATTAACTCGGGTCCGGAAATTCGTGAATCTCTTCCAACCGATATCTTCATTCGGCTGGGTAATATATTCAATTTTACAGAAAGCCAAAAAACAAACGAGACAGCGATTTTCTTTACTATAATTGGAGTAAGATTCACTAACTGTCCTTCAATTCCCTCGGTTGCAATACCCCGAATATCCGAACCATTTTGCAATTCTAACATTTTCTTTTTATCCACAATTACTAAATATTAAAGAATTTTCAGGATTCAAAAAATCTTCATTTTCCAGCTGCTTTGCGCGATTTTTCGCCAAGATATCCTCCATGATGCCTTTTGGCATAGTCATCAGCAGTAAATTTGATTCGTTTCATCATCATGATTACCAAAATATCGCCAATAACAGTAAAAACGGTCATTGACGTAGTGGGAGTGAGCCCAAGAGGACAAACTTCAGCCGGATTTCCTGTACTTATAACAACATTAGCAAGTTTAGCCAACTCACTTTCTGGTTTACCAGTAATAACAATAATAGGAATGTTTGCATACAAACGCTCGGTAAGTTCAACAATTTCAAGAATTTCGCGTGTTTTTCCCGAATTTGAGATGAGTAACATTACATCATTTTTTTGTATCACACCTAAATCGCCATGCTGAGCATCTGCAGGATGCAGGAAAATTGCCGGAGTGCCGGTTGAACTAAACGTGGTGGCAATATTAATTGAAATCTGCCCGGCTTTACCCATTCCGCTAACAATCAGCTTCCCTTCTTTTACATGCACCGATTCATAAATCAGATCTAACGCTTTTTCGAATGAATCAGAAACAGGAATATTTAATATAGCCTGAGATTCGGCCTTAAGTACTTTCAAAATCGCTTCTTTCATAGTTTTCAATAAAGAATTTCAAAAGTACCACAGTTTTTTATTGGCTGCAAGAAGAATGTAAGATTTTCTTTTGTATGATTAATTAGTCAGATTAACATTTTTAACTTTTTTAACCCAGAGCCAATAGCGAGAAAATGGATGTGTCCTTCGTAAAAAAAAATATTGTATTTTAGAGGTCAATTCAATTCTAACAAAGCAAGGCAAAATGTCAAGATTTTATGGCTGTTGAATAATATTAAATTTTGATTTTTGTTTACTCGAGACATACAACCAGATACTTACGATTTAAAATAAAATCTTATGAAAGCAATGCGACTCACAGGGATACGTCAAATGGAAATGTTCGACGTTCCGAATCCTGAAATAGTAAATGATACTGATGTATTAATCAGAATGACAACTGTTGGAGTATGTGGATCGGATGTACATTATTATGTTTCGGGCAAAATTGGGTCGCAGGTAGTTGAATATCCTTTTACTGTGGGCCATGAAGGGGCAGGTGTGATAGAAAAGGTGGGGAATGCTGTTTTCAAGCTAAAGCCTGGTGACCGGATTGCAATAGATCCGGCCATGAGTTGCGGTGAATGTGATCAATGCCTTGGCGGAAGGCCACATACCTGTCGAAAATTACGTTTTCTTGGTTGTCCTAAACAAGCAGAAGGATGCCTGTCAGAATATATTGTAATGCCCGAGAAAAGTTGCTTTTTATTACCTGATACCTTATCGCTGGATGAAGGCGCCCTCTCCGAGCCATTGACCATTGGCGTTTATGCAGTTAAACTGTCACAAATGAAACCTGGAATGACTATCGGAATTTTGGGCAGTGGGCCTATCGGATTGAGCGTGCTGACGGCGGCATCCATTATGACTCCTTCAAAAGTTTTTATGACTGATAAACTTGATTATCGCCTTGATTTTGCAAAAAGATTTGGTGCCATATGGACGGGAAATCCAACGAAAATCAATGTGGTATCAGAAATAAAAAAGGCCGAACCACTATTGCTTGATATGATTTTTGAGTGTTGTGGGCAGCAGGATGCAATCGATCAGTCCTTTCAACTGCTAAAACCCGGCGGTAAACTTATGATTATTGGTATCCCTGAAACGAGCAAGTATACTTTCCCAATAGATGATATGCGACGTAACGAAATTTGCATTCAAAACGTGCGCAGACAAAATGAATCGCTTGACGATTGCCTACAGTTGTTGGAAAGTAAAAAAGTGGATGTCGGTTTCTGGGCAACACACCGGTTCAAATTGAGCGAAACAAAAAAAGCATTTGATTTGGTTGCTGATTACCAGGATGGGGTGGTGAAGGCGATGATTGAAATATAAAATAGGTAGAAATAAAAATATATATAAATAGGGCATTTTACTGTATTTCAGTTTTTTTTAACCAGAACCATAAAAGGAATACACTTAAATTAAAAAATATACAAAAGCCCCCTTCATGGCATTTAGGGAGTATTTTTTATTGAACAACAATTTCTTCTGCAGCTATCTCTGAACATTTAAAATGACCTTTGGGACACGCCTGGTAACCATGTATTCCGCATGGACGGCAATCCAGAAAACCTGAAAATTCCACTATCCTTGCATTGGTTGATAGTGGCCCAAACCCAAATGCAGGTATGGTTGAGCAATAAATTACCGTTACCGGAGCATTCATAGCTGATGCGAAATGCATGGGAGCTGAATCATTCACATAATTCATTGTGGCGCCCTTCATCAACGCTGCCGATTCCAAAAAAGAAAGCTTGCCGGCCATGACTTCTACTTTGTTATGTTTGGATTGATTTTTAATCTGCTCACAAGCAGAAATATCAGGTTTACCACCCAAAAGAAAGACTGTTGTGATTGGATCCATAAGATTAATCACTCGCACCCATTTTTCCAAAGGATACTGCTTTGTAAACCATACAGATGTGGGCGATATAGTTACATATGGTTCATCTTTTTTTACCTTCTCAAAATCATTTAACGATGGATATAATTTTGGCAATCTCCGTTCGGTATTGCAGTGTAAATGACTTATCAAGGATAAGTTACGGTCAATTTCGTGAATGTTATCTTGCTCTTTACCAATAAGATGAAAATATTTTTTCGAAAATGCAAACGACATTGGGTTTTTTGAGAATCCAACTGTTTCTTTTGCTCCTGAAAAGACTGTGATAAGACCGGTATTTAAAAATCGATGAAGGTTAATCACACAGTCATAGCGTTTTCTCCTAATCCTGCCAATGGTAGCGAAAAGCTGTTTGTATTTTCCTTTTTTTTTATCCCAAATTAATACCTCACGAAGATAAGGATGCCCCAGGAGTAGGCCTTCATTGCCTTTGCGAAGAAGAAAATCAATACTGGCCTTAGGAAATGTTTCATGCAATTTTTCAATCACGGGTGTTGCCAAAACAACATCACCAATAAAGGCTGTTTGAATAATAAGAATGCTTTTCATTAAAATTTGATTAAGTGATTTTGGAGACAAAAAAACAAATCACACTGCAAAAGTAATCATCTTAGCGGAAATGAAGAACTGCAATTTTTCTCAGTCTCAGTTTAGCTCCACAATTTGGTTACCGCAAAATTTACATGATCCATTCAAATTCAACCCTATCCAATCATTAATATATTGTTTGCGCTCTATTACTTTATTATGACAATTTGCACAATATGTAGCGTTTCCTAACTGTAAATCGGAGGTATTACCAAGATATACATAGTTAAGATATTGACGTGCAATTTTGTACAATTTAAGAAGTGTCTGATCGGAAGTAACAGGTTGAGTGGATTTATATCGTGGAAAGTATTTCGATAAATGCAATATGGTTTCCGTTCCCAATTCAGAAGCTAACCATTGTACCATTGACGTAAATTCCTTCTCGTTATCATTCAACTCGGGAATTACCAAATTTGTAATTTCGAGATGTTTATGATAACTTCGAATTATTTGCAGGGTTCTTTTAATTGGCTCAAGTTGCGAATAAGTTTGCTTTCGATAAAACCCTTCACTAAACGATTTCAGATCAACATTAAATGCATTTATAAATGGTAAAAGCTTTTCTAATGGCTCCTTCTCAATAAATCCGTTGGTAATCATTACATTTTTAAGTCCTTCGCAGTGAATTGACCTTGCTGTTTCGTACATAAATTCATAAAAAACAGTGGGTTCGTTATAAGTGTACGCGATGCCAATATTGTTTTTAGCTGATTTAGCCAGCTTCACCAATTCCACAGTGGTATATTCTTTCAAATATCCATATTCTTCAACGCCAACCTGCGAAATTTCACAGTTTTGGCAAAACGTACAATGCATATTGCAACCTACACTTCCAACAGAAAGTATTTTTCCCCCCGGGTGATAATGATATAATGGCTTCTTTTCCATCGGGTCCAAATGAACAGAAGTGAGCAAACCATAATTTTCGCTTATCAACACACCAGCTACATTTCTGCGAACCCTGCAAATACCAACCATCCCATCCGACAGAGAGCATTGATGTGGACATAATTGACATTGAACCTTTAAATCATCTTCTCTGATATAGAATGAAGCTTCTTTCATTTCGAAGAATTTATGAATTTCAATTTCTACTTCATCAAAAATTAATCTTTTGTTGAATGTTCCTATAAATGTGTTTCCAGACCAATTTATTAGTAGAAACAAAAAATCCACGATTATTCCCTAAAATAATCATGGATAAAAATAAATATTATTTAAGTTTTATGCTTTCACGTCAGAGTATCCGAAAAAATTGAAAGGTATATTAATCTGAGATTCAAATTCTTTGCCTAATTCGAGATTATCTTCGTCATACTCCTCGTAATACCAGTTTACACTAGCCTTTTTAATATTAAAATTGTTTTGAATGCCTAACAAAAGAGTGAATAGCAGTTTTGAGCTGCTGGTATTGAGATATTCAAGTTTAATTTCAACATCCATAACCGGTGAATTATAACGTTGTGCCCATAATATAATAGGATTGTAAAAAGCAAATGGATCTTCGATTAATGAGCGGCCCCGAATGGATATTTGACCTTCGGGATTAAGTTCTACTCTTGGAGAGTATTTAGTGTCATGAATTAATAAATATTCCATTTTTAAAGTATCATATTAACTTTTATACTCTTATACACATGGTTGTATTTATTTGGCAGGATACAAAAAAAAAATTAAGATTCACTTATTTAAAATTATCTTTTTTTTGTTGACAATTGGATGCAATTTATAAGAAAAATATACACTTATCAATTAAGAAAAAAGTAGCGATCATATTTAAAATAGAAGTAGCGATCATATTTAAAATATAGGCTAATGAAGTAGGCCTGGCTAGCTTCATTAGCCTATAGAATATTTTTAAATTAGAAACCGGTTACTATTCCTATGAAATCGGAAGCCACCAAGGCGGCACCACCGATCAAACCTCCGTCAACATCGGGTTTTGCAAATAATTCCTTTGCATTTGAAGGTTTGCAACTTCCGCCATAAAGAATTGAAATTCCATCTGCCACGGTTTGTCCGTATTTGGTTGCAATGGTATCGCGAATGAATTTGTGTATTTCCTGTGCCTGATCGGAGGAAGCGGTTTTTCCGGTACCAATTGCCCAAACGGGTTCATAAGCAACCACAACTTTCTTGAAATCATCCACTGAAAGATCGAACAAACCTTCCACTATTTGTGATTTTACAACTTCAAAATGTTTGTTTGATTCACGTTCAGCTAATACTTCGCCAATACAAAAAATTGGTATCAAACCATTTGTAAGTGCAAGCTGGGTCTTTTTGAAAAGTAATTTATTGCCTTCGTTATAATACTGACGACGTTCCGAATGTCCAATGATTACATATTCAGCGCCGGTTGACTTAACCATAGTAGCCGATACTTCACCAGTATATGCGCCAGAATCCTCTGAAGCACAATTCTGTGCAGCAATGCTAATACTTGATTTTATTGTTTTTTTTACTTCAGTTAAATGTATAAAGGGAGGAGCTAAAATAACTTTTACATCGTTATTCTTGAGGGCAGCAACCAATTTGTCTACTTCAACAGCCAGTTGCAACCCCTCCTGAAGGGTTTTATTCATCTTCCAGTTTCCGGCAACAATCTTTTGTCTCATCGTTATGTTATTTAAATTTTGAATGTTATTAAAAAGAAAGCGCTAAAGTTAAAAAAAAGTTTTGAGTTTGTGATAACCCATAGAACTTCCTAATGAACACCACATGAAAAAAGGCATGTCTTTATTTATTGATTAGAGACATGCCTTTCTGATAAAAATTAAGGATTCTATTTCACTTTATCATATACCAAAGTAGCTTTAAATTCACCACGGGAAGATGAGGAACTGCTTTCAATGTTGATTGTGTCGTCGGCGCTTGATTTATATACTTCCACAGATTTGATTTCCATCTTATTGCCATCTCTTTCAAAAATGGTGGTAGAATTTACAGTCAGTATTTTTCCTTCGGCAGACCATGAAGCGGTTGATTTCTTTTGGCGATTGTTCGAAGAATTATCGTTTTCCTTGCCATCGAAAGTTACTTTCTCTGTAGTTGTTACTTCCTCACCTGATTGCCTCACCGATGTTTTTTCATTCGTAAGCATGGAAGCGTCCTGAGTGATTTTCATTTTGGTAGCAGTCATTCGTCCACGCCCTTCTCCCATTTGACTTTTACTTTCGTTTAATTTCCAGGAACCAGTAAAATCAGTCTTCTTATCCTGTGCAAAGATGTAAGCTGAAGATAACAGTAAGATACTTACAAAAACAATTGTTGAAACTTTAATGCCTGCCATAACATTACTAAAAGCGCTTTCTTTTGTTTTCATTCTTAAAAGATTAATGGTTAATTAATGGTTAAAAAATAAGTGAATGTTAATTTGAATCTAACCTATTAGTAACATAATTTTCAATTTACTTGCGGTCTTTAATATCAATAGGTCGGTAAATTTTTGTTTTTAGAATTTGCTAAAAATCACAATCAATTGATAATGTGCTAATTACACTATATTGAATGAAGTCGAAGTGTGTATTGATAATCTGCTATTTAGATAAATATAATAAACCATTGTTATTTAACATCTACAAATTTATAGGCATAGCCTTCGGCTCGATACTGCCGTATTAGACAGTGGTTTGTTATTTTGCAATCAATTTTTCTTGTGCTTCACATTCAGAAATTTCTAATTTTGTACCGAATTCAATTTACGGAATGACGAAAAAACCGGATCATTTGTATGAAAAAATACTCCTAGAGAAGGTGAGGGAAGGAGATCCATCGTCCTTCTCTATAATTTTTACTGCCTATTACAGTGATTTGGTTCTGTTTGCCGGAACATTCATCCGTGATTTGGATACCTGCGAGGAAATAGTTCAGGATACCTTTGTTGATTTTTGGGATAAGCGTGAAAACCTGACCATTTTCACCTCATTAAAATCATTTTTATTGAAAACTGTTCAGAACCGTTGCATCGATTGGCTTCGACATTTGAAGGTACGTGATCAATATCAATCTTATTCGGAACAACATTTGCGTTTAATGGAAAATGATACTGAAAATTATATTCTTTATTCCGAGCTGCAGGTAAACCTTGATAAAGCGCTTGAACTTCTACCTCCGGAAATTTCTGAAGCCTTCCGCCTGAACCGCAATGAAGGATTAACCTATGCCGAAATTGCCGAACGACAGCATGTTTCGGTGCGAACCATTGAAGTACGCATCGGCAAAGCAATAAGCATGCTTCGTGAAAAACTCAGGGATTATTTAACTACCATCCTTTTTCTTTGGTAATCGCTTTTTAAAGGGAATACTCTCAACTTTGAAAACTGAGTCGTGTTGTAATTTACTATAAAATAACTAGTTAATAAATTTTTAGTACCGATTTTGGGTAATTATTAAAAAAAACACTTTTTTAATGTGGTATTTCATTTTTGATTCGTCTTTATCATGAAACAGAAAAATATGAACTCAACAGAACACGACCAAATCAATCTTTTACTTATCAATTACCTTACAGGTATAGCTTCTGAAGCTGATATTTCCCGTTTGGAAAACTGGACAAGTGCATCCAATGAAAACCTTAAATATTTTCTGGAAGTAAAAAACATTTGGGAAACATCAAATAACCAGTTTAATTTAAATGATATAGCTACAAAAAAAGCACTTAATAAAGTGTTGAATCAAATCAATCGACCCAAATTTAGATTTTGGTCTCAATTGCAACGTGTTGCAGCATTACTATTTATTCCATTGCTGTTGGGTAGTTTTCTGTATGGGAAGTTTTCCAAAGTTGGCAGACAACCTTATCCCGTAAATCAGGAAGTTTATAACGAAGTATTTGCTGCTTACGGTACCCGATCGACACTCAAACTTTCCGATGGATCCAGTGTTTGGCTTAATTCGGGAAGCAGTCTTTCCTATCCCGAAAAATTTACCAAAAATTCCCGCATTGTAAAACTGAAAGGTGAAGCCTATTTTGAGGTTCACTCGGATGTCACTCGACCCTTTATTGTGCAGACCCAATCGGTGAGTGTTACTGCGACAGGTACCAAATTTAATGTACAGGCATTTTCAGGAAGTCATCATACACAGGTTACCCTTGTTTCCGGCAAAGTTTCGGTTAAAAAAGGAAGCGGTGACAGAAGTGGTTCTCTGATTGCTGATTTAAAACCCAACCAGCATTTGATTTACGATTCTATTTCGGGCAGCAAGGATCTTAGAAATGAAGATGTGTATAAATATATTGCCTGGAAAGATGGAAAATTGATTTTCCGTAATGAGCCATTAAGTGAAATTGTTGCCAAAATAAGTCAACTTTATAATGTTGATATAGAGCTAAGAGGCAAAAGCATGGACGATTTTCTATACCGGGCAACATTTCAAGACGAATCGTTGTCTGAAATTTTGAAACTTTTAAAATTATCGGCTCCTATCGATTATCGCGAAGTGAAAAGAGTACCTCTGCCAGATGGCGCATTTCCTAAAAAGAAAATAATTATTTTTTCAACGAAATAATTACAAATTAAAATTAAAAACAGAAACGAATGAAGAGAAAATGAAATAAGCAGATGACAAAAAAGGGAAAGTGTCCCCACACTTCCCCCTTGGATATTAGTCGTAAACAAAAATCTATCACGGTTATAACAGACATTTAACTTATTCACCAACTAATTGTACAAAAGTATGAAAAAAAAGGATAATGACATTTGGTTAAACCTGTCAAATACATATTATTATAAAATTTTTCTAATTATGAAATTATCTACACTCCTTCTAATTGCCTTTACGTTGAATATTTTGGCAGGCAATACCTATTCCCAAACTGCCAAAATAAGCCTTAACCTCAAAAATGTGAAGGTAGAGGAGGTATTAAACGAGATTGAAAAGAAAAGCGAGTATTATTTTCTTTTAAACCAGAAACAGTTGGACGTTAACCGACGGGTTGACGTGGTGGTGGAAAACAGTTCCATCAAAGACATTCTTGCCAATTTATTTAAAAACGAGGATGTTATGTATGTTGTGTACGATCGCCAGATTATTCTTACCCCAAAGGAAAAAACAGTTATTTTCGAAATGCAGCAAAAAGTTTCGGGAAAGGTTACCGATGCAATCAAAGGAGAGGCTATGGTTGGGGTAAATGTGGTTGTGGAAGGCACAACTGTTGGCACTATTACCGACATCGATGGCAAATTTACGATCAATATTGCTGATAAAAATTCGGTTTTGGTATTTTCTTACATTGGGTATAACACCGAAAAGGTTGCTTATACAGGCCAGGCGAGTGTTGACGTAAATTTAGTACTTGATATTACCAAACTCGATGAAATTATAATAGTTGGGTATGGCTCTCAAAAAAAGAGGGATATTATTGGGTCGATTACAACCGTTAACATGAAGGATTTGAAAAAAAGCCCAAGTGCCGATTTTACTTCAGGCCTTCAGGGGCTTGTTGCAGGAGTTTCGGTACAATCGAAAGGTGGTGCACCTGGCGATGATAGCAAAATTTTGGTAAGGGGTGCAAATTCGATAAACATATCTACCGATCCGCTATGGATTATAGATGGTATGCAGGGTTCTCCTTCTATGTCAACAATTAACCAAAATGATATTGAAAGTATACAGGTATTAAAAGATGCCGCAGCAACAGCAATTTATGGATCAAGGGGGGCTGCCGGAGTAATTATTATCACTACCAAAAGCGGAAAAAAAGGAGAAGGCTCGGTTTCTTTTAACTACTCCTCAGGCGTTACATCTCTTACCCGAACACCTGCAGATGTAGGCTATGCAAATACCAAAGAATGGTTTCAGGTGATGGATGCCGCCTACCAGAATACCTATAAAAGAAATTTAGAAATGGACGATTATTATTCGGCTGCACCACAAGCTACTAGCTTGATAACCCGGGAACAAGCGCTAACTAATAATACAAATTGGTACAAGGAGTTGTTCCACAACGGATCGTTTAACGATTATAACCTTTCCAGTTCAAAAGGTTTTGAAAAAGGCACTTTATTTTTATCATTAAACTATCGTAAGGATAATGGAGCTCAACGCTATACTGATTTGGAACGATATGCTTTACGGTCAAACATTGATTATAACCCAACTACTAACCTTACGTTAAGTGCCAAAATAGTACTTGGCAGTACTGGAATTAATAAGAGGAACAGTGGAATAACAAGTATGATGTATGCATTGCCATGGATGCCGGTATATGATCCCAATAAGCCGTCACAATATTTTAATCCCTATGCAGGTTCTAACCCTGTAGCATCCAATGATCCGGCAAATTATCTGGATCATTCAAAAACATACAGTGGAATAGCTGGTTTTTCGGCAAACTATCGTATCCCTTTTGTGAAAGGTCTATCCATTCGCAGCGAGATTTCAGCTAATGTTGATCAAAGGAATAACACCAACTGGCAGAGTCGGTTTATACGTAAGCCTGGTCTGGTACCTATGTCGTATGCTAAAGAGGATGCAAACACATACCAGACCGTTACCTATAACCTTTATGGAAGTTATGACAAAAGTTTTGGAAAACATACCATGAATTTTGTTGGAGGTACGGAAAGCACCAGAAGCAGCGCAAGTTTCAGGAGCATGGAGGGCGAGGATCTTAACGGGATATTTCAGGAATTGGGACATCCAAACACCTATTTAAAGATGAAAGGAACTTTTGAAGGAGAGAATTACCTTGACAGCTATTTTTTTCGGTTTAATTACAAATACAAAGATAGGTATATGTTTGGCTTAAGTGGCAGGTTCGATGGCTCATCGAAGTTTACTGCTAAAAACCGTTGGGGACATTTTATAGCAGCATCTGCAGGATGGATTATTTCCGAAGAAAAATTTTTAAAGCCGATAGTTGGCGATAATGTTTTTCTAAAATTCAGAGGCAGTTACGGAGAAATTGGGAATTCCAATATTCCCACCAATTTGGACGCAATAAATTATACCTCCGATCCTACATACGGAAGTATTGCAATTGGCGGTATTAATGGAACACTTCCGTCAAACATTGCGAATTCCGAATTAAAATGGGAAACTACAAAAAGTACCGATATTGGAATTGATTTTGGGATTAACAAAAATAAAATCAATGGATCGTTAGCATATTATCATCGATTGGTTACCAATATGTTGTTTACTATACCATTGCCAGTTTCCGCAGGTATTTCAGAGTCAAATGCCGATTCCTACGCGGGTAGTGCCAATTCAATTTGGAGCAATGTTGGAAATTTAGCCAATACCGGGTTTGAAATTGAACTCCATATGGTTAACATTGAATCTAAAGCATTTCGATGGACTACCGATTTTAACATCTCCTTTAATAAAAATGTAATTAAGAAACTTACCCCGGAGGCCGATCAAACTGGCATAGGCTTAAGCAACGATAAGAATACCTTTGGACAACCTGTTGAAATTTCAAAAACCGGGGAAATACGTTACGAATATTTTATTGCTGACTGGGCAGGTGTGGACAGGTTAACCGGTTTGCCCATGATTTACGCTTTGGATAAAATCAAATTTAACAAAAACGGAGATACCGAACGGGCTAAAACTATCAGCGGAAGCGATAGTCTTATATATGCCAGCAACACCAATATTCAAGCCAATCGATTTTACCAAAAAGGGAAATCGACCGATCCTAAATATTATGGTGGTATAACCAATACTTTTCAGTTTAGGAATGTGGATTTTAGTTTTATGGTGTCGTTCTCCGGTGGCAATTATATACTGGATTACGACCGTCAGCTAGCAGCCGCGCCATATCCTACTGCCTTGGTACTGAAAGATATTTATGATAATTCGTGGAAAACAGTTGGAGACATTTCAAAATATCCACAATTGGTAGCCAAGGGAACGTACAAAACTCCGGAGGGAGTAAGCTCTGACTTTAGCCAATATTATGTGTTTCATAACCGTGAGCTTTACAAAGGCGATTATATCCGGCTTCGAAACGCTCAAATAGGGTATACGCTTAATAAAACCCTGGCTCAAAAACTCAGGCTTCAAAATTTACGCGTGTATGTTTCTGCCTCCAATCTATTTACAATGACAAAATATCCTGGATTTGACCCCGAAGGAGCAGAGTTTTTGTATTACTCATCTCGCATTCCTCAACTGAAATCAGTTATCGTTGGTCTCGACCTTAAATTCTAACTCTTAAATTAAACACAATGAAAACATATATTACCAAGAAAAGCTTAAGAAATGGAACAAAGGTATTACCAGTTGGGGAATACCATAGTTTATCATGGCTTAAAAACAGTATATTTCTCTTTCTTTTTATAAGTATTGTGATTTCCTGCAAGAAAGATTTTTTTCAACTGGATCGGCCACCTCAAAGTCCGTGGAGTACTTTAAAAGAATTCGAAAAGTCTCCAATAGGGCTATATTATGTTTTGTTTAGTGGCGACAAATGGAATGTTACATGGGTAAACAGCTGGATTGTTAAAAATAGTTTGGCCGATGATATAGGTTGGGTAAATGATGCATCTTATGGATATTGGCGGAAATCAAAAGAATTCAATACATATACAGATAAAAACTTTCTTAACCTATACCGAGTTATTGGAGGGGCTAATTGGGCTCTTGACTTTGTGGACACGAAAAAGGGCAACCTTTTTCCGGAAATCACCGAGCAAGACAGTATAAACAATCTTAACCGGATTATTGGTGAAATTCATTTTTGCAGAGCGTATGCTTATTATTTGCTGGAGACGACATATGGACATGCTTTTGTTCCGGGAGGAGCAAATGATTCGAAGGATATACCTATGCCTGTTCACTTTGCTAACACGACCACGGAGGCCAAAAACCCCGTAATAGGCACAACAAAACAAGTTTGGGATTTAATACAATCGGATTTTGCAATTGCTCGCCAACTGCTGCCTGAAAAATACATCAATGGGGTAATGCATCCTTCATATGAGGTACGGGCAAGCAAATTTGCAGCTTCGGCAATGTTAATGCGTACCTATTTTCAGCGGGGAGAGTATGATAAAGCTTTAGTGGAATGCAATTATATTATCGATCAAAACAAAGGAGCCTATGATTTAACGGAAGCACCGATTGAAGCTTATAACAAGAGTACTCTTTCCAGGGGAAATGAAGTTATTTTTTATGCTCCGTATTATGATATATCGCTGGCGGTAAAGGGGCCAAACCATTTGAGTGTGGGTAACAATACATATGAAAACAATGGGAAATGTAATTGGGTAGAAAGCCACATGACCTCACTGGTTGTAAAACGATTGGGATGGATGAACGACCCTTTGAACGATACAACAATAAATATTGCTGCCCGCAGTGATAAACGTTTTCAGCAACTTATGACGGTAAGATACCCTGAGAACAAGCAACGCCCGGGTTCATTTTTCGAAACCCGCAATGAAACTAAAAATATATCAACGGTATGGTGTTGGAAATACTATAGAGGTTCCGGCTTATGGAATACAAACATACCTTTAATAAGACTAGCTGAAGTATACCTCACCCGATCTATTATACGTTATAATAGTTCCGATAAGCCCGGAGCGGCCGATGATTTGAACGTTGTGCGTAAACGTGCATGGGATGTTTCAGTGGGGGGCGCGTTTGTACCAATTACTCCAAACGACATTACAGCCGATATTATTGGAGATGAGCGTATTGTTGAAATGTTTGGAGAGGCTGACCGGATTGACTATTTACGCGGGCTTAAAGTGGATGTCCCACCCGGAGAACGTGCAACAGAGCGCGGTTACACCACAGTTCCATATACAAGCGAGGATTTTGTTTGGTCTATCCCTCAACGTGAACTTATTTATGACATAAGCCTGCAGTAAAGTTTACTATCTGTCTATTTTAAAATAGTTTGTTGTCTGTTTTTGTATAAATGTATAATTTATTCAATATAAAACTTGTACCCAAATGTTTTTAAAAATTAGAGGTTTTGGTTCGCTTATAAGTCTTAAAACCAAGTTTTTATGCGTAGCCTGTTGCCTTTTTGTATCCCTGGTTGCCTGCAAAAAGGAGCCTGTTCGTAATCAGGATATTTCTGCCTTTTTTCAGGTTTCACCACATAAGGATACCACCAACATAGATGCAAATGCTGTATTTATATGGGAACCTGGCAATGGAGCTACCAGTTATTCACTCGTAATTGCTAAGGACAGTGCATTTAAAAATGTAGTATTTTCCATTGCCGATATTAACACTCCAACATACAAGCTAAATACCCCACTGGTTGCGGGAACGCTTTATTATTGGAAGGTTATCGCAATCAATGCAGGAACTCAGGTTAGTGCAGCAAACAGTGGTATGGCTTTTAGGGTAAAAGCCTCATCAGTATTGCCTTCACCAGGGGTTTCAATGTATTATGTTTCGCCCAATGGCGAAGATAATCCGGATAAGGGAACACAGGCGAATCCATTTAAAACCCTTGCTTATGCAGCAACAATGGTACCACCGTCGGAAGGAGATACAATAGTGTTAACAGCCGGTAGGTTCGAAGAAACCCAACCAGCAATCATACCCATTGGTGTAAGCATAGTTGGGGCAGGAGAAACTGCCACCATCCTTAGTTCAAAGGGGGTAAAAATCCCATCGAACGTAAACCCTACTGATAAGGATTTTAAACTTTGGTACGATGGTGCTCTTATTCAATTAGTTTCGGCTCACAACTCGTTGTTTCGAAATACAAAATCGTTAGTAATTGCACCCGAAAATGGAAATCAAACATTAAGCGGATTTACGATCGATGGTAATGGTAAGCAACTGAAAGCCGGTGTTTGGGTCGAAAACAGGAACAAAGTAAGTATGCAACATGTGAGTTTTTTAAATATCGGCCAACGAGGTGCCGTGTTTGGTTCTGGCAATAAGGATTGGTATGTGTATCCAGAGTTTTACATGAAAGATATTACTATTCACGATTGTACATTCACCAACTGCGGCAAGGACCTTACCGACGAAACCCTTGGTAACCTGAATATTGCCCAACTCGATGGCGCCGAAATTTACAATTTGAATATAGTTGATAATGAAGGGTATGGGATTAAGTTTATCTACGATGGATATTTTAAGAATGTAAAAATTCACGATTGTACCATCACGGTGAATGAATCTGATAAGAAATGGGGCGAAGATATTTCCATTGAACTTTGGAATGTGGGGCCCGGAAATGAGATATACAACATAAACTGTAATACATGGCTTTCTATTGTTAATCATCCCGAAATGTTTGCTGCATTGGGCGCTTCAAAGAACATGCTCGTGCACAACGTACGAATGATTGATAAAGATGGCATTAGCGGAAAAGAATCAATAGAAATGGCAGCTCCCCATGCGGAAATTTACGATTCGTACTTCGAAAACAAAGGCATTGGAATTGCAGTTTGGGACATGGGCCGCGAAAATATAACCATCCGAAACAATATTTTTCTCAATTCGGCAATTAAAGATAATTGGGCGGGCGGTCCTGCCATTTATATCGACAACAGCCGCACGTGGGATTATAAAAACATACAGGTTTATAACAACGTGTTTGATACTCACCGCATAGGGGTAAGGGTAAAAGGTGAGCATATTTTGGATGTTGCCATAAAAAACAATGTGTTTTTGGGAACAACAGTTTCCGATGTGGAATCAACAGCACAAACCACCAGTTTTACAAATAATCTTAAAAACAAAGGCGCAAGCAGCAGTTGGGTTTTGGTGGGTGTAACATCTCAATCCGATAACTATTTGTCAAATCCCGGCTTTCAACTAACTGGCGAAAAATGGGATACCTATTATAAACCATCTTCCTCCCAAAGTGCAGTTGTAGATAAAGGAACAATGGTAGGAATTGATTTTAAAGGAACCGCACCGGATATTGGGCGGTGGGAATATTAAAAATTTTAAATATTGTATTTAACTATCTGATTATTAATTATTAATTATTAAATTTTATTAACTATTAAATTTTAAATTATGAAAAGTGTGAAGATTTATTATGTGTTTCTGGCGCTTGTAATAGCAGCCGGGATCAGTTCGTGTAAAAAGGAGGATAGTACTCCTCAACCAGCGGCAAAGTTTACGTTTGTGGTGGATGGCCCGGCAAAAATGGCTACATTTACCAATACATCACTTAATTCTACTGGTTATGCATGGTCGTTTGGCGATGGTACAGTCTCCATATTATCTGCTCCGGTGCATACGTATGCGCAAGGTGGTAATTACGTTGTAACATTAACGGCTGTTGGTGCTGCTGGTACAACTACTTCCATAATGACGGATACTGTTAAAATGCCATTCCCTAAAAATTACTTAAAAGGTGGCGATTTTGAACCAACGGATGTTGCATTCTGGACAGTAAATCACCAAGGTCAAATGGACTCACTTAAAGTATTACAAAACGTTAAGTACGCATTTGGCTACACCACTTATAAGCCAACGTTGGGTAGCGGAGGTTGTTTGTATATTTTCCCAGCTAATGACCATCCAGGTAAGAAAAATGAAGAAGGAACTCTTTTCTCTCAGAGCATTACACTGGATGCAGGAAACTATCAAATTTCGTACCTGATTAAAGAAGCTGGCGAAGATAAAGTTTCAACTACTACAATGGCAAATGAGTGGTTTGAGTTTTATTTAAACGACTCTATTCCAATTGAAGGAAAAGATTCCAATATTCACGATCCTGCAGTATCCGGTTGGTATTATGGTGGTTGGACAGGATGGCAAGTTGTATTGCCTGCACTGGATGGTTTATTCCCACATAAACATATTACATTAAATCGGGCCGATGTTGATGGTGTATTTCCGGTTACAAAGGCGGGTACTTATTCCTTTATCATTAAAGTTGGTAAAGGTGGTGGTTCAACTTTTGGTGCTGGTATAGCTATTGATAAACTCACTTTAAATAAGTTGGGTACTGACGGTAAACCGATTTATTAAGCGAACTTGACAATCTTTTTTAAAGGGGAATAGTTTGTTGCTATTCCCCTTTATTTTACCCATTACTGCCATATTTCATCAAATGTATAAAAATCTTATACCACTGTTTTTTTTATTTGGCTTACTGGTATTTTCGTGTAAAAAAACTACCAACGAGCACGAAAAGCCCATTGCTACTGACACTATTAAACCCATTGATCCGGTTATTGTTCCACACGACCACGAAAGTAAATTCATTGGTGTAAGCACCAGTTCGTTTAGCGATGCAAGCCTAACCACAACCTCATTTCAAAAAATTAAACCTCACTTTATGCGGTATTATCTGGGTGGCTCCATAGTATTTGATGCAGCGAATCCTCCCAAAGGAATTGCCTCGGTAAAAACTTCAACATACCAACGAAACGGAGAGTTAACTACCCATATGGCCGCCAATATGAACGGGTGGAATTATACCCCGGCACTCGATTTTGATAAATTTATTACTATTTGTAAAGCAGTTGGTGCCGAACCTGTTGTGCTTTTACCGGTATATGCAGCGTTCACAGCAACGCCTAGCCCAAAAATGACAAGAACTGAACTATATAATGCTCATAAAGCGTTTGTTACGTATGCAAACGTCACTAAAAAATATGGTGTAAAGTATTGGGAGATCGGTAATGAAGACGACCTTGACCCCGATAAAACCACTGCAGCAGTTTATGCCGAAGTATTCAACGAGTTAGTACCGCAACTTAAAGCCATCGATCCCTCCATTGAATGTGGAGCAAACACCTTTTGGGATGGAAGCCGCTGGGAAGCATTGTTGCCATTAATTAAAAACAACATGGGGTTTGCTGTTATCCACCAGTATTCGGCTATGCAAACCTACAACGACTTTTTATCGAAAGACATGCTCAACTGGAATGGCAGTAACGAAATTATGGTACAGCGCTTTATCGATGCCCGCAATAAGCTGAATGATACCAGCATTCCCTCCAAAGTAATTGTTACCGAAATTTCATCGCTTTGTACGTATGCTCCATTAAACCCTAAGAACAATTGCGCATGGAAAGGCCTGCATAACATGCAATTGTTGCTGCAATACGGCAGTTATGCGAATGTAATTGGAACGATGAACTGGGTTACCTGGTACATGGGAGGATTGGAGAATACCTACAATGTTTTTTCCGATCGTAGTGAAAGTGCGCTTTCGCCAGTGGGTATTTCCCTACAGGTCCTTAACGACCATTTGTACCCCCTTGTGGATAAGAAAACGCAACAGAACAACAATACTATAGAAATTACCGTGAGCCATACTGCCAATTTTGCATTAATGTCGGTTTTTATTATTAACAAATCAAAAAGTACGCAAATAGTATCGCTAAACATTATTGGCTTTACCGGAAATGCAACAAACAACACAAAGTGGGTTTATCAGCCCGAAACTATCGATGAATGGTCACAAAGCCTCACTTATCTGCAAAGCAAAAATACCGATGTTACATCTGTTAAAGGGGCATCGGTGAATGTGCCTCCATTGTCATGTACGGTATACGACTTTAATTAACGCCAATGGATAACAAAATTAGGTAAAATGAATACCATTAACTTTTTTTCGTGGTGGGTATAAATAGTTGCATTGTTTAATAATACTAATACGTAAACACATGAAACGGTTGATTTTAATTTTATTTGTCTGGACAGGTTTTCACGCGGTTTATTCGCAAAGCAGCAACTATGCCGAATTGCAGCAAAAACTCTGTAAGGGTTGGAATACTTGGAGTTACGGAAGCATGCTCTCTCATGTTTTACTTCCCGAAGGTTTGGTTATGAAACTAAATGTTCGGCAAACATTTATAGGCCGTCCAGGCGATGCCGATTATTTTGTTGATGAGTTTAATGCCGATACATCGCGGCTGGTTAGGCCAATAGCTCATACGTTTGATGGGTCGTATACCGAATTGCTTATCAATAACTGGAAGGGAAACACCATTCGGGTGCAATCGTCCGCCAGTGGAAACAGCATTGTAGTGCTGGTTACTCCGGTTATTCAATCGGGTACCCACTATTATATTGAATTGGAAACCGGAATAATGTGGAATCGCGAAGGCGATATTCACCGAACCGGAAAAACAATCACTGCCAAATTTAATAATGCAGAATATACTATCCGGTCTACAGCACAAAACATCGAAACGTATCAATCATATACATCTCCATATATGAATTTTAAAGGCGATTCAACCATTGGGTTTTATACCGGGGCCGAAAAATCGTTATCTAAAATTACATCCATTATTGAAACTGCAAAAAACAAATATTACAGTTATTCCGAAAAATTTGGACAATTAGCCGAAGGTTTTCGGGGCATACAAACCGTTTTGGGTTGGAACACCATTTACGATGCCGAAAAAAACCGAGCCATAACCCCGGTTACCCGAAGCTGGAACGAAGCCTGGCAAGGATACGTGCTTTTTGAGTGGGATACATATTTTGCAGCGTATTTATTTGCTCTCGATAACAAGGAACTGGCTTACAGCAATGCAATTGCTATGACCAAAGGTTTAAACCACGATGGCTATGTTGGCCAATGGCAAATGCCCGGCAGGGTAGCAACCGGAATCTCGCAGCCGCCTGTTGGTAGCACCATGTGCTGGTTAATTTATCAAAAGCACAAAGAAAAGTGGTTTTTGGAAGAAGTTTACAACGATCTGCTTACCTGGAACCGCTGGTGGATTAATAACCGCACGTATAAAAACTTTTTAACCTGGGGATGTATAAAAGGGGCTGGACATCAGATGGCTGCCTGGGAGTCGGGGCTGGATAATGCCCCAATGTATGATGAAGCCGTTATGAAAGACATTGGGTCCAATTCAGTATTTGATATGGCAGATGTTGGATTGAATAGTTTGTATATAACAGATTGTAAATATCTTGCTAAAATGGCTAATGAATTGGGGAAATCTGATGACGCCAACGAACTGATGAAACGAGCAAAGCAATACTCTTCCATTACCGATTTGCTCTGGGATGAGAAAACGGGCATATTTTTGAACTGGTTTCCCGACAAACAATCTTTTAGTCAAAAGCTTTCAGCTACATTGTTTTATCCATTTTTGGCAGGTATTCCAACGCAAAAACAAACCCAACGAATGCTCAAGGAGCATTTTTACAATCCTAAAGAGTTTTATAGCAAGTACATGTTACCATCCTGCGCCTTTAACGATAAAAGTTACGACAACAATTACTGGCGTGGTGCCGTTTGGGGTCCAATGAATTTTCTGGTATATTTGGGGTTACGAAACTACGATAAGGCGGCTGCCACCGAGCTTGCCGAGAAATCGTACGACATGTTTATACAAGCTTGGAACAAGCACGGTGCTGTATTCGAAAATATCAACTCCCAAAAGGGGGTAAATAACCTTAAAGACCAGCAAAATAGCGACCCTTTTTACCACTGGGGCGCATTGATGGGAATCATGAAATTTTTGGAACAAGGGAAATATTAACATATTCCTATTGTTCATTTTATTAGATTACATAAAAATTACAAATGAAAGCAAAACTTATTTGCACTATATTTATTTTGGGACTTCTTTGCAGTTGTTCTGTGCATTCAAAAAAAGTTGTAACCTGGTCGTTAATGGTTAAACAGCCCGAAAAACCAGATGTTGAGGTTTGCAAGCTGCCCGACAATTTAAATGAACCGTTTTCTTTCCAAACAGTTGTAAATGGGGTACATGTAGCATTTACGCTTACACCCGAAACTGAATATACCGTTTTTAAAGCCGAAGCAACAACAACGGGAGGCGAAACAAAATTATATTTCTCATTAAAAGGTAATTACCACATATCTCATATTCCTTATAATTTTAATGAAGAAGTAAAAAGTCCTGAAATTTATCGCCAAAGTCCGCACGATGTTGATGCCTGGATAACGGAAAAAATTGCCAAGCAAGCAGTGCCAATGGTCGCTCTTAAATGCGATTCCTCTTTTATGGTGGCCCTGAACGGAACACCGGCCTTGTACGAAAATTTTACCAGCCAGGCCTATTATCCCAATCACAAAACAATCGAATTGTCATCGGGAGATAATGGAGAAACTCCCGGATTGAGACCTGATACCAGCGTGTTGAAAATAGATTACAATACCGACAAAACCCAGAAAATGTCTCCTGGCAAGATATTGGCCATGTATCAACCTGTCACCCGAGACCGCCCGCATGTATTTGAAGGGATTCTGTTTACATGCAGAGGAAATTCAGTTAACGACTTGCGAAAAAATGTCAATCAATTGGCTGCAAAGCATTTCTCTCGTGGCCGGGTAGCCGATTATTTTGGTGCATTGTCCTTTACTACCGCCTACATGAATCTTAGAACAAATGAAACCGGAAAGAGCAGGTATTGGGTAGTTCCATCCGTTGAATACGGAAATACACAGTATTGCCGTGACGCGTTCTGGATTTCTACCATGCTAGATCCTGCTTATTCTGCAGAGTGTTTAAAAAGCGAACTTGCAAACGTTAATTCTTATGCAGAATATCCATTAATGGCAGTTTTATGGGCATACCGGTCATTTAAAGAAGGAAAACGTGTTGATTCGGAAAAGGTTCAGGAGTACATAAATGCCATTGAAACCCGTGCGAAAAACAATTGTTTTTATAGCTTCACAGAAAAAGACGGACGGCTCGATTTTCAGTACTGGGGAGATGTCATTGCTTTTGATAAGGATGATGTGATCACATACAACCAGGGTCTTTTTGCATTGGTATTGACGGCTGCCAAGGAAATGAAACTGGCTGTAAAATCAGATCCCGATAAAGCGATGCAAGCTTACAGGGAAATGTTTAATTCTCAGGAAGGGTTTTATCCTGTCAGCAGGAAAAAAAACACCATACTTGGTCCTGATCCTCTGGTTCCGGACTTGATTTCACAGGTATACTTCAATCGTAAAATGCTTGATAGTAAAACAGTGTTATTACATTACAAAAAAATGGTTGGTAACTCAAAAACACCTTACGGATTTAAGGTGGTTAGCCTTCCAAATGGTGAATATCTGCCGGAAGCCATGTACGATGTAAAAAACTACATATCTCAGGTCAATCGTGAAAAAATGCCTAATGGCCGGTATTTTAAAGGGGGCTCCTATTTTTTGTACGACAATTTATTTCTGATTGATGCCTATCTTCATGGAATTAAAGAAGCTGAGGATGAACTTATATGGAGGGTTTCGCTCGATTTCAACATCGGCGCAACTACCTATGAGTGTTTGAATACGATTACCGGAGAACCCTGGAAGCCAAATATGGGTTGGAATGTGGCAGTTTATGCCATCTGGAGAAAGCTGGTAAATGAGGGCAAAGCCGGGCCAAAACTTTTTGACACCATTGACAAAATTGTCAATAATAAATTGAAAATTTGAGCGAACGACAGAATGATTGTGCAGTTTTTGAATTTAAAAATCTATAAACCTGATAAAATGAAATTTAAAGAATTTTTTATTGTCATACTAACCTTACTGGCAGCCCCATTGCCGGGACAGCAAAAAGCAGATTTTCCATTTCAGAATTCGGAATTACCGCTCGAACAGCGGGTAGACGATTTGGTTTCCCGATTTACCTTGCAGGAAAAGGTGATGCAATTGTTTAATCAGGCACCGGCAATCGATCGCCTGGGAGTTCCTGCCTATAACTGGTGGAACGAATGTCTTCATGGAGTTGCGAGGGCAGGGAAAGCTACTGTTTTTCCACAGGCCATAGGGATGGCGGCAACATTTGATCAGGAGCTAATGTTTCGTATTGGCACAGCAGTTTCGGATGAAGCCAGGGCAAAGCACCATGATTTTGTTCGTCAAAATGCCCGATCAATATATATGGGATTAACCTTTTGGACTCCCAACATCAACATTTTCCGCGATCCCCGATGGGGAAGAGGACAGGAAACTTATGGTGAAGATCCGTATCTTACAGGTCGCATGGCGGTTAATTTTATAAAGGGACTTCAGGGTAACGATCCCAAATACATGAAAGTGATTGCCACCGCAAAACATTATGCTGTTCACAGCGGTCCCGAATATAGTCGTCACGTTGACAATGTGTACATTAACGACCGCGATTTGTACGAAACCTATTTGCCTGCCTTTAAAGCGGCAGTTAAAGAAGCCAATGTTCAATCGATCATGTGTGCCTATAATAGATTCAGAGACAAACCCTGCTGTGGTTCAGATATTTTGCTTAGTAATATTCTGCGGAATGAATTTGGGTTTAAAGGATATATTGTGTCCGACTGCGGAGCCATAACCGATTTTTATTCCAAAACAGCTCATCACGTGGTTCAAACGCCCGCCCAGGCGTGGGGTTGGTCTATTTCAGCCGGAACCGATTTGAATTGCGAGGAAAGTCGTGCTTTTGTGGAAGATCATTTGGATGAGGCTGTTCGCAAAGGAATGATAAACGAAAAAGACATTGATGTTTCGGTAAAACGGTTATTCAAAGCACGGTTTATGCTGGGTATGTTCGATCCGGATACCAAGATAGGCTACTCACAAATACCTATGTCGGTGGTTGGTTCCGAGAAACATCTGAAACTATCACAGGAAGCGGCTGAAAAATCATTGGTTTTATTAAAAAACGCAGGTATTCTGCCATTAAAAAATGTCAAAAAAATAGCTTTGATTGGCCCGAATGCCAACAATTCCACCATTTTGACTGGCAATTATAACGGAGATCCTATCCATCCTACAACCCCTTTACAAGGATTACAGGAAAGATTGGGCAAGCAAAACGTTTTCTATACTCCTGGGTGTCCAATAGTTCCCGGAGTTTTTACCGATTTTGAGGTAGTTAAAAAAAATAGTTTCTTTCATACCGAAAACGGAAAACTGATCAGCGGATTGAAAGCAGAATATTTCCAGGACACATCCCTAACAGGCAAGCCAATAATTGTGCGCATTGATGAGGCTATTGACTTTTATTGGGATAAATCGCCTATCAATCAATTTGTTGACGAGTCTTTTGGAGTCAAATGGACAGGTATGCTTGTTCCAGAGAAATCAGGCATCTATGTTTTTTCAGGAAATGTTCAGTTAATTATCGATAGCAAATTGGTAAATGGTAATGAAGTAAAGCTTGAAAAGAAAAGGCAATACAAACTGGAAGCTACTTTAAAAGTAGCCCCTTTCTGGTGGGCCAGCAATCACCAGCAGCAATTTGCGTCCCTAAGCTGGGTTGATGTGTCACGCGATTATCACAAGGAAGCACTGGAGGCGGCAGCCAAATCAGACGTCATCATTTTTTGCGGAGGCATTTCATCCAATCTCGAAGGTGAGGAAATGAAAATTGAGACAGATGGGTTTTCTCATGGCGACCGGACACATTTAAACCTGCCGAAAATTCAGGAAGATTTACTTCAGGTGCTTTATAAAACAGGTAAACCCATCGTGTATATTAATTTTAGCGGAAGTGCCGTTGCAATGAATTGGGAATCTAAAAACATTCCTGCAATAATTCAGGCATTCTATCCGGGAGAGGCAACAGGCACTGCAGTTACCCGGCTTTTGTTTGGTGATTTCAATCCCTCAGGACGGCTTCCTATAACGTTTTACAAATCAATCGATCAGTTGCCCGATTTTAAAAATTATGCCATGGAAGGACGAACTTACCGCTATTTTAAAGGAGAATCGTTATATCCATTTGGGTTTGGGTTGAGTTACACAACATTTACATATAAAAACATGAATGTACCTGATACTGCAACCACAGGTAGTCGAGTAAAGATTTTTGTGGAGGTCACCAATGCGGGGAAAATGGATGGAGAAGAAGTAGTTCAGATTTACGTGAGGAATAATGAACCAGGCGAGATTGTGCCAATTCGCACATTGGCAAGTTTTAAACGCATATTTTTAAAGGCAGGAGAATCTAAAAATGTCGAGGTTACATTAAACCCGGACCAGTTTTCACTGATTGACAATAAGTATCATAGGGTTGTTAAACCCGGCAAGTATACTGTTTCGGTTGGTGGGGGACAACCGGTTTTAAATTCGGTGAATCAAAACTCATTTGTTGAAAAGGAGATAAAGCTAAAAGGAATGGTGTTTGCTGTTTTGGATTAAGATACTTGTGCAACTGAAAATAAACAACTATGGATTAAAATTCATAGGTTTAATTGCGAATAATACAGACCTTTAACGTTATCATAAAATTTAATATTTTAGCATAAAACGTGCAAAAACAGAAATTACCTATTCAATCCCCTAAATGCCATAATACACCAATTGATCAAGAAAACCTAAAGGCATGAAAAAGCCCGTAAACCTAATGATTTACGGGCTTTGCAAGCTGTGACCCCGGACGGGCTCGAACCGTCGACCCATTGATTAAGAGTCAATTGCTCTACCAGCTGAGCTACGGAGTCTTTTTGTTTTGCGGTGCAAATGTATTAAATTTAATTTTAAAATCTCATTGACACTCGCACTTCTAGTGAAAAAAAGACAACATAATGCCTTTATAACTTTTTGTGATCTTTTTTTATAGTATCAAAACTCTGTTATAAAACATATTATGATAATTCAACAGTGATAAATGTCATATTTTTTACAAATATGATTTTGAATTTAATTTTTATTCAATATATTTGTGTGATAATTTAGATTTCGGAGTATGAAAATCGTTTCGCAATATATTCTTGTCATTCTAGTGGTGCTCGTCAGAAAATTACTGGGGTGAGAATGCATTGTGTCTATATGAAACCAAGAAGCCCTTCTCACAGCAATGAGAAGGGTTTTTTTATTTAATATTGCAACTAAAATTTTAATATATGCCTTATAAACTTAGAAGTTCAACAACTACCCAGGGACGCCGGATGGCTGGCGCCCGAAGTCTTTGGCGCGCCAATGGGATGAAAGAAGAGCAGATGGGTAAACCGCTTATTGCCATAGTAAACTCTTTTACCCAATTTGTTCCGGGTCATGCTCACCTGCATCATATTGGACAACAAATAAAAACGATAATCGAGGCTCATGGTTGTTTCGCTGCCGAATTCAATACTATTGCAATTGATGATGGTATTGCTATGGGTCATGATGGAATGCTTTATTCTCTTCCATCGCGCGATTTAATTGCCGATAGCGTTGAATACATGGTAAATGCTCACCAAGCCGATGCCATGATTTGTATCAGCAATTGCGATAAAATTACTCCTGGCATGCTTATAGCTGCTATGCGCCTGAATATCCCAACTGTATTCGTTTCGGGCGGTCCCATGGAAGCTGGTAACCTCGAAGGAAAAAAGTACGATCTTGTTGACGCCATGGTGCTTGCTGGCGACGAATCGGTTTCTGATGAATTGATGTCGAAGATCGAAAAATTGGCTTGTCCTACCTGTGGATCTTGTTCAGGGATGTTTACTGCAAATTCTATGAATTGTCTTAACGAGGCTATTGGTCTTGCACTTCCCGGCAACGGCACTACCTTAGCCACGCATAAACAACGCACCATTTTATTCGAAAAAGCAGCGTCGCTTATTGTGAAGATTGCCAACGATTATTATTTCAATGGAAACGACGGTGTATTACCCCGGTCGATTGCAACAAAAACGGCTTTTACAAATGCCATGACGCTTGATATAGCGATGGGCGGATCGACAAACACCGTTCTTCATTTATTAGCCATTGCTTATGAAGCAGGTGTAGATTTCACCATGACGGACATTGATGAACTTTCCCGTAAAACCCCGGTATTATGTAAAGTTGCGCCAAGTTCGAACTACCATGTTGAAGATGTAGGGCGGGCTGGTGGTATTCTATCCATCATGAACGAACTTGAAAAAGGCGGATTAGTTGATGCCTCAGTAAAACGGGTTGATGGATTTACCCTGAAGGGCGCCATTGAGGCCTACGATATAACAGGTTCGACTGCTATCGCTGAAGCGTTCGAAATATACAAAAGTGCACCCGGAGGAGGTCGTAACCTAGTGATGGGTTCTCAGAATGCCTCCTTTAAAGAACTGGATACTGATCGCGAAAATGGTTGTATCAGAAATATTAACAATGCCTACAGCAAAGATGGAGGCTTAGCTGTTCTTTATGGAAATATTGCAACGAAAGGCTGTATTGTGAAAACTGCTGGTGTAAGCGAAAAAATATTCCTTTTCAAAGGGATAGCCAAGGTTTTTGAATCACAGGATGATGCTTGCGAAGGAATTCTCGGCGGAAAGGTTACTGCCGGCGACGTTGTGGTAATTCGTTACGAAGGCCCCAAAGGCGGGCCAGGAATGCAGGAAATGCTTTATCCTACGTCATATATCAAATCAAAAAAACTTGGCGAAGCCTGTGCACTAGTTACTGATGGACGATTTTCCGGTGGAACTTCCGGATTATCAATAGGGCATATCTCTCCGGAAGCTGCCAGTGGAGGCGCCATTGCATTTGTTAAGGATGGCGATGTGATTGAAATAAATATTCCGCAGCGAAGCATTAATTTGATGATTTCTGATCAGGAGCTTGCCAGTCGCAAGAAAAGTGAAGAAAGCCGTGGAGGTGAGGCTTACACCCCTGTTTCGCGTAAACGTAATATATCCAAAGCGTTAAAAGCTTATTCATCAATGGTAAGTTCGGCCGATTTGGGAGCTATTCGTATCATATAATAAAAGTAGGTCGTTCTATTTTGACAGTTTAAATTTTTTTATACTTTTTTACCTCTCCCCTGAAGGGAAAAATCTGAAAGATCAACCTTTGCCTTATAGGGGTTCAGGGTAAAAACAGGTTGGTTTTTCTAAAGCGTCAAAGTAGAATTCGTATTGTGTAATAAGTAAATAAACAAATGTAAAATTAAACAGACATGGAAACGATGACCAAAGAAAAAAAGGAGACCATTAGCCCTGTAACAAAGCATATAACCGGTTCGGAAGCGTTATTACTTTCGTTAATTGAGGAAGGCGTAGATGTAATATTCGGCTATCCTGGCGGAGCAATCATGCCTGTTTACGATGCCTTGTATCATTACGAGGAAAAGATAAGGCACATACTTGTTCGCCATGAGCAAGGAGCTGCACACGCCGCTCAGGGATATGCCCGTGCATCAGGTAAAGTAGGTGTTGCATTAGTAACATCCGGCCCGGGGGCAACCAATCTTATTACAGGTATTGCCGATGCTATGATTGATTCAACCCCACTGGTTTGCATTAGCGGACAGGTAGGAGCGCCATTGTTGGGTACCGATGCCTTTCAGGAAACTGATGTAATTGGTATTTCAATGCCTGTAACCAAGTGGAATGTACAGGTTACCAGAGCCGAGGATATTCCTGCTGCCATTGCAAAAGCTTTTTATATTGCCAGAACCGGCAGGCCGGGACCCGTTTTGGTCGACATTACCAAAGACGCTCAGTTTGCTAAATTTGATTTTTTGTACACCAAATGTGAAAGTATTCGCAGCTACGTTCCTGTTCCTAAAGTGGATATTGAAAAAGTAAAAGAAGCTGCCGAAATTATCAACAACGCCAAAAAACCTTATGTTTTGGTAGGACAGGGTGTTATTCTGGGCGGCGCTGAGAAAGAATTGATTGCTTTTCTTGAGAAGACAGGTATTCCGGCTGCATGGACGCTTTTAGGAGCATCCGCTATGAGAACGGATCATCCCCTAAATATGGGTATGCTTGGTATGCACGGAAATTATGGTCCAAACGTTAAAACCAACGAATGCGACGTATTAATCGCCATTGGAATGCGTTTCGACGATCGTGTTACCGGTGATGTAAAACGATATGCCAAACAAGCAAAGATTATTCATCTTGAAATTGACCCGGCAGAAATTGACAAAATTGTAAAGACTACAGTTTCGGTTTTGGGTGATACCAAAGAATCTCTGGCTTTGCTTTCGGAATTTGTAAATCCCGGCAAACATGAAGCCTGGGTAAATGAATTTAAAAAATGTGCTGAGATAGAATACGAAAAGGTGATCCAACATGACTTATACCCTGAAAAAGAAGGTTTAAGCATGGGTGAAGTTATTCGTCGTATAAATGAAAAAACAGGGTGTGATGCTATTTTGGTAACCGATGTAGGTCAGCATCAAATGGTCGCTGCACGATATTTTAAGTTTAATCAAACCCGATCGGCAATAACATCCGGTGGATTAGGAACCATGGGATTTGGATTACCAGCCTCCATAGGTGCAAAGATTGGAGCTCCCGAAAGAGAAGTGGTTTGTGTATGTGGCGACGGAGGATTGCAAATGACGATTCAGGAGTTGGGAACCATCTTTCAAAGTGAAGTAGCGGTAAAAATTGTAGTGTTAAATAATAATTTCCTTGGAATGGTTCGTCAGTGGCAACAACTGTTTTTTGATAAACGCTATTCATCAACTCCATTAATAAATCCCGATTTTATTGCAATTGCAAAAGCCTATTCTATTGCCGGACAAAAAGTTTCCTCCAGAAATTATTTGGATGATGCAATTGAAACAATGATAAATCATAAAGGTCCTTATATGCTTGAAGTTAAAGTAGAACAGGAGGACAATGTATTTCCAATGGTAGCGGCCGGAAGCTCAGTATCAGAAATTAGACTAGAATAACAATGTTTTAAAACATTTTTCTTAATTTTGACCTATGGAACAAGAATATATAATTACAGCATTTTCCGAAAACAGTATTGGGCTTCTAAACCGAATCACCATTATATTTACGCGGCGTCAGGTTAACATCGAAAGTTTAACTGTTTCTCAATCATCCATTCAGGGTGTGCATAAATTTACAATCGTCATTAAAAATACGCTGGAGAAAGTTGAAAAAGTCACTAAGCAAATTGAAAAATTGGTAGAAGTGCTTAAAGCGTTCTATCACACAAATGATGAAATAATTCAACAGGAGCTTGCGCTTTACAAAGTGCCCACCGAGGCATTGATGAAAAGTAATGAAATTGAAAATCTCGTTCGCAATTCAGGCGCTCGGATTCTCGAAATTACTCCAGATTATACTGTCATCGAAAAAACCGGATACAAATCGGAAACTCAGGATCTGTTTCAAAAGCTTGATGCATATGGAGTAACCCAGTTTACCCGTTCAGGAACAGTTGCTGTTACCAAGAATCCTAAAGAATTGTTAACTCAGTATCTCAAGGAAATTGAAAAAATAAAATAAGTTCAGTTATATTGACTCTAATATCGCTTACTTTTTTGAATCAATAATTCTAAATAAATAAAAAATGGCTAATTATTTCAATTCCATTCCTTTGCGTGTTCAACTTGAACAATTAGGTAAATGTGATTTTATGGACGAATCGGAATTTGCCGATGGCGTTAACAAATTAAAAGGTAAAAAAATTGTTGTATTAGGTTGTGGTGCACAAGGTTTAGCACAAGGCTTAAACATGCGCGATAGCGGATTAGATATTTCGTATGCTTTGCGCGAAATTGAAATTTCCGAAAAACACATTTCGTATGTAAATGCTATTGAAAACAAGTTTAAAGTGGGCACCTTTAGTGAACTAATTCCAACTGCCGATTTAGTGCTTAACTTAACTCCCGATAAATACCACACTCCTGTTGTTAACCAGGCAATGCCATTAATGAAAAAAGGGGCTTGTTTATCATACTCACACGGTTTCAACATTGTTGAAGAAGGCAACCAAATTCGTAAAGATCTTACTGTTGTAATGGTTGCTCCAAAATCTCCTGCCTCGGAAGTACGTGCCGAATATTTAAGAGGCTTTGGTGTTCCTACCCTTATTGCTGTACATCGTGAAAATGACCCTAATGGTGATGGTCTGGAAATTGCTAAAGCCTATTGCGTTGGTACTGGAGGACATAAAGCCGGAGTGCTTCATTCATCATTTGTTGCCGAAGTAAAATCAGACCTAATGGGTGAGCAAACCATATTATGTGGGGTGCTTCAAACAGGTTCAATTCTTTGCTTCAACAAAATGGTTGAAAAAGGTATTGACAAAGGATATGCATCTAAATTAGTTCAATACGGTTGGGAAGTTATTACCGAAGCGTTAAAACTTGGTGGCATTACTCACATGATGGATCGTTTGTCCAATCCTTCAAAAATTAAAGCGTTTAATTTAGCTGAAGATTTGAAATCAATTATGCGTCCATTATACGAAAAACACATGGATGATATTATGTCGGGCGCATTTTCAGCTACCATGATGAAAGACTGGGCGAACGGCGACAAAAACTTGTTAACCTGGCGTGCTGCTACAGGTGAAACTGCTTTCGAGAAAACTCCCGCAGGTAGCATGAAAATTAACGAACAAGAATATTATGACAATGCCCTTTTAATGGTTGCTTTTGTAAAAGCAGGTGTTGAATTAGCGTTCGAAGTAATGTGCGAAACAGGTATTAAAGAAGAATCCGCTTACTATGAGTCGTTACACGAAACGCCTCTGATTGCTAACACCATAGCTCGTAAGAAATTGTTTGAGATGAACCGAGTTATTTCTGACACTGCCGAATATGGTTGCTACTTGTTCGATCATGCATGTAAGCCTTTATTGGCCGACTTTATGAAAACAATTGAAACCGATGTTATTGGTAAACCATACAATGCAGGGAAAGACAACCATGTAGATAACTTCGAATTAATTAAAGTTAACGACGCCATTCGTAACCACGATGTGGAATATATTGGCGAAGAGTTACGGGCTGCAATGACTGCAATGGAAGCAATTGTATAATAATACATTCCATTATATTTGACAAAAAGGGACAGATGAAAATCGTGTTCCTTTTTTTATTTATGATTGAATAATAAAATTGAATGGTATTTCTAATAGTGACTCAAATTCTTTTCCAATATCAATTGTATCCTCGTCATTTGCTTCGTAATACCAGTTTATCGTAAGTTGTTTTTTCGTTTTGTTTTTCTTTGCTAATTCTATTAATGTAAATATTTGTTTCGAACTCGCCGTATTCATATATTCAAGCGACATTTCCATGATGATATTTTCAGTATCGATATTTGCTATCCAGGTATGAATAGGATTGTAAAAAGCCAAAGGATCCTCGGTTAACGATTTACCGGTGATTTCAATTTTGCCTTGAATATTGCAAACTATTTTGGGCGTTTCGTCAGTTGACTCAATTAAAATTGGTTCCATCTTCAAGGTATTTTTTAATTCAAAGTTTGGATTATACGGTTGATGGCGCTATTTCGTTATACAAATTATCATTGTTTACGAAATAAAATGTAGTTTACCACCATTGAGTTTTAAGCCTCCCCTTGCTTAGTAAATCCCAATCTCAACATTTCGTTCATGTTGCGGCTATGGCAGATATTTTTTGCCTCAGGTGTATAAAGAAATTTAATGAAATCGGTATAACGATCAGTAATTTTTCCGCGTACCATTTTCATCGTACTATTCAACATTTGATTATCTTCAGTAAAGCCCTCGGGCAATATGCCTACAGCAGCTGGTAGCCAGCGTTGAGGAAACATATCTCCATGTTTTTTACCAGTGCGGTACTCCTGTAATTCGCTTTCAATTAATTTTAAGGCAGCTGTCAGCTCGTCTCCATGATGCACATGATGATGGTGCTTTTGCATCCATCGTTTTACAGCTTCTTTGTTAACTACAACCAATGCTATGGTATATGGTTTTTGATCATTATACAACATGCACTGCTCGATAAAGGGCGATTGGGCAATAAGAGCCTCTTCAATACCTTCCGGACTATACTTCTCACCATCATCGCCAATTAACAAACTTTTAAACCGCCCGAATACATACAAAAACCCATCCTTGTCCATCAAGCCTAAATCGCCCGTATATAGCCATCCGTTTCTAAGTGATTCTTCAGTTGCAGCAGGATTATTCCAATACCCGGCCATTACGTTTTCGCCACGAATCACGATTTCCCCTTTTTCGCCAATTGGTAACTCATTACCTTCAAGGTCACATATTTTTAAATCCATAGGTTTAACCAGAAACCCCGATGATCCCAATTTGTGTTTTGCAGGGGCATTTGATGAAATAATGGGTGAAGCCTCTGTTAATCCATAGCCCTGATACATTGGGATGCCAATGGCATAAAAGAAACGTTGCAATTCTATATCTAGCAATGCTCCTCCCCCAACAAAAAATTCCAACCGGCCGCCAAACGCTTCCCTAACTTTCGAAAAGAGAATTTTGTCGAATAATGCCACAAAAGGCTTTAGTATAAACCTCCATCCTTTTCCTTTATCGAAGCCTATTCCGTTATAGATGAATCCTGTTTTTAATCCAAGGTTAAAAAGACCCATTGTAATTGGTCCCTTTGCACGTATCCCACTTTCGATGTTTTTGCGAAAATTCTTTGCCAGGGCGGGCACGCTTAGCAGAAAGTGAGGCTTAATTTCTTTGATATTAATGGGAATATTTTTCAAGGTATCCATCGTTGTTTTCCCTGTTTGAATCGATGCGATACTCGCCCCACAATGCATTAGAATATAGGGACCAACAGTATGCGCAAAAGCATGATCCCACGGCAATATCAACAATGAAATGAAATGAGAAGGAATATTCATTAGCGAAAGCCCCTGTTCCACATTTGCTGTGTAATTGCGATGTGTTAGAATTATTCCCTTCGGATCGGCGGTCGTGCCGGATGTATAGCAGATATTTGCATGGTCGGATGGCAGGATCGATTTCCAGATGATATCAAAATCTTTACGGTTGGTTTGCAGATAATCCACCCCAAGTTTTAAAACATCACTAAAAGCTATATTTTTTTCGTGATTTGCATTATCCGTTTCAAAAATGATCACTTTTTCGAGCGAATCGAGTTCGTCCCTAAGTACGTTCAATTTGCGTGACTGGCTTGACGAGGCTATAATCATTCTCGCACCTGAGTGGATCAATCTGAACCTTATATCTGGGGATTCGGCCAATTTTACCGACAATGGCACATTAATAGCCCCGGCATATAAAATACCCAATTCACTTATCACCCAATTATTACAACCTTCAGATAATAAAGCAATCCTGTCACCTCTTTTTATACCCAATGATATTAAACCGGCAGCAAACTGATACACCTTTTCTTTAGTTTCGGCATATGTTGTGGGTTCGTAAGTGTTATTCTTTTTCTCCCATAAAAAAGGATTATTAGAATACTTTAGAACGCATTCTTCAAATAAATGGGTAATAGCCTTCATAAATCTGGTTTGAGTAGATTAATTAGTAGTTGTGTCATTAAATACTCAATTCAGTCCCTTTTTAAGGGTTTGTAGTTAAAAAACACGATATAGATATTTTTGGCTTTATTATACGAGGTTAAAGTAATAAATAGTTTTAATTTTTGTTTACATCAAAGTAATTTTTCTTCATCTTTGTCGAGTATCTTTTTTTAGTCAATGGAGAATATCTACAATCAAACTACGCAGAATATCAATCTCAAGCAATCCTTAGTCATTATAGGCGAAAGAATTGTAGCTCAATTATCTTTAAAAACATTTTTGAAAAAACAATAATGGACAATATTTCTACAAAGCCATCACCACCAGCCATTTTAAAGTGGGTAGTGCTGATATTTATTAGTCTCGCCATGGGCGGAAACTATTATATTTATGATAGCATTAGCCCGCTTGCAGATGTATTAAAAACACAATTAAAGTTTTCCGATAGCGACCTTGGACTCCTGCAAGGCATTTATAGTTTCCCCAATATAATAATGGTGTTGATTGGAGGACTGATTATTGATCGCATAGGCACTAAGAAAGCTGCACTATTATTTTCGTTTTTTTTATTGATTGGGGCATTTGTTACAGTCTTAAAGGGCGATATCATCATGATGGCTGCCGGAAGGTTAATATTTGGCCTAGGTGCTGAGTCGATGATTGTGGCTATTACTACCATGATTGCTCAGTGGTTTAAAGGGAAACAGCTTTCATTTGCCTTTGGCTTAAATCTTACGGTGGCGCGATTGGGTTCATTTCTTGCCCTGAATTCTCCATCATGGGGTAAAAGTTTATACAATACATGGCAAGGGCCTCTTTGGGTTTGTGTAGGAGCTGCCATTCTAAGTGTTTTTGCGTTAGGAATGTTTTATGCTATTGATAGTTTTTCCAGAAAAAATTATGCTTTGGGAAAAGAAGGAGAGCAAGATAAAATAAATCTTTCCGATGTTTTTTCTTTCATAAAGAATCGCTTTGTGGTGGCGTTGCTGTTGATTTGCATTGCGGTTTGGCTCATTAACTTTGTTTTCAAAAATGATGTGGAAATATTGCTACAATGTGTTGTGTATGTATTAATTATAGTTTTTTCGTTTTTAAATTTTAAAGCTTTCAGCAAGTCGTACTGGTATATAGTATTGCTTTGTATTACATTTTATTCGGCTATGTTCCCTTTTCAAACATTTGCCATAAAATTCTTTCAGGAAACACACGGAGTAACCCGTGAATATGCCGGATTTTTATCCAGCATTTTAACGCTGTCGGCAATGGTCTTTACACCTCTTTTTGGCTTACTTGCCGATCATATAGGTAAACGTTCATTATTGATGATGCTGGGATCCTTATTAATTATACCTGTATATATTTTAATGGGTTATACCAATGTAAACCTTATTATCCCGATGAGTATGATGGGTATTGCCTTTTCCATGGTTCCTGCAGTAATGTGGCCATCGGTGGCTATTGTTACCTCTCCTGCCAAATTAGGTACTGCTTATGGACTTATGACCATGATTCAGAATATAGGTTTATTCGGTTTTAACATTATCATTGGCTGGGCTAATGATAATTCGCATGCCAGCCTAACCAATCCCTCGGGTTACCATCTGGGTATGTGGATTTTTAGTACTCTTGGATTCTTTGGGTTTTTCTTTGCGCTAATGTTACGAATAAGCGAACGAGGCCCAAATTCTCATGGGTTAGAAAAAGGAATGCGGGCATAAAACAAAAGCGTCCAATCATTTAATAGATTGGACGCTTTTTTGCGGAGCTATACTTTGGGATAATAACCTACATACTAAACCCTATTTAAATATCGTTTGTTTACGATCGGGACCAACAGATATAATGGTAACAGGCACATTTACTTCTTTTTCGATAAAACTGATATAGTCTAGAAATTCTTTAGGCAATTCATTTAAAGTGGTTACCTGGGTCAGATCCTTCTTCCATCCTTTAAATTCTTTATATACAGGTTCTATTGGCACGTTCACATCAAATGGTAACTGGTTTGTAATTTTATTATCAATCTTATATGAGACGCACACTTTGATAGTGTCAAACTCCGAAAGAACATCTGCTTTGGTGAGGATAAGCTGTGTAACGCCATTGATCATGATCGAATATTTCAACCCCGGTAAATCCAACCAACCGCAACGTCGCGGACGACCGGTAGTAGCTCCAAATTCATGACCCACCTTACGAAGTTCTTCGCCTGTTGCATCGTTCAGCTCCGTTGGGAATGGGCCGCTTCCTACACGGGTGCAGTAGGCCTTTACAATACCAAGTACTTCGCCGAATTTGTTGGGCGCCACACCAAGCCCTGTTGATGCTCCTGCACAAATTGTATTAGATGAAGTTACATAAGGGTACGATCCAAAATCAATATCCAGCATTGTTCCCTGAGCGCCTTCGGCCAAAACCGATTTTTGATCGTTAAGGAATTGATTTACCATGTACTCACTATCCACCAACTGAAATGATTTAATAATTTCGATACCCTTGAACCAATCAGCCTCATATTCGGCAATATCAAACTTAAAATCGTACTGTTTAAGAATATCGGTGTGTTTCTTTTTAAGAAATTCGTAACGTTCATTAAAATTAGGAGCCAGAATATCTCCAACGCGTAAACCGTTACGTCCGGTTTTATCCATATAAGTTGGTCCGATACCCTTTAGTGTCGAACCAATTTTGGTAACGCCTTTGGCTGCTTCAGAAGCTGCATCCAGCATCCGGTGAGTCGGTAAAATGAAATGTGCTTTTTTTGAAATATAAAGATTGGAAAATGTAAGGTTGTATTTCTTCAGACTTTCAATTTCTTTGTGAAAAATAACAGGATCGATAACTACCCCATTTCCAATAATATTCACTTTATCAGGATGAAAAATTCCCGAAGGGATAGTATGAAGAACATGCTTAATATCATTAAATTCCAATGAATGTCCCGCATTAGGCCCACCTTGAAACCTCGCAATAACGTCGTATTTGGAAGTTAATACATCTACAATCTTTCCCTTACCCTCGTCTCCCCACTGAAGGCCTAATAGAACATCCAATTTCATCATCAAATTATTAATTAAAATCGGATGCCTAAATTACAAATTATTCGCGTTAGAGAATCAGAAAGTTTTAAAAAAATATTAAACTACTGACAATGTTCGTTATAAATATTTTGACTTTTTTGTATCAGACATTTCTTTAATTTCTCCGTAAATATAAAGGGAATGATGGGATGGTTCGAAATTATTGAGTTCACAGGCAGTTTTAATAATTTCGAGAATTCGTGGGTCACAGAATTCTATTACTTTTCCCGTTTGAGTACAAATGAGATGATCGTGCTGCGTGCATTGATATGCTTTTTCAAATTGTGAGATGTTCTTTCCAAATTGATGTTTTACCACCAAACTACACTCAAGCAATAAATCGATGGTGTTATATAAAGTTGCTCTGCTAACACGATAGTTTTTATTTTTCATATAGATATACAATGTCTCTATATCAAAATGACTATCACGCGAATATATTTCATCAAGAATAGCAAAGCGTTCAGGAGTTTTTCTGTGACCTTTTTTTTCGAGATAATCTGTAAATATCTTCCTTACAGTTTCCCGGGTACTTTCTTGAATCATAAATTAGTCTAATTAAAAATAACAATTCAAAGTAAGCGATTTTTTTAATTTGCAGCAAGTATTTTAGAATGATTTTAAATAACTATTCGTTCATGCTTTCAACACGACTCACCTGCTCAACTCCTTTTATATTTAACATATTAGTAATTAAATTATTAATGTCTTTTGCACTGTGAACATACAAATCCATGGTTCCTTCAAAAATTCCATCATGACTTGACAGATTTATTGCCCTGATATTAACATTTAATTCTTTACAAATTACCGTTGTTATTTGGTTATATATACCAAATTTATCAATTCCGCGAATTGATACTCTAGCGAGAAATGACAGTATTTTGTAGGTAGTCCATTTTGCCTGAATTAACAAATCAGCATGGGCCGAAACAAGCTTAACAGCATGTGGACATCGGGATTTGTGAATAATTACAAAGTCTTCGTTAGCATTCCTATGACCAACAATATCATCTCCGGGGATTGGATTACAGCATTTGGCCAGCTTGTAATTGGCCTCCGTTCCATCCGCGTTTTCTCGCAAAAGAAATGGCGCTTGGGCATCAATAAGTACTTTGTTATCACCAATTAATGAGTCAGCTTCGATTGTTTCTTCACCTTTTTTTGTAATAACCTTGGTTAACTGAAGTTCCCAATAACGTATCCATTTATTTTTTGTGTTCTTTTTAAGTACTTTTTTCAAGTCCTCCAACGAAACAATGTTACTACCTATTTTGCTGTATAGCTCATCTTTAGAGCTTACCTCATATGCAGGAAGAAGTTTTTTAAAAATTCGTGAACTCGGTATTAAATTCATTTCGCTTAACTTTTCCTCAAGCATATGTTTGCCAAGTTCTGTACGATTTTTGATTTCAGCTTTTATGGAATCTTTGATAGCCGATTTAGCTTTGGCTGTAACCACGTATTCAAGCCATTCGCGCTGCGATTTTTTTTTGTCGGAAGCTACCACTTCCACCTGATCACCACTGCTAAGCACATAGTTTAACGAAACCAGTTTATGATTTACCTTGGCGGCTATTGCAGAATTACCTATCTCTGAGTGAATATCATAAGCAAAATCTAATGTAGTTGAATTTTTGGGTAAGGTGCGAATTTGGCCCTTTGGTGTAAATACGTGAATTTCAGAATAGAACAGATTTAATTTAAATTCATCCAGAAATTCCAATGCGTCAGCGCTTGGATTATCAAGCATTTCACGGATGTTTTTGAGCCATTTATCTATTTCCGATTCATGGGTGCCCGTATTTTTGTACTTCCAGTGAGCCGCAAAGCCACGTTCGGCTATCTCATCCATTCGGCGGGTACGAACCTGTACTTCAACCCATTTTCCCCGAGGCCCCATTACAGTGGCGTGTAAAGCTTCGTAACCATTCGCTTTGGGAGTGCTAACCCAGTCTCTAATTCGTTCGGGTTTAGGCATATAAATATCCGTTATAAGCGAATATATATTCCAGCATTGGGTTTTTTCAGGAACGCTGCCCGAGGGATCAAAAACAACCCGAATAGCCAGCAAATCATATACCTCCTCAAAAGGCACACTCTTATGCTGCATTTTATAATAAATGGAATAAATAGATTTGGGTCGTCCTGAAACCTCGAAAGAAATATTATTACTTTTAAGTATGTCGCGGATAGGTTTTGCAAACTCTTCGATTTGCTTTTTCCTGTTTTCTTCGTTGTCAGCCAGCCGAGCAACTATCTCGTTAAATATCTTAGGATGACGGTATTTTAAACTTAAATCTTCAAGTTCAGTTTTTATTATATATAAGCCAAGTCTGTGAGCCAAAGGGGCATAAAGAAAGATAGTCTCTCCCGATATTTTTATCTGTTTGTGAGGAGCAAGCGCATCGAGGGTGCGCATATTGTGCAACCGGTCGGCCAGTTTAATAAGAATAACTCTTACATCGTCTGACATAGTAAGTGCCATTTTACGGAAATTTTCGGCCTGTAGCGATAAGTTTTTATCAAATACCCCGGAAATCTTTGTTAAACCGTCGACAATGGAGGCTATTTTTTCTCCGAAATTTGTGGCTATATATTCTAATGTATAATCGGTATCTTCAACTATATCATGCAGTAATGCACAAACTACCGAAGTTGTACCTAACCCTATTTCATTAGTTACAATCCTTGCAACAGCAATTGGATGTAAAATATAAGGTTCGCCTGATTTCCGTTTCATTTCCTTATGAGCCTCATTTGCAAGCTCAAAGGCACGAATAATCAGTTGCCGATCCTCATCTCCCTTCATTCGGGTGCAATGAGACAACAAATCATCAAACCGTTCTCTAATCAGAATTTCTTCTTGCGCCGTAAGAACTCCCATCAACCTTTTTTCATTAACATGCAAAATTAATTAAAAATGCTATTATTCGGTCGCTTATGGGTAAATAAGAGAAATATTTCCTCTTCGTTCAATTGTTTTGCCAGTACTGGATTTGTAGGTGATGAAATAAACGTATACACCATCGGGTGCGCTCTTGCCATTATTTAATAGTCCGTTCCAACCTTCATCAGGATTTTTTGATTCAAACACTTTAAAGCCATACCTGTTAAAAACTACCAAAGAATAGTCGGTTGGCTGAAATGGAAACGTCGGTAAAAAAACATCGTTTTTCCCATCACCATTGGGAGTAAATCCTTCCGGAATAAATATACTAAGATCCAAATCAATGCAAACCTTTGCCGATTTACTTGTATGGCCCCCACCCTTCTCAATGGCCTCAACATGATAACAAATAGTTCCAGAAAGCTTTTTGCCTATCAAATCATTAATATTTTCGGAATAAGATGTTTGCGAAGTGGTACTGCCTATCGAAATGGGATCGTCGTTACGGTAAACTTCATACAATTGAACTCCTCCGGGCCAATCATTATAGCCTCTCCATTGTATAAGAATATCATTATTCAGGGTAGTTATTACCGGAACAATTGCTGTGGCTAAATTGGAGAATTTTACACCCCGGTCGCAGCTGTTAACCAGTTCCAGGCGGTAATAAGTGGTTTGGTTGGTGGAATCGGTGACTGTAAGGGTATTTGATGTGTAATTTGGAAATTTTTTAACCAATTGAAATCCGGAAACGGAATCTGCCGATTTTGTTAGCTGATAATTCTTTACTTCAGATGATGGATCAAGAGTGAATTGCACCTCAACGAAATGGTCGGTTATCATAGTTGCTTGTTCGGCTATAATAAAGTCAGGAATTTTAGAACCTGGAATAAAAACGCTGTCTTTATTTGAATTCGAATTTATTCCATCGCCACGGATGGCTGATATGTAATAATTGTAGTGTTTATTTACATCATAATTGGTTATTATAAAGGACGTATCGTTTGAAAGTCGTGAGCCCAGAGAATCTATTAGAAATCCATCGTGTATATAATTAATACGATAGCTTTTTAAGCTATCGCCCCATCCAATATATTTTGTCCAGGTCAAGGTTATTGTATGTGCACACGAATCGGTCTTTGAAGATAAATAAACAGGCCTGTTTTTATTTGAAAAACCACTTACCTTCCCCTTTTTAGTGGTATTCATGGTAAACGTTACCGGCCTTTTGGAAACATCGGGATAATTAAAAGAAACACTTTGACTTGGAGAAACACTGAGTATCTGAGTGCCGCCAACTGTATAAAAACCATAATCGGAAATAATGTACCCATCGATACTATCAGTAACACTTGGCTTCCATTGGATAAAAACCATTTGGGTTGCAGGATTGATGCTAATATAGTCAATTGTAGGAGGTAATGGATTATTCTGTCCCATCACATTATGAAAACACCCAAAAAATAACCCTATGAAAATCAAATATCTCATCAATGACCTAAAGTTATAAAATATTTATTTATTCATTAAATCCTTCAATTGGGTCATCAAAATTATCTTTCGCTAAAATCAACCCTTTAGCTTGTCCGGCTTTCAAATTCAAAGGTAAACCTGATAATTTTGTTTATAACTGTACGTCTGTAATAATTCAATTTCTTTCTCATTCCACTCCAAAAGTACAAAACCTATCCCACTTTTAAAATACTATATCCGTCATGAATTCGTCCCAGCAATAGAAAATTACTCCAGTTTACCCACTACAACTTCATGAAATGAATCTCGTTCTAAATATTTTTTTGCAAGCGAAAGAATATCGTCTGATGAAATTGTTTTAATTGTTTTAATTATTTCATCGAAATGATCATATTGTAAATCGTATTCCAACAGCAAAATAAGACTTTCGGCCTGTGCAAATGGGCCATCAAACATACGCACCATTTCGCCAAGCATGTAGTTTTTAACCCTCAGCAATTCTTCGTCGGGAACAAGCTGGTTCCGGAGCTGTTCAATTTCATCATAAATGGCATTAACAGCTTCGCGGGTAACCGATGTTCCAAGGTCTGATACAATGGTCATATATCCTGCATTAGTAAACGTTACAAACACAGAATTTATTCCATACGTATATCCTTTTTCTTCACGAATTTTTTTCATCAATCTCGATCCGAAATAACCGCCAAGTATACAGTTCAATACAGACAATCCGATATAATCAGGATGATCCTTATTAACCAGTATTTTTCCGATGCGAACAGCGCTTTGAACAGCATCTGGTTTTTCAATGAAGATTTTCTTGACGGTTTCGGTTTGTATGTTATATTTTTTTACTTCCGGCGTTTCAGATAAGCCCCAATTCTTTCCTCCAAAATGCTTCTCAAAGATTTTCATCTCGGTTTCCTCAACCTTGCCAGAAGCAATAATCCGGCAGGATTTTTCCTGATAATATGATTTATGAAACTGAAGTAACCCATCTCGTGTAAGGCCGTCAAAATCGCTTTCTTCAACAACGCTTCCATAGGGATGCTGACTTCCAAAAAGCATTCGGCAATGAACAAACCTTGCGATATTCTTAAGTTTGGTTTGTTCCACCTGAAATTGTTGTTTATGTTTGTTTCTGAATATTTCTAATTCAAGCTGGGGAAACGTTGGGTTTTTAATTAAATCTTCAACAATTTCAAGAACTTGCGAAAGATATTTCCGCATACATATCAATGAAATATAGGCATTATCCTTATCAACACTATATCCCATATGGCCACCATAAAACTCAATCATTTCCGCAATTTGTAGTGAAGTATATCCTGCAGATCCTTCCATGAGCATATTGTTCACAGCAAATGCGACCAATGGCTGTGACTGATGCCAATTTCCTGCATTGAACATCCATTCCACCTTTATCATTTCACTATTACCTGTATTCAGATAATAGAGAGGGATACCATTTGGAAGCGCTAATGAAGGTGCTTTAATGATATTAAAAGATTTAATCTCTTTTATTGACGGTTGTATATTTCTGTCTAAACTCATTTTTATCATTAAATTACTTAAACAATTTATCAGTACTTTATGCCACGCACTATAATTTACTGCATGACCGTTATAACTATTAATTCTCAGCAAGGTAATATAGGGTGGAACAATTCTCGTTTCGAAATATGGTTTTAGCTGTATTTACCACATCTTCAGGTGTTATTGCGCAAAACTTACCTATTTCCTCATTTAAAAGATTAGCATCGCCCAGCATTTCAAAATACGAAAGGCTCATTGCCTTGTTGAGAGCATTGGTTTGACTGAATAAAAGACTGGTTTCGTATTTGTTATGTATTTTTTTCAATTCTCTTTCCGAAATAAGTGTTTCTGAAATGGTTTTCAATATTTCAAGGATAGCCAATTCCGCTGTTTCAACAGGAATATTTTCCATGATTTTACCGCCAATAATCAGGATTCCCGGGTCTAAATCGCCGCTCACAAAAGCATTTACTTCGCTGAACAACTTTTTTTCCTTTACCAGAACCTGATATAATCGTGATGATTTACCGCTCGAAAGCAAATCGGTTATCACATCACACACGTAATATCCATTGTCAAGCCTGTTTGGGATATGCCATACTTTGTATATAGCATCGAACGGAACTTTTCGGGTTACGGTTAATTTTCGCTCCTCAGTTTGGGCGGGTTCTTGAACAATATCATGTTTTTTGTTACTACCTGCTTTAATGTTACCAAACCATTTTTCAACCAGTCTATAACCATCATCCGCGCTAATGTTTCCGGATATTGCCATCACTGCATTGTCTGGAGAATAATGGGTTTTGAAAAATGTTTTTACATCCCCCAGAGTGGCTTCGAGAATATGTTCCATTTTTTCGCCAATTGTGGGCCAGCGATATGGATGAACCTTATAAGCTAATGGCCTTAATAAAAGCCATACATCTCCATATGGTTGATTCATATATCGTTGTCTGAATTCTTCATTTACTACATTTTTCTGAACTTTCAAGCTTTTGGCAGAAAAATCCAGAGCTAGCATCCGATCAGATTCGAGCCATAATCCCGTTTCGATATTATCTGCTGGCAGTGTAATGTAATAATTGGTTATATCATTGCTTGTAAATGCATTATTTTCGCCTCCAACCATCTGCAAAGGCTCGTCAAATAAAGGGATATTTGCCGAACCCCCAAACATTAAATGTTCAAACAGATGAGCGAATCCGGTTTTATCAGGGCGTTCATTGCGCGATCCAACACAATATAAAATATTGATTGCCACCAGTGGTGTTGTGCGATCTTCATTAATAAGGACTTTTAATCCATTCGATAATTGAAACCTTTTAAATTCTACCATATATTGTATTTGACATAAGAACCAGGAACTAAGAACTAAGAACCGAGAATTAAAAAAATCTTTTGTTTATAACCTATCGATAATTAATTCTCAGGGTTATTAAATTTGTTGCAAATTATTAAAATGCGAGTTGCAAAATTATAAATAAATGTGGACGTATAACATATACACCCAAACTTGAATTTTACCTTACTTCGAAAAGTCAAACTTTGAATTTTAGAATTTAACCTCCTTTCCCTTGCCTCTTGCCCCGGTTAATATCTTTCTGATATTTTTTTATTTTCACTTTTATTATTCGTTATGAAAGCCCTACATTTGGCCTTTAATCCGAATCATTATCATTCTCATATGAACAGAGACGAAAAAGTATTCAGCATTTTAGAACAGGAGAAACACCGCCAATTGTGTGGTATAGAATTAATTGCATCGGAAAACTTTGTCAGTGATCAGGTGCTTGAAGCAATGGGATCGGTATTTACCAACAAATATGCCGAAGGTTACAGTGGAAACCGTTTCTATGGCGGTTGCCAATATATCGACCTGATGGAGGATTTAGCCATCGAACGTGCTAAAAAACTTTTCAAGGCAGAATGGGCGAATGTTCAACCACACTCAGGAGCACAGGCCAATGCAGCGGTTATGCTTGCCATTTTAAAACCTGGCGACACATTTATGGGTTTTGATCTTTCTCACGGAGGTCACTTAACTCATGGATCTCCTGTCAATTTTTCGGGAATCCTTTATCGTCCGGTTGCTTATCGTGTTACTGAGGCAACAGGCGTTATTGATTACGACGATATGGAAAAAACAGCCCTTTCCGAAAAACCAAGGCTGATTATTGCAGGGGCGTCGGCTTATTCGCGCGACTGGGATTATGCCCGTATGCGTTCAATTGCCGACAAAATTGGCGCTATATTAATGGCTGATATTTCACACCCTGCCGGACTAATTGCAACAGGATTGCTTAACCATCCGTTTCCTCATTGTCACATTGTGACTACAACAACCCACAAAACATTGCGTGGCCCGCGTGGTGGAATGATTTTGATTGGTAAAGATTTTGAAAATCCATGGGGTATTAAATCACCCAAGGGCGATTTGAAAACGATGGCTCAATTGCTCGATTCGGCAGTTTTCCCCGGCATCCAGGGCGGTCCTCTTGAACATGTTATTGCTGCTAAAGCGGTAGCCTTTGGCGAGGATCTCACCGACAGCTATCTCACATACACCAAACAAGTGCAGAAAAACGCTCAGGTAATGGCAAATTCCTTAATAAATAAAGGATACAAAGTTATTTCCGGGGGAACAGACAATCACCTAATGCTTGTCGACTTACGAACTAAATTTCCGGATTTAAACGGTAAAGTGGCTCAAAAAACATTGGAAAAGGCCGATATAACCATCAATAAAAACATGGTTCCGTTTGACAGTCGCTCACCTTTTCTCACCTCAGGAATTCGTTTGGGAACATCAGCTGTTACAACACGTGGAGTTAAAGAGGCTGAAATTGAAACGATTGTTGAATTAATCGACAACGTGTTGAGCAATATTGATAGCGAGACGATGATTACTAAAGTTCGCCAAAGAGTAAACGAAATGATGATGAATAATCCATTATATGCCTGGTAGAAGTCATTATCATTCCACTCCGGCTAACCGGATTAAAAATTAATTAAAACCGGTGATAATGTTTTTATAAGGATAAATTTATTTAAATAAAAGCCACGAATGCTCGAACAATTGTTCGAGCATTCGTGGCTTTTTACATCAATTATATTGTGTTTCCTGAAATACTTATACTTTATACTTTATTGCAATGGCAACACCTGAATTACTCCAAACTGATAAATTGGTAACCGCGCTGTTGCAATGTTTTCATTTTTTAATTTCACCGATACCGTGGCTTGCATAGGAATTCGGATAAATAAAATATTTTTTGCCTTATCAGGAACAACTACTCTTACGGGCTCCTGTTCCCTGGATAATTGAACAGAAACTACTGAGCCACCCATCGCGCTGTTGTCCTGAATACCTTTTTCCAATGAAAAATAACACAAATCCTTTGAAATCTTTTCGGGCTGAGGAACAAAGGAATAGGTATAGTTTAATTTTTCAATTCGCTTTACACCGGCAAACAAGGCATAAAAATATTCTTCCTGTTTACTAAGCAAGGTAATCATAACTTTTAAAGCTTCTCCATCGGGATGAAAATCATACTCACCACGTAAAATTTTTAATTTGCGCTTGCGGGTTTTAATCAGGTTAACGGCCGCCTCTTTTGCAAAATCATCGGTATTTTTTACCTGAGTCTGTTTCTTTATCACCGGTAACCTCACAATGGCTGAATCTTTCATCATTGTTTTATAAAATGTGTCCACTTTTTCAAAGGATGTTTCCTTTAAAAGATAAGGATCGGAGAAGCTTTCATTTTTATTTGGCTCTGGCAAACTCAAGTTTATATTGCTTTTCCATGCATTAGCAAAATCTAATAAAATCCCTTTATTTGACACAGATAAAAGCTTATTCAAATTATCGGGATAGGTATTGTATTTAATGGAATAGTATTGTGATGGATCAGCCTCAGATTTGGATTCGATGTTTATATTGGAAATCGAATATGTTTCTGAATTGGCCATGGGCACATTGGCCATACTCAGGTATTTAATGGCATAATCGGCATAAATTCCTTTTACAACAGAGGTTCTGGCTACCGAAATGGTTACAGCAACAGATGATTGTGGCAATGCGTAAATAATGCTTTGTGTGCTAATTGCCTGCGGGTTGGTTAATTTGGCAACTTCGATATCTCTTGATACTGAACATGAAACAGTAATTAGGATAAAAACTGGAATGGCTATATTTTTAATCATTATATTTTATTTTTCAATCTTAGAAACGCTTTACCTATGTAATTTATTATATCCGAAGCCATCAAAGCTTCTTCGCCACAATTCCGGCAAGCAAGGTTTCCTGCTAAACCATGTAAAAAAACAGCCGTAGTCGCGGCCTGAAATGGCTTGTAACCTTGCGCCAGCAAAGATAATACAATTCCTGTTAATACGTCGCCACTTCCGGCAGTGGCCATTCCTGGATTTCCAGTACTGTTGAACCAGCATTTACCCTGAGGAGTTGTTATTGAGGTGAATGCACCCTTAAGTATCACAATAACATGGTGTCTCTTCGAAAATTTAATTTGTTTCAGGTGTCGTTCAAACCCATTTGAAGATGCCCCTGCTAACCTGTCAAATTCTATGGGATGCGGAGTTAGAATGGTATCTTGAGGAAGCTCTTCTATCCATTGAGGATTTTTTGAGATAAGGTTTAATCCGTCGGCATCAATAACCAAGGGAACTTTTGCATTTTTAATGATTTGCAGAGTCAGCAACCCGGCAGAATCATTTGTTCCTATCCCGGGACCAATCCCAATGGCCGAGAAACCCTTTAGTTCAGGAAGTGATGCGAGATATTCACTCGAAGTATCCACACTTACCATCGCTTCAGGAACAGCTGTTTGCATAATATCGTAACCTTTTGAAACGATTCGTGCTGTAAATAATCCAACTCCCGATTTTAAACATGCTTTTGATGCCAAAACAGCCGAACCCATTTTTCCATAACATCCCGCCAAAAGTAAAGCATGACCAAAAATTCCTTTATGTGAAAACGTATTTCTTTTTTTTAAATGAGGTAAAATATCGATATTTTCCACATAAGAATATATTGATAACTGTTTTTCGATGGCCAGAGGAAGCAAAGCTATATCAAGAATATGCCAGATGCCCACAAATGGTTCATTCTCTGCAAAGAAAAATGACAACTTTGGAAACTGAAATGTAAGAGTGAAATCGGCATGAATAATGGCATCTTCATAATTATTTTTTTCTGAAAAAAGCCCAGAAGGCATATCGATAGATACAACCGTTGCCCCTGATTGATTGATATGATTGACCACACCTGCTGCAAGTCCGGTAAGCGTTCGAGACAACCCATATCCAAACAACGCGTCGATAACGATATCACCATTACTTATTTCAGGCAATTGCACAGCTTCTTCCAAAAACGAAATTTTCACTGTGTTTTCCTTTTTTAGTCTTATATAATTTGTTAAACAATCTGGTGAAAGCTTTTCCTCTGGTGAAAGCATAAATACTACAACATCATTCTCGCTAGTGGCTAACAATCTTGCAATTGCCAGACCGTCACCACCATTATTGCCACGACCGACAAATATTTTTAATGAAAGTGACTTTCCGAAATGATCGACTACCCAATCGACACATTTATGGGAAGCTCGCTCCATTAAATCGATTGATTCGACAGGTTCCTGTAAAATGGTGATGGCATCAACCTTTCGAATCTGTTCTGCTCTTAATACTTTCATAATTTGTAAACTCTTTTAATTAGTGGTGTTTACCTAAGGATATGCCTTTAACCTCAATCCCCTAAAAAGGAACTATAACTAAACTATTAAACAATTTACCCTTACTTTTTATGGAATGTTGGCAGGGTTCTAACATTAAATAAACGGCAATGTTTTTTTAATTCTATATTCTTTTGATTTTATCATTTTCAGTTTTTTTGCCCATGACCATGAAGGGTGAAACGTAAAAAATTAACCTGTTCCCTTTTTTTACCACAATAAAGCTATGCAACATTTTTTAATCATTGTACAAAATAAAAAGATTTCGTTTATTTGTCGAAATCACAAAAAACTTAAAATCGTCGACTATGCTAAAGGATCATCCCAAAGGACTATTTGTAGCCTTTTTCGCTAACATGGGCGAACGATTTGGCTATTACACTATGATTGCCATATTTGCTATGTTTCTTCAGGCAAAATATGGATTTAATTCGGCTACTACAAGTCATATTTATGGATTTTTTATCGCAGCCATTTATTTTCTTCCCCTGTTTGGAGGATTGCTTGCCGATAAGGTATTGGGTTATGGCAAAACAATTAGTCTGGGATTGATCACGATGTTTGTTGGTTACTTATTATTAGCCATCCCAACCGATATGAACTCGGGTTTTGCGTTGGTTATTACCGCATTGGTAGTAATATCCATAGGAACCGGATTTTTTAAAGGAAATGTGCAAGCGCTGGTTGGTAATTTATATGACGATCCTCGTTTTAGCTCCAAACGTGATATTGCTTTCAATATTTTTTATATGGGTATCAATATCGGAGCAATGTTTGCCCCAACGGCTGCCGAAAAAGTAAGTAACTGGATTTTGCGTTCATATCATTTCACATACGATGCACGCCTTCCAGCCATGGCTCACAGCTTTTTAAAAGGAGAACTGGGTAATACTTCCGATTTTCTCACAATTGCTCAACACCAGGATACCTCGGTGACTTTGGCAACATTAGGAAGTTTCTCCGAGCACTATATCAATGCCTTGAGCCGTGCCTATCATTATAGTTTTGGAGTAGCATGTATTAGCCTGATCATTTCGATGGGAATTTTCTGGGGATTCCGGAGGTTTTACAAGCATGCCGATTTAACTGAAAAACAAAAATCGAAAGATGATTCGTTAAAGAGCAAGCTGATCACTTTAACTCCCAAACAAACCAAACAACGATTAATTGCGCTTGGGTTGGTATTCTTTGTGGTTATTTTCTTCTGGATGTCATTTCACCAGAACGGTTTATGTATGACGTATTTTGCAAGGGATTATACCGCACCTACCGTAGACAGAGGCACAAACCTATGGTTCGATTTGTTCGGTTTGATACCTTTGTTCCTTTCGGTAGTTGGTTTGTATTTTGTGTTTAGGCCTAAAAGAGGAACTAACACCAGACTGCTTGGTGTTTTGGCATTTGTAGGATTTGGTATTTTAGCTTATTTACGCTACCAGAGCTATGATGACATTAATCCGTTTACACCTCAAAAATTCCAGCAATTCAACCCCTTCTTTATCGTTGCACTTACACCGTTGGTAATAGGTCTGTTCACCTATCTGGCTTCCAAAGGAAAAGAACCATCTTCACCACGCAAAATAGGATATGGTATGTTGCTGGCTGCGGTTGGTTTTGTAATATTAGCCATTGGTTCATTCGGATTACCCAGTCCGCACTCCCTTGGAGGGCAGGTAGCTCCCGAAACTTCGTTGGTTACACCTTATTGGTTAATAAGCACATACTTTACCTTAACCATTGCCGAATTACTTCTGAGCCCCATAGGAATATCGTTTGTTTCAAAAGTGGCGCCACCCAAATATAAAGGGTTGATGCAGGGAGGATGGTTCGCGGCTACGGCAATAGGCAATTCCTTAGTGGGTTACATTGGAGGATTATGGGATAAAATCGAACTTTGGATGCTTTGGTCAATTCTTGTGGTTTGCTGTGTATTGTCGGCTACTTTTATATTCTCTGTCATAAAACGGCTTGAACTTGCAACAAAATAAAATCTTTAACCATCATCTGACGCATTTCAAATAATAATTTGCTGTCTCAGATGATGGTTGTTTTTTCGACCAATTTTACCATTGAATGTTGAAAGCTTAAATATCAATATATTCCTTTTAGGGATTAAGGGTAAAACATGTTGGTTTTTCTAAAGTATCAAAGTAGAATTATACATTTGTGTCAAACTAAATATCATATTTTTTGCAACCAGGCAGTTTTTATTTTACCAGAATACTTGCATTTCGGATAACTGCAATGTTTCCCTTTTCTGCTGAAATAATCTTTTGAATATCTTCTCTCTCTATTTTTTCTATACCCAACGTTTTGCAAGTTTTTTCATCTAACGATGTTAGCATGCAAATTCGAATTCGGTTTGTTTTTAGCATCATCGAAAGTGCAGTACCACCATTCCCTGCGTAATTATTTTCCAATATTGCAAATGCAGCTTCAAAGCTACCTGATTCAAGGTATTTTATAAAATAGTTGGACCCTATGCCATCGATACATTCCGATAATATTACAAGAGTGCCCCCATCTTTAACAAATGCTGCCGCGTGGTGAACAGATTTGTGGGCCTGAATAAAATTGATGTCTTTCGGATACCCTCCACTGGAAGCCACTACCAGGTCGAATTGCCCGCTGTATTTGTATTTGTAGTAACCATCATGAATTTTGCAAGCCTCTACAAAATCGCTGTAACTATTACCAATTATCAATTGGCACACCTTACCAGAGGCATTTAAAATACCATGAATGGAGATTTTTGAAGGCACAAAAGCATCAATCTCTTTCAGGTCTTCGGCCAGGGGATTTCCATCTAGGATGCCTGGCTCACATTCTGAAGCAAGCGATCGGGTTTCACGGTCGAGAAAAAGCCCATGGTTGAGGTATATTGCTTTCCGGGCAGCTAAACCGGGAAATATTAGTTTGCGACCACCTCCGTAACCAGCAAAATAGTGGTGCGATATTGCTCCAAATGTAATCAGCAAGGAGCAATTGAGTATGTCTTTTCGAATAGTTACGGGAGTGCCTCGTTTGCTTGAGCCACAAATTTCGAAAACAGACTCATCATCACAATCATGATGAACAAAACGATATTCGTTAAATACGGAACCATAGCTGTTTATACTTTCAGTGTCGGTCTGTTTGAGATGGGTTCCATAGGCAATGTAAAAGCTGATATTTTCTTTTACTGTACCCTTTTTTATCAATATCTCTGTAAGCCATGGGAGATATTCAGGATATCCACATAAACGGGTCTTATCCGAAACAACAATTGCTACCTGGTTATATCGCGATTTATCTTTGGGAAGATAACGGCGCAATTCCCTTGTAAACCCTTCTTTATTAATTGAATATTTGGGTTCTTCGTACTCCGGAATAACAGCTTGGGATGGCAGGGATAATAATACTTGTTGCTTCCCGTATTTTAATTGCATATCCATAACGTAGTTTTATTGCAAATATATTCGCAAAATGCTTTCAACCGGCATTTGTGCTTATAAAATAATGAAAGCAATTAACTACCAATGCACTCAAAGAATTTCACAATGGATTACAAAGTTTTTGAACCCCGAAGCGTTCAGCATTGTTAATTAGCCAGGTTAGAACGACTTAAAAATTACTTCCAACTCCATGGACCGTTTTCAGGGTCAGAAGATAATCCATTTCCGAGAGAATTCAACTCCAAAAAAAAATACCATCGGGCTATTAAAATGAAATTTGCACATTGCACTATTGAGTGTAATAACTTTATGCATTGCTTCATGCAAAAAAGAAAAAGGTAACGAGATTGAGCCTCAGGGTAACATTCAGCGAGGATTAAGCCAGTGCATCAGCAAAAGCTAAAAAGTGTGGCGCTAACCAATGAAACCCCAGCAACTATTGTTTTTACTGTTGCGCTTGCTACGATTAATGGCTTCAGGCCTTGTGGAAATACTCCGGAAATCCCGTATTCCAATTCCTGCATGATACGATTAATAGTTTTAGATCTTATTGATTTAGATGTTTTAATAGCATTTCAATTCCAGCATGGTACGATTAAAGGCGAAGCGGTAAAAAGCCAAATGTTGAAGGCTTATGAATTTCAATTCCAGCATGGTACGATTAAAGGCTTTGTACTTTGGCCTTGGTGACGTTTCTTACCATATTTCAATTCCAGCATGGTACGATTAAAGGTTAGTATTTTCATAAGGTGCAGTATATAAACCCGTCACATATTTCAATTCCAGCATGGTACGATTAAAGGCTAACAAAGAATTATGGGATCACACAAACAAAATTAATTTCAATTCCAGCATGGTACGATTAGTGGTATTCAATTAAAGAGGAACTTCATAGGGAAAATGATATAACTACCAATGATTTAAACACATAAGTTCATTTTTTAATTTTATGTGGTCACTAAATACGTTACAAATAAATACATATAAATTTGTTTAATAAATTTATATGTATTATTTTTGTGTTCACT
>JBBQTB010000035.1:0-60424 GCA_038213375.1 Bacteroidales bacterium | reverse complement strand
TTTTATTTGTTAACCGATTTAAAATTAACAATTTAACTCGAAATATGCAACTTTTTACATACTTTATTTAGTTAATAATCAATAATTTAATGAAAATTGTGGCAAATATTTATACGCCTGCCTATCAATACTATAACATCTCCGAAACTTCAGATACTAACTATTGACGAATCTTTAGTAAAACCATACCTTAATCAAAAATCTTGTCTGGCTGGTCGTTGTATAACATGGCGTCTAACGATTCAGAGAGTGCGACAATAGAAAATATCATTTCAATATTAAAAACTTCCAGTTATACCTCTTCATTTCACGTTCGTTCAAATTAATGCAAATATACGTTGGTGTTATATGCTTGAAAATGGATTATATCTTTAAAAATATGGACTATATTATTACATTTGAACATAAATTAGAATAGCATGAATCGAAAGCAAGATGGGTTTAACAATCAAAAAGCCATTATATTACCCAAAAAAATACAATCAGAATTAATAGATAATCCAATTAGTAATTTATTATTTATAACCGATTTAGGTTATTATCCCAAGGCTAACTTTCATTATCGGGAAAGAATGGATGGATGTCTAGAGAATATATTAATTTTTTGTAAAGATGGCTCTGGTTGGGCTGAATTGGCTGGGATAAAAAGCAAAATTGCTCAAAATACATTTTTAATAATTCCATCAGGCACGCCACACAAATATGGTGCCGATGAGATTAATCCGTGGTCAATTTACTGGATGCATTTTACTGGATTAAAATCTTCCTTATTTTGTATATCCACCATATTAATATCAGAAATGAATATTCAGGAGAATACACGATCTGATAGAAGAATCAGGCTTTTTGAGGAAATTTATCAAACACTTACAATGGGGTACAGTAAAGAAAATCTTGAGTATTCTTCTATTTGTCTCTGGTATCTCCTTGGTTCATTTAAATACATACCTCAATTTGAGAGAATTCGTACTGTTCAACAATCTGATATAGTTGAGAAATCAATTATATATATGCATGAACATCTAAATGAATCCATTAATTTGCAAAAGTTGGCAGACCATAATGGTTATTCTGTTTCCCATTTTTCGGCCATTTTTAAAAAGAAGACTACTCGCTCTCCTATTGAGTATTTTCTTGATCTAAAAATGCAGTATGCTTGTCAACAGCTCGATTTTACAACTAAAAGTATTAAAGAGATTGCAAATGAGTTATCCATTGAAGATCAGTTTTACTTTTCCAGAATATTTAAACGACTAATAGGTGCTTCTCCTACAGATTATAGAAAAAATAAAAAAGGATAATTTATTTTTGGAGCTAAAGTGTAAAAAAAGATTTTTTGTTATGAGCTCATATTCTTATAATAGGAGCCAGTGAGTGAACAATGCACATACATGTAATGCCATAGCCACTGATACAGCCATTTTGTTACGTTTTTCCCAACCTTAAATGAAGCTGTTTATCACGTTACCACCATTGCAAGGTTGGCAGCTTCAGCCACTTTAACTGTTCCTGCGACGTACAGTAAAGTTTTAGCGCATTGCAGGGTTATCTTTCAAACTGCTGATGGTCAGTTACAGGCAAACAGTAATTACATTGGCTCAGTTACCTATTATAAGCGGGTTCTTTGATGTTGTTGTATAAAGGTGCTATCCTTCGTGATGGCACTTTTTTTGTTTGACCTCCGATCAAATTATCCTAATTTGACCTATATTTACAACTCGTTAATAATGTTTATCTATATCTATTTTTTAAGATATAACATTTTACAATTCAGGTTATTATATCTTATTTTTACTTATTAATTATGTGCATCATATATTCGTAAATACTTAATATACAATATGTGTTATTTTCGAATTAGTAAAGTAATTCTTTTTGACATATTTTAAAGGAGTCCGATCAATCATATGGTTGGACTCTTTTTTTGTATTAAATTTGTAAGAACAATAATCATAAAATTACTCTATGCGACATTTTCTTACCATACTTTGTGTTTTTTTAATTTGTAGTGGGAATGCACAGTTTTTAGCGGCAAATGGAGATACCATTTTTAATAAGACAGATATACAGGGAAAGAAACAAGGTTACTGGAAAGTAAAATACAAGGATGGAGTGATTAAATACACTGCCTTTTTTAAGGATGATAAACCAATCGGATTGATGAAACGGTATTTCGAGGATAACTCTCTGAAAGCCGAGATGTATTTCAATCAGGACGGGATCAGGTCCAAGGCAAAAATTTATTATCAGGTCGGACCATTGGCTGCCGAAGGGAACTACATAAATTCACTGAAGGACAGTATCTGGAATTATTACAGCTATTATACAAAGACGTTGTCCAATCGGGAAACTTACCTGAAGGGCAAAAAACATGGACGTTCTACCAGTTATTTCTCCACCGGCACAATATCAGAGGAATTGGATTGGAAAAACGGTGTTCGTGAAGGAATTTGGAAGCAGTATTTTGAAAATGGTGCAGTGAAATTGGCTACCGCGTTTGTAAATGGCAAACGAACAGGTGAGTTTGTATTAAATTATCCTGACACTCGTCCGGAGTGGAATGGTTATTATCTTGATGATAAGCGCGAAGGCAAATGGAGTCACTTCGACGTTAACCAAAAAGATACCACCTTCATCGAATATAAAAATGGTGTAGCCGTTAATGCTGCTGAATTGGAAGCAAAAGAACAGGAATTACTGAAAGAGATTGAAAAAGCAAAGGGAAAAATTCCGGAACCTGATGAAACTAATTTTATGCCGGAAAAGAAAGAATCGAAGTAAAGAAGTTAAGACGTAATTACTAATTGACTTGAAAAAAAAATACCTTTTATTATATGCTCTGATAACTAGCATTCTACTGCTTTTAACACTTTCGTTGGTAGAAGCTCAGGAAAAGTTAGCCCCTGACATATACCTGATTCGTTTTACCGATAAGTCTCAAAACCGGTTTGAAACTTTACAAGCTGAAAATTTTCTTTCATTACGAGCTATACAGCGCAGAGTAAAACAAAACATCCCACTTGTTTCAAACGATTTACCTGTAAGTCAGGTTTATGTAGACAGTTTAAAACATATGGGTTTTAATGTATTGCATGAATCGAAATGGTTGAATGCTGTAAGTGTTAATGTTGTTGACATACAGCAATTTAACAAACTTAAAGATATTAAATTCGTTGTTCCATATAAGTTAAAAAGTGTTTTAAAATCTAACGATTCACATGTAATTAAGTTTGAGTCGGAAACTACACCTGTAAAGTTTAATCCTAAAACGTATTATGGGTCATCGTATAGTCAATTGGCCATTCATCATGGCGACTACTTGCATAGCCGCGGATTTCGAGGGCAGGGAATGTTAATTGCTGTAATTGATGCCGGTTTCAAAAATGCCCAAAATATGAGAAGCCTGGACAGTTTATGGCACGAAAACAGAGTAAAACTGGTTCGCGATCTGATTCTACCGGATGGAAATGTGTTTATTCAGCATCAGCATGGCTCAGAGGTTCTTTCAGTTTTAGCTGGATTAAGTTCAGGTCATTTGGTAGGCTCTGCACCTAAAGCTGATTATGTGCTTTTTCGCACTGAAGATGCCACATTGGAGAAGGACAGCAATGGCAATACTCGTGAACGTGAATATCCGGTGGAAGAGTTTAATTGGGCTGTGGCTGCTGAGTTGGCCGATAGTGTTGGCGTTGATGTGATAAGCACATCATTGGGCTATTCAGTATTTAATGATCCCAGGCTAAGTCATTCTTATAAAGATATGAATGGGCGAATAACCATAATTTCGCAAGCTACAGGGATCGCATCCTCCAAAGGTATGATTGTTGTAGTGAGCGCCGGAAACGAAGGAAGTAATTCCTGGAAATATATTACTGCGCCTGCAGATGCCGATAGTATTTTAACTGTTGGCGCCATCGATGCGAATAATATGATAGCTTCTTTTAGTTCGCGAGGTCCGACATACGACCACCGGATTAAACCTGATGTTGTTGCGGTAGGAAAAAATACTTCTTTGCAACAACCTGACAATGAATTTGTGCAAGGCAACGGAACATCTTTTTCTGCACCCGTCATTGCCGGGTTAACTGCTTGTTTGTGGCAATCGTGCCCTAATAAAACTAATATGGATATTATCAGGGCAATAAAGCAATATGCTTCGCAATATTATAATCCTGATCCTATTAAGGGATATGGTGCGCCTGATTTTCGGCAATCATTCTATGCACTTAATCCTGACTTGTTTGAATATAAGGACAAGTTAATCTGTTCACCTAATCCATTCAGTAATACCATTGAACTACAATTTGAGAAAATTCCTGAAGGGAAGGTCCAGCTTTCAGTATTTGATATTTATGGACGAAAAGTTATTGATAAACAGATATATGTTAATTCTGAGATTCCTAATGTAATTTCAACGAACGATTTGTTTTATCTGGCAAAAGGATTTTATGTGATACAATTACTTTCCGATTCGAAGAAGTTAAAAACCACGATAATTAAAATCGAATAATGAGCGAAACACCGCAATCCATTTCATTGTTTGAGCTGAATAATCAGGTAAAATCGGGCATTCGTGAATTATTTCCGGGAAATTACTGGATTGTTGGCGAGATAAGTGAAATGAATACCAATCAGAGTGGGCATTGTTATATGGAACTGATTGAGAAAAAGGCAGATTCTGAACAAATTCTCGCTCGTGCAAAAGCTACCATCTGGGCTTTTACATTCCGGATGTTAAGACCATATTTTGAATCAGTTACAGGTCAGCGACTTTCTACGGGAATAAAAATATTGGTGCAGGTAAGTATTGAATTTCATGAGGTGTATGGGTATAGCCTTAATATTAAAGATATTGAGCCGAACTTCACGCTTGGCGATTTAACCCGTAAGCGGCAGGAAATAATCAAACAATTGCAGGATGAAGGTGTCTTTCATCTAAATAAGGAATTGGAATTGGCTATGGTTCCGCAGCGAATAGCCGTAATTTCTTCGGAAACAGCTGCCGGATATGGTGATTTTGTTGATCAGCTTACGCAAAATCGAAAGGGCTATTTCTTTCATATCAAACTTTTTAATGCTTATATGCAAGGCAATGAAGCTGAACAATCAATCATTGAAGCCTTAGAACTAATTTTTCAATCCGCCAACTCATTCGATATGGTTGTAATCATTCGTGGTGGTGGCTCACAGGTAGATTTAAACTGTTTTAACTCCTATTGGCTTTGTTATCACATTACCCAATTTCCATTGCCTGTTATAACCGGAATTGGCCATGAGCGTGATGAAACCATTGCCGATTTAGTAGCTCATACCAATTTGAAAACACCCACTGCTGTTGCTGAGTTTATTATTGATAAGGTAATAAATTTTGATGATTATCTGCATGAGCTAAATGATCGGGTTTTATTGATAGCCACTAATCAGTTAACCAATTGGAAAGAAGAGACAACCAGAATTTCTCATACTATTATTTCTCTGGTGAAAATACATATAGGTTCTGAAAAACAACGCATTAAATCACTTGGAGCGATCAGCAGCAATTCACTAAAGGCGTACCTGCAACGTAACCGTAGGCATCTGAACACCCTACCGGTGCGCATCAAATCTAATCTTCATCATTTACTTAACCATGGGTTTCTAAATATAAAGCAGACTCAAAAAAGTATTGAATTATTAGTAAAATCGACAATAAAAGAGGAAAAACAACGATTATATCAGATGGAAACGACCAACCATTTATTAGATCCCTTGCATATCCTTAAGCGTGGGTATACTATTACATTGCGTGATGGGGTTTTAATAAAAACTGCAACTAAGATAAAAATGGGCGATACACTCACCAGCAAATGGTTTGATGGCAGTATACATAGTACTGTGGAGCAGAAACAGGATAAATTATGATAACAGGCAGTTTGTTAAAAAGTACAATATCAATAAAACATGTTGAATAAATCTTTTGAATTTTTGAAACAGAACGAATTATCAATAATTGCATATGAGCTAAAAACGGAAACTACAACATGTTAAACGATTGTAATTAAAGTAAATACAAATTTAAAAGTTTACTATTTAGACTAACATCATGGAAAAGAAAAAGCTTACTTATAAAGAAGCCGTATTAGAAATCGAAGAAATTCTCGAAAAACTCGAAAGTGAAGAATTAGATGTCGATGAGCTTGCTGCAAGGGTAAAGCGTGTTTCGCAATTATTAAAATTTTGTAAGGAAAAACTTACGAATACCGAGAAAGAAATTCAAGGTATTATAGAAGAAATGGAGAATTAGATGAATGATCTTTTGGGTTTAAAAGCCACAAATTTGTTTTTATGTCAGATGTCCATATTTTAAAAACTTAAGGTTCATTTAATTTATCACATTTAAAGGTTTGGCATATGTTTTGTTTAAGGTAAGATAAGATTATCACTCCGGAGTACGATAAGGTAGTAAAGTTCCAGGGAATGCAGAAAGCGAAAGCCTGATGTAATCTAGCTCTAACTAGTTGAGTAACCACAACTCGACAAATACTTTATAAATGCCACTCGTATAATTTTCAAATCTTATTTGTATGAATACGAATAATTCATTCCAAACCAGTGTAACATTTGACGACATAGTTTTTACAGGCCGAAACCTTGAATATGGTGCCTATTATTTAAGAAAAAAATACCATACTTACCTCCTGCTATCATTCTTAACCGCTTTTACATTTGTTGTAACTGCCGTGTTGGGGCCTTACTTGTTATCCACTCGAAAAATGGGAATTGGAGAATTAACACATGATACACCAGCAGTATTAACTAAAATTGATGATCCGGCAATTCCACCGCCTCCGCCATTGCCTCCTGCACCAAAAATCAATGTGTTTGTTGTACCTTTAGTTGTTTTAGATTCTGCCTTTGATGTTGACCTTATCAAGATAAATGATGAAATTATTCAAGGAAACAATTCGATTGCCCCACCAATTGATCTGGTTGCAATTGCACATCCAAAAGAGAAGGATATTGTTGATGATGATATTCCGGTCTTATTTTTGGAAGAACCGGCAACATTTGATGGCGGAGACTTGAATACCTTTCACAAATGGGTTTCTGAGCATATAAAATATCCTGAAGACGCTGTTCTTATTGGCTTGGAGGGCAAGGTTACTCTACAGTTTGTTGTTGGGAAGAAAGGGAAAGTTGAAGATGTCACTATCCTTCGAGGCGCGGATGTATTGCTTGATAAAGAAGCAACCCGTGTTCTGTTAAGTTCCCCTGCATGGAAACCAGGAAGACAAGGCGGAAGGGCTGTTAGGCAACAATTCTCACTTCCTTTGACATTTAAATTGCAAAAATAGTTTTTATTCTGAAGCTTAAATTCTTGATAGAAAGGGATTTGTAATAAAAAGCATGGAAAATATTAAAATCGACGGTTAAAATTGCTAACCGTCGATTAATTTTTTGGATTTGCTGGTAGTTTAATTGATAACTTGTTTTAATTTGGATACTTTCCTCGAAAGTTGTTTATTATCAGTTTCATAGTTGGTTATCGACTTTATTTCGTGTGCATATCCAAATAACATGGTTGCAGAGCGATAGAATTCCCGGCTTATTTGTTTAATTTGGTGTTGGTTGGCAATTAACACTTGTATGGGGTCGATATCCATAATATTCATTATCCCCTCTGATTTTTTTAACAACTTCAGATTCTCGTCAATAATATATTTGAATGCTTCGTATGCCTTGGTGATGCTGTTTAATCGATATCCAATAACTCCGATGATTTTCCCTGTGGCTAAATTGATTAGCGGGCTACCAGAGTTGCCCTGCTTAATTGATGCATCGAATTGAATGAATCGTTTTCCGTTTGGAGATTTAAAAAAAGAGGAGACAATACCTATTTTTAAACTTAGATTTTCCTGATCGATATGATATCCAATAATACCAATGGATTCTCCAATGCCAATAGAATGGTCGGTTTCAATAGCCAATGAGGGTATGTCGTCGAAGCCCAAATCTTCAATGTCAATCAGAGCGTAACCTTCTTTTTCAAACTCAGCAATGCGGTTAATTCGTTCCGTAAACTCCTCAAATCTTAATTTAATATTGTGTTTTATCGTAAATCCATCATCGTTAACAAATTGAAAAATCACCTCGTCGCACTTGGTTATTTTATAGATAAATTCGTCGGTGACAATAAATTTATTTACTTTAAATCCGGTTAATGCTGCTAGCTTAATACCATTATCGCTGTAAAAATTAATTGAGCAAACAGCGCAATGAAAATTTTCCCAAAGTTTTTTATACATCGGTTGCTTTTTTATTTGTTTTTAGTTTTTTTTATTGCCAAGATTCTGAGAAAAACCTTTCATGCATTAATACATAAAAAGACCCAAAAGTAACCCTCATCGAAAAAATATTTATTTTGAAATTAATATATTGACAATGAGTATATTATAAATTAACGGTTGAAATTTTAATTTAAATTTCAACCAAAATTGTATATTATGTTTGTTTATGAAAGTTTAAAACGCGTAAAAATGACTAATTTACTTTTTTTACATATTTTAACTTAAGAATGTTTAATGGGTTACCATTGAAACAACTAACATTTTTTGGATAAAAACGAACCACTTGATCATAGAAAAGTGGAACTATTGGGGCTTCCTCAACAATTACGGAATTCATTTTCTGATAAAGCTTTATACGATTTGTTTCCTGATTTTCAGAAACAGAAGCCTCATAAAGCTTATCGAAATCTGCATTTTTGAAGTGACTGTAATTTGGTCCTTTTGGACTGAAATTTAAGCTGTAAAAGAGCGACAGGTAATTCTCGGCATCTGGATAATCAGCAATCCACGAAGCCCGGAAGAATTGTACTTTCGAATTAGCTATCATATCCCTAAATGTGGCTCCGGTGCTTACTTCGATCTTCACATGAATGTTTATTTGTGCCAGATCGTGCTGTATAAATTCACATAAATCGAGGTAGTCTGCCGTGGTAAGCAGAGTAATATCAGGCAATCCTTCGCCATTGGGAAAGCCAGCTTCAGTAAGAAGTTTATCCGAAAGTTCAGGATTATAGAAATATCCCGTAAGGTCTTCGGAATATCCAGGTAACCCTTTAGGAATAATTCCCCAATAAGCAGGTGTCCCGATATTGTTGCGAAGATATTTGAGCATTTTTGCCCGATCAAATCCATAGTTAATTGCTTTGCGAAGTTTTTTATTAAGTAGAGGATTGTCAGGCATTTTAGAAGAATCGATCATACACCCAAGATATTCAGTATTTAAATAAGGAAGTACCGACATATTGAAACGAGGTTGGTATTTTGGATTTAACTTACCATTGCGGGTTAAAAGTTCGTTTCTATATGCTGTCTGCACTCCGGACAAAAAATCGAGGTTGCCTTTTATGAATTCCAAAAATTCCGATTGCTTATCGCTGATAAAAGTAATAGACACGGCGTCAATGTAGGGTAAACGGTTACCTAAACTGTCTTTTTGAAAATAGTTTAGATTCTTTACAAATACAAGTTTTTCTCCTTCGCGCCATGTTTTGAACATAAACGGTCCGGTGCCGATGGGATGACTGCGAAAATCGTTGCTATAAAACGTTATTGCTTCATTAGGAACTACTGAACAGTATACCATGGTTAGTAATTGCGGAAATGCAGCAAACCTTTTTTTAAGTTTTATCTGAAAAACACTATCGTTAACAGCATGGAAACAAGTATTTATATCTGATTGATCTACATTATTAAAAACCCAGGCACCGGGCGAAGCAATTTTAGGGTCGAGTATTCTCGCAAAACTGTAAACAAAATCTGAGGCATTCACCCTTCTTCCTTTTCCGTCTTTGAATGCCGGATCATCATGAAAAAAAACATCTTTTCGCAAATAAAAAGTGTACAAAAGGCCATTGGGCGATATTTCCCATCGGTTTGCTATGGCAGGACAAATTTTCAATGAGTCGTCCATTTCGAGCAACCCATTGTACAATTGAAAATCGGGCCACATTAACCGCTGGCTATTTGCAAATGCCGGATCAAGTGACGAAATACCCTTGGACTCATTGTACCGAAAAACGATTCTTATTTCTGTCTTTTTAAGAGGATTCTGGCAACTCAAAAGAACAGATACTAAAATGGCATTGATAAGAAAAAAGTACTTGTTCATGCTGCAATATAAAAAAAGTATCTTTTTCTATTCAGTAATTAGCTGTTTTGGAAAAATACAAATTTCAGAAATTACATTTTGTTTTGAAATCTCAGCCCATTTTTCAGTTTGAAATTTAAAAAGTGCCAATCCTGATGTAGGCAGGTTTTCAATTTGATTTGACAGAAAAAGGTTGGGAAGGAATGTAAATGCCGGATTATGTCCGACAATAAAAAGGTTGTAAACCTTGTCGTCTGTCGAATGAATAATCTTGAGGATTTCCTCCTCTATATCGCTATAAACGCCAGTGTCAATTACTATTTTTTCTGGCGGATAATTTAACTCTCTTGCAACAATAAGGGCTGTGCTTAGCGCCCTCACAGCAGGACTGCTGATAATCAGATCCGGCACGATTTTTAGCTCCTTAATTTTTTGTGAAACTAAAATTGTATTGGAAATTCCATTCGCTTTCAATGGTCTGTCCATATCTGCAATTGGGCCATAGTCCCAAGTTGATTTTCCATGACGTATAATGGCAAGTGTTTTGATCATAAAATATTATTAAATAGGTTATTTACTGGTTACGATATTTGATTATCAAAGTAAATTACTGGCAAGTTCCGCCAGATAACTTCGTTCGCCTTTTACTAAGTTTACATGAGCAAACAGATCTTGTCCTTTCATGCGATCGGCAAGATACGAAAGGCCATTACTTGATGCATCGAGATAAGGAGAATCGATTTGCTGGATATCTCCGGTAAATATCATTTTGGTACCTTCTCCGGCTCTGGTGATAATGGTTTTTACTTCATGCGGCGTAAGGTTTTGAGCTTCATCAATAATAAAAAATATATTTGAAAGGCTCCTTCCGCGAATATATGCCAAAGGAGTAATTACAATTTTTTCGTTCTTCACCATTTCTTCAATACGCAAATACTCATCGCTCATGGGTTTGAACTTGTTTTTTATAACTGCCAGATTATCAAAAAGAGGATGCATGTATGGTTCAATTTTATCTTTTACATCGCCCGGAAGGAAACCCATGTCGCGATTAGCGAGAGGTACAATCGGCCGTGCTAAAAAAATCTGGTTATACAACTTGTGCTGTTGAAGAGCAGCCGCCAGGGCGAGCAACGTTTTTCCGGTTCCGGCTTTCCCAGTTAATGCCACCAACTGAACTTCAGGACGTAAAAGAGCGTCAAACGAAAATGCTTGCTCGGCGTTTCTGGGTTCGATTCCAAAAGTACGCTGTTTTTCGACTCTGGTCATCACTTTATTATATGGATCGTAATGTGCCAAAGCACTGGCTTTTTCACTTTTTAGTATATAGTAGTGATGTCCAGTCATATTTTTCTTTATACCGAATTCGATAACCGGAACACCTTCGGGTTGTTCATACAGTTTAGATATCGACTGGTTATCAATACTTTCAAGAGTAATGATATTTTTGTATAAATCATCGATATCATGAACCTTATCCGTTTCGTAATCCTGTGCCATCAATCCAATGGATTTGGCTTTCATTCTCAAATTGATATCTTTGGAAATAAGTGCAACCGATTCCTTAACGTTTTTATGATGTATAAACTCGGCAATTGCCAAAATTCGATGATCGGGAGTGTTTTCGGGAAATGATTCCTGAATATTTTTTGAAAACGCTTTTCCTGTTTCAATAGACAGCCTACCATGGTTTTTGCCAAGGGAAACACCTCCATTAAACAAATGATCTCCTGATAATTTATCGAGTTCACGTGTAAATTCTCTTGCATTGAAGTTGATCTGATCGTTTCCTTTCTTAAGTTTGTCGAGTTCTTCGAGAACCACAATGGGGATGACGATATCATTTTCCTCAAAATTAAAAATACATTGAGAATCGTGAAGCAATACATTGGTATCAAGTACAAAAATCTTTTTTTTACCTTTCATATTTCAAATAAAATTTGGGTTATGGTTATCTCAATAAATATAACAAATTTTGCACGGTTACTTTGCTAAACGAATAAAATTAACAATAAGTTCATATGGATACAATAGAATCTATTCTAACACGTCGGAGCATCCGTCATTATACAAGTCAACCCGTTTCAAAAGAAACGATTGAAACACTTCTAAAATGTGGAATGCATGCACCATCGGCCTCAAACAAACAACCGTGGCATTTTATCGTGATTGATGACAAAACTATTTTGGTAGAAATTATGGCTATGCATCCTCATTCCAAAATGTTAGGAGAGGCACAATGTGCTATTTTGGTTTGTGGAGACGAAGAAATTGCTCTTGCACCAGGCTACATTCCAGTAGATTGTAGTGCGGCTACCGAAAATATTTTACTCGCGGCTCATGCATTGGGGTTGGGTGCCTGTTGGTTGGGTATCTATCCGCGCGAAGAGAGAATTACCGCCATCAAACAAATTATCGGTTTGCCCGGAAAAATTCATCCGGTATCTTTAATATCAGTTGGATATCCCGTAAAGCAGCCATTGGTGCCTGTTAGGTTCGATGCTACGCGAATACATTGGAATCGGTGGTGAATGCCGGCTTAGGAAGGTAGGCATTAATCAATGGACAGTAAACAGTAAAATCAAACAGTAAACCATCAACCATTATTTAACAGAATGTCTTACGACGAAATTATCGAAAATATTTTCACCCAACTACCAATGTTTCATCGTATTGGTAAGTTGGCCTACAAAGCAAATTTGGACACGGCGCTTTACTTTGATAAATATTTGGACTATCCGCATAGGGCATATAAAACTATCCATGTGGCTGGTACCAATGGAAAAGGATCAGTCTCACATATGCTTGCCGCTATTTTGCAAATTGCCGGATATAAAACCGGCCTTTTCACCTCTCCTCATTTGAAGGATTTTAGGGAACGTATAAGAGTTAACGGGCGAATGATTTCGAAAGATGAAGTGATTAATTTTATTGAAAACAACAAGCTTGCTTTCAAAGAAATGCAACCATCTTTCTTTGAAATGACTTCGGCGCTTGCGTTTTACTATTACAAAAAAGAAGAAGTGGATGTTGCTGTCATTGAGGTAGGAATGGGAGGACGGCTGGATTCTACTAATGTTATAAATCCTGTTCTATCAATTATTACCAACATTAGTTTTGATCATACAGAATTTTTAGGTGATACGTTGTCGAAAATAGCAGGCGAAAAAGCCGGGATTATTAAGGAGAATACGCCAGTTGTTATAGGTCAATATAAACCTGAAACGTGGCCTGTTTTTTCTGATTTTAGTGACCGCTTAAATTCCCCTGTTCATTTGGCTGAAAAACGATATTCCGTTGGTTATTCATTGTTTACGAATGATGGGAAACAAGTTTTTCAGGTGGTGAGTGATTCAAGGGTTGTATTCCCCAATCTAAAACTCGATTTAGCTGGTTTTTATCAGCGCGAAAATATATGCACTGTTTTAGCTTCGGTGGATGAGCTTAGAACGCAAGGCTTTCAGATTAGCAATAGTAATATTTATGAAGCTTTGGAGCAAGTAACAACACTTACTGGTTTGCTGGGACGATGGCAAACTATTGGCAATAATCCTCTTATTGTTTGCGACACAGGCCATAACCCAGATGGAATAACATGGTTAATGAAACAAATAAAATCGGTACCATTCAATCGCCTGCATATGGTAATTGGTTTTGTTAAGGATAAAGATGTATCTGCTATTTTGCAATTGTTGCCTAAAACAGCCACTTACTATTTTACAAATGCAGCCATTCCCCGGGCTCTTGAAGCAAATAAACTAGCCAACTTGGCTGGCGAATATGGTTTGCAGGGTTCCTTTTATTTCAATGTGAAGCAAGCCCTCGAAGCTGCCAAAGCCAATGCATCCACTAACGATTTTATATTTGTTGGGGGAAGTACTTTTGTGGTGGCGGAGGTGATTTGATATATAAAAAATTTCAAAATTTCAAGGATTCCAATAATGAGTCAACTCTAAAAAGTCCTTTTGCCACGAATTACACGAATTTAAAATGTTATTAATCAGCAGTATATGAAGCTATAAATACTACGAATTATCAAAAAAATCGTTTTTGGTGTGTACTCAATAATGCCAAAATTTGTTTTTTCATTTAATCCTAATAAGTTACCCGTAAGGTCTAAGGAAGACTTTTATATATTGCTTAAGGTGAGTATTTTACTATTAGAACTCAGGATAAAAAGTACTAAAATTCAGAAAAATAGACTTTTCGGTGTAGGGCAACTATAATTCATTTCAATTGTTTAGGTTATTTAAAAACTTTGGTATGAATAGCAAAATTAAATACTCAAACGACAAGTATACAGCCTTTTCAAACACATTACGACAAAGGGTAAACGATTACTTTGAAACCCGCAAATTGTCGAAATTCGGAAATCCGGCCATGGTTTTGAAAACCATTTTTATGGTTTCTCTCTATTTTATTCCTTATCTATTAATGATAACAGGAATTGTATCTAATCATGTCGCAATTTTTGGCATATGGGTATTTATGGGATTTGGCATGGCCGGAATCGGTTTATCAGTGATGCACGATGCCAACCATGGTTCCTATTCAAAGCACTCGATAGTAAATAAATATATGAGTTATTTTCTGGATGTTATTGGCGGAAATTCAGCAAATTGGAAGATTCAGCATAATGTACTGCATCATTCATACACCAATATCGATGATGCCGATGAGGATATTAATATCAGTAATTTAATGCGTTTTTCACCACATCAGAAAAGGTACAAAATTCATCGGCTTCAGTATATTTATGCATGGTTTCTTTATAGCCTGATGACCTTGAGCAGGCTTATGTGGACTGATATTTCTCAGGTATACAGGTTCAATAAAAGAGGACTTACGAGTACTCAAAATAAATCGTTTAAATCTTTGGTGATTGAACTTACCTTAACAAAATTTATCTATATATCTTATATTCTTGTTCTTCCTCTTATTTTTGTTCATATCCCATGGTGGGATACAGTGCTGTTTTTTCTGGTTATGCATTTAATAGCCGGATTTATTTTGGCCTCCATTTTTCAACCAGCACATGTTATGCCTGTATCTCATTATCCGTTACCTGACGGGGATGGAAATATCGAAAACAGCTGGACAATTCATCAACTGGCCACTACGACCGATTTTGCTTCATCAAGCAGAATTTTTACCTGGTTTGTTGGAGGACTTAATTTTCAGATTGAGCATCATTTGTTTCCTAATATATGTCATGTTCACTACCGAAGCATTTCTAAAATTGTAAAACAGACTGCAAAAGATTTCAATATTGGGTATAATGAGCAATCTAATTTTATTAAAGCCTTAATCAACCATGGTAAAATGCTATACTATCTGGGTAAGTATGACAATGTTAAACCAATTGTTGTGAAATTTAAGGGAAATTAAATATTTATTTTCCTTTATTTCTATTTTATTTTCATCTATTTCTAATTATTTCAATCATTATATCCACCAATTCTGTTCATAGCTTTTCTATGTGTAACTGATGTTTCCCGCGAATACTGCCATTCGTTGCGTTCCTTACTGTATATTTTACTATTACCTCCCTTATATTTTTTGAATAAAGGCTTATTACCTTTCAGGTTCTTTCCATAATAGGCCTTACTTTGGGCGTATGGCTTTTTGTTATTAATCAGCCCATGATAATAAGCTGAGCAAGACATGGCAATCAGACTAAGTATAAGAAATGCGACTTTCCTCATGTTTTTAATCAACATTGTTTTAGTTTAAAAAGATCATTATAAATTATTTGATACATTTTACGGGCAAGTCTGATCTTGTTGGAACAAACGGCCAAAAATAATATTTTCTTTCAATTATTTTCAGAAATTTTGTGAGGATCAATTGTTATTTTATCTTCATTGGTATATGATAAACACAGAAAAGATTTAATTTTGATTTTTTAACTATTCGCAGGTGAAACTATCATGCACAATATTATCATTGGCGAAACAATTGAACGTGAGGTATGAATGTTTTATTAGCCCTATAAATATAAATTACTATCTATGAATTCTAATCAATATCTGGCATTCGATCTTGGTGCCGGCAGCGGACGAGCTATTGCCGGTACATACTCCAACGGCAAAGTAAGCCTTCAGGAAATATCACGATTCTCAAGTGAAATGATTAACGTGTTGGGTCATTATCACTGGGATATATACCGGTTGTACGATTTATTAAAAGATAGTTTGAAAACTGTTGCGCTAAAAAGTGATTTTAAACCGGTTTCTATTGGAATAGATACCTGGGGAGTCGATTATGGATTATTGGCCGAAGATGGTTCTATTTTGGAAATACCATATGCTTACCGCGATTCACGCACCGATGGAGCAATGGAAGAATTTTTCAAACTGATTCCGCGTGAGAAAGTTTATCAGCTCACAGGTATTCAGTTTATGCAGTTAAATACTCTTTTTCAGTTATATGCAGCAAAACGTGACAATCTTTCGATTATGAAACTTGCCACCGATCTGCTTTTTATCCCCGATTTACTCAATTATCTTTTCACCGGAAAGAAAACATCGGAGTTTACTTTTGCTACAACCTCGCAACTATTCAACCCTACTAAAATGGCTTGGGAGGGTGAATTATTCGATGCCCTCGGAATTTCCATGTCCATCATGCAAAAGATCGTAATGCCTGGAACTTCTATTGGAGAGTTGGCCGGAAATGTTTGTCAGGAAACCGGAATTAACGGAATACCTGTTATAGCAGTGGCCTTGCATGATACAGGATCCGCTATAGCTGCCGTTCCCGCAGAAGGTAAAAACTGGGCATATCTTAGTTCGGGCACATGGTCGCTTATGGGTATTGAACTAGATAAGCCTCTTATTTCGGAGAAAACAATGGCATTAAACTTTACCAACGAGGGTGGGGTAGAAGGTACATTCCGGTTTTTGAAGAATATTACAGGCATGTGGCTGTTGCAACAAAGCAAGAAGGAATGGGCCGCTAAAAAAGATTATAGCTATGAGGATCTGGTTGAGATGGCAAAAAATCAAAAACCGTTTCGTTGTTTTGTTGATTCCGATGCCCGCGAATTAATGAACCCATCTAATATGCCCGATGAAATTCGTTCCTACTGTAAAAGAACGGGCCAATATGTTCCTCAGAATGAGGGCGAAATTGTTCGTTGTATCTTTGATAGTTTGGCATTGAAATATCGTAACGTACTCGACCAGTTGAAACAAGTTTCGCCATTTCCAATCGAAAAATTGTACGTAATAGGCGGAGGGTCGAAAAATCAATTTTTATGCCAGCTTACTGCCAACGCTATAGGAATACCGGTGGTTGCAGGGCCAGCAGAGGCAACAGCTCTCGGAAACATCATGGTACAGGCAATGGCATTGGGCCATGTAAAATCGTTGTCTCAAATTCGCGAAGTCATACGCAATTCAGTTGAATGTGTTACCTATTACCCTGAAGAGACCAGTATTTGGGAAAATGCTTACATTGATTATATGGCTGCGTTAAACCATTAAGAATTCAAAAAATTATGATGCGACTTTATTATAAAGGTCAAAATACAGTCATTAAAACTACATCGATTCTGCCTATCGACAGTACCCAAAAATTATTATGGGTCGATTTGCAGAATCCACTTGTTGAGGAGATTGCTGAAATTGAAAGGTTATTTGAAATTGATATACCATCGCGACTTCAACAGGAAGAAATTGAGTTGAGTTCACGATATACTGAGACCGACGATTATATTATTGCCAATTCGAATTTCATCCAGTTCCATGCGAATAATCAATACGAAAACGTTCATGTTTCGTTTCTGGTTAAAGAAGATCTTCTTATAACTTACCGCGAAGCATCCCTGCAATCATTTGCCGAATGTGTAAGTAAAATTAGAACGAATCCCAAGACATTTGTAAACGGGAAAATGATTCTTCTGGCCATTTTCGAAACAAGAGTAGACATTGATGCTGACCTTATCGAGTCTTTTTCAAGACAAATATCCGGCATCAGTAAGCAATTTTCAGAAGGCAATAGCGATAATTCCGTTGTGCTGAAACAGATTGCAGCATTGCAGGAAACAACCATGCAACTTCGCGCTAACATCATCGACAAACAACGTGTAACTTCTTCCATGTTAAAGAGTCAGGAATTCAACGCCGAAGAAAAAGATCGTCTCCGTATTCTCATCAGGGACATTAACTCACTGGTTGAACATACAAATTTCTTGTTCGAAAGGCTTGAATATCTTCAGAATACTATTTTGGGCCTTGTAAACACTGAACAAAATAAAATAATTAAGTTGTTTACAGTAGTAGCAGTAATATTTATGCCACCTACACTCATTGCCAGCATGTATGGCATGAATTTTAAGTATATTCCCGAACTTAATTGGAAAATTGGATATCCTTTGGCAATCCTTTTAATGATAGGATCATCAGTTGTAATATTATTTATTTTTCGAAAGAAGAAATGGTTGTAGAGGTTTGATAAAGTTTCTATTTTGTCTTTGATATTTTTTTCTATCCTACTGGTAAAACCTTAAATTGCAAATAAGTAAATCGCCTGTGAGACTTAAATCAGGGCTTTTGCAAGTTACAAGTTTGCCTATTGTTACTAAATGGCTGAATTTGAAAGTTCCCATGAGTTTTAAAAAGAAATCAACTTTATTTGAAGGACACAAATTGTATTTTTTGACAGACTATCTGCAGTCAATAAAAAAATTAAACACCTATTTAAGTGCTTCTTAAATATTGTAGGTCTTTCGTTTATTATGTAAATTTGATAGTCAATAACCAATTGGAGTTAGTTTCTATTGAAATTACTATCTTTGACCTCTCTTATTTCAATTGAATATTAAATGAATTCATGTATCACGCAATTATATTAAATTAAATCAGTTTATTAAAATATGATGAAGAAAATAAGTATTGTATTAGCCGTCGTTCTTTTTTCGGCATTAGCCGTTAACGCACAATCACCTCTTGGCAATGGTGGAAAACAATTAAATGCGGGTATTGGTTTTTCGGGTTGGGGAGTACCTTTTTATCTGGGTCTTGATTTTGGTGTTCACAAGGATATTACACTTGGACTCGAAGGTTCTTTCAGGTCATACTCCGATTATGATTATTCGCATAGTATATTCGGGTTTTCAGGTAATGGCAATTACCATTTTAACACCATTTTGGAAATTCCTCGTAACTGGGATTTGTATGCCGGATTAAACATTGGATTTTATGTTTGGTCATCGCCTTCCGGTTATAAGGGTTCCCACAGTTCGGGACTAGACCTTGGCGGGCAGGTTGGTGGACGGTATTATTTCAACCATAAGTTTGGGTTGAACCTTGAATTTGGTGGAGGTAATGCCTTTTCAGGAGGTAAGATTGGTATTTCAGTGAAATTATAGACAACTTTAAAACGCTTAAAAAGGCTACAAGAACATTAATGTTTTTGTGGCCTTTTTGGTTGTATGATTGAGTAGATCTAAGATCTAAGAGCCAGAATATATACCATCCGATAACCAGAAAATTTTATAGTAAATAATTATCTCTTAGTAAAATCTCATTAAATTGCGTAACAAAACCTTAAAACCTTAAAACTAATACCATGAGAAGGATTATTGCCTACTTTTCGATGATTACCATCATTGTTTTTATTGCCTCTTGTAAGACGCATCAAACACATGAATCTGATGCACTTGCATCTCACATCGATTCGACTATAAAACCCGCTGATGATTTTTTTCAGTTTGCAAACGGAAAATGGTTTAAGGCAAATGCCATTCCGGCAAGCGAACAAAGCAATGGTATGTGGCAATTGATTCAGGATACCATCAATGCTCAAATCCGTAATATTTGTGAATCATCTGCCAATCTGACTCATGTCGAAAAAGGAAGCAATAAACAGAAGATCGGCGATTTCTTTTTCTCCGGAATGGATAGTGTCACTCTCAACAAGAATGGCATTTCTGATTTAAAGTCCGATTTTGAAATGATTGATGGGATAAAAGATGCAAGCGGGTTGATGAAGGCAGCATCCTATATTCATATTATTGCCAGTTCTCCCATGTTTGGTTTTGGCCTTGGGCAGGATGACAAATTAAGTAATAAGTATGCTTTATTTATTTCACAGGGAGGGTTAAGTCTTCCCGACAGAAGGTTTTATTTCGATACGGATGCTCGTGCAATATCCATCCGCCAAAAGTTTGCGGAACATCTATATCATATTTTTAAGATCATTGGGTACGATGATGTAAAAGCCAAACGATCTGCCGAAAATTTGATAAAACTGGAAACAGCAATGGCCAAAGTATCGCGTAAGCTTGAAGATACGCGCGATCCCGTAAAAAATTACAACAAATTTTCGTTTAAAAAATTATCAGAAACTACTCCAAATCTCGATTGGACTGTTTTTATAAAAGGAGTTGGTTTGCAAAGTGTAGACACTGTAATAGTTGGTCAACCCGAGTATTTATTGGCCTTAAACGGGTTGGTAATAACCTTACCACTGGTCAGTTGGAAAGATTATTTGAAGTATCATATGGTGCATGGACTTTCCCGTTATCTCGACGACAAAACATATCTTGAATCATTTAGTTTCTACTCATCAGTACTTCGTGGTGTAAAAGAACCAAAACCACGATGGAAAAGAGTGGTGGAGCAAACTGACAACATGTTGGGCGATTTGATAGGACAGGTTTATGTAGTTGAATACCTCCCGAAAGGAACCAAAGAAAAACTTTTAGAAATTGGCAATGCCATAAAATTGGTTTATGCTAGCCGTATTAAAGCACTCGACTGGATGAGCGATGCTACCAAAGAAAAAGCGCTGAATAAACTCGGCCAGATTATTATGAAGGTTGGGTATCCAGATAAATGGAAAGATTTAAACGCTTTGCACATCGATCGATCATCCTATGTTCGCAATGTGATAAATGCTAATAAATGGGGATTTAATTACATGATTTCCAAATATGGTAAACCGGTTGATAGAACTGAGTGGGGCATGCAGCCTCAAACTTACAATGCTTACTATAATCCGTCAAACAACGAAATATGTGTACCCGGATGTAACATACTAGTTCCGGGTTACGAACGCACACTGGCCGACGACGCTCTTCTTTATTCTATTATAGGGGGCTCAACATTTGGTCATGAAATTACTCACGGTTTTGACGATCAGGGAAGCAAGTACGACGCTAAAGGCAACCTCAACAATTGGTGGACAACTGACGATAGTGTTAAGTTTTACACCAAAACCAAAATGATTGTAGCTCAATTTAATAGTTACATTGCTGTTGACAGTCTGCACATCAATGGCGAACAAACTCAAGGTGAAAACATTGCCGACCTTGCAGGTATTACAATGGGGTATGAAGCGTTTAAGCAGACCAGGCAGTACAAGAACAACCAAATAATTGCTGGATTAAAACCCAGCAAACGCTTTTTTCTTGGATATGGTTTGGCATGGATGATCAACGAACGTCCGGAAGCCATCGCCAACCAGGTTCGCAGTGATGTTCATTCTCCTGCTAAATACAGGGTAATTGGACCACTATCTGATATCCCTGAGTTTTACGAAACATTTGGAGTAAAACAAGGCGATGCCATGTGGCGGGCTGATAGCTTGAGAGTGAAGATATGGTAATCTCATAATATAATACTCAATTGCTAATGAGGAATCTGACCAGACTGGTTACTATAGCCTGTTTACTGACTTGGATGTTAGGCCGGAGCTATTCGCAGCAGGCACAATCATCCCTTTTATGGAAGATCAGTGGCAACGGACTCTTGAGACCATCGTTTCTTTTTGGAACCATACATGCATTACCTGCAAATAAATTCTTTCTGCCCGAGGAATGTAAAACCCGGTTTAATGAAACCGAAAAGTTGGTATTGGAAATTGATATGACCAATCCCCGGATGATGATGGAACTTCAGAACGAGATGATGATCAAATATCAACGGATTGACAGTTTGCTATCGAAAGAAGACTATCAAATTGTTTCATCTTTTTTTAAAGATTCTTTAAACATTCCGTTAACGATGGTAAATAAAGTGAAACCTATTTTTTTGGCAGCGTTTATATTGCAAAAGTACCTCGGTAATAATCCGGCTTCGTACGAAAACGCTTTTCTAAAGATGGCTCAAGACAATAATAAACAAGTGCTTGGTCTCGAAACTATAAAAGAACAAGTAAGTTATATCGACAAAATTTCGCTGGAGGATCAGGCAGCCATGTTGGTTGAATCGGTGAAAGAATATGCCAAACAAAAAAGGGAATACTTTCAATTGGTAGAGGTTTATCTAACGGGAGATATGGATAAAATTTATCAGGTAATGATAGAAACAACAAAGGAGTACAAGGTTTTTGGTAATATATTAATTGACGATCGGAACAAAAAATGGTTAGAGATGATTCCTCCAATGATTCAGAAATCGAGTTGTTTTATCGCCGTTGGCAGCGGTCATCTCGGGGGCAAAAATGGTGTAATTAACCTTTTAAAAACCAAAGGATTTATTGTAGAACCCTTAAGATAAAAATAGAGATCAAAAAATCTCCATTATTATCAATCTATTTATAAGTTTATCAATAAAAAAAAGAATACAATAACTATCCGTTAAAACCGGTACTCCGCGAATAATTACCTTTTACGTGTATGTAAAACGATTTATATCGAATATAATGGTTGCCTTTTTCAAATTCCCAGATTACGTTTTTAGCCTTGTAGATTTTACCAATACAGGCTTCAAATATTAATGTGTAATGAATTCCTGTGGCTTTCCAGGCATCCATAATAGAATTGAATCGTACACTACGGTCGGCAAAATGACCAACCACCGGAATATGATACTTTTTCTGTGTCTGTTTTTCTAGAACTCTGACTCTGGCTTGTTCCGGGCTTTCAAGATGACCTGACATGGAATTATTTTTTAATTATTCAAAAATACTCAATTTTTTATAAGAACAATCATCTATACGTAAATTGATTCAACATAGATACAGTAAAACAGGATAAAATTCAATAAATAATAAAAATAGATTCGTGATGGAAGATTATTTTATATCTTGGCGAATCAAAATTTGACTTACTACTATTGTTAAAGTAATAGATTATTAATTTATTAGGAAATTATGTTTGGATTAGACGGAGGAATGACTTTCATTTTAATCATTTGTATTCTGGCAGCATGTATTTTTGAATTTATTAACGGATTTCATGATACAGCTAATGCTGTTGCAACTGTAATTTACACTAAGTCCATGAAACCAACAACGGCCGTTGTATTGTCGGGAATTATGAACTTTATTGGCGTATTTGTTGGTGGTATAGCTGTAGCAATGGGTATAGTAAATTTGTTACCCATGGGGTTACTTATTGATCAAAGCGCTGCACATAGTGTATCCATGATTTTAGCCTTAATCGTTACTGCAATTATTTGGAACTTGGGTACCTGGTATCTTGGAATTCCCTGTTCCAGCTCTCATACATTAATAGGATCTATTTTTGGGGTAGGTATAGCTTATGGAATGCTTCCGGATGCAACAGCTATTGCATTAAACTGGGGAAAAGTAAAAGATATTGGCCTTTCATTACTAATGTCGCCGTTATTTGGTTTTGGGGTTGCATTAGGTGTTATGTATTTACTGATAAAATTCATAGATAATAAAAAATTATTTAATGAACCAGATAAAAAGAAAGCTCCACCCTTCTGGATTCGGTTATTTCTTATATTTACTTCCATTGCGTTGAGTTTTTTTCATGGTTCAAATGATGGTCAGAAGGGCGTGGGGTTAATGATGATCATTCTTATTGGGATTGTGCCGGTTCAATTTGCTCTTGATCATTCCAAAAAAACAGAAAACCTAATCACTCAGGTTAATTCCATCGAATCTGTAATTGATAAAATTGACTCAAAAAAGATAAGTGTTCAGGATAAAATCAGTTTGGTAATTGCAAAGGAAAAAATTGATACAATGCAAGCAATACTTACGGGTGTTGTTTCCTTTAAAGACCTTAAAAAGGAATCGAATTTTGAGATACGTAAGGATATATTAATAATGGCGAAGGAAATATCAAAAATTCAAAACAGGGAGGCCGATGAGCAACCTTTAAAACTTTCGAAAGAAGATAAAGTGACAATAAAGCAATCGATAAAGGAAATGAAAACTTATACCGAATATGCCCCATATTGGGTTATCCTTTTAATATCTATTTCGTTGGGTCTTGGCACAATGATTGGGTGGAAACGAATTGTGGTTACTATAGGTGAAAAAATTGGTAACGAAAAACTTAATTATGCACAAGGGTTTTCTGCTAACCTGGTTGCGGCAAGCACAATAGGTCTTTCAACTTATTTGGGACTTCCAGTAAGTACAACTCACGTTCTATCATCAGGCGTAGCAGGGTCAATGGTTGCTTCCAAAGGCAAACAAAACCTTCGAATGAAAACGGTAAAAAATATTTTAATTGCCTGGCTTGTTACTTTGCCCGCAACTATTATTCTTTCGGGTTCGTTATTTTTGCTTTTTAGGCTTTTTTCTTAAATTCATTGAAGTTGAAAAGAACATGATAAGTCAGGAGGTACTTTATTTTGGCCTGTTTAGTTTTGGGATTTTAAGTATTCTGATTATTGACTTAACCTTAATAGGAAGAGATAATCATGTTATTTCCTTTAAAGAAGCTTCCATATGGACAGCCGTATGGGTATCCATGGCTTTACTTTTTTATTTTTTCATTCTTTATTTCGGCGACAGATTTCATGGTATAACCCATTTTGATCATCTGGTTGCATTACAACAGAAGTATGCTCCGCAGCTAAAACTTGACAGGTCGAGCTTTGAAAACAGCCTCGAAATTTACAGGAAAAATATGGGCATGGAATTCATTACCGGTTATTTGATAGAATACACGCTCTCAATGGATAATGTATTTGTGATCATGTTGATTTTGAGTTCTTTTTCTGTACACGAAAAGTATTACAAGCAGGTTCTTTTCTGGGGAATTATGGGTGCCATTATTTTAAGATTTATATTTATTTTTGCCGGGGCAGCGCTTATTCAGAAGTTTGAATGGATACTGCTGGTATTTGGCGCTTTTCTCGTATTTACCGGCATCAAAATATTTATACATCGGAATAATGATGAAAAAATTGAACCTCATGATCATTGGTTGGTAAAATTTCTATCCAAACATACCAATGTATACCCCCGATATTTTAAAGATCATTTTTTTGTGCGGTCAAAAAAGAAGCTTTTCATAACGCCACTATTTATCGTATTAATATTGATTGAATTTACGGATGTAATATTTGCCACTGATTCAATCCCGGCTATTTTCGCTGTAACACGTGATCCGTTTATTGTATTTTTCTCTAATATCTTTGCTATTATTGGTCTTCGAACGCTGTTTTTTCTCCTTATGCGGGTTATTAACCTCTTCCATTATCTGAAGATTGGAATTGCATTTCTACTGGTATTTGTTGGTGTTAAACTACTTTTCCATACCTGGCTTGACGAGATTGGATTTAAACCAGTTTATTCACTTTTCGTAATACTTGGTACATTGGGTATTTGCATTATTGTATCCCTTACCTTTCCGCCTAAACAAAAAATGTTAATACATCACTAATGCAAATTTTATTTATCTCTCTTGAAATATTATTATATGGACAACCAAGTACATTGAGTATATTGGCTTTATTTGGTTTACTGTTATTGTTTCTTATCATTTGGATGGCAACTGGAGTTAGTCCAAAGCAACGGTATAAAAAAGTAAAAGTTTTCACCCGACTTGTAATAAGACCTTATATTGAGATGATTGTAAGAATTGAAAGTAGTGGAAAACTTCCGGTTGAAATAGAAGCGCCAGAAATTAAATTTTTTGATCGGACATCATCCCGCAAATTTGCAATTCGTTCCGGCCAACGAAACCAATTTCCATTAAACCTTTATCCTCAAACTGATTATGAGTTTAAAGTTGATTTTGAACGATTTTATTTAATCGATAAATCACTAAGGCAATTCAAAAAAGTTAAACTGATTATAAGAGAAAACAACGGACGTTTATTAAGTTCAACCACAAAAAGGTTGAGGTACTTTTAAGCTATTTTAATGAATTGTTATTCAGGATTTTGATCATACTTATGCAAATCCTGTTCAATATATTCCATTGTTATTTTAGTACCAAAAGCTTTGTCTTCGAGCTTTTTCGATTCGGTTATAATGCTCATCGCTCCTCCATGCTTTATAAAATAAAGAGCTGCTTTAATCTTTGGGGCCATTGTACCTAGCCCGAATGTTCCTGCATCGAGATATCTAATGGTATCGGTGTAGTTGAGAAATTCCAATACTTTTTGTTCCGGTTCACCATAATTGGCGTATACAAAGGGTACATCGGTTAATATATAAAATTCATTTGCATGAATTTGGGCAGCAAGTAATGCCGATGCCGAATCTTTGTCTATTACAGCTTCAACAGGTCGGAGGTATCCGTTTTCATCGGTGTATACCGGAACGCCTCCTCCACCCACTGCAATAACAATGGTACCTGCAAGCGCATTCCGTTGAATTACCTCCCAGTTAATGATATATTTAGGTGAAGGAGAAGGAACTACACGCCGATAACCCCCTTTTTGTTTTTTTTCCTCCTTAAACATCCAACCTTTCTCAGTTATTAGCTTATCAGCTTCTTCTTTGGTTACAGTTTTACCAATTCTCTTTCCCGGATCGGCAAAAGCCACATCGTTCGGATCCACTTCAACCATCGTCATAAGTGTAAGAACATTGCGACGGATATTATGCTCGTTTAAAACATTTCGCAAGGCACGTTCAATCATAAAACCAATTCCACCTTGTGAATAAGCAACACAGGTATCCAGTGGCATGGGTGGCAAGTCATATAATTGCTCGCCTGCATCGTTTTGCATCATAATATTTCCTACCTGCGGCCCGTTACCAAAAGATATCACAATGTTGTAGCCTTTATTGAGCAGAAAAACAATATTTTCAAGTGTTTCAACCGTATTTTCTTCCTGCTCTTCAATAATCCCTTTCTGGTTTTCCCTTAGCAATGCGTTACCACCAAGGGCTATTACGGCAAGTTTATTCATAATTGCGGAGTTGGGTTTCGAATATATGTTATTGGTTTACTTTAACCTTTTAACTCATTAAGGTTAAAACTAACATTTTTATTTTATTTCACAAAATTGAATATTGATGCGTTTACCTTATTAATAAAAAACGCATCACATCCTGATTGTCATCGAAATTCCACAACGAATAGCTATGGGAGCAGCCTGGTAGCATGGTGTCAATTCCAAGATCGCTTTTACAAATTACTTGTTGTATTTGATGTTTGTGGGTACAAAGTTTTTCAGTTAAATCAACCATGGAGGTGTAATATTCAAAATACAAACAACCAATAGGTACATGCATTTCTGCTGATTCCCGAAGAATGAGAAAACCGTTTTCGAAAAATTCAATCCTGTCCATCAGGAAAATAGAACGATAATAATCAAAATTATTGGCATACCGGTTATTTTGCTGCATCCAAGCGTAACTTTCGATGGAAGGATAGAACTGTTCGACGTTGAAATTGACAGGAACATAAATTTTGCGAACATTATGATCACTTTGCCCAAAAAAGTCAAGTATATCACTTGATAACGCTTCAATCTCCTGCGATTTAAAATCGGGTTTTAATACAGCAACCGAAATACATTTCGATCTGATAAGGCTGTATTTAGCTGAAAAATATTGTTTTATGGCGGCATCCTCTTCAGGTTTTGAATGCACCAGATAAGCATCGGTCGATTTTGGAAAAGTGTCAACCCAGAAAATTAATTCTTTAAAAGCCGGTTCAATGGTTATCAGTTTATGAGTAACGCATTTGAGCAAATCGAGTTCGTGATTGGTGTTTCGGGCAAGAACGCAATAGCCGGCTAACAAGATGCAAACAGCATCGTGCAAGCCGGCCAGAGGTATGTTTTTTTTTGGAATTACTACAACACTAATGGGTGGTTGCTTATTTTCCAATTCCGGATAACGATTTGCAAACAATTGAATAGATGGGAATGATAACCTTTCAGCCCAATGTTCTATTGCTTTCTCTACAAATGGTTCAATCAGCCAGTGATTATAAATATGATGATTTCGAACAATTGTATCTAATTCAGTCCATTGGCTATTATCTTTGTTAACGCTTTGCACTTTCCGGATACCGTAATTTTTAAGCCAACTACCAAGTTTGGCCAAAGCCTCAATGCGCTTTTCAAGAGAAATCATTTATTCGGCTCCTACACCATGGCAGTTTTTATATTTTTTACCGCTTCCACATGGGCATTGATCGTTTCTTCCCACTTGTTTTTCCTTTCGGATGGGCTGAGTTTTTTGCGGTTCACGAGTATCTTGTGATTCACCACCTCCGCTGGTAATGTCACGTTTACTGGTCTCGAATTTACTCAGATCGAGACGTTTGGGAGCCTGAGCTTGTTTTACCTGACTGGGTTCGCTAATTGGAATCTGACTCTTGGAAAGTATCGCAACAATATCCCGATTCACCTTCTCAATCATCGTCCTAAAGAGTTCGAATGATTCGAATTTATATATTAACAACGGATCCTTCTGCTCGTAGGTTGCATTTTGAACCGATTGTTTCAAATCGTCCAGTTCGCGAAGATGTTCTTTCCAAACATCGTCGAAATTAATAAGAATGGCCGTCTTTTCAAATGAACGTATAAGCTCATAACAATGACTATCATATGATTTTTTCAGGTTGGTAACAATGTTGTAAACTCTTACTCCATCCGTTATTGGTACTACAATATTTTCATATTGACCCGATTGGTGTTCGAAAACATCCTTAATCACCGGCCATGCATTTTGTGTAATAGCTTCAACGCGGCGTTTGTATGAATCCTGGGCTTGCGCAAATATTTCTTTAATGATTACTTCTTTATCCATTTTCAGAAAAGCGTCTTCATCCATCGAGGCTTCGATAGAAAAATCCCTGATAAGTTCCAGATTAAAACCATTGTAATCGTTATTCGAATGATAATCGTTTACAATTTTCTCTATCACATCATACATCATGTTGGCAATATCCAGACTGATACGTTCACCAAAAAGTGCATGACGGCGTTTGGTATAAATCACCTCTCGCTGTGAGTTCATCACATCGTCATATTCCAGAAGTCGTTTACGAATGCCAAAGTTGTTCTCTTCTACTTTTTTCTGAGCGCGCTCAATGGATTTTGTAATCATTGAGTGTTGAATCACTTCGCCCTCTTTCAGTCCCATCTTGTCCATTAAACCGGCAATCCGGTCGGAACCGAACAAACGCATTAAATCATCTTCAAGCGAAACGAAAAATTGTGATGAACCTGGGTCTCCCTGGCGTCCTGCACGACCTCGCAACTGCCTGTCGACCCGTCTAGATTCGTGTCGTTCAGTACCGATGATTGCCAATCCTCCGGCTATTTTTACTTTTTCAGTAAGCTTAATGTCGGTACCACGACCGGCCATGTTGGTTGCAATAGTCACAGTGCCTTCGCGACCGGCTTCGGCAACAATATCCGCTTCACGCTGGTGAAGTTTAGCATTCAGTACATTGTGTCTGATGCCCCTAATCTTCAACATTCGGCTAAGTAATTCCGAAATTTCAACAGATGTGGTACCAACCAATACGGGACGATCTTTTTTTACCAGTTCGACAATCTCGTCAATGACAGCGCTGTATTTTTCACGTTTGGTTTTATATACCAAATCTTCGGCATCCTTGCGTGTTGTGGGTTTATTGGTTGGAATTACAACCACGTCTAATTTGTAGATATTCCACAACTCACCAGCTTCGGTTTCGGCAGTACCTGTCATACCTGCAAGCTTATGATACATTCGGAAATAGTTTTGTAACGTGATAGTGGCAAATGTTTGCGAAGCAGCTTCCACTTTTACATGTTCCTTTGCCTCAATAGCCTGATGCAAACCATCGGAATACCGACGGCCTTCCATGATACGACCAGTTTGCTCGTCAACAATTTTCACCTTGTTATCGATTACCACGTATTCATCGTCTTTTTCAAATAATGTATATGCTTTAAGAAGCTGGTTTACAGTATGAATACGTTCAGATTTTATTGAATAATCGCGTAGCAGATCGTCCTTGCTGTTTAGCTTTTCCTGTTTCGTCAAAACAGCTTTTTCGAGATCAGCAATTTCACCGCCAATATCCGGCATGATAAAGAAATGCTGATCCTCGGATTTGGAGGTCATTAGGTCGATACCTTTGTCAGTAAGTTCAATTGAATTTTGTTTTTCGTCGATCACAAAAAACAGATCATCGGTGGCGAGGTGCATGTTTTTGTTATTCTCCGCCATGTAAATGTTCTCTGTTTTATGCTGGAGTTGCTTCATCCCCTGCTCGCTGAGGAATTTTATGAGTGCCTTATTTTTTGGAAGACCTTTATATGCACGAAACAGAAGGAGTCCACCCTTTTCGGTGTCACCTTTTGCGATAAGGCCTTTAGCCTCCGATAAAATCTGGGTTACAAGCTTACGTTGTTCGTTTACAATTACTTCCACACGTGGTTTGAATTCGTCGAACAGTTGGTTGTCGCCTCGTGGAACTGGTCCTGAAATGATCAATGGTGTACGTGCATCATCGATCAGTACTGAGTCGACTTCATCCACAATGGCAAAGTGATGCTTACGCTGAACAAGGTCGAGCGGGCTTATGGCCATGTTATCACGAAGGTAATCGAAACCAAATTCGTTGTTGGTGCCGAAGGTGATATCGGAAGAATATGCTTTACGGCGTGCTTCAGAGTTTGGTTGGTGTCGGTCAATACAATCAACTGATAAACCATGGAATTCATAAATCGGGCCCATCCATTCCGAGTCGCGTTTGGCAAGGTAATCGTTCACGGTTACAATATGCACGCCTTTTCCGGCCAATGCATTTAAGAATACCGGCAATGTGGCAACAAGGGTTTTACCCTCACCCGTAGCCATCTCGGAAATTTTGCCCTGATGGAGAATAACCCCACCAAACAATTGAACATCATAATGAACCATGTCCCAGGTAATTTCGTTTCCACCGGCTTGCCAGTGATTGAGGTAAATGGCCATGTCTCCTTCGATGATTACACTTTCCTTTTCTGCAGCAAGGTCACGGTCGAAATCATTGGCTGTTACCATAACACGATTGTTCTCTTTAAATCTGCGTGCAGTTTCCTTCACAATAGAAAAAGCCTCAGGGAGAATTTCATTGAGAATTTCCTCGATTTTTCGTTCTACTTCTTTTTCAAGTTTATCAACCTGAGAATATATAACTTCTATTTCATCAACCGGTGTTTGCTCATTTTCGCCCTTGCTTTTAAGCTCCACTATTTGAGCTTCGTCGGCTTTTATATACTCCTTAATTCTTAACTTAAGCAGTGTAGCGTGTTCGCGTAATTGATCATTAGAAAGGTTAATAACTTCCTGATAGGCTGATTTTATTTGTTCGACAATTGGTTGGGTTTCTTTTAAATCTCGTTGTGCTTTGTTTCCCAGAAATTTTGATATTATTGAATTGATAAAACTCATGTTATAGATAATTATTTTTTAGTCATTTTTTAAATAGTAAGCAAAATTAGTTTATTTTACATATAATTTAAGAAATCCATTTTTTATTTACCAACATCTTTGGCACGGAATTAGGTATTCATCGCACTTAAAGCTCCATTTATCATGCAGCATCGACATTTTTTTATATTCTTCTTTCTATTTATTTCATGGCAAATAATGGCACAGCCAGAGTTTGGGTCACAAAATTCTGAATTTATCAGGAACGGACAACGTCTTAAATCAAAAGCTATTAACGACTCATTTGGATATATCCCATTTCCGAACCGCCTTGTATTTGCAAAAAGGACCAACTTAAAATCAACAGCAATGTTGCCTTCTACTTTTGATTTGAGGCCTTTTGGGTTTGTTACGTCGGTAAAAAATCAGGGAACCGGACAATATGGTGGAAACTGTTGGGCTTTTGCTCAGATGGGGTCGATAGAATCGAGATGGTTAGAAATGGGATTGGGTTCGTACGACCTGTCGGAACAAAACATGGTTACCTGCCATGGATTAAATTCGGGATATGGAGAAGGAGGAAACGACATGATGGCATTCGCGTACCTGGGACGTTTTTCAGGACCTTTAAGTGAATCTGCCGATCCTTACAATACCTCTATCCATAAATGCACCTCAAATATTGGTCCAGTGGCTTTTGTACCTGATATTATGTTTCTTGATAGAAGCTCTCGCGACGAAATAAAAACCTATATGATGCAATTTGGAGCATTATCAATAAGTTTGTTTTGGGAAAATACTTCCTATTCCAATAATTTAAGTCGATATCCTTATACTTACTACTTTAATGGAGATTCCGCATTAAATCATCAGGTATTGATTGTTGGCTGGGACGATACCAAACGAACAGCCGGAGGTACAGGGGCCTGGATAGTAAAAAATTCATGGAGTGCTAGCTGGGGTGACAATGGATACTTTTATCTTGCATTTCAGGATACCAAAGCTTTATCTACCGTATCGTTCAATCCTACGCGATTACAGACCAATAAAATTTCGAAGGTATTTATGAATGATAAACTTGGACCACTAAGCAGCGCGGGTTACAAAAATACCATAGCCTATGGGATAGTTAAATATAAATCGGCCTCTAAAATTCAGATAAATAAAATAGGTACATTTGTTAGCTCATCTAATTCCATCATTTCAGCCGGTATCTATAAAAGCTTTAAAGGGCAGATTCTCTCCGATTCCATTGCTTCCATTCCACCCCAGATATTGAAAAAACCCGGATTTTATATGTTCGATACAAAATTTGAGACTGATAGTGTATTCTACATCAAAGTTAAGTATGTGACTCCTAATGACATTAATCCTATTCCAATTGAGAAAATAGTTTATAGAAATGCAACCACAATATATGCCGACCCACAAATTCTTCCTGCAGGTAGTCAATGGATAAGTGGCGATGGCATTCATTGGGACGATTGTGGAAGCGATGCCTCAGTATTCAAAGTTAATTTATGTATACGGGCTTATGCAGGAAGTCTGTTAAGGCCTATAGCTGGCTTCAGAGCGAATAAAAGCACCGTTTGTATAGATAGTAAAATAACTTTTTCTGATCTTTCCGATCATGAAATAACTGGTTATATCTGGGATTTTGGCGATGGAGCAAGCCCTAAAAATGCATATTCTAGTGGACCTCATAGCGTAACATATTCCTCAGCCGGATTAAAAAATATTACCTTGATTGTTTCAGGACCTCAAGGGCAGGATACCATAGTTAAAACGGGTTACATTGAGGTCGCAAATTCGCTAAACCTGGTAACCTCGGTAGACAGTGTTGGTTTAGAATTAGGCAGATCACTGCAAATTGAAGCGTATGGTGCTGATGCTTTTACATGGTTGCCAAAATATAACATAAGTTCCGATACAGGAAGGATCGTAACTGTATCACCAATTAAAGATACTACTTATGTGATTACTGGTAAAGAAGGCGCTTGTTCAGCTACTAAAAAAATTATTTTTAAGGTTGCTCCAAGACCAATCAATGATGATGTTTGCAATTCTACAGAATTAAAAATGGGATATAATGGTCTATTTACCAATCTTATGGCTACTGTACAAAAAGGCGAGCCTGCCCCGAAAGAAGGAGATTGCTTTACTCCAATGCAATGGTGTATCGAAGGAGGTTTGCAGAATAGTGTATGGTTCAATTTTACTCCTTCAAAAACGGCGGCTTATTCCTTTATTTCTTCCGGAATGGATACTCAGATGGCAATTTACGAAGCCGATTCCTGTACAAGAATTTTGAACGATGGCGCTAAACTAATTGCAGCAAATGACGATTACTATAATGTTGCACCTTACCCGGCAGCCATTAATTTATTGTCATTGACAGTCAACAAAAAATATTGGGTTCAGATTGACGGAAGCGGAGGTGGAGTTTCCGGCAAATTTTCAATTACTGTTGTAACTGGCGGAGTAGGAGTGGAACAGCAAAAATTTTCAGGCGAGATAAAACTTTATCCTAACCCGGCCAACGGGCAATTTACAATTGAAGTACCGGGCAATTCAGTGGAAAGCATCCATGTTTCTCTTTTAGACTTGACCGGGCGGATGGTTTATGATCAGACTTATAAGGATCATAGTGAAAAGCTTATAATCAATCCTGGAAATCTTTCAACAGGAATTTATTTCGTGAAAGTATATTCGGGGAATTTTAGTAAATCGATAAAGTTGGTGGTTGAAAAGTAAAAACGGCTGCCTTTAAATATAACACCACTGGAGCGCCGACTGAGCCGATGGCGGGTTTGAAAATGAGAAGTTAATGCTAATAGGTCAATTTAACCAACGACACAGCCTGGCGTGGTAATTGCATTTTTATTATGACTTCGTTATTATCGATTTTTAAATGCTCCGGGGCGTTAAGCATTTCCAGTTGACCTACCTTTTCCAATTTAACAATTTGGTCGGCTGTTGGGTTTTGCGGCGAACCCATCTTTTTCCAAACTTCATAGGAATTACTATGTTCACGGTCTACCCGATAGTGGAAAATTACTGCTTTTTTGGAAGAGATACCTTTGATTTTAAGTTCCAAAGGAGAACCGGCATCAAATATGTCGTCATCGTGATAATTCCAAACCAAAACAGTAATCGTATTTTTACCTTTGCTTGCCAGTGCATTAATGTCAGTAACTTTGCCCCTTACGCTTGAGTCACGAATGGCCTTGAAGTCGTAAGCAAGATTTCCGCTAACTTCAACCCTGGTGCCGGACATCATTCCCAACATTCGAAACACATTAAGAACAGGTTTGTCCACACCATTGGTAGCCAAATCACGAAATCCGGCAAACCATGGTTGATTTTCGAATTCGAACGACCAGTTTACAGCACCTATAAGGTTAACACCATGATAGTCGGCCAAATCGTATTCCCTCGCAATGGATGCGGCTGAGTAGCTGGAATACATAGTGCCATTGCGGTAAGCATTTTCAGGATTGGTTTGCATACCACAGGCAGCGCACCCTTCAGGATCCGATTCGCCAATAATGACAGGGAGATTTTTAGTTTCGGGAAAAGAGGCAATCACCTCAAAGTTATCATTTATGTTTCGTAACTGGGAGCTCATGCTCATGCGTACAACACCATTCACCACCTTTGGAGAACCTTTGGCATGGAAGGCCACAAAATCTAATGGTGCACCAATCCTGCCGGTTGCTAAATTGGTGTCGCGCAAGCAATGCTGAATAAAAGTTCGGACAAAACTAGTAGCACCACCAGTTGAATGAGGACCACCCATACGTGCTGATGGCGAGGCACGTTTTACGGCATCTGCAGCATAATCGTACATTTTACAATATTCCTGCACCCGATTATATGCCATTAAATAATCTGAGTCGGGTTCGTTCCAAAGTTCCCAATACCAGCTTTCAACCTCACTTTGTCCATAACGTTCTACACAGTGTTTAACCCATTGATAAATCAGTTCTGCCCACTTCTTATAATCTTTTGGAGGATATGCCCATCCTGTTATAATGTTTTTATAAGCTTTGCCAGGAACCCATTTGTGTTGATAAGGTGCAGGAAGCGTTGAAAGTGCTTCGGGCATAAAACCTATCTGAGCCAAAGGCTTCATTTTACATTCGATATACGTATCAAAAATTTTATCGATGATGGTCCAGTCATAAACCTGTTTTCCATCTTTATCTTCAGAATAAATATTAGTAGAGCCCCATTTAAGAGCAGGAGTGCCATCGCCTGACGTCATAAGATTATGGGCTCGTATATAAACAGATACTGGGCTCAGTGCCGCAATCTCCGACAGTAATTTTTTCCCATCTTTCATATAAGTGTAATTTGGCTCGTCGTAACCAAACCAAGCCCAAATCGGTTTCAAAGGGCCTTTTTCTTTTGTGAGGTCAACTTGTATTGATACCACTTTATTTTGACTATAAACAAACTGGGAAAAACAGATAAGGCAGAATATAAGTAATCGATTCATTACTAAATGTTTTAGATTTAAATAAATTGTTGACGTATTTAACAGTGCTTGAAACCGGTATAATGCCCTTTAATTCCACCGTGTTAAAATAGACATTCTCGTCTTTTTTCGATGAATATTCAATATTGCATGATCTATTTTTAAATCAACATAAAGATTCATGTTGTTGAATAACAAATTTATAATAATTTTACTAACTGAACTCAAATTTCAAAGCAGATTTAACCCTATATCCACTAAATAAAACTATATGAGAACAATGAAACTCGCATTTTGTGCCGCTTGCTTTTCACTTTCCATTCAACTTATGTCTCAGGAAACTTTTGTAAGTAGTAAACTTCAAAAGGTATGGGAAACTCCGGAGGGTTTAAATATTCCCGAATCATCATGTTATAACCCTGTAGACAATATTATTTATGTTTCAAATATTGTTGGTAAGCATGATGTTAAAGACGGTATTGGATATATCTCGAAAATTAATATCAAGGGCGAATTTATAGATAAGGAATGGGTTAGTGGACTAAACGCTCCCAAGGGTATTGGCATTGCAAATGGGAGATTATATGTTACAGATATTGATGAGGTGGTAGAAATCGACTTAAAGTCAGGGAAAATATTAAAAAAGTACAAAAGTTCAATTGCTAAAAGTCTCAATGATATAGCTACAGACAAGAATGGGGAAATATATGTTTCTGAGATGGAGAAGAATGTAGTATTAATTGTTGGAAAAGATTCGCTCGAAGTTTTTGTATCATCGGACCAGATTTCGAGTGTTAATGGTGTTTGTGATTACGATAACGAAATTATCCTTGGTTCGCAGGGTAATTTAATTGCTATTGATAAAAAAACTAAGGCAATCCGTACATTAGCCGAAAACACAGGTTATCTGGATGGTATTGTTGTTGTTGGCGAAAATAAAATAATTACATCTGATTTTAGAGGAAAAGTACAATTAATAGAACCGGGCAAAGGTATCGAAACCCTAATAAACACAACTGAAATAAAAGTAAATGCAGCCGATCTCGGGTTTATTCCTTCAAAAAATATACTTTTAGTTCCAACATTTAATAACAACAAGGTGGTTGCTTATAAGTTAAAATTGTAAGCAATATTTACGATTTGAAGCGCTGATTTTAAATGATTTGCTATTGAATTGGGAACAAAATTTAAATTCTAATTTAGATGTGAATAATTGCTTATCAAAAATATGCTCTTTTTGGGTTGGCTGAATGTTACGGCGGTATTGGGTAAGTTCGTTCATATATTTTATAAAAAACTCTTTACTCAATAAAAGAATATTCAAAAAAGCTACCTATCCTCAAAACCAAAAGTTGCAATAATAGGTTTGCAATTTAAGTAATCCTTCAATCTGCCAAGGTTTCTATCACAATGTTTGCATACTTTTATATTCATTTGAATATTTTTGATCATATACTCCAAAAATTTCTTTTTTATTATGATAAGTTTACTTTTGTAAAAAATACTTAGTCGATGGATGAGCATCTTGATATCTTTAAAAAGATTGTAAATAGTGATGTTCAGGCTTATGAGATACTTTTTAAGGAATACTACAAGTTCCTTTGTTCGTTTGCTTATGGACATGTTAAACAAAGGCATATGGCAGAGGAAATTGTAGAAGAATTTTTTGTAGATATTTGGAAAAACAGGCAAAAACTCTATATCACGACTTCGGTTCGATCCTATTTTATCAGTTCCATTCACAACCGTTGCCTCAATTATTTGCAACGCGAAAAACCTAAATTTATTTCAGCCCACGATATTTCATACCTTATTGATAAAGAAGGAACTGTCGGAGATAAGTTAATTGCAACAGAGGCTCCATCGCTTCTTATCAACGAATTAGAAAATGAATTGGCAAAAGCCATTGAAAAGCTTCCAAAAAATTGCAAGGAAATATTTATTCTAAGCCGATATCAGGATCTTAGTTATGAAGACATTTCAGCAAAACTATATATTTCAGTAAATACTGTTAAAACCCAAATTAAAATAGCATTAAGCAAATTAAGAGAAGACTTGAAAGATTATATTGCTGTTTTGCTGTTGATTATATTTTATTAATTTTTTTTTTGATCTTTTTTTTCACCCACCCTGTAACTTATTGTGTCATTTAATTAGTAACACCATGACGATTTTGAGCAACGAAAGTAACCATATTGAAATTTTGATTCACGAATATCTGAAAGGAGCAATTTCTGATAAGGAAAAAGATGACTTGTTTCGCTGGATAGGACAGGACACGGCAAATCTAGATTATTTTAATCAAATTTCAGATATCTGGCTTAGCGCTTCTGTTTTTCAAGATACCCAAAATTTTAATTCCGATGATGCATTTAACCGGGTAAGAGCTAAAATTATTAATGTTAACGCTTTAACCAACGCACCCAAAACAGGGATGTTCCGTCTTTCATGGCAAATGGCGGCTGCCATTCTGTTACCCATTATACTTTTGAGTAGCCTTACGACTAAATTATTATTCACATCAAAGGTAAATTACGCTGATTCGCCTTATTTATTTGAGGTACCATACGGTTCCAAATCTAAAGTATTGTTGCCAGATGGTTCAAAAGTGGTTTTGAATTCAGGTAGTAGGTTAACATGCAAGGAAGGGTTTGGGAAAACACATCGTGTGCTTAATCTGGTTGGCGAAGGATATTTCATTGTGGCTAAAAATAAAGAATTACCGTTTGTAGTGCATGCCAGTAATTTGAATGTGAGTGCATTGGGTACTGAATTTAATATAAAGGCTTATACCGAAGATATAGTTGTAGAAACTATTCTGGTACGTGGTTCTATTCAGGTAATTAAACAGTTGGCAAAGGGTAAAGAAGAAAAACCCGTGATATTAATGCCAAAGCAAATCCTTATTTATAATAAAAAATCCGAAATTATACAGATAAATATAGCAGTTGAAAGAAATAACGCTATACCTAAAAAAAACTTGCCTGTTCCAACGACAACCAAAATTGTGTTTTCTCAAACAAACATCGACCCAGTTATTTATACTTCCTGGAAAGAATACTCATGGAATATTTATCGTAAAGATCTTTTTGATTTGGCGGTTGAATTGGAACGCAAATACGATGTGAAGATTCATTTTGGCAGTCAATCACTTAAAAAAATTAAGTTTACAGGTACTTTAAGGGATGAATCGCTTGAACAAGTATTGGCAGCTATTCGGTTAGCATCACCGATCGAATATAAAATAAAGGGTAAACTGGTTGAATTGAACGAAAATAAAGATTTAATGCCACAATACAAGCAATATTATAGTAACTAGAAACTAGAAACCAGAGTACTAACCTAAACTTAACTATATGATGACATAAAGGACTATCAAAAAAAAACGCAAGGTGCTTGAACACCCTGCGCATCAAAATGCTACAAACCCTGGAAGGGTTAATACCATGTTTAATTTAACACAAACAAAGCTATGAAAAAATTTCATTTGCCCCCCTATTTTTCCTCTAATATAGGGTGGAAAAAATTTCTATTAACTATGAAAATCTCCTTGCTACTATTAACAATTGGTATATTACAGGTAAATGCCAGTCTTTATTCTCAAAATGCCAGACTTGATCTAAATATAAAGGATCAACCATTGAGAGAGGTATTTAAAGAAATTGAGAGTAAAAGCCAGTTTCGTTTTTTCTTTAGTGACAACCTTTTGTTACTGGACAAAGTTGTGCAGGTGAATATGGAAAATTCCAATGTGGAGCAAATACTTGATAAGCTTTTGACTAATTTGGATTATTCCTACAAGGTTTTGGAGAACAATTTAATTGTCATTGCTCCTAAGAATTTTGTTAACCGCCAACAGCAAAAAGTTGTTGGTATCATTACGGATGCCACTAATGGTGAGCCACTCATTGGGGTAAATGTTGTTGTTGAAGGAACCACCATTGGTGTGGTTTCGGATATGAATGGCCATTATTCAGTCGATGTTTCAAAATCTGACGCTGTATTGATTTTTTCATTTATTGGCTATAATCCGGAAAAAATAACCCTAAGTGGCCAAAGCACCCTGGATGTTAAATTGGTACCCGATATTACTAAGCTTGACGAAATTGTGGTTGTTGGATATGGTACCCAGAAGAAGGGAACAGTTACAGGCGCGGTAAGCACATTAAGCGGATCCGATGTGGCTTCTAATCCTGTGTCTAACATATCTCAGTCCATTGCTGGGAAAATGGCTGGAGTGAGCATGAGACCAAACGGTGGACAGCCTGGTTATGATTCTCCGGATATACACATTCGTGGTATTGCTACCACTGGGAATAATTCTCCCTTAGTTGTGGTGGATGGGGTTATTAGACCCAATATCAATCAAATTGACCCAAATACTATTGAATCGGTGTCTGTTTTAAAAGATGCAGCAGCTGTTGCCCCTTATGGATTGGGCGGAGCAAATGGTGTAATCCTCATTACTACCAAAAAGGGGAAAAGTGGCGCTCCAACCCTGACTTTTAATTCTTATTACGGGATGCAATCACCAACCTACAACTATTATCCCAATTTATTAAATGCAAAGGAGTATATGAACTTAAAAAACGAAGCATATCTCAATGATTATTTGGGAAAGATTCCAACTGGCGGTCAGCTTCCGTTTGAACAATCGCTCATCGATGATTATAGTAATTTGCATGCCAAGGATCCTGATAAATATCCTGACAGTAACCCTTCGGAATATGTCAATACAAGTGTTCCTGTTCAAAATTACAACTTGCAAATAAGCGGTGGTGCAGAAAAGATAAAATATTATGCAGGATTGGGTTTTTTCAAACAGAACGGAATGTTTGCTCCAATGAACTATAATCGTTACAATTACAATATGAACCTTGAATCGCAGGTAACGAAAACTACTAAAGTTTCCCTATCGTTGATGGGTTCAATTGAAAAAACCAACACTGTAGACCCCGCAGAATCTGCCAGTGGCTTATTCCGAAGTGGTTACAAATTTATCCCTATTAAAAGTATCTATTACAGCAATAGTAATTGGGGCGAATTTGCTGGCCGTTCACCGGTGGCCGTGCTCAATTCAGGAGGATATGTGCATAACAATAACAATACATTGTTAACCAATATCTCGGTGGAACAACAATTGCCTTTTATTAAAGGGTTAAGTGTGAAAGGTCTTTTTAGCTACGATCCCAATCAGCGTAACATAAAAAACTGGCACCGACCTTTCTATTTCTATTCTCAAAATCTTAACACAACTCCATACAGTTATGCTAAGGAAATATCAGCCAATGAAGGAGGTTCACCAAGTTATACATGGTTGAGTCAAGAATATTCTAAAAATCAGAATTTTACTTTTCAGGGCTATGTCAACTATCACAATACTTTCGGAAAGCATGATATTACAGGCTTAATTGTTGCTGAATCGCGAAATAACGTTTACGAAACATTTAAGGCCAGTAGAGATAATTTTGCCATCAATATCGATGAGTTAGGAATGGGAAGTTCGGCTAAGGCTGATTTTAACAATGATGGTTCTTCGGCAACAGGAAGCCAGATTGGTTATGTCTATCGGTTTGGATATTCTTTCAACAATAAATACTTATTTGAAGCATCAGGACGTTATGATGGACATTATTCCTTTGCTCCAGGCAAACGATGGGCTTATTTTCCTGCGTTTTCTGCAGGATGGAGAATTAGTGAAGAAAACTTTATGAAAAGCCTTTCTTACATCAATAATCTGAAATTACGCGGGTCGTGGGGTAAATCTGGTAATTTGCCGTTTGTCAATGGGAGAATTGCTGATTTTCAATATTTAAACGGATATAATTTGTATGGAAATGCCTATGCGTTTGGTTTAGGTAATCTGGTACAAGGTTCATATATTCCTCGCGAGGCAAACCCCAACATAACCTGGGAGATTGCTACAAAAACTGATATTGGATTAGATGCTTCCTTATGGAATGGACTTTTAACAATTGAAGCCGATTATTTCCATGAAAAAAGAACAGGGATGCTTTTACCTCCTGCAGTTAGTGTGCCTGTTGAGTATGGTTTGGATCTGTCTCAGGAAAATCAAGGTATTATGGAGAGCCATGGTTTTGAATTTATCTTAGGCAGTAATCATAAATACCGGAATGGGCTTGAAATTGGTATCAATGGGAATTTTAGTTATGCCACAAATAAAATGGTTCAAATATTCGAAACTGCTGTTACGCGCAACAATCCCAACCGAAGCCGCACAGGCAGAGCCTATGGCATTCCTTTCGGATACAAGGCAGAAGGGCTCTTTTCTACTTCGGATGATAAAAATGGTGACGGAATTATCAACAGCGCTGATGGCTATAATGTAACTCAATTTGGAGAAATACATCCTGGCGATATACGATATGCCGATATCAGTGGCCCTGATGGTATACCCGATGGCAAAATCGATTCAAATGATGAAACAGTGATAGGTCATCCGGTTTACCCATTGATTAGCTATGGGTTTACCCCTACCGCTTCCTGGAAAGGATTTGATGTGAGTTTATTTTTTCAGGGATCGGCGCTGGTTAGCCTTAATTTAAACCAAACCTTTCAAACCCTTCCTTTTGCAAACAATAGCAGCAATACCACACATGAATATTTAAATAATCGATGGACCAAGGATAATCAGGGAGCCAAATATCCAAGAGCTTCTCAGGCCCCTTATGCAAACAACATTCAGGGTTCTGATTTTTGGATGGTGAATACCGGGTTCTTAAGGTTGAAGAATGTTATTGTTGGGTATACCATTCCTTCGGTTGTAACTAAAGTCATGCATATTCAAAATGTACGGGTTTATTTCTCAGGACAAAATCTATTTACCCTTAGTAAACTCAAATACATGGATCCTGAAGTGGGATACAACGACAGGGAAACAGCTTATCCAAACCAAAGGGTGATTACTTTTGGCTTAAATGTAACTTTCTAATTACCATTTAAAAAGTTTAAAAATGAAACATACATATAAAAAATTATTGACAAGTAATTTGGTTATTATAGGATTACTTTGTATGATGCTCTTTTCCTGCAAACAGGAAGAGTTTCTCGATAATGTAAATAAAGCAAACCTGACTGATGCCACGCAGTGGGCCTCGGAAGGGAATGCCGATATTTATTTAAATGACATCTATAATCAACTTCCCAATAAGGGGAATGAACCCGAAAATTTGGACAATTTTACGGATGACAACGATAACGGGTTTTATTATACATCATGGAACTGGAGAAATGGGATTGTGACCCCGGCTTCCGGCGGTTTCGACGTCTGGTTCGGCCAGTGTGGACCGGTTGATTGGGCAAGTTGGAGCAGTACTTATAATAAAGTCAGAAGGTGCAATACGTTCATTCAAAAAATAAAAGAGAATTCAAAAAACTTTTCTGACACGTATGTCAAACAAAGGTTGGACGAAGTCCGGTTCTTGCGTGTATATTTTTACAGCGAATTGTGGCTTCATGTTGGAGGTTTTTCGGTTAATACCGTACCCTTGGACCGAAATACAATGGATAGTATGAAAATTTATACACCCAGGTCTACATTCGAAGAGTCCTTTAATTTTCTTACAAACCAATTGGATTCAATCGTTAAAAACGGTGTATTACCTGTTAAGTATATTAATGGAGAGAAGGATGCAGGAAGAGCAACCCTTGGGGCTGCATTGGCTTTAAAAGGATGGATTGAACTATTTGCTGCAAGCCCTTTATTTAATTCAGCTCCGGCCTTATCCGATCCCAATAATTTCATAAGTTTTAAAACAGCCGATCCTGCACGATGGGCAAAAGCGGCTGCTACCAACAAACAGTTTATTGATACGTATGTAGGCAAGTATTCCCTTTTTCCCGATCTACCTAATTTATGGAGAGTATCTAATGAATATAACTCCGAAGTTATTTGGGATCGTCAGGCAGTTGCTGTAACCATGGGTTCGAATTATGAGCAATTTGGTGGTCCGGTTTGGATTGACAATGTGTATTACACCTGGGGCAATTATGATCCTACCCAGGAACTTGTTGATCAGTTTTGTATGGCAAATGGGAAACTGATAACCGATCCAGCATCCGGTTACGATCCACAACATCCCTATGTAGGGCGCGAAAAAAGGTTTTACGATTTTATTGTTTATGATGGAGCTCCTTATAAACAGGAATGGATGGCCAAGGTCGATACCATTTTTACCCGAATCGACAAAGTACATCCTTCAAAAAATGAAATTGATTTTGCCAGCGATGATGTTGGGAATACGGCTTATTATTCCAAAAAGAAAATTAACCCGGATGCTCCACGTGGTGGAGGAGCTAGTGGCCAGAATTATATTTATTATCGTTTCTCCATGGTGCTGCTTAACTATGCTGAAGCTCAGAATGAAGCCGTTGGTCCAGATGTTTCTGTTTATGCAGCTATCAATTCCATACGGAAAAGATCAAACCTGCCCGATTTAGCCGCTGGTTTAGATAAATCAGCCATGCGTGATGCCATTCGGCGCGAACGTAGGGTTGAGTTGTGTTATGAGAACAATAGGTTTTTCGATATTATCCGTTGGAAAATTGCCGATAACGTGATGAACAAAGATAAACATGCGATGAAGATAACCAATTCATCACCGTCCGACAATAAAGGTATTTGGGTTTATGAGGTCATTCCTCTTAACCACCCTCATACTTTTACGGCAAAACAATACATGAATCCTATTCCTCAATCGGTTATTGACCAAAACTCAAAGATTTTGCAGAATCCTGGTTTCTGACCTTTTTAGCAAGGATGAGGTTGTCGAAAAAATCACATTAAACTGCTTAATTAAGAGACTATTCCTTGGCTCCAAGCTCTAAAAAAGCTTGGAGCGCTGAGCGCAGTCTCCTTACTTCGCTCAGTTTATATGACTATTTTGACAGCCTTTTTTTATTTTATATTAGAACCAACTTAAAATTAACGTATGATTATCAAACAATTGTTGTGCTTCTTTATTTTTGTATGTTCACAGGTTGGTTATTCACAAAATCCGATCATTTCGCGAATGTATACTGCCGATCCTTCCGCCCGTGTTTTTAATGATACGCTTTATATCTATCCCAGCCATGACAGAGATAGTGCAAAATGGTGGGATATGGTCGACTGGCATGTGTTCAGCACAACCGACATGAAAACCTTTACCGATCATGGCGTGGCTTTATCACTTTCCAATTTGCCTTGGGCTAGTAAATGGGCATGGGCTCCCGATTGTATTAAAAAACATGGAAAGTATTATTTTTATTATCCTACAGATGCCGAGAACATTGGGGTTGCTGTAAGTGACCGGCCTTATGGACCTTTTAAGGATCCTTTGGGAAAACCTTTAATTACAAAACATTCGAAAGGTGTGGTGAATAATCGGGACTTTATCGATCCTTGTGTATTTATTGACGACGATGGAAAACCCTATTTGTTTGCTGGACAAATTGATCTGAACGCAGTTGTACTGAATGATGATATGATCTCATATAGTTCTGAAGTGAAAATTATTCAGGGTGTTGATCATTTTTTCGAAGCTATTTGGGTACATAAATTCAAGGGCAAATACTACCTCTCTTATTCCGGGAAAAACGGAAGTGGAGGTGATAAGATTATGTACGCCATATCGGATAGCATTCTTGGCCCATATAGCTACAAGGGAGTTATCCTCGATGAGGTAAATAGCGGGACCAACCATCATTCCATTGTTGAATATAAAGGCCAATGGTATCTTTTTTATCATACTGCCGATCTTGCATTATCGAAGGTGCCTATTAATTCTCCTGACATGAAATTTATTCAATGGCGGCGATCGGTGTGTGTCGACTATTTGATTTACAATCCCGATGGAACAATACAAAAAGTAATTCCAACAAAAAAAGGAGTAGATAAGGTTAGGTGATACGTGTTGTGGGAAAGACTCCTGCTTTTGTATTATTTCAAAAGAAAATTTACTTTTAAGCAGAAATCAGGATCTTTTTTATGGATATTATTGAGGATGCATTTTATTTAGAAAAATGATAAAAACAGTCGATTGTTTTGCAAGAATCATATTGAATATCTTGCCTTTTAGCTTTCTTTTTCTTGGAATGAATGGTTTTGCTCAGCCCAACCGCATATTCATTGTCAACGACGACCATACCCATTAACTCTGGGTCGCTTCAGAAGAAACCTATAAAAAAGTATTCACTCGCATGCTGGATTATTATATGGACCTGAATGATAAAACAGCAGGACTTTCCACCGCCTATCAAAACAAATGGACTTGCGACGTTACATTTTGGCTATAGAAAAAGCCTGGCCTATAATGACCCGCTACGTAAAATTTCTGGAAACAGAGTCAAAAAACCACATTCTTTCTCACGGCCTTGGCGATTGGTACGACCTTGGGCCTAAAGATCCTGGACCAGCGCAACTCACTCCTCGCCAGCTTACAGCAACTGCAATTTATTATTACGACCTTACACTTCTTGCTCAAATGGCAAACATACTCCATAAGGATCAGGAGCATGCGTTTTATTTGAATTGGTCTGAGAAAGTGAAACTAGCTTTTAATACTAAATTCCTAAATTACAAAACCAATGTATATTCAACCGGAAGTCAGACAGCCATGTCAATGCCGCTTTGCTTCGGTTTAGTTGATGATAAAATAAAAGCACAGGTACTGAAAAACCTTGTTGATTCGATTATGTCCGGCAACAAGTCCCTTACCGCAGGAGATATTGGATTTCATTACCTGGTTGAAACTCTGGCAAAAAACGGAAAGTCACAATTACTTTTCGATATGAATGCCCGCGACGATGTTCCGGGATATGGGTTTCAGTTAAAAAAAGGTGCAACATCGCTTACCGAGTCTTGGGCAGCGAATGAAATATCGTCCAACAATCATTTGATGTTAGGTCACCTTATGGAATGGTTTTACGCAAGCTTGGGAGGAATTGACCAGCAATCAAATTCATCTGGTTACAAGGATATACTCATAAAACCGGAAATGGTGGGCGATATTCGTTTTGCAAATACAACATTTCAGTCCCCTTATGGGAAAATTATTTGTAACTGGGAAAAACAAAAGGAATTTACGATTATTAACGTTGAGGTTCCGGCAAATTCTTCAGCAACCTTGTTTATTCCGGTAAACGAAACTTCGACGGTTTTGGAGGGAAACAAAATGTTAGATAAATCTTCTGATGTTCAGATTTTGAAAAAGCAAGACGGAAAACTCATATGCCATATTGGGTCAGGAAAATATGCTTTTCGGATTAATAAATAGATCAGGCTGGTATGTTAGAGATATATTCACGCATTCAACAACTTAAACTAAATTAATTAATGTAGCCATTCTCTGCCATGCAGGTTGCCTATCAGCAATTCTTATGAAACGTTTGAAGGAATCCAGGCAGTTAAGGTTAGCAATCTGAATAACAAGCAGCTGAATCGATAACGTAAAAGGATAAAATTGCCCCATTAATCTCCCGTAGAGTAAGCGCATCATTTTTTATTTCTGTACTTTTGTACATGTTGTGTTTGTTTCGCAAATCAAAACTACAACAAGGGCTGAAATTTTCGGACAGTAACCCCTCTTTTTTTTATTTTCCTCGTTCACTAGTGTTAACTAATATCAACCCATAAAAAACTGACATGAAAAAATTTACCCTGCTAAAATTAAACTTGATGTTGGGATACTTGCTTTGTTTTATAACAACCAGCTTCGGACAGGTTTTGGTAATTCCTAAAATTGCCGACCATTTACATCAAGCCACTTCCATAAAATTGGAAGGGTTTATAAAAGAAATATTGGATGCCTCCTATCAACATCGAATTCTTGCACAGAATGTTGACCGTTTGGTAGCTCCATTTCGAAATAGAACAGAAACAAGTTGCTGGCAAAGCGAATTTTGGGGTAAATGGTTTACTTCGGCTGCCCTTGCATATCGTTACCGTCCCGAACCTGAACTTAAAAACGTTCTTGATAATGCGGTCACTAAGCTTTTGGCTACTCAAACACCTAATGGATATATTGGTAATTACGTAGATAGTAGTGAACTTGAAAATTGGGATATATGGGGGAGAAAATATTGTATGCTTGGATTGCTGGCATACTACGATATTACGGGAAATATAGCCAGTCTGCAGGCTGCAGGTAAAGAGGCGGATTATCTGATTTCCGAATTGGCAGACAAAAAAGTAATGATCATTAAAAAAGGCAATCATCGGGGAATGGCTGCAACATCCGTTTTAGAGCCAATAGTACTGCTCTATTCCAGAACGGGAGATAAACGGTATCTTTTATTTGCGCAGGAAATAGTAAGGCAATGGGAAACGCCTGAAGGCCCAAAACTAATTTCTAAATCGACAGTTGATGTTGCCAAACGATTTCCTAAACCAAAAAATTGGTGGGGTTGGCAACAGGGTCAAAAAGCCTATGAAATGATGTCGTGTTATGAAGGCTTATTGGAGTTTTATAGAATTACAGGAAAAAGTGAATACAAAGAAGCAGTTGAAAATACATGGAAAAACATTCACGATAAAGAAATAAATATAGTGGGTTCGGGTGCAAGTGTAGAATGTTGGTTTGGTGGTAAAAATTTGCAAACGATCTCTATTAAGCATTATCAGGAAACCTGCGTAACAGCAACTTGGATAAAATTAAGCCAACAGCTCCTCAAGCTTACTGGTGAAGCGAAGTATGCAGATGCGATAGAACAAACTTATTACAATGCGCTGTTAGGAGCTACGAAACCCGATGGCTCTGACTGGGCAAAGTATTCTACTCTTGCCGGCCAAAGATTACTTGGAGGTGAACAATGTGGGATGGGACTTAATTGTTGTGTTGCCAGCGGCCCCCGCGCACTTTTTTCTTTACCTTATACAATTGTTATGACTGGACAAAAAGGAGTTTCCGTTAATTTTTTCGTCCAAGGAAAATATAATTTAAAAACACCATTGGGTCAACAGATGGAGCTATACCAGCAAACAGATTACCCGGTAACAGGAAAGGTTGAAATGAATATTTCAATTCTCAAAAACGAAGTATTAAGCATTGATATCAGAATTCCTGCATGGAGTGAAATTAGTAAATTGTATGTGAATGGCAAGGCCATAGACTCTGTGAAGTCAGGCGAATATGCAATGATCAGCAGAGAATGGAAGACCGGGGATAAGATAAGCCTTGAGTTGGACATGCGTGGTCGCATTGTGCGTATGGGTAATTTACCCGAGAATATTGCAGTCGTTCGTGGGCCAATGGTTCTTGCCCGGGATAACCGTATCAGCGATGCTAATGTAGATGATTGTGTAACGCCTCTGCCAGATAAAGATGGTTTTATAAATTTAGAACCTGTTAGCAATATTCATGAGGGCATTTGGATGCAATTTAAAGCCCCTTTTAGTTTTCAATCGCACAAGGAAACAGGAGACGAGCCAGGCACCTTACAGTTGTGCGATTTTGCTTCAGCAGGAAACACATTCAATCTCAAGTCGTGGTTCAGGGTTTGGTTACCGCAACTATGGGATGCAGCTAAGTAATCTAATAGCAGAATACGTTTAATTATCTGTATTTTTACAAATCCATTATGAAGAAATTAGAAATCATAGACCTCATTAGAGTGCGTGAATATTTGATCACGTCTAAATATACAATACTTCGGTAAATTTTGATATAAATAAATAATTATCAATAAAATAAGTATTTAATAATTTGGTCATAACCTTATAAATAAGTAATTTAAAAGATTATCCCGTAATTTTTTAAGAATGATCCCTAAGGTTAGTAAAATTGTTAAGTGTCAAATAAACAGTATATTAAACAATATAGTCTTTATTAAGCTGAACAAGCCACGCAAAGATTTTATAGTCAGCGTTCTTTGGCATATTTTGAGTATAAAAGGTAAAATTAATTTTTTGCAATTGGGGCGGTTTAGTCAATATAGTGAACAACATATTGAAATCAGTTCGAGAAGGAGTTTTATTTCTTTTAAAACAATATGTTGATTCTCGAACGATTTATATTCATGTTTGGTTTTCAACCTGCTCAGTGCAAAGAATTTGAAAATGGACAAAGAACTATTGGAGTAAAGGGGAACTTCAGCTTAACCCTTAACGAATTATTGAAGAATGTTAAAAGCGTATTTTTTGAAAGATTTAAGGTTGGTAAAATCACAAATAAAATGTGAGTAATAGAAATAAGTTTTATACGGATTTACTTGCATCAAGAAATTAAAAATTTATTTTGGTCATTTTAGATTTATTTGGATTATTTTTATAAACAAAAAATTCCAACCTTGGACATTTTATCCACAGATATAGAATTAGTTACATCGCTTCAGGCAGATAATATTGAAGCTTTTGACCTAATCTATGAAAGATATTCCAAAAGGCTATATTCGTTTGGGCTGAAGTATCTAAAATCAAATGCAGAAGCTGAAGAGCTTGTACAGTCTGTATTTCTGAAAGTATGGGAAAACCGCAAAATTCTTAAAAAGGAATTATCATTTAAGTCTTATTTGTTCACAATAGCATATAACGATATATGCAAGTTTTTTCGCAAATTACATTACCAAAACCAATTCATTGATGAAGTTCAATACGAAAATGCACAGGCTTCATCTTATGCAGAAGAAAGCATCGATTTCAAATCTGTTTTAGGCCGGGTGGAGAAAATGATTGATACCTTACCCGAGCGGCAAAAAATAATATTCAGAAAAAGCAGGATTGAGGGTTTATCAACAAAAGAAATAGCCGAAGAATTAAAACTTGCTCCCGGAACAATAGATAATTATATATCTGAAGCACTTAAGGGACTTAGAGACAAAATACAGAAAGAAGATATACTTTTAGTTTTATTTACCACCTTGTTTATATTTTAGATTAATTTTAAGGATTACCAATCAAAAGCTCCTCCCATCTTACTCTTTAAATAAGTTGAACCAATGCATTCAGTCTAGTTTTTCTTATTTCATATAAACGCCTTATAATTAATAATTTGAAAATAGGATGAAACAATTCGTTTCTCCAGATTAATTTTTTTTGGGCGTTCAGAAAAAAAACTGGCTTTTTTGTATGAGATTTATATACTTCATGGATATAATATAATGAACAAACAGATCAAAATATTTTATGACGTTACATCGAGTTGAAATAGAAAAGATAGAACGCTATATTATGGGCGACGCAAACAATACTGAAAAGGAATTTGTGGAATCTCTTTTTTTAGACGGAGAAAATAATTTATTGTTACGTGAGAATTTGGAGAAAGACTGGAATTATCTAATCACAGAAAATTCAGCTAAAGAAATTGATTTGAATCATTTGTTAGATCGTATACATCATACCATACAAAAAAGGGAGTCGTTGAAAAGGCAAAAACCAATTCAGCGATTTATGAGAATATATTCGAAAGTAGCTGCAATTTTTTTGTTACCAGTAATAATAGGCGGTGGTTTTGCTTATAGCTATTTCTCTAAAAAGTTTCAAGTCGTAAACGAGCAGGAGGTTTCGTCGATGATTTATGCGCCTATGGGCTCTCGGGTTTCATTTCAACTACCCGATGGTACAAATGGTTTGCTTAATGGTGGCTCTAAGCTTAGTTATAAACTTCCGTTTGCTGAGAAACGCAACGTGCGACTTGAAGGAGAAGCATGGATGGAAGTTAAACACGATGAAGCTCACCCCTTTTTGATAAGCGCGGGGAGTTCTACTGTGAAGGTAGTTGGAACCAGTTTAAATGTAAGTACATATCCGGGTGAGAATTACATTGAAGTGGTATTGAAAGAAGGTAAAGTGGAGTTTATAGGTAAGCCAGGAGTCGAAAAAGTAAAAATGGTACCTTCAGAACGTATAGTTTTTCAGAAAGGGAAAGTTGAAAAAACCATTGTTGATCCTTCGAAGTTTAATGGATGGATTGAAGGAAAGCTTATTTTTAGAAGTGACCCGATGGCTGAAGTTGCCAGGCGCATTGAACGATGGTACAATGTTAAAATATTACTTGCCGACCGTAACCTTGACAAGTATACTTTTCGTGCAACCTTTCAGGACGATAAACTTGAAGATGTGCTCAAATTTTTAGCCATGACATCTCCTATTCAATATAAAATTACTCCACGAAAATTACATGCGGATGGGACATATCAAAAAGAAATAATAACTATTTATCAAAAAAAATGATTTTCTACCTTAAAACTACTGACTATGCTTAGAATAAAAGGACCTTGAGACCAAAACAAAAAAAGGGAATCGCACCAACGACTCCCTCCAAAAACATTTTTCAATATTTTTTAACTTTTAATCAATACAAATTTATGAAAAATAGCAAACTTAACAGGGGAGTGTTCAATAATTATTTGAATAAAATACTACTTATTATGCGTATTTCTACTTTTTTATTACTTCTTGGAATACTGCAGGCGCAAGCCAACGATGTTTACTCGCAGAAAACAAGAATTTCGCTCAACATATATGAAACAAAACTGAATACGGTTTTGGATAAAATTGAAAAAGAAAGCGAGTTTTATTTTCTATACAATGAAAAATTACTCGATGTTGACCGGATGGTGAGTGTTAAAGCAAAAGATGAATTATTAAGTGTAATACTTGATAATTTATTTGCAGGTACTGATGTTAAATACACCATTATTGATCGAAAAATTATTTTAGCGCCAGGGTATTTAACTGGGATAAATAATCTTCAAAATAAAATCATAAACGGAACTGTTGTTGATGCGACCAATGGCGATGGACTTCCGGGTGTGAATATTGTTTTAGAAGGAACCACCATTGGTACAGTTACCGATGCGAATGGAAACTATTCAATTGAAGTTTCAAAAGACAATGCCATTTTAATTTTCACTTTTATTGGATATAATTCGGAAAGAATTTCTGTAAACGGGAAAAGTTCAATTGAGGTAAAACTTATTCCTGACATCACCAAACTTGATGAAGTAGTTGTTATCGGTTATGGTAGTGTTAAGAAAAGCGATGTGACCGGTTCGGTGTCGCAAGTGAAGACAGAAAGCCTCAAAGGCACTAAATTCAACTCGATGGAACAGATATTGCAAGGCCGTGCTGCTGGCGTGCAGGTTACACAAACATCAAATGCACCGGGTGGAGGTATTTCCATTAAGGTTCGTGGGACAAGTTCTATCAATGGAGGGAGTCAGCCACTTTTTGTTATTGATGGCGTGCCTATTAATAATAACGATGGCCAGCTATACGGGAGAAATACGTTTGATGGAGGTGTTTCTCCAACAAATGCCTTAAGTCTTATCAACCCGAATGACATCGAGTCAATGGAAGTATTGAAAGATGCTTCAGCAACCGCTATTTACGGTGCCAGGGGAGCAAACGGGGTTGTTCTTATCACCACTAAAAAAGGTACACCTGGCAAATCAAAAGTGACGTTGGATGCATCCTATGGATGGCAGAAAATTACCAAAACAATGAATATTATGAATGCCCGCCAATATGCCGAATATAACACCATTGCATTGGCAAACAATCAATCCAATGGCATGGATGCCCCTTTACCTCCGGTATATGACCTAAACAACTTGAATAAAGAATATACTGACCTAAACAGAACCTTTAAACTTTCGGATGTAGATTATCAGAAAGAAATGTTTAGGGTGGCTCCAACCCAAAATTATCAGTTTTCGGCTTCGGGTGGCGACAATAGTGTAACCTACATGTTATCTCTGGGATATATGGATCAGCAAGGGATAATCAAGAATTCAGGGCAAAAACGATACTCCATAAGGTTAAACCTTGATAAAAAATTAACCAAATGGTGGAAAGTTGGCGAAAACTTCTCTTTTTCCAAAATGTCCAATAACATACAAGTAACTGACGACTGGTACGAAAGAAACGTTGTTACATCTGCGTTAAGAATGCCCCCAACCATACCAATTACGATAGGATTTGGCGATTACACCAATGGTAGTGAAGTTGCTGGAGCAGGGTTAGCCCAAAACACCATCGGCGGTAACCCATTGTATAGGATCAATATGGCTGAAAACAGACAAACCGCCAATAAAATCCTGGGGAACATTTTCAGTGAAATAACCATTGCCAAAGGATTGTTGTTTCGTACATCATTTGCTGCTGACATTTCCGATGGACGGCAATATTTTAAAGAACCAGTGAATGGCCAGATAAGGCCTACGTTAGTTGGTGTTCTGAATGCGACCAATTCAAATTATATGATGATCGAGAATACACTAAATTACAACAAAGAAGTGGGTAAACACTCATTTTCAGCTCTTATAGGGACAACTGCCGAGAAATTCTTTTGGGAAAACATTGGTATCCGGGGCGAAAGCATGTCGGGGATTACCGGATATTACGACGATATGGCCGGTAATACGATGAAAAGCATGACCCAAGTTTCCAATACAGATGAATGGTCAATGGCTTCCTTTATTGGACGTGCAAACTACAGCTATGCCAGTAGGTATTTACTTACTGCTTCTATACGTGCTGATGGTTCTTCCAAGTTTGGAAAAAATAACAAATTCGGATACTTCCCTTCTGCAGCTTTTGCATGGGTGGTAAGTAAGGAAGAATTTATGAAAAACGTTTCAACGATCAGTAACTTAAAACTTCGCTTAAGTTACGGCCAAACCGGAAACCAGGACATCGGCAACTACAATTCCATCCCTACATTGGGTGGCATAAGGATAGTGGCTCCAACGATTGCCGCAACTCCTGAATGGGGAAAAGCTCCTGATAAAATTGCCAATCCGGATTTAAAATGGGAAACTTCCATTTCAAAAAATGCAGGCATAGATATTTCAGTGCTTAGAGATCGAATTTCCTTAACCGCCGATTATTACATAAAAACCACTAACGATATGCTCTTTTGGGTTCCTATAACCACTACATCAGGCTATTGGAATGCCCTAAAAAATATCGGAAAGGTAGAAAACAAAGGTTTTGAATTTGGCCTCAATACGGTTAACCTGTCATCGAAAGATTATAGCTGGAGTACTGCTTTTAATGTTTCGTTCAATAAGAACAAACTCCTTGTAATCGATGGCAAACAAACTGAAGTTAAGGATGTTGGGGCTGGCGGCATGCAGATATTGAAAGTAGGGGAAGCACTAGGCTCTTTTTACGGATATACTCTTGACGGTTGCATCAAAACTGGCGACACTCACACTACCCAACCAGACGCTCAGGTAGGAGATAACAAGTTTTTAGATATTAACGGTCCCGATGGAAAACCCGATGGGATAATCGATGGTTGGGATAGGTCTATTTTGGGCCAAGCCGATCCTAGTTTTATCTATTCGTTGACTAATAACTTTACATTTAAAGGGTTTGATTTGAACATCTATCTACAGGGTGTCTCAGGAAATAAAATCATGAACTTTACAAGGGCTAATATCCTTGAAACAACCGATGGACGGACAAATGCTTCGGTGGATGTCTTAAACAATAGCTTCAAACCAGGAGTTAATGAAAATACTGATATCCGTATGATAAGGCAAAATTCAAAAAGTTCAGGATATGGATCTTCCGTTAACACCAGGTATCTGGAAGATGGAAGCTACCTGAGAATTAAAAATGTTGTGCTAGGTTATACCTTGCCATCCGGCCTGGTAAAAAAAGTTGGTGTCAGTAGCCTTAGAATTTATGGTAGCATTACCAACCTTGCAACCTTTACCAATTATAGCGGGTACAACCCCGATGTCAACTCCAATGGTAAATCAAGTGCTGGTGGCGGCTACGGCTATGAGTTTGGCCCTTATCCGGCTGCAAGGACATATTCTATTGGTGCCACCCTTAGTTTTTAATTAATTTAAAACGAAATGTATTATGAAAAAACAAATATTAGTTAGCTTATGCATTATTTTTCTTTTGATATTTTCTTCATGTGAAAAATTTCTGGAAGAGAATCCAAAAGGCATCATAACTGTTGCAGGTTTTTACAAAACCGTACAAGATGCTAAAATTGCAGAAACTTCGTTGTATGGTGCCCTATCCTATGATCTTTACAGGGGCCAAATGCTTGATCTTGACCTTCGGTCGGATGATATGACCATTGCAAGTACTGCATGGGCACCAAGGATCCCTATGGAAAACTACACCTATTCGGCCGCAAATATGGATCTTGGCAGATGGATATGGCCAAATTCCTATTTTGGCATCGAACGCGCCAATGTAGTTATCGAAAGTGTTGAACCTATGGATATACCTCAAGCTGATAAAGACAGGGTTGTTGGCACGGCTTATTTTATCAGAGCCCTTCATTATTATGAACTTGCCCGCATTTTTGGCGATGCGCCCCTTAAACTTAAAGCAACATCTGGTACCGAAGGAAACTCAATTCCACGCGCACCGGTTGCCGATGTGTTCAAAAACGTTATTGCCGATCTAATCGTTGCTGCTGAAAAATTACCTGTACAGTCGCCAAACGGACGAGCAAGCAAAGGGGCTGCGTTGGGATTACTCGCCAAAACTTATTTGTATACCAAAGAATGGGATAAAGCTAAAGCAGCAGGCTTGGAAGTAGAAAAGTTAGGAAGATATTCCCTTTACACCAACTATGCCGATGCATTCGATTGTGCAAATAAAGAAACGAATCACGAAAGTTTATTTGAAGCAGTTTATCATCAAGATGTTGACCCTGGCAATTTTTTTATGAAAGATGCCATGCCAGCAAACTGCATTGTGCAAGGCCGATACCACCAGGATGGTGCAGGTTGGGGAAGCTATGCTGCCACACTTCAATCATATGATAGTTATGAGGCCGGAGATACTCGGAAAGACTACAATTACCTGGTTTCTTACCACGATCAGCGCGGTTTCGACTCCACCTTCAATATCAGAAGCATAGGGTATGTGTACTTGGCAAAATACAGGCCTCAATTAGGTGCTCCCTGGGGTGGTGCAGCCAACAATTTTCCGGTAATGCGATATGCCGAAGTCCTTTTAATGATCGCTGAGGCAGAAAACGAACTCAATGGGCCTTCGACCATTGCTCAAAAATACATCAACCTTGTTCGCACCCGGGCTAGCCTTGCTAGTTTGAGTGGTGCCGCAATTGCTGACAAAAATGCTTTCCGAAATGCAATTATAGAGGAAAGACGCCACGAATTGTTATTTGAAGGGCAACGTTTTTTCGATTTAGTTAGGTTTGGAAAACTGGGAATTGCTTTGACAGCAATAGGTAAATCGATTGATGAAAATAAGTATCAATATATGCCAATTTCTCAGGAGTTCATCGACAGAGACCCTGCTTTATCTAACACGGGAGGCTGGTAAGTTTAAATTGCTTGTGGGTATTTTGGCCTGCCAGTATTTTGCTGGCAGGCCTTTTTAATAAGCACCCTAAAATGACCTTTTAAGTGCACGCCGTGCGCTATGTTCTAAATAAACATAATAATGTTTATTCATTCGACACGATTAGTAATCTTATGTTCATAATTGATTTATGCCCAATTTATGTTAAAATTTTACCAGACTACTTTGAGAATAAAATATTTTCTTTTCCTGATATTACTGTTTTATAAATCTACCCAACCCTCATTTGCACAATCCCGGCAAAGCTATTTTTATATTGACCCGGTTAATGGCAACGATCTCTATAATGGACAAAGTGCCTCAAAAGCCTTTAAAACAATCTCAAAAGCTAAGAATATGGTTCGGAAAATCAGCCATTCCATGGATTCGGATATTGTGGTTTTTTTGCTGGAAGGAACCTATTATCTGCCTTCTTCACTTGTGTTTGATGAAAAGGATGCTGGTACAAACGGACACTACATTATTTATAAAAACTACACTAATCAGAAACCCGTTATTAGCGGCGGCCAGATCATCCGTGGATGGAAACTTTTCGACAAAGAAAAAAACATTTACAGGACCAACGTGGGTTCATTCCACTTTAGACAACTGTATTGCAATAATTTAAGATGTATCCGTGCAAGGACACCAAACTCAGAAACCCTCAAAATCATAAAGTGGGATACCGCGCACAACCGCATTTGCATCCCTAAAACACCAATCAATACCTGGAAAAACTTCACCAAGGTGGAGATGGTCGAAAATACCACCTGGGCCACCCATCACATGCTCCTGCAAAGGATCGAGCACGATTCGGCTTTTGATCGCGTAAGTGTAAATCCATTAAATGAGTTTGTTTTTAAACTTCCCTGGTACTTTAGAGGCGAAAATTATTTTTTCGAAAATGCCTATGAGTTTCTGGATGCCGAGGGTGAATGGTACCTCGATGTAAGCAACCATTTTGTATACTATAAACCGCGTTCAACGGAGGACATGGTAACTGCTACCCTCACATTTCCAGTCCTGGACCCCATTGTTACGGTTGAAGGTTCCGATATCGATCACATGGTTTCGAATATCCGTTTCGAAGGAATTTCATTTATGGAATCTACATGGCTCAGACCCGATAGTTTTGGAAACGTTGAGATGCAGGCTTCACAATACTGTTTGCCTGTTTTGGACGAGAACTCAAATGATAACTCTGGCAGGCCTTCGGCTGGCATTATTGTAAAAAATGCACATCATATTGTATTTGAGCGATGTACCTTTTCAAACATGGGTGCTACAGCCTTGGACGTTGTCTCGGGTGCTTACAACATCAAAATTGTGGGCAATGTTTTCAAAGACATTTCCGGCAACGGCATTTCAGTTGGGCTAAATCGCTTGGGAAACCTAACCAACTTTTCGGAAGAGAACCGTCAATTTAAGGAATACATCTGTAATAATATTGATATCCAAAACAATTATATTACCAGAATTGGAAAAGATTACCTGGGATCGGTAGCCATAATGTATGGGTATACACAATATATTTCCATTACCTATAACGAAATTGAAAATGTGCCTTATACTGGTATCAGTGCTGGTTGGGGATGGACACCAATAGAAAATCCAATGCGAAATAATGCCATTAGCTACAATTACGTACACAATTATATGAGAGTGCTTTATGATGGTGGAGGTATTTATGTGCTTTCCAAACAACCCCATTCGATATGCGCCAATAATTACATCGAAAACATGTCCATCCCAACACGGGGGTATGGGTGGAATGCGCTATATTTCGATGAAGGGGTGCGTGATTTTACCATTAAAAATAATGTATGTGAAGTTCAACAGGATGATCACATCCAATGGCTCGGAATGCAAAACATAAAAGCAGGAGCAAAAGATTGTCTTATTGAGAACAATTTTACCAATAGCAGTACGGTTCAAGATAACGGCAACCCCATCATCAATACGCATTATTTTCCAAAGGCCGACTGGCCTTCAGAAGCACTTGAAATTAAAAGAAAGGCGGGATTGGAAGATCCTTATAAATCCATAAAAGCAAACGCTAAGCCGATGGTGAAGTTTTAGCCAACCTATAAATACACTTTTGAAATTTAAATTGATAAACTTATTACTATTAATATATTACTAATTCTCTAACTTAACTATTTATTTATGAAAAAACGATTCAATTACACGAAGGTAAGGGTTCATCCTTACATTCTTTATGCATTGATTTTGCTATTCATTACAAAATCAAATACGCTTTTTGCTCAAAACATAGTATATCCCACCGATGCGGGTGTAGTTAATGTGAAGAATGCCCCGTATAATGCTAAGGGTGATGGGGCAACAGATGACACGCGTGCTATTCAGCAGGCTATTGCCGACAACATAAATGGCCAATCAATTATTTATTTGCCGGATGGTACCTACCTTGTAAGCAGCACCATTAAATGGAACAATGGTACTAATGTAAACGGCGGCTGGGGTGCTATTCTTTCCTTGCAAGGACAAAGCCGTGCTGGAACAATCATTCGTCTTAAAAACAATACATTTACGGATGCTGCAAACCCTCAATCGGTTATTATGACAGGGTCACGTGATGATTCAAATGCATATTCCGATGTGACTGGTGAAGGCAATCAGGCATTTGGGAATTATGTCTCCTACCTTACCATTGATGTGGGTTCAGGTAACGCTGGTGCAATTGGTATCGATTATCAGGTAAGCAATTGGGGTGCTTTACGCGAAGTAACCATAAAAAGTTCCGATGCAAATAAGGTTGGTTTCTGTGGGATAAGTCTACTTCGAAGAGATAATGGCCCTGGTATTATTGAAAAGGTTAGCGTTGATGGTTTTCAATATGGAATTAGGGCAGGTCAGGAAATTGCTCAATTTACACTTGAAAATATTTCGCTTAGCAGACAAACTGTAGTTGGTATTGAAGATAAAGAAGCAGTATTGGCTATACGTAAGTTAACCAGCGTGAATGCAGTTCCTGC
>JBBQTB010000034.1:0-60586 GCA_038213375.1 Bacteroidales bacterium | reverse complement strand
TTAGCGGCTTAAACCGAGAATAACTTTTTTAGGCCTTGAAAGGGCCAAAAAGTTATTTCCCGTTTTAACCGAGTATTGAGTTTGAGTAAACAATCTTAACTTGGTATAATTTCTGTCCGAAGATTAGGGTATAGTATATTGTTTACCTGTGAAAGAATTTTCACAAAGCAAAGATACCCGACCTTATAAAGGAAAGGTTTACACAATCCTGAAAAGAAATTGCATCATTCACACATTTACTTTCGGATAAATGATATAATTGCGTTCTTATAAAAAAACAAAACGCTGATGATACCGACGAAAACAGCGCAGGCATAGCCTCTGGTGTCGATGTTATGTTGGCTCCTTCCGAACCACAGATACAACCATTCTTCAAAAGGGTTTCAACATCTAAAATTACAATCCTTAGAATAATAATAACATGATTAAATGCACATTTCAATAGGTTATGTGCAAGCTTTTATTTTATAGGAAACTTCGCTTTTCCCTCTTCCAAAAACTTAAGAAAGGCTCCGATGTCAGTATTTAATCCCATTGGTTTATTAAGTGGGTTACCCTGATGATCTAATATGGCATAAAATGGTTGCGTATTGATATTAAAATGAGTAATCTCGAAATCAAGGTTCTTGGCACCCATTGTTTTTTTCAATTTCTGATCATATGAGGAAGTTATCCATTCTTTCTCGGGCAACATGTATTTATCATCAATGTATAAAGCAATAATAATAAAATTGTTTCTCATATATTCCTGTACTTTAGGGTCGGACCATACCTCTGCCTCCATTTTCTTGCAATTAGCACAGGCATGCCCCTTGATATCAAGAAAAATAGGTTTATTCACCTTTTGAGCACAAGCTAATCCCTCCTGATAATCGAAATATCCATTCAAATCATATGGTAACTCAAGAAAATTCGAATAACTTGGCGTAGCACATAAATTATTAGGTTGACTTGATAATGCATGACCAGACGACGAAAACAAACTATGTTTTGAAGCCGGTGGGAGCAGGGACGAAATTCCAGTTAGCGGAGCTCCCAAAAGTCCAGGAATAAGGTAGACTACAAATGAAAAAGTGGCAACTGCCAGAAACAAGCGTGGAACACCAATATATGCCAGATCGCTGTCGTGCGAAAATTTAATTCTCCCCATCAGATAAAATCCCAGCATTGAAAAGACCACAATCCATATTGAAAGATACACTTCACGTGGAAGCAGATTGAAATGATAGGTTGAGTCGATGGCAAGTAAAAATTTCAAACTGAATGCCAATAGTACAAATGCGAATACTACTTTAACCGAATTAAGCCATGCGCCACTCTTGGTCAACTTTTTCATCAATGCCGGCGAAATAGCAAAAATCACAAACGGAATAGCAAATGCCAGCGAAAAACCAAACATTCCAATTATCGGCTTAATAAACATTCCTTTGGATGCTTCAACCAAAATAGCACCGACAATCGGTCCGGTGCACGAAAAAGAAACCACTACTAAGGTTAACGCCATAAAAAATGCCGCCAGATATCCACCTTTTTCGGCCTGCTGATCAATTTTATTCGTTAATGAACCGGGCAAAACAATCTCGAACATCCCGAAAAAAGAGGCAGCGAACACCATAAACAAGGCAAAGAAAATAAGATTAGGAACCCAATGAGTACTTATTACCGAGGTAATATCGGCACCCGATCGGGTAACGGCAACCAGAACGCCAATCATCGTATATATGAAAATGATCGAAAGACCAAAAATGATACCCTTTAAAATTCCGGCAGTTCTATTCCCCTCACCTCTCATGAAAAAGCTCACCGTCATCGGAATCATTGGATAAACGCAAGGGGTAAAAATACCAGCTATACCGGCTAAGAATGCAATAAGAAAAAAACTCCATAGTGAACCATCTTCAAGAGGACCTGGCATTTCAGGCGTATTAACCGGAAGACTGGATTTTAAGGTACCCGATGTATCAATATTAGGTTTTGTTTCAGTTGATGCTAGCATTTGTGTTGATGTGTCAATGTTTCTCCTTTCATCGCTCAACGAGTTTGCGGACACAGAGACAACTCCAGTTGATGGAATGGCAAAACTAAACTCCACTTCTTTAGGTGGAAGGCATTTTTCGTCATTACAACACATAAACTCTACTGTACCTTTTACGACAGATAATTCAGCCGATTTTGCTTTAATTTTCTGAACAAAAACTGCTTCCTTTGAAAAAGTAGTTAAATTAATCTTGAAAGTCGGATCAAACTTTACATTGGCCTTCGATAATTCCTTCGTTTTTCCTACCAATTCGAACAAATTGTTTTTTTCGAAATGAAACGAAGTCGCAATTGGTCCACCTTCCGGAATATTCTGACTATAGAGATGCCATTTATCTTCAATTTTAGCTGTAAACTTCAAATTGAATAAATTAGTTCCTGTCTGTTCCAACTTAAACGACCATTTTATTGGATCTTCAATTTGAGAAAAACCTAAGAGAGAGAAAAGCAGAAAAGCGAATAACAACAAAGATGTCTTCTTCATAAGTGGGTGGTTCAGCTAATATAAAATCATTGTCAAAATTAGCGAATTTATAATTCTGATGCATGAAAATTCTTATTTGAAATAACGTTCTAAAAAATCATAGGTTCAAAAGTGAAAACATTTATAAAACATCCTGCTTGAAAGAATTAAACCCGACCTCTTAAAAGGGGCTATAACTGTTATGGACTGGCTATTTATTTAAAACAAAATGAGGACGCCATTTAAAAGGACATCCTCATTTTAGAAAATTTCAAATTTTCAAAGAATCTCTTCATCATCTCTATCATAGAAATGATGTTCCAGGTAGGTGTACGACGGTACCGCAATGATGCGTACCCAACATCTTAGCTTTACTGACCACTGCAACCTTTTTGATCGAAGTCCTTTCAGAAGGTAGGCTGCAACGTAAGGATGAACCTTAATTGTTATATACCTCAAAGCTTGATTATTTACCAAGAATGAAATATTATTAAAAATCTCCTCTTCAAATACAATGTTTGGCGATATATCTCCCGTACCACGACAGGTAGGACATTTTTCAAGAGTTTGTACGTTCAATTCGGGACGCACCCTTTGACGGGTAATCTGCATTAATCCGAATTTGCTTAATGGAAGAATATTGTGTTTGGCGCGATCAGAAGCCATTGCTTCCTTTATTTTTTCGTACACAAGTTGTTTGTGTTCCGACTCGTGCATGTCAATAAAATCAACCACAATAATTCCGCCCATATCACGGAGCTTGAGCTGTCGGGCAATCTCAAATGCAGCGGCTATATTAACATCCGATGCATTGCTCTCCTGATCCGACCCGGTTTTTGACCGGTTTCCACTGTTCACATCAATTACATGAAGCGCTTCAGTATGCTCAATAATAAGATAAGCTCCGTTTTTAAAGGATACTGTTTTACCGAACGAAGTTTTAATCTGCTTATCAATACCAAACTTCTCGAAAACGGGAATGTTTCCCGTATGAAGCTTTACTATTTTCTCCTTTTCAGGAGCAATGGTACTGATATAATCTTTAATTTCGTTACAAATATGTTCATCGTTAACGGTAATGCTGCTAAACGACCCGTTAAGCATGTCGCGAAGAATAGCCGAGGTACGGCTCAATTCACTTATAATTAGCTTTGGTGGTATGATACCCTTGATATTCTCAAAAGCATTTTCCCACTTATTCACGAGTGAATTTAATTCTTCATCAAGTACAGCAACTTTTTTTCCTTCGGCAACAGTACGTACAATAACTCCGTAATTCTTAGGCTTTATGCTTTGAATTAACTTTTTAAGTCGTGTCCTTTCTTCCTGCGAAACAATTTTTTGTGATACGGATACTTTGTCTGAAAAAGGGATCAAAACCAAATGCCGTCCTGCAATTGAAATCTCAGAACCTAATCGCGGTCCTTTTGTTGAAATGGGTTCCTTTGCAATTTGAATCATTACTATCTGACCAGATGTTAACACATCGGAAATTTTTCCGTTCTTGTCAATATCAGGCTCGTTCTTAATTTTCGAAAGGGGAATAATTTTTCCTTTCTTATTAAGAGCGGCTTTCAGGTATTTATTTAATGATTGAAATTGAGGTCCCAGATCAAGATAATGCAGAAATGCATCTTTCTCATAGCCAACGTCTACAAATGCAGCGTTAAGGCCAGGCATAATTTTCTTTACCTTCCCCAAATAAATATCACCAACTGAGAACTGAAGATTGCTTTTTTCCTTATTTAACTCGATTAATTGCTTATTTTCGAGCAAGGCTATAACAATTTCAGAAGCTGTTACATCAATAACCAATTCGTTACTCACAACTCCTTCACTTTACTAGAAGAATTTAAAACTAATGGGATATAAATGTAAGAAACCTAAAGTTCCGATAGAGCTTTAGGTCTTTCTTACATTATTGTCAGCCAATAAGAATAATTACTTTTTCTTCTTATGCCTATTTTTTCTCAAACGTTTTTTACGTTTATGAGTTGCCATTTTATGTCTCTTCCTTTTCTTTCCGCTTGGCATAATTAACTTTTTTTTTACGTATTAATTCAATTTACTTTACGTTTACCTTCACTTTGCCAACGAAAGATTTAGCTGGTTTGAACGACGGAATAAAATGTTCCGGAATTATAATTGTTGTGTTTTTCGAAATATTACGAGCAGTCTTTTTTGCGCGTTTTTTAACGATAAAACTACCAAAACCTCTAAGATACACATTCTTGTCTTTTATTAGTGCATCTTTTACGCTTTCCATGAAAGATTCAACTGTTTTTTGAACAGTGATTTTCTCAATTCCTGTTGATTTAGAAATTTCGTTTACAATATCTGCCTTTGTCATTTTAAAAAAGCTTTAATTATCAATGGTTTAACTATGTTCTATTTTACGAACTGCAAATATATAAGATTTCTATTGATTATTGAAACACAACAGGAAAAATTTTGTTATTATTTCGATTTTTTGTTGTGCAAACATATAAAAAAATGTCGATAAGTAGTACATTCATCAACTGGTACTTACAAAATAAACGCAATTTACCCTGGCGGCATACGCAAAACCCTTATTATATATGGGTTTCCGAAATTATTATGCAACAAACTAGAGTTGCTCAAGGTCTGAATTATTACCATCGGTTTCTCAACAAATTTCCAACAATTGAATCACTTGCAAATGCTGATATAGAAGAGGTATTGAAAGTATGGCAGGGTCTGGGGTATTATTCACGCGCAAGAAATCTACATCAGGGAGCAAAATATGTTTTACAACAATATTCGGGCATTTTACCTGCGAATTTTATCGATTTATTAAAAATAAGAGGAATAGGAGAATATTCTGCTTCAGCAATAGCTTCGTTCGCTTTTAATTTACCGTATGCAGTTGTTGATGGCAATGTAAATAGAGTTATTTCTCGAATTTATGGTATTTACGAACCAATTAATTCTGCCAATGGAATGAAATTGATCCGCGATATTGCTCTTAAAATTCTTGATATGAATCAACCTGGTATTAACAATCAAGCCATCATGGAATTTGGCGCTATTCAGTGTATAGCCGGAAAGCCCGATTGTTTAATCTGCCCTCTTAAAAATGAGTGCCACGCGTTTAATCACGATAAGGTGGAAATTCTTCCGGTTAAAAACAAAAAACAGAAAATCAGGAATCGTTATTTCTATTATCTCGTAATTTCATACCATCATAATATTATAATGCAAAAACGTGTTGAAAAAGATATTTGGGAAGGACTTTATGAATTTCCGCTAATAGAAACCGACAACCCTGTAAATATCGAACATATACTTCAACACGACTACTGGTTCTCTATATTCCAAAATTCTCCGGCCACTATTACACATCAGTCTAATGGATACAAGCACATTCTTAGTCATCAAAAAATAAATGCTAAATTTATACATATCTTAATGGATATACTTCCGGAACACTTTTCCACCCAATCGGTTATCATTAATAAAAAGGACATTGAAAAGTACCCCGTTTCGAAGCTTATAGAGAATTACTTAACAGAAATTAAATTAATATAATACCACAATTTAAATTTTAACTATTTTTACTGTACTTAAAAACCCAATATGATCAACAAAGTAATCTTAGTAGGGAGGGTAGGAAAAGACCCTGAATTTCGAAATCTGGACAACGATCGGTCGATTGCCCGTTTTACACTTGCCACCAACGAAACCTACAAAAACAAAAGCGGTGAAAAAGTTACCAATACCGAATGGCATAATCTGGTAGTTTGGCGTGCGCAAGCCGAATTTGCAAACAAATACATTAAAAAGGGTGCTTTGATTTATGTGGAAGGTAAAATCCGCAGCCGTACGTGGGACGATAAAGATGGTATCAAGCGTTACACAACTGAAATTGAAGTTGAAAACTTTCAGCTATTAGGTCCAAAAGTCGGAGAACCCAGTCAATCCATTGAAACGACAATTACACAAAACCCAACATTCGCAGGAAACGGGTTTGTACCTGAAGGCGATTTTACAGATAAAACGGACGGCGTCGACGATTTGCCATTCTGACCTATAACCCATATCCCTTATTTTGGAAACAGAAACAAATTTACAAAGTTTAATTACTTCGTCAGATATTAATTTACAACAATTTACACGTGAAATTGCAGCAGGAATAACGGCTGCAATTATTTTTTTAATATGCGCTGCCATTATTTCCGGAGCAGAACTTGCATTTGCCTCATTTGGAGCTTCCAACAAATCGAAAATTGAAAAACCTAAATTTTCGAGGAGATCAAAAGCAATTAAATATTTGGAACACCCAGAAAGGCTATTTGCATCTTTACAAATTGCAGGGCTTCTGTTTAAAACAGCATTTATTGTCTCCTCATCCTACATTGCATTTCTGATAGCTGACAATTTTATGCCCTCTGCTTTTGGCATATTTGCATTTCTATTTTTTGAAACTGCTGCGATAATGATCTTTACAGAAATTTTACCCAAGACTTTTGCTAACCTTAATCCTGAAAGGTATTTATCTGCAACATTTCCTGTCATTCAGCTGGTGGTATTTTGCCTTGGACCAATGGGGAAAGCCTTTTCATCCATCACAATCGCGTTTAACCGATCATTTGTTCCAAATAGTGCAGCTATTTCATTAAATGATCTAACCAATGTGATAGACCTTGCGAAAGACAAATATTCTGAAGATGAAGAAATTTTAAAAGGAATAATTAAATTCGGTAGCATTGATGTGAGTGAGATTTTAAAACCACGGATAGATGTCATTGCCTTGGATTTGACCATGACGTTGAATCAGGTTTTAAATGTGGTTATCGAATCAGGCTATTCCAGAATTCCCATTTATGCAGGAAATTTTGATAATGTTAAAGGTATTCTTTATGTAAAGGATCTGCTGCCATTTATTAACGAGAAAGACAATTTTCGTTGGCAAACCTTAATTCGTCCACCTTATTTTATTCCCGATACTAAAAAAGTAAAAGAACTACTTACTGAATTTCAGACAAACAAAAACCACATGGCTGTTATTGTTGATGAATACGGTGGGACACTTGGGATTGTTACTCTCGAAGATATTCTGGAGGAAATTGTGGGGGAAATTTCAGATGAATCGGATGAGGAAGAAAAACGGTACGTTCAAATAAGTAAAAACATATATTTATTCGATGGGAAAACATTGCTCAACGACTTTCATAAAATACTTCAAATCAAAAGTGATATATTTGAAGACATAAAAGGTGATGCCGAAACTCTGGCAGGATTAATCCTCGAACTAAAAGGTGAAATTCCCGCCAAAAATGAACAAATTAGAATTCCGCCCTTTACATTTAAAATAGAAGCTGCCGACACACGCAGGATAAAACAAATTCGTGTGATAATCGACGAAAATGAAAAATGATGAAAATGAAAAATCTGTGCTACATAATACTATTTTTAGGTTTAGTCAATTTCGGTTGCTATAACAATTACACTCCCAAACCTTATGGATATTACCGAATTGATTTTCCCGATAAGAAATACAGGCTTTTCGATAGCATTGAATTCCCTTATTCATTTGAATATCCTACTTATGGAAAAATAGTAATCGATGCCGATAAAAATGCTGAGCCCTACTGGATAAATATTGAGTTCAAAAAATATAATTGTAAGCTATACCTAAGTTATAAACCCATAAAAAAAAATGTTTCCCAATTTATTGAAGATGCTCACACTCTTGCCTATAAACATTCTGTTAAAGCTGATGCGATAGAAGAAAAACTTATAATGGATGACAAAAGGAAAATTTATGGATTGATTTATGAAATTCAGGGGAATGCAGCATCGTCTTTTCAGTTTTTCACAACCGATAGTATTAAAAATTTTCTTCGCGGATCTTTGTATTTTGAAACTCAACCAAATAAGGATTCAATGGCCACGGCAATTAACTTTTTTCAAAAAGATGTGATACATTTGATCGAAACTTTGAAATGGAAGAAATAACAAATTAGTTTATACAGAATTCTGATGGCAATTGTATTTAACCAATTCCTTGAAAGCGATTGCTTGGTTGGTCTTTGGGAAATTGAAGAAGATTTTGATTACTTATTTTCGAAAATTACCCTCGACGATGAAGAAAAAAATACGTTATTTGGTTTTAAGAATACAGCCCGTCAGGTTGAGTGGTTAAGCGTAAGGGCACTTCTAAATGAATTGACTCAAAAAAATTCAAAGATTATTTATAATGAGGAAAGAAAACCTTTTCTTTCAGATAAATCTCATAATATCAGCATATCACACTCAAACAAACTCACCTCCGTTATTCTGAGTAAAAACAAACGTGTTGGTATCGATTTGGAATATATGTCTCATCGAATCAACAATATAGCATATAAATTTATCAATCCTAACGAATATATCACTTCTAACAAGGCCTTTGAAGAATTACATATGTATATTCATTGGTGCGCAAAAGAAGCGCTTTACAAAATTTGCGATAAAAAGAATATCAATTTCAAAGATAACCTTACCATAAAACCTTTCGAGATAGAGCATGAAGGTTTTATTACTGGCGTCCATCATGATGAAGCTGTGCTTGAGGAGTTTCAGCTAAAATACATGCTTCGCGACAATTATGTAATTGTTTTTTGTTGTAAATAACCAATAATCAATGCTTTATAATTTTATTAAAACAAAACAAAACAAAGAAAAGCAGGTGATTTTGCTTATCGATCCTGACAAACTCAACGAGCTGTCACTTTTAACATTGCTTGATAAAGCTGTATTAGCCGGAATCAGCTTTATCCTTATTGGAGGAAGCTTAATCTCTAAATCAATCAACGAAAGTATACTGCTTATTCAGAAGCATTGTAAACTTCCTGTATTCCTTTTCCCGGGGTCGTTATTGCAGCTTTGTGACAAGGCTGATGGTATTTTACTGTTATCATTATTATCTGGCAGAAATGCCGATTTTCTCATCGGAAACCATGTTCAGGCCGCGCCATTCCTTAAAAATAGCGGCATGGAAATAATTCCAACCGGTTATATACTGATTGACTGTGGGCAACCCACATCGGTTGAATATATGAGCAACACCTTTCCTATACCTTTTAATAAAATTGATATTGCAGTCGCAACAGCCATGGCTGGTGAGATGTTGGGTTTAAAACTTATTTATCTTGAAGGAGGTAGTGGAGCAAACAAAATTATACACTCAACTCTTATCTCGGAAGTTAAGGCGAACATTTCACTACCACTTATTGTAGGAGGCGGAATACGTACTTATCAACAAGCGAAAGAAGTATTTGATGCCGGAGCAGACATCATTGTGATTGGCACTGCTGCCGAAGAAAATCCGGAAATTCTTTTGGAGATATGCGTATTATTAAAATGAAATTAGCAGGGTATCGGATTCAAATCCGATATCCTGCTAATTTTTAGGGCATTGTTAATTCAACCACATTTGTTCCTTTATCACTCAAACTTGGATACTCCTTCAATCCTGTTTGTAAATTGGTAAAACCATTATCCCTCCAATTATGGCCATAAAAACAAATATATAATTTTGTTTTGCTTGCAAACGAAAATTCAGTTGAATTTTGATAGATATTCATTATTTGGTTATAATTCGAAGAATTCCTAACACCGGTATATAAATATTTATTAGGACTAACATCTGCTGAAGTGCTAAGAAAATACCTGAGAATAAAATTATCGTTCTTTACCTGATCAGTATTAAAAGTAAAACTCCAGGTATTGTTTAATAATTGAACCACCAAATTTGAATATTTCACAGTACTTTTCTGAATTAGGCTTATTGCTCCAAAAGTATTTATAGCACTATCTCCTAGCACATTAAAACCTAATATTTTTGTTGTTGCATATTCATTTTTCGATACGAGCAAATTGTATGTGCCAAACGGGATATTTTTTAATGAAACTTTTCCTTTTTCATTTGTACTTCCGGAAATTACGGGATTTGAACCTTCAACGGTAAAAGTGATATTATTTTTATCAGTTAAAACTTCCAGGCCAAATTGATTATATGCAGATGCATAACCCTCTATTGATCCTTCCGTGTATTTCCCATCATCACCTGCAGGCCCCTGCGGACCTTGCTTGGAGCATGAACAAACTGCAACTGCCAACAATAGAAAAATTGAATAATTTAAATTGAATATTTTCATAAAAAGAAATTTAAAATTATAAGTTAATTTGCAGTAAATGAAATTACATCAGAACCATACGGACTATACCATGAAAATACTATTTTGCCGGTTTCAGGATCAAAATCACCCCAGTTATTGCCGTTTACATAACATTTCGCGTATACTTTAGTGCCCTTTGGTAATGCAGCATCTTTTAAATCTCTGAAATAAAACAGGTAATTTGATAATTGGTGGTAATTATAGAAATTATCGTATTCAAATGGTAAACCAAACACTAATTTTTGAACAGTATATACCTTATTCGAAACATTGTCTAATGTATGAAGAAAAACAATCACAACTTGGTAATTGCGTTTGATAGAATTTGATGTTTTGAAGTAGCATTTTTGCAAGTTATTATTAATGGAATCAAGGATAAAAGTACTCGTGTCCCATTTCGAAATAGTGAAGTTTTTATACTCCGGTTGATCACCTCCAAGAAAGGACACATTGCTTTGCTTCACAGTTACAAAGCTTTTACGTTCTATGGTTATATTGAAAGTTCCTGATTTTAATCCATTTAAAACATAATTACCTTTTATATCGCTTGTGGCTTTAACCGTTGTATCCTTGTTTTGAGCTGTAACAACAAAACCGGCCTTGTCATTTATTTGATTATAATATCCGTCATCCGCAGTAATTACTCCGGTTAACTGCCCGGTAAACCTAAGTCCATTAGCTCCCAATTTTCCTTTTGGTCCCATTTCACCTTCTTTTTGGCATGAGTTTAAAAGCACTAAGAGTATAAATATAATTATAACTGAAAATTTATTTATCATAGCTTTATTTTTTTATTTTATGGAATTGTAATTTCAATAACATCAGAACTTTTTCGGGAGTAACTCAAATATTTGGCACTACCATCCTGTTGCATTTCGAACGAAGCATAATGTGGTGAAACGTATGCTTTAATATAAACCTTTGTACCTGAAGGAAATTTTCCGTCAGGATAATTTAAATTGAGTGTATAAGTATTATTAGGATCTATTAAGGTAGTAACATATCTACTTTGAATATAATCATTACCGTTTATAGAAACAGAATTCTTTGTACTATATGCAAGATTTATTAATGCACTTTTATTTGCAATAGCATTTTCAAGCTTTAGCTCTACTGTGTTGTTATTGATAAGTTTGATACTTGTGATACCAATTGGCGAAATATGAAAAACTTGCTTTTCCGGAGCTAGTTTCGGAGCAGCTCCTCCAAGAAATTGAACCGCATATATCCTTGATGTATCATACCCTACCTTAGCATAAGACAGGGAGTATAAACCAGTTTGAATATTTTCAAATTTATAACGACCCGCTGCATTTGTTTGAGCCACAGCAGTTGTGTCTCCCTTTATGGTTACTGAAAACCCACTGGCATCAAAAATTTGATTGCCATAACCATCATAGTTTTTAACAAAACCAATAATCGAACCTCTTAATAAAGGGGCATCTTTTCCGACGGGTCCTTCCTCTCCCTGAGGTGACTTCTTACATGAAAATAAAAAAAGGCCTGAAAATAAAATCAGAACCAGATAAGCAATTCGTTTTTTCTTCATAATTATTGTTTGGATTTAATGGTTAATAAATTCTTTCCATAACTCTGTGGCTTGGATAAGCTTCTGATTTCCTTAAACGAGATAAATGATATTAGGTTACAATTAAGTTTGTTAATACAAACTGAGCTCAAGTCCCACACTAGTTTTAGGGGGTTGAGCAAAACCATATGAAGGTTTTATCCAATTGCTTAAACGATGGTGTATAACAATTGCAATCCGGTTATAGCCAAACCTAAAGGATAAACCATAAGTAATTGGTTCAATATATTTCAATCCTTTTACTTTTAACTCTTGTGTTTTTCCATAAAAGCCCGGATCAGAGCTAGCATCAAACATTTTATGCCTCGATGCAATAGAAGCTGAAATATAAGCACCAAAATCGAAGAATAGACCAAAGCAATCGTATTCCTTTTTTAATATAAACCGGTTATAAAGTTCGCCGGAAAAATTATAAGTCACTACTCTCTCGGATTCATGAATTTGAGAAGTAGGAAATGTCTTGCCAACACCCTGATGTATGGTATAACTATCATTAAAAAAAGACAAACCGCCAAGCAAGGAATATATATTGGTAACCCGATAAACACGTCGATAGCCAAACGAATAATTGTGACTCTTTAGCGTTTCAATATCCAGATTTGACGATGATTTTAATGCATAAACCTGATAATTAATAAATAAGTAGCCAAAACTTTTGTGATTTATCCCGGTTTTTTTTGAAATAACACTATTTTGAGAATCCCTTTCGAGCAATATTTCCTGAGCATCCACCCCTATCAACAGATAAAAAAGGAATAAGATAAACAAAAAACTTCTTTGCGTATTATCTTGCATACTGTTTTATACAATTTTTATAATAAAAACGAGCTATATCGCCTGAATTCATATGATCGATTGGCAATTGAAGTACATCAGGTTGATTAACCTTAACCACAGCATAATGTTTCAAAAATCCTTTAGCGTCTTCAATATGATAATATAAATAATCCTGAGGATTGGCAACCCGAATATTCAAATCACTCACTATGATATGTATGGTATCGTTAATTAATGAAACTTTAAAAGGAGAGGTTACATTGGTTATTAATTTTCCAAAAAAATATGACGCCTGCGGAACTCCATAACCATGTGCATAATCGTAATATGGAAATAGATGCCCTGATTTTTCAATCATTTCGAATATATCCATATTTTTTAGTTGACGATTCATTTGCCATACACATGCTGTAAACCCTGCAATAAGTGGAGTAGAAAAGGATGTACCATATGATTTTCCTACATGGTTACCATCCGTAGTTATTGCAATTCCACTGGCGCAAACATTAGGTTTCAGACGTTTATCAACAGTTGGACCAAACGATGAAAAATTTATATGGAAACCAGTATATGGATTTACAGCGCCTACAGAAAGGACGCTATCCACATCCGCCGGAGTTCCCATAATTTCCCATGAGGCATTACCGTCGTTTCCCATGGCATTAACTACCAACATTCCTTTGCCAATGGCCATTTTTGCAGCTTTTGCAATAATGCTTGTTTTGCCATCCATACTTTCAATTGGATATAGTTTGTTGGTATAGCCCAATGAACTACTAATGATATCAGCGCCATTTTTATCGGCCCATTCCATAGCTTCAAGCCAATATTGCTCTTCTATATGCCGCTCGGGTTTTATTTCGGTTCGGGCAAGCAGGTATTCAGATCCCGTAGCAAGCCCTAATGGCTGTTTGTTATATATACCTGCCAAACACGACATTACTTTGGTGCCGTGGGTCATGTAACCATATACAAACTCTCGTTTTTTAACAAAATCATAGGTTTTAATAATCTGGCCATTCTCAAAAAGATGTCTGAACAAAGGACTTTTGTTCAAGCCTGAATAACCTCCATCGAAAACTGCAATGCGAATACCTTTCCCATTAATCCCATGTCGGATAAATTCCTCGCCTTTCATGAGCGAAAGTTGCGTTCCCAACACAAACTTGTCATCAATACTCAATGAATCTCCAGCGTTAACTGAGGTTAAAGTTAACTCAAGTGTTCTGACTAATTTAATATCTTTAACAAATGAATACTGTCTTATAATAGCTAATTGATTTTCAGTTGCTTCAACAACAATTGCATTTAACCAGCGGCTTTGGAAACCAATTGCTCTTGTGCATTTTTTCAATATCAAAACATAGGATGAATTTACGGGAATATCAGAGAAATTGCACAATGGTAGGTTCTTATCTAACCTTCGCTGAATGGCTTTCGAATCAAAAAAAGTATATGGATTAAACCCGGAAGTATCTTTGTCTTTCAAATACACCCAATACTTTTCCTGCGCCTGCGATTCAATCCCAATAGTCAGAAAAAATAAATAAAGTGAAATCACTTTGAATTTAAATCCCGGCCCTGTCACAAGCTCCCTCTCTTTTATCAATTCATAATTAAACAAATATTACGCAATTTAAGTTGTAATGATCCGCTAAGGTAATCATTAAGTTTACTTGCAACAATTATGGGATTAAAACCAAATCACCTTTAATCAGATAATTTGTTTTACAGATAATATACAATTTACTTCGCCGAAAATATAGTTTTAATTGCCTTCTTCTTTTTCACCATGTCAATAACTATATTCTTAGCAAAAATTTGCAGCTTTTCTTTTGTTGTAATTCGAAAAGTGCCCTTTATAATAAAAACCGTGTCACTTTCATCTTTATACCATGGCACATAATTATTATCACTCATCCAACGTTCAATTAAATCAATTTTTGCGTTGGTATAATATTTACCATGCGTCTCAATTGAGATAATATTAGGCCTGCTAATCATGTGTTTGATAACGTACCACTCGGCTCCTTCAATATCAATGCTAATCAAATCAAATTTTGCATTATCAATCTCACTAAATAGAATTGAATTTGCAATAAACTTATCTGTTTCGTTTATTTTATAATTATCATTTATTAAAGCCGGACTTGATTCTAATTGACTAATAAATGTTGACGACTCACGTCGGCTAAGCTCAATTTTACCATGAAAATCAAAAACAGCAGCTTCAATAACCGAAACATTTTTGTGATTTTCAAAATACTTATTTATTTTCGCAATATATGTAGGATCAGCTTCCACAAGAGTGACTGTAATACCTTCGTTAATAAATCTTATTAAGTTTGATTCTTCTGGAAGATACACCCCGACTTCACAGATATTTTCAGGGCAATATCGTTTCTTTTTTAATTTGTTATATAATCGAATCGAACCTTTATTCATGCTAGATTTTTAATTAAATATAAAAACATTTTGTTCTACGATTGCTTAAAGGTATTGTATCAATCTCTTATAAGGCGCTTAATTTACATATTAATTCGCTAAAATTAATTTTCTTCGCAAATAATCTATTAGATTTATGTAAAATATTTACAATTATTTTTATAAGACATTGTACACAAAACATTAAGGAGGAATTTAAGTTTTATATACGTGATGTCGAATTATCCCACAACAATTTTTTCGGAAGAAACTTCTTTGCCAAAGAAAATGGAGGCGCTGGTATTAAAGGTTTCAGTCGAATCGGTTGTTAGAAACCGAAATGCAGATGACTTGCTGCATCTTTCTTCTATTTCAGGATGGCGAAGCAAATAATCCTTCAAACTTACAGCTACAATAGCGCCTTGAGAAATTACCTGAATGGTTGATGGAAGAAACTGATGAATCTTATCCAAAAGCAAGGGATAATGGGTACATCCCAGAATGACAGTATCAATATTGGAATTTTGATAAAGTAGTTCATCCAGGTATTTGTGTACAAAATAATCGGCGCCGGGCGAAAGATGTTCATTGTTCTCAATTAACGGAACCCACATAGGGCATGCTTGCTGATATACATGCAGATCAGGAAAAAACTTTGCGATTTCAAGTACATACGATTTGGATTTGATTGTACCCGGAGTTCCTAAAACTCCAACATGCCTGGTTTTCGAATAATTACCAACCACCTCGGCAGTAGGTCGTATTACACCTAGCACCCGTCTATTGGGGTCTATCAAGGGTAAATCCTTTTGCTGAATTGTGCGCAATGCTTTCGCGGAGGCAGTATTACAGGCAAGAATGACCAACTGACAACCCATCGAAAACAAGGTATTGACACATTCGAGTGTAAAGTGGTAAACCGCTTCGAAAGATCGCGTTCCGTATGGATTACGGGCATTATCTCCCAGATAGATATAATCATATTCGGGCAGAAAACGGCTTATTTCTTTCAAAACCGTAAGGCCGCCATAGCCAGAATCAAAAATGCCAATGGGTGCTTTCTGCATTGCATTAAAATAACAAAAGCCATCCTGACCTTCAGAATGGCTTTTTATATTGTAAAACTACTTATTTCTTGATACCTAATTTTCCCTTCACCAGCGAAGTAACATCAACACTTTCAGGTGAATTATACAAAATACTTGTGCCAGGGCCAATCTCGAAAATGTAAATAAACCCATTTTCCTTACCAATATCACTGATTGCTTTTTTAATCTTCTCGCTGATAGGCTGCATTAATGCAGCTTGCTTCTTCTGAATTTCCTGCTGAGCATTCTCTCCGAATTGTTTTAAGCGATCCTGATATTGTTGAATTTCTTCCGTACGCGTTTTTTTAACCAAATCGGTTAACGTTCTTTCTTCCGTAGCGAATTTTTGGTATTTGGTATTTAGTTCAACCTGAATTCCTTCGTAAGTATCCTGTAATTCCTTTTGAAATTTTGTCATTTTCACTTCAGCGCTGTCGCGTTCCGGCATTGCCTGATATATCTCCTGTTGGTTGACATGTCCAAACTTTAAGGATTTCTGCGCAAAGCTTAGTGATGGTAGTGCAATAATCAAAGCAGCAATAAGTACTTTAAAACTATTTCTCATGTTTTTAGTTATTTTTTATTTTTTGCAAACCTACATGTTTTTTTTTAAAGTACATACTGTAACTAAAAAAATCATGGTGGGTGACGTTATCTTTATGAAAAATTAACATTTAAGGTTTAATTTTTGTATCCAAGCTTTTGAAGGACTTCGTCGCTTTTATCATTTTTAGGATTTGAATACATAATGCTTGGATTAGAAGCTGTATCGAAAATAACCGCGAATCCCTGTTCGATGGAAATTTCCTTAACTGCATTATACACCTGATCCTGAATTGGTTTTACCAACTCCTGACGTTTTTTAAACAACGAACCGTCACGACCAAAATATTTTTTCTGCAGATCTTTTACTTCCTGTTCTTTTTTAACAATTTCGTCCTCTCGTTTGGTCTTCATTTCATCGGTAAGAAGCACTTTCTCGCTCTGGAAAGCTTTATACATTTTATCAATATCAGCATATTTGACTTCAATTTCTTTTTGCCATTCGGCTGATATTTTATCAAGCTGCTCCTGCGCCGATTTGTACGATGGAATATTGCTTAAAATGTACTCCGAATCAACGAAAGCAAACTTTTGCGCCAATACCATGCTTGCCGTTACGGCGACCATAAAAACAAGTAAGAATATACGTTTCATAATGTTTAAATTTCAAGTTAATGGATCATTCTAAGATTAAGCCATCTTATAATATTGTAACAAATTTAAATACAAAGAAATAAATATTTAATTCCAACCTAGAGTTTTGTAAAAGAACAAAGATTAATTAAGTTCCTTTACAACAATCACATCGAAATCACCGGAAATTGTTGAAGTAATCTTAACCCCACTATTATTGTATGTAACTTCTGTAGCCGAATAGGAGCCTTTTAAGGATCCGGTTGTTTCATCAAAAACAAGGTTAGTAATTGATGATGTTGAAGGTTCGTTATAATAATCTAGCGTAAGCACTTGTTTTTCATCAATCTTTTTTTGATAGTTTAAATAAAATTTGGTTAATGAAACTGTTCCGGTTTTAAATTTTGTAATTTTTAAATTTATACTATTATTACCAATAATATCTATTGATCTCTGGAAACTGAAATTGGTATTACCGTTTTCGTCAACCTGATAAATCGATGACCGGGTTAAATCAGCAGCAGGAACATACTCAGCAGTAATCGTTTCGTTAAGTGCTATACCATCCTTACTGGTTCCCGATATATTTGCTTTAATAAATCCCGATTTAAAAGCTATTTCATCTTTTTTAAAAAAATCGTCATTCTTTTTACACGAAGATGCTATAAGACCGATTGCTAAAAAACTAATTATGATTTTTTTCATTATAAAATTATTTATTTAGGTTAAACTGAAAACATTAATAAAATTTATTTATTATTTAACGATAAAATACTAAAATTGTTGCCCCATAGTAAAATGGAACTGCCCACCACTAATTTTGGTTTGACCAATAGGGGCATCGAACCCATACCCCCAATCGATACCCAACATACCAAACATAGGTAAAAATGCTCTTACACCCACACCTGCTGAACGCTTCATGGCATATGGGTTAAAATCTTTGGCATCATACCACGAGTTACCGCCTTCGAGGAACATCAAACCATAAATGGTAGCTGAAGGCTGAAGGGTTAAAGGATATCGTAATTCAGCAGTTACTTTGGTGTACATATTTGCAATGGTGGTGTTTTTTGAAGCATTATCGTAGGTTTTTTGAGTTACCGTTGGAGTTACCGAGCTATTGGTATACCCGCGTAGTCCAATAATTTCGGTACCCATCATACTATTCCAGGTCATTCCATCGCCCCCCAACAGATATCCTTCAAATGGTGAATATCCAAGATTTTTACTATAATATCCCATATAACCAAATTGAGTATTGATGCTTAATACAAGATTTTTAAATAGTTCATTTACCCACATTCCTTTATAACTCCATTTATGATACTCGATAAATTTATACCTTCTTGCATTTTCCAGCTTATAGATATCTGCTGCCTGAGTTGCCGAGTTATCCATAGCAAGTTTTTCAGCACTTGACAATAGCCAAAAATCTTTTCCCCTAAACGCTGAAAAAGGAGGGGTAAGTTGTAAGCTTATGCTAAACATCGAACCTCGTCGGGGATAGATTTGCTGGTCGATGGAACTTCGTGTAAGCGAAGTTTTGAATGAAATGGTATTGGAATTGCCATCCGAAAAAGGAAATGATCCATAATTATAATCGCGTAAATAATAATTCTGATAGCCAAGTTCATTTGATAAACCAAAATAATCATCGGGCCATTTCAACCGTCTGCCTAATCCAACACTTACGCCTGTCATTTTTAGTTTACCTCCACTGCCGCCACCTGCAATGCCATAGATGAGGTTATTCTGTTTTGCTATATCATAAATTTGATGATAAACCGAAAAACTAAATGAATTTGCCTTTTTTCCACCAAACCATGGCTCAGTAAATCCCATACTAATGGTTCGCATCCACGATCCATTGGATTGAACACGCAGGGTAAGACTTTGTCCATCTCCGGAAGGAACCGGACGCCATGCTTTTGGTTCGAAAATACGACGAACCGAGAAGTTGCTGAATTTCAAACCTACAGTACCAATCAAGGATTTATAACCCCATCCACCGGAAAGTTCCAATTGGTCGTTTGCTTTTTCAACTAATTTATACTCAATATCTACAGTCCCATCAGATTGATTTGGAATAGGAACAGGCTCCATTTTTTCAGGATCGAAATGCCCTAATTGAGCCAGAAACCGAACGCTTTTTACAATATCGGCTTTTGAAAACAAATCACCCGGTCGGGTAAATAATTCCCGCCGTACCACATGCTCGTTAGTTTTGGTATTACCGGTAATGATAATTTTATTAATGGTAGCCTGCCTACCCTCCACAATAATTAAATCGAGATCGATGGAGTCGTTTTCAATTTTAGATTCTATTGGCGTTATGTTTGAAAAAAGATAGCCGTAGTCCAAATATAATGAATGCACGGCATCCTCATCCGTTTCGAGTCTTTTCTCAAGTGATAACTGATCATACACATCACCCTTTTTCATTTTTAACACTCTATCCAAAAGCTCCGATGGATATTTAGTGTTTCCTATCCAGGTAATTTTGCGAAAGTGATACTGATTTCCTTCATTAATTTTAATTAAAAGGGCAATTTTGTTATCTGGCAATGTCTGAATAGAGTCAGAGAGAATTTTGAAGTCGCGAAATCCGTTCTTAGCGTAAAAGTCCTGAAGTTTTTTCTTATCCTCCTTATATTTTGATTCAATAAATTTAGCAGGAGTAAAAGGGTTAATATCTATTTGCTTTGTTTTTTTAAACACCCTGCGTAATCGTTTGTTAGTGAATTTTTCATTACCCACGAACTGAATGGTCTTAATTTTTACCTTCCCGTTTTTATGAACATTGGCAGTAAGATAAATCTGGTTCCGGTGAAGGGTATCTCCTTTTTGTATAATATCTATTTTAGTATTTAAAAACCCTTTTTCCTTGTAGTGCTTCTTTATTACACTAACAATGTTATTTATTACATTGTCAGTAACTTGATGCCCTGGTTTGAGTTTAAGTTTTTCAATTATATCGTCTGCATCCGATTTACTTATGCCTTTAATAACCAATTTGGTTAACCGGGGTCGTTCTTTTAAAAAGATTTCAATCCATATTTTGTCACCTTCTATTTTAGATGCAAGTACTTTTACATCAGCAAATAGTCCCTGGCTCCAAAATTTTTCAACAATTTTAGTGATATCATCGCCGGGAATAGTAATTTTTCGTCCAACCACCAATCCCGACATTGAGATAAGCACCTTGGTATCGAGAAACTGAACGCCAACTATTTTAATGTCCTCTACTGTGTATTCTTTTGGGTCGGAATAATCGACAATAGGACTTTTAGAATAATTATTGGTTTGACTAAAAACGGAAAAAGATAAAATGATGTAGGCTATTACAGTGAAGATTTTTTTAAACATTTTTAAATTTAAAATTTAGTTTTTATTTATTATTTGCTCACTTGTTTTTCCAAACCTACGTTCGCGTTTTTGGAAATCAATAATGGCTTTATATAAATCATCTCTTCGAAAATCGGGCCAAAGAGTATTTGTAAAATGCAATTCCGCATATGCTATTTGCCATAAAAGAAAGTTGCTTATTCTATATTCACCGCTTGTTCTGATAAGCAATTCGGGATCAGGAATATTGGCGGTTGAAAGATGCTGATTAAAAATATCACATGTAATTTCGTTCGACCTTAATGTACCATCTTCTATTTCACGGGCAATTTGAGAAATAGCTTCGAGAATCTCCCATCGCGAACTATAACTTAATGCGAGGGTAAGTAACATGCCATTATTACATGAAGTATTGGTAATGGCTGATTGCAGCTGCTTTTCCACATCAGATGGAAGATTGGAAAGGTTTCCTATGGCGTTAAGCTTAACGTTGTTTTTCATAAGAGTTGGTGTCTCTTTGTGAATTGTCTGCACAAGTAAAGTCATTAACGCATCAATCTCCATTTTGGGACGGCTCCAATTTTCAGTTGAAAATGCATATAAAGTAAGGTATCCTAATCCGAGTTCTGCACAAGCCTCAACGGTGTCTCTTACGGCAGCAACACCATTTCTGTGACCAAATATCCGTTGGTTTCCACGTTGCTTTGCCCATCGCCCATTCCCATCCATGATAATGGCAACGTGTAATGGAAGTCTATCTGCTTGAATCTCGTCCTTATATGACATAAACTGTTACTTTTTCTGATATACAGGACAATTACCGGTCTTGTCAAAAAGGCGGAAAGTTATAAAAATTCCTGCAAAAGAATACCAATCCTTATTATTTATTGCGGACTGATATTTTTCTTCACCAGGATTAGGTACTCCATCAATACCATCCTGGAATGTTTTCCTAAAACTCCACTCTATACCCAGTGTAACTTTTTCATTGACGATGTATTTTATTCCTGTTCCAAAAGGAACGGAAAAATGACTCCTTGTATTGTATGAGGAGGATAGAATTATTTCGTATCCAATTCCGGCAAATGTGTATGGACTAAAATTGATTTTGCGGGGTTGATATACAACAGGAAGAAAATTAAACTCAAACAGCAAACTGGCATCGATCATAGATGCTGAAAAAGCAGCATTACGAGATTGCTGGTAAAGATTAGAAAAATCCTTATCACGCCCTTTAACTGTGCCATAGATAATATTAGCCCTGATAACTTCTCTGCGGTTTAATGCCAACCTGTATAAACCGCCAAAAGCAAATGAAGGTGAATAAAACTGTTGAGATGGATTTATATCTCCAAGATAATAAGAGGTGCCCGCAAAAAAGCCTAAATCGGATTTTTTTTGACCAAAAGAAGTGCCTGTTATTAGAAGTAATGCTAAAACTAAGAACCGATAATAATATTGACTCATTAAATACTCGCTATCTTCTTAAATGTAAAGAATATTATCTAATTATACGCCATCTCCGGAGGAAAATTGGAACGCCATGCCTATCAGTTTCAAGTTTATAAACTGCATGAAACATTCCAAAATAGTAAGTATCGTTAGATTTGGAGAACTTGCTTGAAAATCCATCCAGATAATCAGTTAGTGCAATTCGCCGGCCAAATTCAAACCCTAATGACCAGAATTGATCAATCCCATATTTAAATCCAACACCAAACGGGAACACAACAGCAAATTTCGAATACCCACTTACAGATTCGATATCAGGGTAAGGAAGAAGTCGTTTGTTATAAGTAAGTTTAGGGTTAAATAAAACACCCCCAACACCTCCAAAAAGGTATAAACCCATTTTCGAATAGTTATTTAACATTCTTCGTCTGTTATATAATGTGCTAGGCCTGTTTCTGCGATCCTCTGCTATGAAATAATACTCATATTGCACAGAAGGTTCAAATATGGTGGTTGAAAAACTAAAACCTCTATCTGCTTCGTTTCTCGATTTAATATCATTGCCTTTTGCTATTCCATATATCAAATTGAATTTGAATGCCTGGTTATCAAAAATTTTATAGCGAACTCCACCATAAAATGATGGACCTGTTTCGTTTATCCGGATATCTTTAATTCCCCATAGGTTATTCTTATCCATAGTTCCTCCAATATCTCCAAAAACATTGGTTGTACCAATACCGAAATGAACTTCATAACGGGTAAGTTTCCATTTCTGAGAATATCCTGCCGAAAATAGACAGATTAACAGCGAGATTAATACTATAATACGTTTATCCATCCGAAAAACCTTGCTTTTAATTGTCAGTGTAAAACTCGCATGGTGCTTTTTCTCATGCGTTTTAGTGTGTTGAAAACAACATGGTGGGTTCATAGCTTAAACGAATTTTAGAACAAAAGTACAAAAATTAAATACTTGTTAGCCTGTTGGTTTTAATAAAAAAATCGATTATTATGTTAAAATTACAAAATATTACGATTATTCAATTTCTTTTATCAACTCCCCACATCAATTTATTGCGCAATGTAGTATAAAAATCGATTTTGGGAAGTTTTATCATTCTTACTGGAAATGAGGCTTTTGATAAAGTAATTTCAGTTTGCAATTCACAAATTACCGATCTGGAATCCAGTGTAACAAGAAAAGAATTTGTTCTTCCTTCAACAGTTATTGTAAGGCTCGATAAATCGGGAATTATTAATGGTCTTACGGTTAAATTGTGAGGCGCTATTGGAGAAATAATAAAAGCATGAGACTGAGGAGTTACAATCGGTCCGCCCACACTTAACGAGTATGCCGTAGAACCCGTAGGCGTTGCAATAATTAGGCCGTCTGTCCAGTATGAATTAAGAAAGACACCATCACTATATACATGAATGGTTATAAGAGACGGTCCGTTTTTTTGAATTGTACATTCATTCAAAGCAAAAGGAAAATCCGGAAAAAGTGGTTGAGATGAATTTAGTTCCAGAATGCATCGTTCATCAATAGTATAATTCTTCGAAAGCAGATCATCAATGGATTTATCCACTTCACTCCCCGCAATATTAGCCAGAAAACCTAATCGTCCGGAATTAATTCCTATTATTGGAATGCATGTATCACGTATATAAGTAATGGCCTCCAAAAAGGTTCCATCTCCACCGATACTGATCAAAAAATCAATATCGGCTGGTAAATTTTCACAATTATCATAAAACCCACTAAATTCAAACGAAAATTTCTTTTGATTTACAAGGTATTCATAGAAACTACGATGAATAAAAAGGTCAATTTTATTTGTTGATAGCTTTAAAAGAAGGCTATATACAATGGTATTGAAATTATCATTAAACTGTTTTCCGAAAATTGCTATTTTCATTGATGGTGGGAGGTAACAAGTCAAATATTTAAAAAATGCATAAAATGCTCATAACGATTAGAATACAGACTATCCATTTCATGATCGTCCATAAATGAAGATTTAATGGTATAATCAAACCGTACAAATGTTTGTATGATAGATGAAAGGTCAATTCTGTTAATTTTTAGCGTTACTTCCAGTTTTATAGAGTCGGGTGGTGAAGTTATATACAGGCTAAGAATTTTAGCATCGTTCCCTTCAACTATCTGCGCAATCTGGGTTAGCGAATAATCGTTGACGTTAAGCTCAAGAATTATTATACCCCCTGGATTTTTAACTGCATATAGATCACCCATATACTGCATTAAACGTTGGGAAGTGATCATGCCCAAATAATTTTTATTTTGGTCAATTACCGGCACCACAGATAATTGCAATTTCGATACCAATTCAATTGCTTCATATACATGTTGGTTTTCTTCAACATAAGGACTAAAAAGTGATAAATTATGATTTCCTATTGGTTCATCAGGTGAATTCATATCATATATATCAGCATCCGATATTAAACCAAGAAATTCTGTATTGTTTACTATAGGAAGATGCGAGATCCTGAAAATATCCATCCAATACAAGGCTTTAACTCCCGAATCTGAAGTTTTCAAGGCAGGTACAACATCTGAAATCAATTCTTTTGCCAGCATATTTTAATTATCTGATAAATTCCTATTAGCTTTGCAACCTTAAATTTAACACATTTTTGGATAATTTATTGTAAATAAATCATAAAAATGATCCGTCTAAGCGTAAATATTAATAAAATCGCCACCATCAGAAATTCCCGCGGGGGAAATATGCCCAATGTGCTTGAAGCTGCCATCAATTGTGAAAAATATGGCGCTCAGGGAATTACAGTGCATCCACGGCCCGATGAACGGCATATCCGGTATAACGACGTTCGCGAAATCAGATCAAAGATAACAACTGAATTTAATATTGAAGGTAATCCCAATCCATTATTTATCAATTTAGTTTTGGCGGTAAAGCCGGAACAGGTTACTCTTGTTCCGGATGCCCATGATGCTATCACTTCCAACCATGGATGGGATACTTTAAAGAACCTGTCGTTTCTTAAAGATATGGTTAAAGAATTTCAGCAAAATGGTATAAGAACTTCTATTTTTGTAGATGCTGATTTGCAAATGATTGAATATGCAGCAAAAACCGGCACAAATAGAATTGAGCTTTATACCGAACCTTATGCTACCGAATTCCCTCTTGACAAAAAAAATGCTATAGAACCTTTCATTAAAGCCTCCAAATTAGCCAAATCTATTGGTTTAGAAGTAAATGCCGGCCATGATTTAAATTTACAAAATCTGAAATATTTCGCTGAACAAATTCCTTTTCTTTCAGAGGTTTCTATTGGACACGCATTAATTTCAGACGCTCTATACCTGGGTCTGGAAAAAACTATTCACTTATATCTTGATCAATTAAAGGGGTAACCAGCGTAATTTCATGCAACTTTATTTTCAAAAAATTGGAGAAGGACCCATATTAATAATTTTACATGGTTTATATGGTCTCTCGGATAACTGGATTAGCATTGCACGTAAACTAAGCACCGATCATACGGTATATCTTGTTGATCAGCGCAATCACGGGCGATCGCCTCACCATCCTGTACATACATATGATGCGATGTCGCAGGATCTAAACGAACTGATGGTTGCTGAAAAAATTGAGAAGGCGATTATTCTCGGTCATTCTATGGGGGGGAAAACAGCCATGGTTTTTTCAGCATTGTTTCCAGCTAAAGTCGATAAATTGATTGTTGTTGATATAGGTCCCGGAGGTTATGCAAATATCGATCAATATTCTCCACAGGTATTAGCGCATCTGAATATTGTAAATTCCATGTTAAGCATAGATTTTGAAATATTTACAAGTAGGGTACAAATTGACAATGAATTGGCTAAAATGATTAAAGACCAAACGATTAGGCAATTTCTAATGAAGAATGTACATCGCAATCAGGGCAATTCGTTTGCCTGGAAACTCAATATTGATGCTATTAGTAAAGCAATGCCGGTAATTATGGGATCGGTTTCGATGGAAAAAATTCTGAAAGGTGCATCAATTACTGAATTTCCTGTTTTGTTTATTAAGGGTGAAAAATCTGACTATATTAATAAGGAACAGGAGATATTAATTGACAGATTTTTCCCGAATGCAATAATTGAAACCATAAGAGATGCAGGGCATTGGGTTCATTCCGAACAGCCCGAACTTTTTTTAAATCTTATCAATTCATTCTTAATGAAAAAATTGAAATAAAATTTTTCCCGAATAAATCATGCTGGAAAACCATAAGTCCTTAATTCCCGCATTTCGGCTTTCGGCTGAAAACTTTTCTACAATAAACCACAACTAAAACTTTTTTTACCGCCATAGCAATCCTATGGGTTCAAGTATATATAAAAGAACGTAATATCAATTTATTCTAATTAATATCTATTATTTTCATTTATTTCTATCCTATATAACACCCTGATCGAGCATAGCGTTTGCTACCTTTAAAAACCCGGCGATGTTTGCCCCTTTTACATAATCCACATAACCGTCAGACCGTTTACCATATTTCAAACATGATGAATGTATATTTCGCATAATTTGATGCAGACGGGTATCGACCTCATCACGAGGCCAGTTTAACTTCATTGAATTTTGGGTCATTTCTAGTCCGGACGTAGCCACTCCGCCAGCATTTGATGCTTTACCGGGCGAGAACAAAAGTTTGTTCCTCTGAATTACTTCTATGGCTTCGGGTGTTGATGGCATATTCGCTCCTTCGCAAACACAAATGCAGCCATTGCGAACAAGGTTTTCCGCATCTTCCTTATTTAATTCGTTCTGTGTTGCACAGGGCAGGGCAATATCGCACTTTACTTCCCATGGATGTTTTCCTTCAACAAATTTGGACCCCGAAAACTCATTTGCATAAGGTTTAACAATATCCTCGTTGCTTCCGCGTAATTCAAGCATGTAATCAATCTTAGCGCCGGATATCCCTTCCGGGTCAAATATATAACCATCAGGCCCTGAAAGAGTAACTACTTTCGCACCTAATTCGGTTGCTTTTTTTACAGCACCCCAAGCCACATTGCCAAAGCCTGAAACTGCAATAGTTTTCCCTTTCAAGGATTCTCCATTGGCGGTTAACATTTCACTGGTAAAATATACCACTCCATAACCCGTTGCTTCAGGACGAATCAAACTTCCACCCCAGTCAATACCTTTGCCCGTGATTACGCCGGTATGCTCGTGAGTCAATTTCTTATACATCCCGTACAAAAAGCCAATTTCACGTCCGCCCGTGCCAATATCTCCGGCAGGGACATCAACTTCCGCACCAATCACCCTCCAGAGTTCTAACATAAACGACTGGCAAAACCGCATGATTTCATTATTAGATTTACCTTTGGGATTGAAATCAGAACCTCCTTTTGCTCCACCCATGGGAAGAGAAGTTAAACTGTTTTTAAAAATCTGTTCAAATCCTAAAAATTTCAAAATGCTCAGGTTTACACTTGGGTGAAACCGCAAGCCACCTTTGTAGGGACCAATGGCATTATTAAACTGTATTCGAAATCCACGATTAACATTAACCTGTCCACGATCGTCCATCCAGGGTACTTTAAACATAAGTACCCTGTCTGGTTCAACTAAACGTTCTATGATATTCGCTGCTTCGAACTGAGGATTTGCATTATATACGTCTATAATTGATTCCAACACTTCCCTAACAGCCTGTAAAAATTCTGTTTCCCCGGGATTGCGTTTTTCAAGATCACTCAAAACTTTTTTAATATCCATTTTTTGTGTTTAAAATAGTAATTATCAATTAGCAAGAATCAATTAGTAAGAAGGAGTTTGTGTTTCTTGCATCTTGGTTCCAAAATATTGTTACGCCCTAAAAGTATCATCTTGCTTATCATAAATATATGATTTTATTCATCGACAATTATGTTTAATGCAAGGTTAAAGTGTAATGTTTGGTTTAAGGATCACTCCTTTGTTTTTACGTCCATCGATATAAACCAGTAATGGTAAATAGAATCGAAGATGACAGATATGCTCATCCTCAAAAAAAGGAGTTTGTGCCTTCAAAAAATCAATATCATAATATCCATCATTGGAGTAGGGATTTATTGTAAAATACCCCACACGAAACGATGTCAGATTCTGGAAGAAGTGTGTTCCCTGACTTGGATCAATACGATAATTATCTAAACCCGACTCAACGATGATTCGAGCTTCGGAAATCTGAGGCCATTTTATGGGAATTCCAAGCCATGGATCACTGGAGCCCCATCGGCCCGGACCAATTAAGATATAATTCCTCTTTTCCGTTATAAACCCTGAATTAATTCTATCCAAATCGCTTGCAATTTTGAGCGATTCAGACGCTTTAAAAGAGTCGGGTTTTACGTAAATTACATCGAAAAGATTATTTATAATTCCATTCCCTAATGCCGAGTTGGATGAAATGATGGTTTTTGCATCCGATACATGGTCGATATTGAAAGTAACCCGCTGATCGTTAATTACAATAGGGCGTATTTGTAGAAAGCTGAAAATAGGAAGCTTTCCTTCAGGCACATCAAGATTTGCTGCAAATTCAATCTCTACCGGACTTCCCATTTCCTGTTGTCCAATTTCGAGCATGGAATCAAGTATCTCGGCAAGAGGAAATGTGTTATATTTTAGAATATTTGAAAAAGCAACTACTTTGGGGCCTGTATGATCCAGACCGTCGCGGATCATGTTATTTTCGTAATCGTACGTTGATGCAACAAACCGTAATGTATTATCGCACATTGCATCAGAAATTTTATTTTTTACCAGATTAGCGCTGTCGTCAACCGTGGGCACAAAGGTATTGCCCGATAAATCAAGAGAATAAAATATTTTCTGCGTCCCTTTCAATGCCATTTCGGGCGAGGAAAGCTGAAGGATATTTTTTGCATATTTGGGTGAAAAACGAAGCGAAGTTCCCCCATCTACCACATATTTGCCTAACCCGAACGCAATATTTACAATTCCATCATTCGCCGTTTCGGGTTTTATAGGATAAAAATTTAACGAACGGGCAACACCCGAGAATGTTGGGTAAAAGCGATCGCCATAGCGATTACCACAAACTTCCTGTAACACAATCCCCATCTTCTCTTCATCAATAACATTTGAAGTAACAGCCCTGTATGCCTTACTGCTTTTAAAATATACCGAGGCATACACCGATTTGATGGCATCGGTTAAAAACCTCAGCGTTTTGCCCAGATCGGATTCAACCGTTGGAATCATATATGTTGAATAAATTCCGGCAAAGGGCTGATACATTGAATCCTCTAGCTTACTTGACGACCTAACGGCAATAGGATTTTTAATATACTTTACAAATGCCAATAAATCTTCCTGAAGACGCGAAGGCAAGGGTGATTCAACAAACCGCCTGAGAATTTCTTCGTCGCGAAGATTGGAATGCCCCACTTGATAAAGATTATTAATATCCATAAATTCCTCAAATACGTCGGTAGTTAATACAACGCTGCGCGGAACAGAAATATCAATATCAGGAAAAGTGGTATAAAATTTATATTTCTTTATCAATGAACTTAAAAAAATAAGCCCACGTGCTTTACCGCCAACAGAACCTTCACCTATTCTCGAAAAAACGAGGTATTCATCGAAGTTCTCCCGGTTAAATTTTGCTATAACACCGCGGGCTCTGCTTAACCGGTAATTTGCAATGGCTTTATAAATATAGTCTCTGCCTTCGCTAAGGCTGCCTAAATCTTCCAGCCTAAGCTGTTTAAACAATTGGGCTATGGGAAAAAGCGATCGGGCATTAAGCCATTTGGAGATTTCGTTACGAGATGAATGATACACAAATGACTCGTCGGGGATTTTATGGATTTGATACTGAAACGAAACCAGATCGCTGGCACGGGCAATTTCGCGTCGTGTTGCAGGATCCCGAAAAACGAAATCGCCAAACCCAAAGCTGCTTACGATGTAATTCTTAAGGTCGATGGAAAGTGTTTTTGAACCCTTGTGAATAAAACCAACTCCCAGTTCCTGCGCAAACCTTTCGTTTTCAATGTCGGACGATTGAAATACGAATGGCACAAATTGATCTTCGTCTCTTACTAATTTACACAATTGCACTCCGCCTCTTATTTTCTCAGGTTTATTAAAATCTTCTTTAATAGTGATGTCAGAAATGATTCCCAATATGCTATGCTTGTATTTTTGGTAAAGCATCAAAGCCTCGTTGTAGGTTGTGGCCATAAGTATTTTAGGCCGTCCACGCATACGTAGCATCCGCTGATGTTCATTCAATGCTTCCTTTCTGAATTCCTGGCTTTGCTTAAATATTATTTTATAAAGATTAGGGAGATATACTGAGGTAAAACGAATTGAATCCTCCACCAATAAAATGGTTTGCACACCTACATTTTCAACATCAAACTCAGCATTCATTCTATCTTCCACCAGTTTGATAATGGCAAGAAGTAAATCGGCATTTCCCAACCAACAAAAAACATAATCGATAGCGCTTAAGTCTTCGTTTTTAAGTTTTATGGATACTTCTCTGGAGAAATGTGTCAATACTACAATAGGTATAGTCGCGTATTTTGACTTTATCTGATGCGCCAAAGCAAAAGTATCGATATCGGGTATACTTAACATTTCAATAACCAGATCGATCTTTTGTGATTCGAGAATCTGAAACGCCTTTTTGGCCGAATCAGTATGAACAAAACTGGGCGGCTGACGAAGGTTGAGAGACACATATTCGTTAAAGATCTGCTCGTCGATACGCCCATCTTCTTCCAGCATGTATGCGTCGTAGCTACTACAGATAAGCAAAACCCGATTAATTCGTTTTTGCATTAAAAGATTAAACGCAGTTTCGTTGAAGAAAAACTTCTCGGGGTCAATAAAGTTGGGATTAATGGACATGTTCCTATAAAGTTTGGTCTTTTAAAGATAGTAAAACCATCATTGTGAAAAAGATGTTTGTAAGATTGTTTTAAAAACTAACGCATATCTCTGTACTTGCAGATTGAAGAAAATGCACCACACTAAAGGTGAAATCGCGAAAACATTTTACTTTATCGTTTTGGGGGTATCTGGGATAATAGCAAACTAATTATGCTCTCCTTCTCAATAAAATTATTGAATACAATTAAACAATAAAATAAAATGAGTGTTTTTGTTATCGTAAAATGTTTGCATTCTATAAATCTCTAAAAATTAACCTTATGAAAACTAAAAAATTAAAATTCTTCTGTGTATTGTGCTTTGTTCTGATTATGGCAACAAATGTAAAGTCGCAATCTAATGATGAACTAAAATCGAAAATCGAAAATCTTAACAAGGAAATGGGATCGGCAATGTTGTCAGGAAATACTGAAAAAAGTATTAGTTTTTATTTGGCGGATGCAATTTCGATGCCTAACAATGGGAAAATGCTTGAAGGGAAAGACGCCATTAAAAAGTCGAATGAGGATATGATGAAATCGGGTGTTAAAGTAACCTCATTCGAAACATCAACGGTAAAGGTTATGAGTTGTGATAAATCAATTACCGAAATCGGAAAATATATGATGACACTTTCCATTCCAGGTCAATCAGAACCAATAAAGGATCATGGGAAATATTTAACTATTTGGGAAAAACAAAGTGACGGATCATTAAAAGTAAAACTCGAAATATGGAATACGGATGTTAACCCAATGGAGAAGATGCAGTAAGATAAATCTCGTCAGTTAAAGCCACCAGCTCAAGAGTTCGTGGCTTTTTTTATTGCTTTAAACCTAAACTCCCAAATAGTCCGTACGATAATTTACTTTGTTATGGATGAGAATCTTCTGTTATTGTATCTATTAAGTTAAGGGTCATTGGCATTAGGTTTTTGTTTGTTGGAATCCTAATTTGTTTTTAGATCTGACTGGTTACTATTTTTAACCTGATTGTGCTTTAGGTTTTTATTTTTATTCATATTTATTACAAATTTTTTTTCTGCGAAAAAACCAAGTAGGAATTTGTACCGAATAAAGCTATGAAAACCAGCAATAATGAGTATCTCATTGTATTAATGTTTTAAAAAAACCGATAAACTCTAAATAAATTGTATAATATTAATCATTTTTTAAAACCTACGATCGCGGTATACGTAATAATGATTGTACTCTTAAAAAATGAAAATGTTAAAGTATTTAATCATTCTGACTCTACCAGTTTTTTTCATTTCCTGTAATCGGGAAACAAAAAAATCTGAAGATTCAGAATCGTTATTTGATTCTGATAGCATATCAATACGACTAAAATATTCCGATATATTATTTGAAGTTCCGTCACCTTATCATACTTCGTTATGCCTAAAAAATTTAAATATCAGGTTTGACGAGCGGCTATTAAGTTCCCAGATTAATATAAAAAACTACACTACCACTTATAACAAAGCAATTGCAGTTGGTATTTATGGCACAGATATTTGTTATTTAAACCTTTACGATCAGAAAGATTTTGCCTTAAAATATATGGATCGTTTAAACAGATTATTGAACGATATTGAAGTTCTGCAAGGTTTGGATAAATCGGATATCAAAAAAGTAGAAGAAAATTTAGGAAATAACGACTCAATCATTTATTATTTATCGGTATTATACCACAAAGGAGACAAGTATTTATTTGAAAACGACCGAAGTGATATTGGATCGCAAATAATTGCAGGCGGATGGATCGAGAGCATATATTTACTCACCCGGTTATATCAAAAAAATAATAACGAGGAGATTCTTAATTTAATTTTGTACCAGAGCCAAATTCTTGATAACTTAATAAAATTGTTGGCACCCTATTATGAGAAGTCAAAAGAATACACTGAATTAGTTGATTCACTAATAAATATTGCCTACGAATTTGATTTAATTGATAAAGAAGAATTTAATTTTGAAACAAATACTGATACTGCAAAACACCTAACAACGATCAACAATCATTCAAAATTTATTTTAACCGGTTCAAATTTAGATCATCTTTTTAAACTTGTTAACGACATAAGAAATAGACTCATTTAATAAATTAATGGAAATTCCAGATATTATTGATTGCATTCAGGTGCCACGAACCACGAACCACGAACCCATAGTCAAGAACCACGAACCACGAACCTGGCTGCTTGCGGTGAGGGTTTTAACGTTCTCAATACTCCGGCTAACGAAATATAAATTACGGCTTTCAATTTTAATCATTTTTCTGAATATCATTTTTTCAATGCAAATAATAGGTCAGGATACTCGTTTGGATACAGACTGCCTTTCGCAATTGAAAAAATCGTTTATAACTGACGGCCAGGATCATCAAATTACAATTCACAACTCAAAATTTTCACAACTACATGTAATTTTCTATCCTCAATTTACATATCGTGTTGTTATATGTGGTAAAAATGAAAAAAACCCTATTGAATTTAACCTTACCAAAGAGCATGGAGAAGTCATTTTTAACAATGTAACCACAAATTACAAACGTGAATGGGATTTTAAGTTCAGTTCCTTAATGAAAGGTATAATTAATATTAAATTAATTTCAAAAGATATTAAAGAGCAAACAATTAAAATTATAATCGCGTATAAAATAACCGATGAGAATAATATTCTCCATTTATGAGTGAACAGATTCTAAAAGCGTTAATGCAGTTATTTGCTATTATTGCCCGACCCCACAGTAACCGGCATGATAGGCGGGTTGTCGTTGAAAATTTCCTTAAACGACAGCTTAACGCAGAGCTTGTTCAGGAGTATTTGACAGTTTTTGAGGAATATTATGAGATGCATCAGACAAAGTTATTGGAAAAGAACCGTAGCGACAAACGTACCTCGGCAAGTTCGGTGCGTCTTTTAGTAATTTGTGCCGAACTAAATGAGGAGTTAACACAAAAACAGAAAGTTATTGTATTAATCCAGTTTTTGGAATTTATTAATTCCGATATACGTCCATTGGAAGGTTTAACCGAACAAGAGCTGGTTTTCATTTCTACTGTATCGGATTCATTTAAAATTCCGACAGATGAATTTTCTTTGATTCGCGATTTTGTTTTATACCCATCCGATCATATACAATCGACCAATAAGGTTATCATTATAAATAATATAAAAGGATTTCAAATCGATGGAATCCGCCATATTTATTCTGATGGACTCGAAGGACAAGTTCATGTTCTACATGTTGCAATAGCCAACTTATTTCTGGTTCGCTACATCGGAGAAAGCGAAATATACCTCAACGGACAACTGCTGCCTTACGATAAAGTTCAAGTGTTTAATACTGGTTCCAGCATACGTAATCCACAAATTAAACCTATCTATTTCAGTGATGTGGTTTCCTTTTTCCATGATGGAATGGATGGATCGAAAATTATCCTCGAAGTAAAGGATATCGAATACCGTTTTAAAGGCGGTAAAATTGGGTTACAGCAAATGAATTTTACAGAAGAATCGGGTCGTTTGGTGGGCATTATGGGAGCTAGCGGAGCCGGAAAATCCACATTATTGAACGTACTAAACGGTTCAAGCAAGCCATCGTGTGGTGAAATACTGGTTAATGGGATTAATATTCATACTCAAAAGAAAGAAACTGAAGGAATTATTGGTTATGTTTCGCAGGATGATCTTCTGATAGAAGACCTTACCGTTTTTGAAAACCTTTACTATAATGCCAAACTTTGTTTCGATAATGTATCAGATCCAAAAATTCGAGATATCGTAAGCGATATGTTGAATAGTATTGGACTTTTCGATATTAAAGATATGAAAGTTGGCTCTCCTTTGAATAAGAAAATAAGTGGTGGGCAACGAAAGCGATTAAACATTGCTCTGGAACTTATTCGCGAACCAAGCATCCTTTTTCTTGATGAGCCAACATCAGGTCTTTCGTCCCGCGATTCCGAAAATATTATGGATTTGCTCAAGGAATTAACATTTAAAGGAAAATTGGTTTTTGCAGTGATTCATCAACCATCATCGGATATTTTTAAAATGTTCGACAAACTTCTCATCCTCGATTCGGGTGGTTATTTAATTTATAATGGCGATCCTATCGAATCGATCATTTACTTTAAATCAAGGATGCATCATGCTAACTGGAATGAAAGTGAATGTCATATTTGCGGAAATGTAAACCCCGAGCAGGTATTCAATATTGTTGAATCGCGTGTTCTTGATGAATACGGCAAAATTACCCTTACCCGAAAAGTGTCGCCAAAGGAATGGAACCAGCATTTTCTGAATTACATTTCTACCAGACCAAAAATCATACAACATAATTATGATGTGCCGCCTGTACATTTTAAAATACCTAGTTTGTTTAAACAGTTTTTAGTTTTTATAAAACGTGATGTTCTATCAAAACTAGCAAATACACAATACCTTATCATCAATTTACTGGAAGCGCCTCTTTTGGCTTTCATTTTATCATACCTGATAAAATACTTTAATGTCGCCAATATTGAAGGATATACTCTTAACGGAAATAGTAATTTACCTGTATATATTTTCATGTCGGTGATAGTTGCCATTTTTGTAGGTCTTTCGGTTAGTGCCGAGGAAATAATTAAGGATCGCAAAATTTTGAAACGAGAAGCTTTTCTTAATTTAAGCTGGTCGAGTTATTTAATGTCGAAGATTGCTGTCCTTTTTTCAATTTCAGCACTTCAGGCGTTAACCTTTGTTTTGGTTGGGAACTCAATCATTGAGGTGAAAGGAATGTATTTTGAATACTGGATTGTTCTGTTTAGTGCCTGGGCTGGTTCAAATGTGGTTGGATTGGTTATTTCCGACAGTTTTAAAACTGTAGTAACGATCTATATTTTAATTCCTTTTCTTGTAATTCCGCAAATAATTCTGAGTGGTGTAATTGTTAAATATGATAAGTTAAATCCGGCACTTTCAACTCCCAATAAAGTACCCTTTTACGGTGAAATAATTACGGCTCGCTGGGCATATGAGGCTTTGGCCGTTCAGCAATTTATAAGGAACGATTACGAGAAGCTATTGTATCCTTATGAGAAAACTATGAGCCTTGCTCACTACAAAAAAGACTTCTGGTTCAGAAATTTAAAAAACAAAGTCGATTACATTTCGCAACAACTACCTCAGCCTGAAGATAAATTGTTGTTAAGGTCTAGTTTAGAAGTACTCCGTAACGAAATTGCAAAAGAAAACTTATCAAATAAATTACTGAAATATACTCGTGTAGATCAAATTACTGAAATAAAAATTAATGCAGAAACGCTTACTCAATTAGCAAATCATCTTGAAAAACTGAATAAATACTATATTAGGTTATACAACAAGGCGAATGACCAGAGAGATGAGATAATAAGCAGTTTACAAGAAACTCCCCAGCAAAAAAAAATGTTTTTGAAACTGAAAATGAGTAATCATAATGAAAAACTCACTGAGTTTGTTACCAACTCAAATGAGGTCGACAAAATTGTTGAATATGATGGTGAGTTATTTCAGAAAGCCGACCCAATTTATCTTGATCCCGATTCTAAATTAATAAAGGCACACTTTTACGCTCCACAGAAACAATTATTTGGGAAATTTTATAGCACCCTCTGGGTAAATATTTTATTTATTTGGTTCACCATTGGACTTTTATATGCAGCACTTTATTTCAGAGTCATCAAAAACCTGTTTGATAAGATTGAACAAATAGCAGATAAATTCTCTAAGCAAGATGCTAGTTGAGAGAAGAACAAAGAGCTTAAATCTAACATTTAAGAGCATGTATATTGAAGATAACCATGATTTTCAACCTTGTTAAAAGATTTATCATGGATTCCTTGTTTTAAAAGCAGATTTCCGGGTTTAAATTGTAACCCGTTATTCTTTAACACTATTTTCGAAAATTTCCCAACATACCAGTGCTTATTTAATTTTAAGGTATTAAATTTCCCAACATACTGATCTATATAATTTACGTGACAAAAATCCAGTAGTGCAATTGAATCCTTTATGGGAACAATCACTAATTTATTCCCTTTTCGCATGTATTAGAATTTAATATCTGACGATAGTGGGTACCATTAAGTCTCCAATTTCCTTTTCTGCCAATCTTCGTAGATTCTTTTAATGAAACACTCAATGGGAGCGAAGCCTTCATCCAAATAGCCCCTTCATTTAATTCCGTTAGAAATTCTGTTCCTTCAAACCGGAACGAACTCTTTAACCGATCTGTGACTTGAAAATTTAGCGGGTTTTGTTTTTTTGAAATGTAGCGTTATCTTTGCAAAACTATCCTAAGGGGGTGCCATAATTTTTCTGGCTGAGATTATACCCTTGGAACCTGATTCGGGTAATGCCGACGAAGGGATTTAGGCAATGAAAAGGTCATTGCTTTTTGTCTAACAATTTAAAATTTAATGAAATGAAAAAGCAATCGCTTTTGCTTGCATTATTATTATGCACGCAACTGACCTTATTTTCACAATATTCCGTTTCCGGGAAAGTGAATGATGAGAATGGAAGCCCTATGCCCGGGGCTAATGTTGTAATTCGTGAAACCTCTTTAGGCGTCACAACTAATCAAAGTGGGGAATTCATTGTTAATCATGTTAATGCCGGAAAATACACGTTGGTGGTATCATTTGTAGGATACGAAATCGAAAACAAAGAAATTTCTGTTGAAGGCAATACAAATCTATTGATTAGCCTTTCTTTAAAATCTATTTTAGCTGATGAGGTAATTGTGTTGTCTACAAGAGCTTTAGATAAAGACCCAATAACTTATTCGACTGTTAATAAGAAAGATTATGAAAACCAGAATTTAGGTCAGGATTTACCGATTTTATTAAACCTTTTACCATCGGTTGTTACAACCTCAGATGCAGGCACCGGTATTGGCTATACTGGTATGAGGATACGTGGATCCGATGCCGCGAAAATAAATGTAACCATTAATGGGGTTCCATTCAACGATGCTGAATCGCATGGGGTTTACTGGGTAGATATCCCTGATATTGCCTCGTCAGCACAAAGCATTCAGGTACAACGCGGTGTTGGTACATCAACGAATGGGTCAGGCGCTTTCGGAGCATCCATTAATCTGAATACCGATTCTATTTCACGAAAATCGTTTATCAATTTGTCTACTTCGGCAGGATCGTTCAATACCCAAAAAGGAAGTGTTCATATTGGAACCGGGCTGATAAAAGATCACTGGTTTTTTGAAGGCAAAGTAGGTTCCACTAAGTCTGATGGTTACATCGACAGGGGATCCTCGAATTTAACCTCGTATTTTGCTCAGGCCGGATATTACAGTAAAAATACAATTATTAAATTAGTAGCCTTTGGTGGTTTGGAAGAAACATATCAAGCGTGGTATGGCATTGATTCTGCCTCAATAAAACAATATGGAAGGCGTTTTAATTGGGCAGGTACTTACTTTGAAAATGATACGATGAAGTTCTACAATAAATTTATTGATCATTACCAGCAAGATCATCTTCAACTGCACTTTGTAAAAAAATTTTCAAACAATTTAAAATTTAATTCAGCATTGCATTATACCTATGGGCGAGGTTATTATCAGGAATTTTTGCAAGGTCAGGAATTGAATTTTTATGGTTTACCGAACAAAATTATTGGGTCGGATACTGTTAAAACAACCGATCTGGTTCGCAGGTTGTGGCTGGATAACGATTTTTATGGTGGTGTTTGGGGATTAACCTATTCAACCGAAAAGCTATCTCTAATTTGGGGTGGTGCAATAAATAAATATGCTAATGCCCGCCATTTTGGCGATATACTCTGGGCAAGAGAATTTACTTCGGATTTACCGGGTAAAAGGTACTACTTGAATGTAGGCAATAAACTCGATTATAATACCTATTTTAAAGCATCTTTTTCACTTACTAAACCTTTAAGAATATTTGCCGATATACAGGGGAGAGGCATTGATTACAGGGCAAATGGTTTAAACAAGGAATATACCGACCAGATTATCGATATAAACAAACATTATCGTTTTTTCAACCCGAAAATTGGTTTATTCTATGAAATTAACAACAACACTAGCGCCTATACATCAATTGCATTAGCTAATAGAGAGCCAAACCGTGATGATTTAATTAATGCGAATGAAGGTGAAAGTCCAAGCTCTGAATTACTAAAAGATTTTGAAATTGGGATAAAACATCATACCGCAACACTATATTCAGAGGTTGTATTATATAACATGAAATATAAAGACCAATTAGTGCTTACCGGTGAAGTGAATTCAGTGGGATCGCCCATACGTAAAAATATTGGAAGCAGCATCAGGCAGGGGATAGAGCTAGTGGCCGGATTAAAACCAAATCGATTTCTTAAAATAGAAGGTAATATAACTCTGAGCCGGAACAGAACAGGATATACGCCCAAAATAGACTCGACAATAAAAGTCGATATCTCTTATTCTCCGAAAATAATTGCTGGTTACAAAATATCTGTATTGCCTATTAAGGATTGTGAAATCGCATTTTTAGGGAAATTAGTCGGTAAACAATATATTGACAATACTCAAAATGAATATTTAAGGCTTGATTCTTATTACGTTACTGATTTACTTGTAAGCTATAACCATTTATTTCCTAAAGTAGGAACTATTGGTTTTTATTTGAAAATTAACAACCTGTTTGATGCATTATACAATTCAAATGCCTACGTTTCCGAAGGGATACCATATTATTTTCCTCAGGCAACACGAAATTTTCTTATAGGTTTATCGGTTAAATTATAGAAAACATGATATTTTTATATTTAATTGTATTTTAATGAAACCTAAATTTATATTTTGAGTATACCGATAGCAAAAGGATATTTTTCAAAATGCCAGAACGAATTTTATGATTACATAGTTTTAGGGTTTTTAGGTTTTGTTTAAATTAGGTTTAGGGTTTGAGCCGGGACAGGGGTGTTCCGGCTTTTTTTATATAATATCTTAAGCAGCAAAAGGCTACAAAAAATAATTTTTATTTATTCATTCCTACTTTCGTAGTATGCTACTATTAATGACCACGAATATCAAAACTAAATATTTTGCTAAAAAATAAAGTTTTACAAAGAAATAGCATAATCGACGTGTTAAAATAATTAATGGTATTAACTCACGATAATTCATTATTTTTGCTCCTAACCATATCGTTCATAACGAAATAATTCATCCGATAAGAATGAAACAACAGAAGACCATAATAAACAGAGAATTAAGCTGGTTATCTTTTAACGAACGTGTTTTGCAGGAAGCAGATGACATAAATAACCCGCTGGCGGAAAGAATTAAATTCCTCGGCATTTTTTCAAATAATTTGGATGAGTTCTTCAAAGTTAGAGTGGCTAATATTATGAGAATGATTGATTTGAAAATGACGAATCAAAAAATTCTAGGAGAAAAGCCTGAAAAAATTTTATCAAAAATTCAGGAAGTAGTAATAAAAATTCAGAAAAAATTCGAATCAATTTACAATGAACTTCTTAAAGAACTTGAAACCCACCACATTTATATCATTGACGAAAAACAGCTTAACAAAGAGCAGGAATCCTTTGTAAAATCGTTTTTCGAAGATAAAGTTCTCTCTGCACTTTCTCCGATAATGCTTCGAAACCTAAAAAGTTTTCCTTATTTAAAGGATAAATCGATATATCTCGCCACCAAACTCTCGATGAAGAAATCCAAAAATGAGTTTGAATATGCATTAATCGAAATTCCTACCACCGTGTTACCGCGTTTTATCGTGCTACCATCCATTGGAGAAAATAGATATATCATACTTTTAGACGATGTGATAAGATATAACCTGAAAGATGTTTTTGCTATTTTCAATTATGACCAATTTGAGGCATATGTCATTAAACTCACACGCGACGCTGAGTTAGATATCGATAACGACCTCTCGAAAAGCTTTCTGGAAAAAATTCAAAAAGGTGTGTCAAGCCGAAAGAAAGGACTGCCTGTTCGTTTTGTTTACGATCAGGAGATGCCACAAGATATGCTTAAATATTTGAAAAATGCACTTGATTTTGATCAGTATGACAGCATGTTGCCTGGTGGAAGATATCATAACTTCAAGGACTTTATGTGTTTCCCGAATGTTGGCGGCGCTAACCTTCAATATGAACCATCTCCGGCAGTAAACCATTCAAGACTAAAAAACAACACTAGCATTATTGAGGCTATTTCAAAGCAAGATATATTGCTCCATTTTCCGTATCAAAAATTCTCTCATTTTATTAACTTATTACGTGAAGCAGCCATAAATCCGGATGTAAAATCCATAAAGATTACACTTTATAGAGTTGCCACTAACTCAAAAATAATTAATGCGCTAATAAACGCTGCCCGAAACGAGAAAGAAGTAACCGTAGTTATTGAACTTCAAGCCCGTTTTGATGAAAAGTCAAACATTTATTGGTCGCGTAAACTTGAGGAGGTTGGAGCAAAAATCCTTTTTGGTATACCTGGGCTTAAGGTACATAGCAAATTATTATTAATCACTTCAAAATCGGGAACTAAATCAAAATATTATGCTGGAATAAGTACTGGCAATTTCCATGAAGGTAATGCGGGAGTGTACACCGATGTTACTCTGCTAACAGCAAATAAAAAGATTACCAGCGAAGTGTTTAAAGTTTTTGATTATTTTGAAAATACTTATAAATATTTCAATTACAACCATTTGTTGGTTTCGCCACAATTTATGCGCAACAAACTGGTTAATTTAATTGATAACGAAATTAAATTTGCCTCCGAAGGAAAAGAAGCATATATAATACTGAAAATTAACAATCTGGTAGATACAGCCATGATTTACAAGCTTTATCAGGCCAGCCAAAATGGGGTTAAGATTAAGCTTATCATTCGGGGAATATGTGCGTTAATACCAGGTGTTAAAGGATTAAGTGAAAATATTGAAGCAATTGCTATTGTTGATAAATTTCTGGAGCATTCGCGAATCTTCATATTCTGTAACAATAACAACGAAAAATACTACATTTCATCTGCCGATTGGATGACACGAAATCTTGATAACCGGATTGAAGTCGCCACTCCCATATACGATCCATCAATCCAAAAGGAATTGAGGGATATTATAGATTTTCAGCTTAAAGATAATGTGAAGGCTAGAGTGGTAGACCAACTTCAGTCAAATATTTACAAAAAAGATAAATCCGACATTAACTTCCATTCGCAAATGGAGATTTACAATTATTATAAAGCTCTGTCGGACAAAAAGACACACGTAAAAAGTGACGAAATATAATGATTGATAAAACGAAAAAAAGAGTATCTTTTTATACGCTTGGCTGTAAATTGAACTTTGCAGAAACCTCAACAATCATAAGAAAGTTTACCGACAATGGATATACAAAAGTAGAATTCGAGGAAATTTCGGACATTGTAATTGTTAATACATGTTCGGTTACACAACTTGCCGATAAAAAATGCAGGCAAATAATAAGCAAAGCGACTCGCACTTCTCCTGATGCGATTATAGCAATTATTGGATGTTACTCACAACTCAAGCCGGAGGAAATTGCACAAATTGATGGAGTAGACTTAATTTTGGGTACCAAAGATAAATTCAATATTATCGATTTTATCGAAGAAATTGAGACGAGAAAGGACAAAAATCCAATTATTTCCTCATGCGAAATCGAGAGAGTAGAAGGCTTCAATTCGTCATTTTCGTTGTTGGACAGAACCCGATCATTTTTGAAAATACAAGATGGTTGTGATTACCATTGCAGCTACTGCACTATCCCGTTGGCAAGGGGAAATAGCCGTAACAACAGTATTAAACAATCTATTGAAGAGGCTCATAAAATTGCTTCAGCCGGAATTAAAGAAATTGTTCTTACAGGTGTAAATATTGGTGATTTTGGAAAATCAACCTCCGAAACATTCCTCGGGCTTATTCAACAACTCGACAAAGTGGAAGGAATTGAGCGATATAGAATTTCATCCATCGAGCCTAATTTGGTTACAGACGAGATAATTCAATTTGTGGCTAGCTCGCGAAATTTTATGCCACATTTTCATATTCCAATACAATCGGGATGTAACGAAATATTAAAATTAATGAGCCGCCGATATAACCGCGAAATATTTGAAAACCGTGTAAAAACGATCAAATCGATCATGCCTCATGCCTGTATTGGAGCTGATGTCATCATTGGCTTTCCCGGCGAAACGGACGATATGTTTAGCGACACATTTAATTTTCTGGAAAGCATGGAAATTTCTTACCTGCATGTATTCTCCTACTCAGAAAGGCGAAACACAAAAGCTATTTTAATGCCCGGAAAGGTACCTCCCAAAGATAAGGATCGGCGAAGCAAATCACTTATTGAACTTTCCGATAAAAAAAGAGACATTTTTTATTCGCAAAATACAGGACAATCATTCAAGGTTCTATTCGAATCATCGCAAACAAAAGGAAAAATGTTTGGTTATACTACCAATTACATTAAAGTAGAAACCAATTATAATATAGCATTGGTTAACAAATGTATTAATGCAAAACTCATTGGCTTACTGCCATTCGGAAACATGGGTATTGAGATTACAGATAACATAATACTTTCTTAACCCATTGATTCTATAGTATTTTCCAATTTATTATTTAAATAAAACAATATGAATTACGAATTCATCTGCAAAAATGTAATAAGTGCTGCTCAGGAAGCAGGATTGTTTATTCAAAGTGAAGCTCGAAAATTCACAAGTGATAAGGTTGAAGTCAAAGGCCTCCATAATTTTGTTTCGTATGTGGATAAAAAAGCAGAAAAAATTCTGGTAGAGGCTTTAACGGATATATTGCCCGACGCGGGTTTTATTGCCGAGGAAGGAACAATGGAACACCATGGTGAAAAACTTACCTGGGTAATTGACCCATTGGATGGAACTACCAATTTTATTCATGGTTTGCCTCCGTATGCTATTTCAATTGCCCTTATGGATGGGAACGAAATTGTTTTGGGTGTTGTGTACGAGTTAAATGCAAAGGAATGCTTTTCGGCATGGAAAGGCAGCCCTGCATTTCTGGACGGAAAACCCATAACCGTGTCAAATGCTACCAAAGTAAAAGATTCCCTAATAGCCACCGGTTTTCCATATTACGATTTCGATTTAATGCCGGCCTACCTGAAATCGTTGGAATACTTCCTTAAAAATTCACATGGCGCAAGACGGATGGGATCGGCATCGGTCGACCTTGCATATGTAGCTTGTGGCAGGTTCGAAGCTTTTTATGAATATAGCCTTCAACCTTGGGATGTTGCAGCAGGAGCTATCATTCTGAAACAAGCCGGAGGAAAAGTAAGTGATTTTAGCGGAGGAAATAATTTTATTTTCGGTAAAGAAATAGTAGCCACAAATGGTCATATTTTTGAAGAATTTCTTGGCATTATTCAAACCTTTCTCAAAATGTAGTTTTTACCCCTAAAAAGCAAGCAACCACAAACCCACTCTTCATGGTTAAAACTGCCATCGTCATATTAAACTGGAATACGCGCAATCATCTTGAAACTTTTCTTCCGTCATTACTAAAATATTCTGTTTCCGACGAATCGAAGATATTTATCGCCGATAACGCTTCATCTGACGACTCTATCATTTTTTTACAACAAACATATCCGGATATTGAACTTATACAATTAGATAAAAACTACGGCTTTGCCGAAGGATACAATATAGCCTTAAACCAGATAAAAGCTCAATATTACATTATTTTAAATTCCGACATAGAAGTTACCGAAAACTGGATCAAACCTCTTATTTCTCTATTGGATAACGACAAAATCATTGGCGCATGCATGCCAAAACTAAAATCCTATATCGATCGGGAATCGTTCGAATATGCCGGAGCTGCCGGAGGTTATATCGATAAGTTGGGGTATCCTTTCTGCAAAGGCCGAATTTTTGATACCATCGAAAAAGATCATGGCCAATATGATGGTTGTTTCGAGATTTTTTGGGCTACAGGAGCATGTTTTGTTATAAAATCGGAAGTATTCCATCAGATGGGTGGTTTTGATCCATTGTACTTTGCACATCAGGAAGAAATTGATTTATGCTGGCGTTTACAAAATGCCGGCTATAAAATATATTGTAACACTAAATCGGTAGTTTATCATCTTGGAGGCGGGACGTTGCCAAAATCGAATCCATATAAGACCTTTTTAAATTTCCGTAATAACATGGTTCTTTTATACAATAATTTACCTCCGAAAAAAAGATTCTATGTTCTTTTTCTCAGGCTAATTCTCGATGGTATTGCAGCCATAAAATTTCTTTTTGATTCAAAACCTGGTGAGTTCTATTCAGTAATCAAAGCTCATTATCATTTTTACCGGTACATTCTCAAAAACAAAAAACGGACATCACCTACCTCGATTCCCTCGTTAATATTTAATAAAAGCATTGTTGTACAATATTATATTAAAAATAAACATACTTATAAAAGCCTTAATCGATAAACAATTTGGGACAATTAAAATATAACGTTTTAATAGCCAGAATAAAACAATATAAACTCATATTTTTTTTGACGAAAAAAAATATTTTTTTTCGAGGGTTACTTTTCGTCGTTTTTATGTATTAATACATAGAACCAACTAATCTACTACTATGATACCTAAATTTGAATGGAAGGACAAAACTGTTTTGATTGTTGAGGATGACGATTCCAATTTTTTATATGTTGCTGAGTTAATCCGAACCTACCATTGTGCAACAATCAGATCCAAAAGTGGTCTTGATTCGTTTTTCCAAAGCATGAGCTTTCCAGTCCCTGATCTGATTATTATGGATATTAAATTGCCTGAACTTAGCGGGTATGATGCTATACGTCTTATAAAAAAATATCAGATCAAAATTCCAATCATAGCACTAACCGCGTGTGCTATGATTGAACAGAAAAAACGATGTTTTGATGTTGGCTGCGATGTCTATTTAACAAAACCGATATTACCCGCAGAATTATTGATGAATATTGATCACTTTATAGGTACTCCAAAAATGGAAAACCCACCCTTAAAAAGTTTAAAAAGCTAGGCACTCGTTTTATAAAAAGGCAATAACCTAAAGCGCTTCAATAATTTTTTCGAGCTGAATTCCCCGGGAACCTTTCACCAATATTAGCTTATTAGTGATTGGATGAATTTTTAACCACGATTTTAGTTCATCCGCAGTTCGAAAAGAAGTTATAAAATAGTTGTCCGAAAGCTTTTGATAGTGCTCACCAACCAATAATATTTGAAAAGAAGACACCTTTAATAAATACTGAATAATGTTTCTATGCTCAGCCTCGGTGTCATCTCCCAATTCAAGCATATCTCCTAAAATAACCGTTTTGAAATCGGCATGCATTTTTTCGAAATTATTCAATGAAGCAAGTGTACTCGATGGATTTGCATTGTAACAATCTAGAATTACCTTGTTTCTGCCAGTTTCAATAAGTTGCGACCTATTATTAGCAGGTTGATAATTACTTATTGCCAAAGCAATTTCAGATAACGGAACAGAAAAATAAAGACCCGTGCAAACCGCGGTTAAAATATTTTCAGCATTATACTCACCAACTAGTTGAGAAAAAACGATTTCACTTTTCCCATTTCGAATATCCAAAATCTCGATATTTACATAAGGATCGCTCGAAATAATTTTTCCTTTACATAATTCACCTGATGTAAATCCGTACGAAAACATAGTTACTGAACCTTTCGGCAGCATGTTTGAAAGTAATGTATCGTCTGAATTAAAAAAAACAATTCCTTTTTTTTCAATCACAAAATCATACAGTTCTTTTTTTGTCTTAATCACTCCTTCAAACCCTCCAAAACCCTCCAAATGTGCTTTCCCGATATTGGTGATAATCGCATGAGTAGGTTCAGCAATCATACAAAGAAATCCAATCTCATATGGATGATTAGCACCCATTTCGATAATTGCAATTTCGACATCCGGCGTAATAGATAAGAGGGTTAAAGGCACTCCAATATGATTGTTCTGATTACCTTTAGTTGCTAATACATTATATTTTGACGACAACACCGCATTCATTAATTCTTTGGTAGTTGTTTTCCCATTAGTACCGGTAATACCTATAATCGGGATTTGTAGTTTTTCTCTATGGTAATTTGCCAGGTCTTGCAATGTTTCCAAAGCATTACTTACCAAAATAGTACGTTCATCCAGATAAAACTCACTATTATCGATAACAGCTAATGATGCTCCTGAATCTAAAGCTTGTTTGGCAAACTTATTTCCATCAAACTTTTCGCCTTTTAAGGCAAAATACAAGCATCCTTCCGAAATGTTACGTGAATCAGTTGTTACCTTTCGTGAGCGGGAATATAATTTATACAGTTGCTCTAATTCCATATTCTTTTACAAAAAAAGGGGGCAATTGCCCCCTTATAAGTTACTTTCTACTATTTTCTTATCTCTTTTTTTTCTTCATAAATCCAACAGGAGAACCAACACGGGTCATAGCACAACGGAAGCCCAAATCATCTTTGGATTGGTCTTCCTGCATGAATCTGCGCGCACCCGGGCTAAGCCAATAAGCTCTGTCTCTCCATGACCCACCTTTGATCACACGAACATTGTCATTGATAAGAGAAGCCATATCACTGGTTTTCTGCGAATACATACGTTGTGAACCTGGCCCTTTATTGCCATCAGTATTGCTAAATTCAATACTTGAGGCAAAGTCGCCATCATTATAATTTCTGTAATCAGATTGATTATATCTTCTCCATTTCTGAGTGGCTTCTTCTCCGGTTACTGGTCTGAATTTCAAGCGACCAAGACTGTCTTTTTGGGCAACATTCCCTTCTTCATCTCTTTCAAGAGTGGTAAAAATATTACCACGAAACGGACGAAATTCATCAACATCCTCAAAAGATAATGGACGATATACGTCAAGAACCCATTCGTTTACATTACCAGCCATACAATATAGACCATAATCATTTGGCCAATAGGAAGTAACCGGTACTGTAACGCTACCTGCATCATTTAAAGCACCTGCAACACCCATCATATCTCCTCTGCCGCGAACAAAATTTGCTCTCATTTGCCCACGAACTTTTTTTCCATCATTTCTTACATTATGGCCATTCCATGGATAAACTCTTCTTTCATAAATACGCTCGTCATATGAGTTTCCAATAAGTCCTAATGCAGCATATTCCCATTCAGCTTCGGTAGGAAGGCGATATTTTGGTAAAAATAAACCATCTTCTATTTTTACTGTGCGATCTTCCTTATTAGGGTCAATACTCGGAAGATTTTTACGAACCACACCTACATACTGCCCGGCTAAATATGCATCAGTATTAAAATTTTCATCGTTGGTTTGATTTGGATCTTTTTCCAAAACACCTTCTCTGATAAGTATTCCTTCATTTACTCTGTCGGTGCGCCATGCGCAATAGTCATTAGCTTGTAACCAGTTAATACCAACAACAGGATACTCGTTGTAGGAAGGGTGGCGGAAATAATATTCAACATATGGCTCGTTATAAGCCAACTTACTTCTCCACACAAGAGTATCAGGTAATGCTTTTTTATATACGTTTGGATAATCTACGAAAACTCTGGCAAGCCAGTATAGGTATTCGCGATAATCGACATTCCTAACTTCAGTTTCATCCATATAAAACGATTCAATAGTAGCTCTGCGTGGAACATTGTTCCAATCATAAGTCACATCTTGTTCAACCCTGCCCATGGTGAAAGAACCCCCTTCAACAAAAACCAATCCAGGCCCAGTTTCTTGTTCAACTCCCGCCTTTACTTCAAAACCACCATTTTCAGGAGTATTATAATTCCAGCCAGTGGTTGATGATGTACCCTTATTCTTACCTCCAAAAAGTCCGCAAGATGTTGATAATACAACCAATGCTACTAAGAATGAAAGAAAACCAATCTTGTATTTCATAACAAAAAATGTTTTTATATTCAAATATAATCAAATGCTTCTGGTCAATGTTATTAATGTCGCAATTTTCGTTAAAAATTCGGACATTTTATTGCCCTCATTTTTTTCTTTGGTTCATTATACTTAAAAAGGTAAGTAAAGGTTACCTCATGTGCCCCAATATTTTTTAATTGTTGATAATTATTTGGCACCCAAAAATCATAACTATAACTTAACGTCATTCCTGAATGGGAATAGCCAACCTGAAAAATAACGGTATTCAAATTAACAGAAAAATTATTTCGAAACCAAATTCCTCCTATAAATGATGAATATTGAATATTTGTACCCCAACCCAGATAATTAAAAGATTTTTGCCAATGCCCTATAAACCCGGGTTGAAAAATCAAACGTTCCTTTGTTCTACTCACTTGTTTTAAAGGAAAATGAGTTCCAATTTGTAATGTATACCCTATGGGGGATTGAAAAATATAACCACTTCCAATCATCTCGTTTGGTGTATTTAAATGTTGAACGGCAAAACTAATCAAATATTGCTCATTGATGTAAAAAGATGTTCCTACAGAAAAATCAGGATAAATTTTTGATTGATCAGTGATAGTTTCTTGCTCTTGCAGGACAATTGCTGACCCTCCAACTCTTTTTTGCACCAGACCTCCTTGAATTCCAAGATTCATAATCAATCCATCGTTCAATTCAACCGGAAAACTATATGATAAATCGATAGACGTTTTTGAAAAAGTTCCTCCGCCCTGCACATCTCTATTTATTGCAACACCAATGCCACTTGAGATTTTGTCGACAAATTGATCATAGGAAGCATAATAACTAACATACGCTTTCCCAATTGCCGGCCATTGATTTCGATAACCGGACACAAACCTTGGGAATTCAGAATTGCCAGTAAAGGCAGGGTTTAAATTTAATTGATGAAACATAAACTGTGAAAAAACCGGATCTTGTCCCTTCACTCTCAAAATAAGAAACAACAACAACAGGGATACTAATCCAATGTTAATCAATATACTCTTGTATGTTTTTTTAATCGTCAACAAAATTGATTTAATTTGAGCTTTAATTTGCAATTATAATACTTAAAATAAAATTAAGTTCTACTTTTTGTGGTATTTCACGTTTAACGGTCAAATAACAACATTATTATTTCAATCGCTGATAAACTACAATATTATATATTTGTTAACGTTTAATGTGAATTATAAGGTAACATGTCATTATTTTCGAAATACAACGCTACTTCAATGCGGCATATCTATTGTGCCATGGCTTTTTTGATGTTATTCCCTTCATTTATTGTGAGCCAGGAAATGACAATTACCGATACAATCGTTTGGAAGCAAGGCATTCCTTCATTTGATCCAATTTCAGGGAAAAACAAACATCGATTATATTTTAACGGAGCAGTTTACCACGATTCGATTGGATTTCCTTTCTATCAAACGAAAATTCCGCTTAAATCATCCTCCAATTTTGATTTTCAGATCAAATTAAAGGAAGTTTTTTTTGAAGAAATACCTGCATCGGAGGGGTCTGCTTTAAACGAACTCGCGCTAATTCCTGACAGCATAAAAATTGATCAATCCATTGTAACTGAAAAAAAAATAAACTATCTACTGATTTCATTTATTCCGATACATAAAAGCAGTTTAAAGGCTAAATTTGAGCGGATGAGCTCTTTCACACTTACAATTGAAAATAGTTCGGTTCTATCAAACTTAAAATCTGAAAAAGTTAGCCATTCATATGTTGGTATATCATTGTTAAATAGTGGCGATTGGTATAAATTTATTGTTTCGAAAACGGGTATTTACAAGATAACGTTTGCTGAAATGAAAAATCTTGGGCTGAAAAATCCCGAAAATGCGCGGATTTATGGAAATGGAGGGAAAATGCTTCCCGAAGTATATTCAGGTTTGGTTCCAGATGATTTAGCAGAAATGCCGATAATGATAAATGCCGCGAACAATGAAAGTTACTCCGATAATGATTACATACTTTTTTATGCTCAGGGCCCTGTAACATGGGCTTTTGATCCAATTAAGAAAACGTTTATCCACCAAAAACATCTTTTTACTGATCAAATAGTGTATTTTATAACATCGAACCCGGGTGGAAAAAAGATAAGCCAAACACTTTCCCCAATAGGAAATCCAAGTGTTTTAGTTAATTCATTTGATGGATTGGAATTTCATGAAGCAAATTTGGTTAACTTTTTGCGATCAGGACGACAATGGTATGGCGAAGAATTCGGGGTACAAAGCAGTTATGATTTTACTTTTACTTTTCCGAACATTTTAGTAAATGAGCCTGTTATCCTTGAAGGGGAATTATTAGGAAGATCTGGTAATACGTCTGGTTTTGCAGTAAAGCAAAGCAATCAGCTTATCGAAAATATCTCTATTCCGGGTACTTCCATGAATGATTTATCCGATTATGCCTCTGTTAAAAAATTTCAAACCGTTTTTACTTCAGCCTCCGATAAAATAACACTTCGGCTGAGTTATGATAAAAATGGCAACCCTTCTGCAAACGGCTGGCTTAACTATTTAAGACTTACTGCACGTGAAGGCCTTTCAATGAACTCCACTCAAATATTTTTTAGAGATAGTAAATCTGTTGGTAACGGAAACATTGCAACTTTCACCATTTCAAACGTAACATCAAACTCTGTGGTTTGGGATGTTACCAATGTAAACAATGTTTATCAGATGGTAGTAACCAATCAAACCGGAGCTCTCAGTTTTGTTGCTTCAACTGATCAATTACACGAATATGCTGCGTTTGACCCTAAAAACGGTTTGTCTCCAACGTTTATAAAAGAGAAAAATGGTAATGTTCCGAACCAAAACCTTCATGGTGTTTCTTCTACAGATCTCATCATTATTTCACATCCTGGCTTTTTGAAACAGGCAAATGAATTAGCCGAAATCCATCAGTTGCATGACAACTTGTCAACGATCGTAGTGACTCCACAACAAATATATAACGAGTTTTCTTCGGGAACGCCTGATCCTGCTGCGTTAAGGAATTTCATTAAAATGCTTTATGATAAAGCGGACGTTCCCGGGATGGCGCCAAAATATGTGCTCCTTTTTGGAGATGGTTCATACAACAATAAAGATTCGGAAATTGGCGGGATCAGAAACACCAATTTCATACTTACCTACCAAAGCGAAAATTCTGTTTCTCCAACTTATTCGTATGTATCTGATGATTATTATGGTTTACTGGATGATGGCGAAAGAATTTCAAATGGATTGCTGGACTTAGGAATTGGACGTTTTCCGGTACAAGATACCATTCATGCGCAGCGTTTAGTGGATAAAGTAAGAAGTTATATTTCTGCCAAAAATTATGGTGATTGGCGAAACTCAATTTGCTTTGTTGCAGATGATGAGGATAATAATATTCATATGGAACAAGCCGACCAGCTTGCCACCTATATGGAAAGTAATCATCCTTCGCTCAATATCGAAAAAATATATCTCGACGCGTATCAGCAGGTATCAACCTCATCTGGAGCGCGCTACCCCGACGTAAATGCCGCCATTACCAACCAGGTAAATAAGGGAACGCTTATTATCAATTATACCGGCCATGGAGGCGAAAGTGGATTGGCTCAGGAACAAATTTTGAGGCAAAATGAAGATATTAATCAGTGGTCGAATGATAAATACCCTCTATTTATTACTGCAACATGCGATTTTGCCCGGTTCGACGATTACCAGAAAACAACCGCCGGAGAGGACGTCATACTTAATTTACATGGTGGAGGTATTGCATTACTAACCACAACACGTTTGGTTTATTCGAGTCCCAATTTTGTATTAAATCAACAATTCTACCAGAATGCTTTTAATAAAACACCCGATAACCCCGCCTTTAGATTAGGAGATATTTTCCGAATAACTAAAAATAATTCGGGCACTGACATTAATAAATTAAACTTCATACTTCTTGGCGATCCGGCATTGAGTCTGGCAATACCTAAATTTAAGGTTGTTACGGATAGTATTAATCGCTTTCCATCCAACATAGGTGACACATTGAAAGCTTATAGCACTGTTGTTATCAAAGGCAGAATTGTGGATGAATCCGGACAAAAGCTCAACGATTTCAATGGCATTCTATATCCGGCAATATTCGACAAAACCAAAAGAATAACTACGCTTGCAAATGATGGAGGTATCGCTTTCGATTTTAATCTTCAAAATAATATACTTTTTAATGGAAAAACATCCATAAAAAACGGTGAGTTTAAGTCCAATCTCATTATGCCACGAGACATGGATTATAATTATGGAAAAGGGAAAATCAGTTATTATGCATCTGATTCAGTTTCCGATGCGTCTGGGATGAACAAATCAATCATAATTGGAGGGCTTTTAACAGGGATATCTCCAAATGCTAATGGGCCGGATATTCGATTATTTTTGAACGACACAACGTTTAAAGATGGTGGAATATCGAACGAATTCCCAATACTGCTTGCTTTAGTAAGCGACGAGAATGGTATAAATCCCGGTGGTAATGGCCTGGGACACGACATCATTGCCGTTTTGGATAACGACTTAAACCAAACTTTTATACTGAACAGTTACTTTGAAACTAATATTGATGATTTCCAAAAAGGCATTGTCGAATTTAGATTTCCGAAACTTTCACCCGGCGAACATTCCGTCTCATTTAAATTGTGGGATAATTTCAACAATTCGTCACAGGTTGTTCTTCATTTTAAAGTGCTGGGAGGAAATACAGTTATGCTGCAACGCGTTTATAATTATCCTAATCCGGCAATCGATTATACTAATTTCTTTTTCGAACACAACCAGGCAGATTCGGAATTTAATGTAAGTATTGACATTTATAATATGGCAGGAACACTAATTACAAGGTTGAACAAGATAATTTCTGCTACGGGATACACCTCTGGACCAATACCTTGGAATTTAACCAATCAAAATAACAATAAAATTTTGCCTGGTATATACTTATATCGCATTATTGTACGTTCATTAAATAATATTTCAGTTAGTTCTTCCAATAAACTGGTCGTAATTAATTAATTCAACCTATTACTAAATAATTAAATTTGTTGCACTTTTTTATAGAATAACATTTTACAATGAACAAGAAAGCATTAGTTTCATTTGCAGTCCTTTGCACAGGAATATTACCTCTATTAGCACAAAGTGGAAGCAATAGTGGTTTAAATCCTGTTGAAAGCGCAGTCCCCTTTGTAACATTGGCTCCCGATTCAAGAGGCGGTGCGATGGGCGATGCAGGAGTTGCAACGTCACCTGATATTAATTCGATGCACTGGAACCCGGCAAAATTCGCTTTTTTGGAAAATGAAGCAGGTATTTCTGCCTCGTATACTCCATGGCTTAGAAATCTGGTGGGCGATATTGATCTTGCATACTTAACGGGCTACTACAGAATAGACCGCCAACAGGTGATAGCAGCCAGCCTGCGCTATTTTTCTCTGGGAGAAATCGAATTCAGAGATAATCAGGGTCAATATATATTGCCTGTTAAGCCGAATGAATTTGCCATCGACGCCGCTTATTCGCGTCAATTTGGAACAAAACTTAGTGGCGCTATCGCTTTTAGATACATTAACTCTAACCTTTCGAAAGGTTTTGCTGTTAATGGTGTTGATACAAAAGCAGCTCAAGCATTTGCAGCCGATATAGCTGTATATTATGTTGATGATATAAAAATATCAGATGTGGATGGCAAAATGGCATTTGGATTGAATCTCTCAAATATTGGCAACAAGGTTTCGTATACTAGTGATCAGCGCAAAGATTTTATTCCTACAAACATGAAGTTAGGAGGAGCTTTAACATTGGATTTAAATAGTTACAATTCAATGACATTTACTGCCGATTTAAATAAGTTTTTGGTACCAACCCGTCCGGTTTATTTTCCTGATTCAACTGATGCAGATGGAAATAAAGTGGTTGAATATGGCAAAAACCCAGATGTTGGAGTTATTCAGGGGATTTTTCAATCATTTTCTGATGCGCCCGGTATTGTCGGAAGCAATGGGAAACGAAGTGTTTTGAAAGAAGAACTTCACGAGATTACTTATTCGGTTGGTGTTGAATATTGGTACAGAAAACAATTTGCTCTTCGTGGCGGATTTTTCTACGAAGACCCAACCAAAGGTAATCGCAAATTTTACACTCTTGGGTTGGGACTAAAATTAAATGTTTTTGGAATCGATTTCTCATACCTTGTTCCTACAAATTCATACAGCCCACTGGCTAACACACTTCGGTTCACCTTGTCATTTGATTTCGATGCTTTCAGAAAGCTAAAAAACACTTAGTTATGAAAGTTCGGGTTGGATTCGGTTTCGATGTGCATCCACTAAAGGCAGGCCGTGAATTTATTTTAGGTGGAATAAAAGTTGAACATTACAAAGGGGCAATGGGCCATTCTGATGCTGACACACTTATCCATGCCATTTGCGATGCATTGCTTGGGGCTGCCAACTTAGGCGACATAGGAGTTCACTTTCCCGACACGTCGATTGATTTTAAAGGAATTGACAGTAAAATTATTTTATCCAAAACGGTTCAGTTGATTCGCGAAAAAGGATATTCCATTTCCAATATAGATACCACCGTTTGTCTTCAAATACCAAAAATAAAAAAGTTTATCCCTGAAATGAAATCCATCTTGGCCAAAACGATGGGAATTTCCGAAGAAGACATCTCAATTAAAGCAACCACCACCGAGAAGCTTGGGTACGTTGGCCGCGAAGAGGGTATCTCGGCTTATGCTGTTGTGTTGATTACTATTTGAACTTCTAAATCTTTCAGTTTTATCGGGTATAGGTGGCCGTGAATTTTTCATTTACACCTGCGTCATTAATATAATAAGTCCAATCGATTCTATTATAAGTGTTGGAAACAATTCCTGATCCTGAAATTTTATTATTATCAACTGTTTGCTGAGGAATTGTTAAAAGATACCCACCCATACCTACTGAAACTTTAATCCCGGAACCCAGCCCGGAAAAATTATTTACCCATATTTTCATGGAGTCAGTACTATTTTTGCTGATAATAGATTCAAAATTAATCGTTTTATTACTATTATCTGTTTCCTGACATTTCCAAGATCCTGTAATATTATCCCGTTCATCAGCAAAGTCATTTTGTTTTTCGCATGATAAAACAATTAAACTTAAAGAAAGAACAATAAGGGAAAACCTGACATATTTTCCGGTATTTTTCGTGGTACAAACTTTGTTCATGGCTATCTCAATTATTTCGATGATATTTGCAAAAGTAGCACAGAAATAATTAAACACATAATTGAATTAATAATTTTGAATTAATTAAAAACTCTTTTATCCATGAGAACGACCATTATTGTAATCGGTGTAATCATAGTTTTTCTGTTATTAACGGTATTTCCTGCCATCAACTCATACAATTCGATGGTTAACAAAGACGAGCAGGTAAAATCGGCTTGGGCACAGGTTGAAAACGTTTACCAGCGCCGCCTTGATCTGATTCCCAATTTAGTAAATGTCGTTAAAGGCGCTGCCAATTTCGAAAAAGAAACTCTTACCCAAGTAATTGAAGCTCGTGCTAAAGCCACTCAGGTAACAGTTGATCCTTCGAAAATGACTCAGGAAAGCTTTCAGAAATTTCAGTCAGCACAAGGTCAGGTAAGTTCTTCGTTATCCCGACTTTTGGTTTCTGTTGAACAATATCCGCAGTTGAGAGCAACTGAAGGTTTTATGCAATTGCAATCGCAGTTGGAATCAACAGAAAACCGAATTACAGTTGAACGCCAACGGTTCAATCAGGTGGCTCAGGATTACAATTCATACATCCGTGGATTTCCACGTAATATGTTTGCCTCTATGTTTGGTTTTCAGCAAAAACCATATTTTACGGCCGATAAAGAAGCCGCCAAAGCTCCTAAAGTTAATTTTTAACCTATGGATGTTAGAAAATTTCTTACCCAAGAACAACAATCATCAATTGTTCAGGCAATAAGTGATGCTGAAAACAATTCGTCGGGCGAAATAAGGGTTCATTTGGAAAGCACCTGTAAAGGCGATGTTCTCGACAGAGCCACTTTCATATTTGAAAAATTAAAGATGCATAAAACAATACTCCGCAATGGGGTGCTGATTTATCTTTCGGTGCAGGACCGTAAATTTGCTATCCTTGGGGATGTTGGAATCAATATAAAAGTTTCCAAAGGATTTTGGGATCAAATAAAAGATTTGATGATTTCGCATTTTGCAAAAGGTGAAATCTCTAATGGTTTAACTGAAGGAATACTGATGATTGGAGAAAGGTTAAAGACGTTTTTTCCTGTCGCAGATAACGATTTAAATGAACTTTCCAACGAAATCTCTTTTGGAGCCTGACATGAAATTAGCAAAAAAATACTTTCTTCCGTTCGCAACTACCTTGTTGTTAGCATTTTTGTTTTTATTGTCCGATGGATTTGGTCAAAACAACGGCATTCCGGCCAAACCTGATCCTCCGAGATTGGTAAATGATTTCGCCAACTTTTTATCTCCAGCCGAACAAAATCAGTTGGAGCGAAAATTGGTTGCCATAAACGATTCGTCGTCAGTGCAAATTGTAATTCTCGTATTAAAATCGCTGAATGGTAATGATATAGATGCAATAGGTCCAGATATTATACGAAGTTGGGGAATTGGTCAAAAGGGCAAAAATAATGGCATTTTACTCATCATAAAACCACAGGTTGATAACGAAAAAGGTGCCATTGCTATTTCCACCGGATATGGTGTTGAAGCGGTTGTTACAGATGCCATTTCAAAACAGATTATCGATAAAGTTATAATTCCTGCCTTTAAAAGCGGAAAATATTACCAAGGATTAGATGAGGCTGTTAATACACTTTATGCCCTTTCTAAAGGAGAATTCCCTGCCAATCTTGCACAAAAAAATAAGAAAAAAGGTAGTAAATCAAACTTTCCAATTGGTGCTATTATTGTTATAATTCTGATCATCATTGCAATTTTCAGAAACCGATCAGGGGGTTCGCACCATATGTCTAGTGGCGGTGGGCTTCCATTCTGGTTACTACTGGGCTCCATGATGGGTGGCCGGGGTGGCGGTGGCGGTGGTTTTGGTGGTTTCAGTAGCGGTGACGGTGGTGGAGGATTTGGAGGATTTGGCGGTGGCGATGGCGGCGGCGGCGGCGCCAGCGGAAGCTGGTAATTCGCAATTAAACGTTGATTAGAGATGGTTTTCAACAAAAGAAAAATACAATTTGAACACGAAGACACGAAGAAAATATTCAACAATTAAAACTTTTCGTGTCTTTGTGTTTATTATTCTTATATTTCCAAGTAACCAGTTAACTAAACCTATAAGAAGATGAAGAAACACTCATTTTCCCTGTTAATTTTTCTGCTTTTATGTTTTTCTGGTTATTCGAAGGCTACCGTTTTTTTGTTTTCAGATACCACACGGTTACGGATAGTGTTTGCAGGAGATATGATGGGACATATGCCTCAAATTTCAGCCGCTTACAACGATTCAACCAAAACCTATGATTATAAACCTGTTTTTGAATATCTACGGCCATATATCTCAGCAGCAGATATTGCTGTGGTTAACCTAGAGGTAACCCTGGCAGGCAAACCATATTCAGGATATCCGCAATTTTCAAGTCCCGACGAGCTGGCGGATAATCTCAAAGAGGTAGGTTTTGACATGCTAATTACGGCAAACAACCATTGTATCGATAGGGGCAAACAAGGTTTGGAACGCACTATTGCTGTGCTGGATTCAGCTCTTGTTCCCCATACAGGAACTTTTAAAGACTCTATTGATAAGCAGAAAAACAATCCGTTGTTTATCGAAAAAAAGAACATCAAACTTGCTTTTCTGAATTACACTTACGGAACGAACGGTTTGAAGGTTCAAAGCCCAAACCTGGTAAATTATATTGACACGTTGAATATCCACAAGGATATTAAAGTTTGTAAGGCTCATGGCTCAGATTTTATTATTGTAACAATCCACTGGGGAATTGAATACGAGCGTTACCCAAATACTAATCAACGTTCTGTTGCGGCATTTATTCGTAAATGCGGAGCAAATGCTATTATTGGATCTCACCCTCATGTGATTCAGCCTGTGGAACGCTTTTACGATGCAAATGACAGCTCATCTTATTTTCCGGTAGTATTCTCGTTAGGCAATTTTGTTTCCAACCAACGCGAACATTACAAGGACGGGGGATTGTTATTTGAACTGAATCTCGAAAAAACTGATATCACCCGATTAAAAACATGCTCCTTCCTTCCTGTTTGGGTTTTCCGGGGAAATATTAATGGGAAAACAGATTACAAGTTAATTCCTCCATTCAAATTTCAGGAAGCTTCTATTAAACTTTCCTTAGGAGAATCTGACAAAACAAAATGTAACGAGTTTTATTCAGATACGAGGCTTCATTTAAACAACATAAATGAAGTGAACGGCGATCAATAGATTTCAGGCTAAGACGTATTGGACACAGTTTATATAAGTTATAATGTTGAGTCAACTCTAAAAAGTCCTTTTGCCACGAATTACACGAATTACACGAATTTAACATGTTATTATTCAGCAGTATATGAAACTATAAATACTACGAATTACCAAAAACATCGTTTTTGGAGTGGACTCAATGTTTTAAAACCCAACCACTGAAAAAGAAGAAGGGGATATTAAAATGAACCCGATATTATTTCTAAACCCTCTTTTTCCAAAACCAAAAGAGGTCATTACTCAAAGTAATAACCTCTTTTAATACAAATTTAATAAATATATTACTATAATTTAAGACTTAAACCAATTGTTAAATAACCAAGGCCATATCCCAATTCTCCAAAAGCAGCAAACTTTTCGCTGAAATAGTTTCGACCACCAACATAAAATGCAAACAATGGGTGTGCAGTAGAAGTAGATGCCGATTTGTTATAAAAATCATAATATTTATAACTTTGAAACCTCAAACCGACAGCCACACCACCATAAGTATCTAATTTGTCAACTTTTAA
>JBBQTB010000033.1:0-64174 GCA_038213375.1 Bacteroidales bacterium | reverse complement strand
ATCCTGTTTGGAAATATCCAAGCTAAACTTTCCATTTGCATCAGTAACTGTGCCAATCGTAGTGCCCTCAATAACTACATTTGCCCCAATAATGGGCTCTCCATTGGTTGCATCTGTAACTGTACCGGAGATTTTTTGCTGCTGTACCTCTTTTATTGGTGTAATAACAATAATTTTATCCAATAACTTATAAGAAGCATTCGTTTTAAACAATAAGTCATTCAATATATCTGACACACTTGTATTTGAAGCGTCAAGACTGTAGCGTTTATTCAAATCCAATTGATCAATCTTATAAAAAATCCTGAATTCACTTTGCCTTTCAATCTCATTAAAAATTTCAAGCAGGGTAGTGTTTTTTACATTTATGTTTACTTTGGTATTTTGAGAGTAAACTGCTGCAGAAATCTGAAGGGTGGTTAATAAGGTAAAAATAGTTGCAAGTTTCATAACCAACACGTATTTACAAAAAGATTTTTGACTTAAAATGTGTAATAGTTTCTTTTTTATCATAATTTTGTGTGTTTAAATAAATTAATAGCTGATACCTTTGTCTTTCGAACTTAAATCAGCAGTTAGTTAAAGTTTAACGAACCGGGAAATGTTAGAGCATTTTCCGGTTTTTATTTTATTTTAAAGGGTTTCCCCATAGGCATTAGTTTTTAAGTTTGTATTTGTTATTTTGTCTTGATATATATTTCATGATTTTTTTCGTAATAGGTTAAGTTGGTGGTAAGGCTTATAACTTCAAGTACCTGGTATATAGTTTCGTTATAAATAAATTTTCCTGAATATTTGTTGTTTTTTAAGCTTTCACTTTCAATTAGTACTTTTTTACCATACCAACGTGTAAGTTTTTGAACCATTTGTTCCAGCGTTTCATCAACAAAAATTAATTTCTGCTCTTTCCACATTATTACTGTCTCAACCTGTGGGATTAACTTCTCTTCAGATTGAATCTTTTTATCAAATTGTTTCTGGGGTGCTGTTAGTTTAATTTCCTTTTTGTCAGTTTGGAATTGTTTAATTGAAATTTTACCGCTCACAGTGTTATATATAGCTTGCTCATTAGGTTTCAGGGTAGTAACTTCTATATTCCTGTTTTCATTTGTTTCCAGTATTTTTATGGACCCTGTCACCAACGTAGTTTCAATCCTTTTTTCATTTGGGTATGACTTAATATTAAAACTTGTTCCTAATACCTTTACTGTCAGTTTACCTGAATGTACAAGGAATGGTTTGTTTTTATCATGTGATACTTCAAAATAAGCTTCACCCTCTAAAAAAACTTCACGGGTATTCCTGTTAAAATTTGAAGGGTATTTAATTTTCGATCCTGAATTCAATGATACTTTTGTACCATCTGAAAGAATCACTTGTCCTTTTTGTCCAAATGGGATTATAGTTTCTGTAAAATTCATTTGTAATATTCCGGCTCTTTTGCTAAGTGTTGTATACAAAAGTATTCCTGATAGAATAGCTATAATTAGTATTGCGGCTATGTCCCTTAACTTTTTATATACTATTCTTGAGTTATTTGTTACACGATACTTACTTTCCAATCTATTTTTGAACCTTTGTAGGGCTAGTTCAGTCTCTAAATCATTTTTATTTAACAGACCGCTTTTTCCCCATAAGTCTTTCATCTCAATAAACAAATCCATATTTTGTTTATTGCTTTTTAACCAACCAAGTAACAATCCCGCTTCTTCTGGTGAAGCGGTTCCGTCAAGATAACGTGTAATAATATTGTAATAATTTTCTTCTTCCATTTTTCTTCTTGTATTAACCTAGACAAACCAATTGCTTTTTACCCTACCTCTAAAAAATATTTTTTTCTTTTTTTCAAAAATGAATTTCTTATGTAAACAAGTTTTCATTACTTCATATAGTTTAAAATTACCCAAATGGGAAAACAAAAACCAAAAGATTGACAATTCGTTATCCCTACATCCGCTATAATTAGGTTCACAAACTAAAATTTATATCCCGGAGAAGACGATATTTGATTTAAAAAACTAAAATTTGAATTTCTGAATTATTCAGGTTAGAGTATCTTGTTCAACTCAAAAAATATGCTATCAGAATCACCAAATAATCTTTAAGTCTCAATCTTAGCAACATAAGAGCTTTTGTCATCTGCTTCTCCACTGCCTTTATTGTAACTCCAAGCTTATCAGCTATTTCTTGATTTTTAAGTCCAAGTTTACGACTCAGAATAAATACATTTTTACATTGCTCAGGCAAATCATTTATTGCCTCAGCTATTTGCTTTTCAAGCTCCAGTGCAATAATACTTTCACTATGATTGTTAACTTGTTGATGATAATAATATTCCAACTCTGAATAAGCATCGACTTTTTTTTGTTGATATAGATCAACTATTTTCTTATGATTGAAATAATTGGTAGCTCGGTTAAATACCGATGTAAAAAGGTATGACCGAATGGATCCTATATTATGGAGTTGATGTCTTTTTTCCCAAACCTGAAAAAACACATCCTGTACGATATCTTCTGCAGTGAATTTATCATTTACAAACCTGTAAGCATAAGCTCTGAGACTTTTGTAATACTCTCTGAACAGGTTGTCAAAATCTTCATTTTCAATTACGTGTTCGATAAAAGACAAATTTCAAAAATAATTTATTCACAAATTTATCTTTTTTTTAAAATATCAGGTACTCATGCTACGCAAAATTTAAATTTTAAAACAGGATTAAGTAGCAGCTTTTGTTGATAACTTTTTTAGCTCCAAATGGGCAGCTTATATTGCTGCCTGGTAAATTTTTGCTTTCACTGAAAATGGTTTTGATTAGTAATTTGCTTCAACCATTCCATTTTGACGTCAACTGTCTGGCCGAACGCCACCTTGGGTTTCGACTTCATTGTCACAATAAATTGGGAGCCAATCCCTTGTTTTACCATTTGCATGTTTTCAGCACTTGAAAACCAACTATCGCAAACACGGTAATTGAAATTAAAAATTTTCCAGCATTGCGACACCATTTGTCTGTATACTTCATTTTTGGCTACGCTACTACCTCTTTCCTTTTTTTCTGTTTTGGTGTCTATTTCCCATGTTTTTCCTGATAAATTCCACGGCACATATTAGGGGTATCACACGTACATCGGCCATTGTCATTATAAAATTTATAACTTTTACTGAACGCTGAAAAACATGGTCCCAGTGCCATTAGATCAATTCGCTTTCATCGGTGTAAGGCTTGGCTAAAAACCCATGAGATATTAACCTTATACAAATCTTTTTATGGCACTATACTTTTTTATTTATTAACCTGCGTTTTTAACTCAGTTTTAATTCTCCAAAATTGACTGAACTTCCATGTATTCCCAACTATTTTGTTGTTATTTTCCTTATCAATTATTTTAGTCAATTTTTATTTATCCATTTGTGCATTCGTGGCGTGTAGTGCTTTGCTCGCATTGAGGATCACGAATATCAAAAATAAATGTTTTGCTAAAAAACAAAGTTTTACAAAGTAATAGTTTAATGACCCTCTCATTAAATCCCTCACCCAACAGGCGAAGTACTTTTGCCTCATACAAATTTAGCTCCCCTATTTTTGGTAAGCAACTACTCTTGGATAGAGTATCTTCCTGAATATTTGTAAATATTTTGTAACAAAGTTCTTAACGGGCAGACATGGGATTTATGTTAAGGAATATTGGTTAAAATTGTACCAAAATGCCAATAGAAAGCAATGTCAAAACAAATTGAAATACCAAAGGATAGAATTTATTTTCTGTAATAGAAGAAAGGAAAATGAAAGTAACTATTGAAATAGAATATCATCCAGCCGAATGGACTATAATTTGGCTTTTAAATATGCTCAACAAAATTGGGATAAGATATAAAGTATTTAAAATCGAACCTAAATTAGTGGACAACAATGAAAGTAAAATTCAGAATTTATTTTATTCTATAGCATTTATAAAGAAAATTATTTGCTTGACAACAGGAATGGATGAAGATAAACTTGAAAGCAAATCGCGCCAGCAAGAGGTTGTAGAAAATAGACAAATCGCAATGTACTTAAGCCGCATTTATACGCGGAAGTCTTTTAGAGAAATTGGGAACGAATTTGGGAATAAAACGCCGGCAACAATATTGCATGCTTGCAAGTCCATTAAAAATCTTTGCGAAACAGATAGAAAATTTCAAACTAAGCTGGCAAATATCGAAAAACAATTAACTATCGGACATCTTTAATGATCAACAGCAATCAATTATTTAAAAATATATTTACGTTATAATCAGGCACTCATAGAATTTGGGTTTGGAGGACATACATCAACAACAGTATTCAAAAAATACTAATTATTCAATTTAGTGCATTGATTTTGAGAAAAAATAATTATTTGTCAAATCCAAAACTAACACCCATTCGAAAACCGATGTGTTTTTTAAGATAAATTTCCTCGGGTAAAAAACCTATTGTTTTAAAGATAAAACCTAAATCAAAAGATATATTATGAAGAGTAGTGGTTTTTTTTGTAAAAAATAAATACTTGCCTGTTACTTCAACAGCCCCTCCTAATTGTCCTTTTATATCATTGAATTCAAGGTTTTGCGGTTGATTCCAAATGTGAGTATTAATGTTGGTTCCTATTCGTTTCGATAGCATTAAGTCATTAATTGCTATTCCGCCACCAAGAAACCAGTTATTCTTATTTTGAAACTCCCGAAGATAAGTGATTAGCTTATAATCGTTTTTATATTTAATCCAAGCGGTTTCATCAATGAAATCGCCAAAAGGACTCATTGTATATCCCATCCCGAAATTCATTTTTAAATTATGGGAAATTGAAAAGTTATTAATACTGATGATGTTGGTATTGATAAGATTAATAAATGAACGAAACCCCATTCGTTTAACAAACTTTTTTTCCTCTACGGTAAGGTCGTTATATAAGGTATAACGCTTATATTCCATCGCCGGCCTATGCCAGTGCCTCACTATACCATAAACATCGTTGCCAACAATATCACGTTTAAGCTCATTCTTTTCCTCTGCCCCATCAACATCATAATGAATAAAACCAATCAAATAATATTGCATTAACATAGCTTTTCGAATAAGATATTCAATTGCAATATTTTTAAATGTTTCATCTTCAAATGCAAGGAGGGCTTCCTCATGGTTTACGAGCATATAATCCGACTCAAGACCTGCGGTATGCAATCGTGCAAAGTTCGGAAAATCGTTATCTCTCATATCTTTTAATGCGGCATCGGTAACACCGTCAATATACCCACCTCGTTTCGACAGGAAGTATGGTTGAGAAATAGATCCAATATTTTTTAAGATAAGCACAGATCGATGGGCTTCCTCGTGCGTCATCGGTCCAAAAACCAAAATATAACTAACCGCTTGGATTATATAGTTTAAAGTTGGATTGAAGTTTTTTCGCAATGTGGGCGACAGCAATCTATATCCGCTCAAATAATTCTGATCGAATTGGCGCATGGTAAATAGTCGAGCCGGAGAGTCCTGAATGATAAATGAATAATTATTCGTAGTATGATATTCTTTCAGGCTATCGCATGTTTGTGAATGTCCATTTATAAACCATAAGAAAAGAAAAATTATTGAGAAAAAATATTTTACATGGCGGCTCATTCACTGATGTTTTGTAAAAAAACAATATACACAATTCTATGTCGTTGACTTAATCAAAATTAACCCCAACCCTTTAAAAAGGGGTAATAACTTGTTACTGGCACTGCTCAAGTTGGCCCTCCTTTTTAAAGAGCTTTGGGAGGTCAAAACCTTAAGTCAATGACATTGATACATAATTCTTTTCTGGAAAAAATAATTGGTGGCTGAAAATTTTTGGTTCTATTATTATGTAAAGAAAGATTAATTTTGGCTTCGAACCATAAGTTTTAGTTAGATGAAGTTTATATTATTCATGTCATTGGTCATATGTATGTTTACCAAAGAAAATAATGCTGTATGTCAGAATTCAGATTTACCATTAAGAATAAAAAGTGCACCGGTAAGCGCTTATCCGATGGTTTTTTATATTACAGGGGATGCTGGGTGGAATACTTTTGATAATAAAATGGCCAATGAGTATGTAGAAGAAAAAATGCCTTATGTTGCAATAAATTCATTTCGATATTTCTGGTCGAAAAAAAACCCCGATCAATTTACGAAAGATATTGTTCCTGTATTGTATAGGTATCAGAAGGAGTGGAATAAAAAGGAAATTATTATGATTGGATATTCGTTTGGCGCCGAGATAATTCCCTTTTTAATGAATCGGTTGCCAAACGATTTGAAAGAAAAAATAAAATTAATAGCGCTTATTACCCCTTCGCAAACTTCCGATTTTACTATTCATTTGAATGATATGCTGACTTTCAATGGCAAATATGAATATGATGTGGTGGCTGAAATTGGTAAGATTTCGACAACAAACATTTTTTGTTTTTTTGGCGCCAACGAAACACCAATTTTCGATGCATCACATCAGCAAATGAACTTAAAAATATGTTTAGTGAAAGGTGGCCATCACTTCTCAGATGCTAAAGCAGTTATGAAACAGATTTTAGACGAATTGAAATAAAGAAAGGAGCATTTTTTTAGTTTGTTCTATTTGGTATTATGTATATCAGGTAATCAGAAAAATAAAAAGTGTTTGAAAATAATGTTTATTTTTATTCCTTATTCAAATACTAATTACCTATGAAAAAATTGTTTCTTTTTACGGTAGTCCTTTTTATTTGGTCTGCTTTATTGCCTGCCCAGCAGGGAAAGGTATCCGACAACTTGTCCATGCCCAGTAAAATTCTTAAAAGCGAAAGAAAATTCGCAGTTTATCTCCCACCTGATTATGAAACATCTCAACGAAGTTATCCCGTTTTATACCTGTTACATGGTGCAGGTGATGATCAGACAGGATGGGTTCAATTCGGTGAAGTATTGAGGATTACAGATAAGGCAATATCAGAAGGAACTACTACTCCTATGATTATTATAATGCCTGATGGCAATACTGGCCAACGGGGTTATTTTAACAGCATCAGTGGTGATTGGAATTATGAGGATTTTTTCTTTAAGGAATTCATTCCCTATATTGAACAGAAATACCGTGTTAAAACTGAGAAGCGATATCGCGCCATTGCTGGCTTATCGATGGGCGGTGGGGGTACTTTCATGTATGCGTTGCATCATCCTGAATTGTTTTCATCGGCTTGTCCTCTGAGCGCTTATATTGGTCCTTTGACACTTCAGGAAGCCACTTCCCGAATAATAAAGGAGAATAAGACTATCACCGACACAACCGTTATCGCAAATTATTATAAACGTCATAACGCGTTAGATTTGATCAGTCAGATACCCGAAGACCAGAAAAAAGCTGTACGTTGGTATATTGATTGCGGCGACGATGATTTTCTTTTTGAAGGAAATTCACTTGTTCATATTGCGATGCGTAAAAAGGAAATTCCTCATGAGTTCCGTATTCGCGATGGTGGACATAGTTGGGTTTATTGGCGCGAAGCTTTGCCAACAGTGCTTGCTTTTGTATCCCAAGCTTTTCATCAGTTTTAATGTAATTTAAAAAATCTCAAGTCTCTTTACATTAGAATATTTGCAAGAGACTTGAGATTTATTTTGAACTTATTGATAAGTTATTCTTTAACTAACTCTACATTCGATGTTAAAGCAACTTCATCACCTAACATAGCACCCGGGTACTTTGTGCCCAAGCCAAAATCGGACCGTTTAATAATTCCGGTTATTTTAAATCCGGCTATGGTTTTCTTATCCATTGGACTTACGGCTGTACCGTTTAATGTTACATCCAGTTCTATAGGTTTTGTAACACCGTGCATGGTCAGATCACCTGCGAGTTTATACTTTTTCCCTTCTACCTTTTTAAATGATTTGCTTTTAAATGTTAAAGCCGGGTATTTTGCCACATCAAAAAAATCGGCACCCTTCAAATGGTTATCCCTTTGTTCATTATCGGTATTAATGCTATTTGATTCACTAGTTAAGTCAATAAAAGCATCGGAAAAATCGGCTTGTGATGATGTAACTTTAATATCGAATGATTTGAACGACCCTTCAACATCAGAAACCAGCAAGTGAGTGATGGAGAACCCTAACTTTGAATGTGCTTTATCTGATTTCCATGTTTGGGTTTGACCAAAAGCTGCAATTGTTACAACTAAGGCAAAGGCAAGTAATTTAATCTTTCTCATAGGTTAGAAATTTTAATTGTTTTTAAATTGATTATTAATTGTTTATTGTTTAATTAATTTTAATTTATCCAATCTGCTATAAACAAATTGGTGTCATGTGTTCCGTGATTGTTTCGGTTTGATGAAAAGATTAATTTCTTTCCATCGGGCGAAAACATGGGGAATGCATTAAAATAACTTTCGATAGTTATTTTTTCAAGCCCACTTCCATCAAGGTTAATCATATAAAGCTGAAAATCATATCCACGTTGCGAGTGGTGATTGCTGGAGAAAATAATCTTCTTTCCTGAAGGATGAAAAAAAGGAGCCCAATTGGCTTTGCCAAGGTGTGTTACTTGCCTCAGGTTTTTGCCATCAACATCACACACATAAATTTCCATGTTTACAGGAGCAACAAGTCCTTTTGCAAACAGATCCTTGTATTCTTTCACCTCTTCGTCAGTTGTGGGGCGCGATGCACGAAAAACTAATTGTTTTCCATCAGGTGAAAAGAAAGCACCGCCATCGTACCCTAAACCAAAGGTTACCTGTTTCTGGTCCGATCCGTCAATATTCATAGTCCATAATTCCAAATCGCCACTGCGGTCGCTGGTAAAAACAATTTTATCGCCTTTGGGCGAAATAGTGGCTTCGGCATCGTAGCCTAATGTATTGGTAAGTTGTTTAATGATTTTACCGTTTAAATCGGATACAAAAATATCGTAGTTATTGTATACCGCCCAAATATACTTGCCTTCGATTTTAACAGATTCAGGGCACTTGTCCCCATTGAGGTGCGTTGAAGCATAAAGAATTGTTTTATCCCCGGGAAGAAAAAAACTACATGTAGTTCTGCCTTTGCCGGTACTTATAAGCGGCGGTTTATAGGTTGTATCAGCCGATGCTCTGCTGATATCCATATTGAAAATCTGATCGCACTGCAATCCCCATGCTTTGTTATTGCTTTGAAAACTCAGGTTTTTACCGTCAAAACTAAAGTAAGCCTCCGCGTTATCTCCACCAAATGTGAGTTGTTTCATATTTTTTAAATGCGATTCCTGAGCATAAACACTCAAAGACATCATAAGGCAAATCATAATGAAAAATCGAGGCATAGGTTAAAAATTAATGTGTCTATAATACTTAAACAAGGCTATTTGGGAAAAGTTGATTTGATTGATGAATAAAAACCATTTTTATAGAAACAAAATGAGGATGGAATTGAAAGGTTTAATAAATGAAATAGATATAAGTGCTAATAAATCAAATACATTAATAAGGAAATATATATTCTCAGTGAGTTATTATTTATTAAATTATAAATTGGTTTTACTAAAAACGCTGTTTTTCGATAATAACATCCATTTTGTTCAACTTTGTGGGGGTATTTAGCCTGATCAAAATCAGCCTGATCTATTCCTTTCATTTCTTAATGATCTGCACTAATTTGGGAGATTTCTCTTTGTAATTATATGTATAATACAAGCAATTTTAAATTTACCCTACCAGAAATAACTTATTTTTTAAACACATTATCCGAAATACCTTTATTTATTTGATAGTTGGTTAACACAATATAAATCTTTCCCTTTTTATTTCCCTTGCCATTGTCCTCTTTTTTGTTCGCACCACTCCTATTCATATTGGCTGTGACACTTATTGGCATCTTAAACTTTTTCACATCTACTGAAAAGACCATCTTATCGGGTAAACCATATTCAACCTGACTTCCATAAGTATATTCCGTCCCAATAGTTCCGTTTGACTTAGTGGTAAGTTGAGATTTTAATATAACACTTTGTATAGGATCAATCCAAAATTTTGCAAGAATGATGTCACTTGTGTCTGATAAAGGTATCATATTCACGATTATTGCTTGAATCGCAGTAATTTTTTCTTCACCTTGTATTATGGCTGTAAATGAATTGTTGTTAGCCAGTATTTTTGAAAGCTGATCGAATCCCTGACGCGGAACAATGGCTATTCCTTTGGATTCCACTTTGAATTTATCCTTTTGTTTGAAAAAAATTTTTACATGAATGGGTAGCATTCGAATAAATGGCATATCTACTTTTATATTTGCCTGAACAGCATAATCCTTCACTTTCTGCAAATTACCATAAACTGCTTTTAAATAAGTGTTAGCGTTGCTTTGTCCATATACTTGCGTAATGGATAATAACGCTATGCAATAAACTACAATACATTTATAATGCCTCATGATAAAATATCTTTTTTGTTGAACTTATAAACTGCAATGGACAATAAGCCAACAATATGTATTAACAATATCCCGCTCGATTTAAGAATTTTCGTTACAGGAATGGGGTCCTCAAAAAAGTTTCGCCATGCAACCATATGATTGGTAAATAAATATGGCTGTAGGTTTTGTAAAATAGGAACATCCAAAGTACTGATTATGGTAAATAAAATAATGATAGCCATAGTTGAAACAATTGGACCTATTGAATTATCGGAAAAACACGAAAGGGTTAATGACAAAGTAGCAACCATTATCAATGACAGAAAGGCCAGACTAAACCCACAAGCAAATCGCCATGCGATATCCTGTTCATGAAAAATAACCAGGCCATCACTGTTTAATACCATTAGGTCGCCGGTACCAAATAACATTTTACCCAAAATTAACGCTAAAAACATCAGCCATATTAACATTACAAATGTATAGACACAACCTGCAAGATATTTTGAAAACAAAATGCTGGTGCGTGAAATGGGTTTAGTAAGCAACAAACGGATAGTTCCCATTGCTGCTTCCCCCGAAACCAGATCGCCTGTTACAAGTGCAATCAACAATGGAACATGGATAATGAGCATTTGTAAAATAACAAACGCGATAAGATTTCCATTTAATATATTTCCTTCGAAGGATAAAGATTGTTCAAATGGCTGGGTTACAAAAGAAATAAAATTTTGTCCATCCACCAGCATGGCAAAAAGAATAATGCCTACAATCAGAGTAATTGCCCCAATGCCGATATAACTACGTGGTTTGGCCGCAACCTTAATCAATTCATTGTATGTGCTTTTCCAAAACATCATGCACCGATAAGTTTTAAATAATAATCTTCCAATTTTCGTTTTGCTTCAATGGAGAAAACCTGAATACCGTTATCGCAATACAATTTATTGAGTATTGGAATTTTGTCCTGCGAAATGTGAATTAACAAATTTTTGTCGTCTACGCTTTCAATCACCAAATTTAAAGATGAAGACTGAGCAAGTTGTTTTGATTTATTAACATCATCAACATGAAAGGAAACAATCAGGTCCTGTGCATTCAAAAGATCAGCTACAGAGCCCTGCACAATAGTTTTCCCTTTATTGATAATAACCATCCTGTTCGCTATTAATTCAATTTCAGAAAGAATGTGGGACGAAAGTAAAATAGTTTTTTTTCGTTCATTCTTAAGTTGTAAAATCAGGTTACGGATATCGATAATTCCTTGAGGATCTAATCCGGTGGTAGGCTCATCCAAAATAATTAACTCCGGATCGTGTATCAATGTTTGTGCAATTCCCAGTCGTTGTTTCATGCCATGGGAAAAGCTCCCGAGTTTGTCTTTTTCTCTTCCTTTAAGTCCTACAAATTCGATTATCTCATGTACTTTTTTTTTTGTAATGGATATACCGGAAATACGTGCAAAAATTTCTAAATTTTTTTCCGCAGATAAATAATTATAAAAATCAGGCTTTTCAACAATACAACCAATGCGTTGCAATATATAATGACGATGGGTAGATATGTTTTTGTTAAACACTTTTATTTGTCCACTCGTTGGTTTTATTAAAGAAAGAATTGTACGGATGGTGGTACTTTTTCCTGCACCGTTCGGTCCGAGAAAACCGTATACATCTCCTCTGAAAACATCAAAACTCGCGTCATCAACGGCTTTAAATTTGCCGTAATGTTTTACAAGATGAGATACTTCAATTATTTTTTCGTGTTCCGGCATTTCAGATAAAAAATGGTCAAATCAAAGTTAGGATTTATTGTTAGATGTTTTAGAACTGCGATGAATAAAATAAAAGGATTTGATCTGTTACATCAGAGCCTCTATCATAAGCAACACGAGCACAATCACCTGAAACAGGTATAGTGAGCGGAACGCGGGGATTATGCTAAATGGTGTTTTAGAAGAGAAGGTGATGCGATAGAAAAAAAGCATGAGTATTGTATTCAACAGCACTAATCCAGCAATGAGAGGTATGCTTGTAAGGACACCAAAAAAGGGAAATAACAGGGTACTAACCGAAGCGCCGGCAATCCATAAAAATGTTACAATCTGTACATAATGTTCGGAATAGTGTGAAGTGATAGATGGAAAACCTGCAATTTCGTATTCTTTTCCAAATTTCAACAACAGAAGGTAAAAATGAGGTATTTGCCAAAGAAACATGAAGAGGCCAACAAGCCATATTTCGGTTCCCATTAAAGACCCACCGGCAGCGGTCCATCCCATAAGCGGAGGGATTGCTCCTGTAAGCGCTCCAACCATTACCACATATGAGGTAACCCGTTTCAATGGTGTATATACGGCATTGTACCAAAATAGATTAAAAACTCCCAGCCCGGCCGTTAACAAATTGGTACCCCACCACAAAACCAAAATGCCAGATATGCAAAGAATCAGAGCAATGGCAAGGACTTGAGTCGGGGTAAGCCTTTTGGAAGGCAAAGGTCTGCTTTGGGTTCTTTTCATAAGTGCATCAGCATGTCGTTCCTGAAATTGATTAAGTGCCGATGCTCCTGCTGAAAGTAATAGCACACCTGCAAAAGCCATAAATCCAGTGTATTCCAATGAGCCTTCATAAAAAATATATCCTGCTAGCGTGGAGAAGGCAATGGCCAGCGACAGATAAAAGCGGGTAAGTTTCATTAGTGTTTTCGATAACTGTTGCGCAGGTTTATTTTCCATTAGAGCTGGTTTTGTCAATCTTTTAATCGTAAACAATAAATCGGGGGAACTGTTTAGGGAACCAATTACCTTCTTATTTTTTTTGGCAATCACCAATTTACAGCCGTTGAATATTTTATTTTCACTCATCTTCTACTTCATCATAGCCTTAAGGTATGCCGGATCGGGATTTAACATTAGGTCTCCGTTCTTTAATAAAGCTACAATTTTGAGTTTATCACTACTAAGCGCAGTGATCAGCAGGTCGTCAGGGAAAAGTGTAAATCGGCCCATAAAGTATCGAACTTTCCAGTCGATAAAATCATAGGAGAGATATATCAGCTCGGTGCAATTAATCATATCAGGTGATTCAATATCGAAATTAAAATCATACTTCTTGTGAAGATGCTTCATGGTATTTTCTACAATACTGTATTTCTGATTGTTCGAAAGTGTATCAGGACGAAGAATGATAAACTCTTCTGCATCGGCATATTCTTCCAGGCTGCTTAATTGCACACCGCACCTCAATGCTTCTGCCATTCCCTTCTTTTTAATTTTGAATCGTGTACTTCTTTCTTTTAAAATGACATCCAAAATTCTTTTCCGCTTTTGAGGAACCTTGTCACCAAGCCACAGGGAAGCATGTCCGAAATGGCCCGGTATTACTATCGAAGAAAGGTGACCGGACGATTTTGAAAGCAAAATATCATAGGGCTGAATCACAGATAATAATTGAATGGCATATTTTCTTTGTCGCACTCTGTTGGTAATGCGATTTCCTACTTTGCCAAATAAAGAATTACCGGCATAGGGAAAAATATTATATAACAGGGCACTTATCCGGTCATTCTGCCGATAGATGCTATAGTAAGCCTCTCTCCAGTAATTAGTTGCAGGTAATTGATGCAACAGACTATCAGCCAAGGTGTTTTGTGACTTTTCATTATATCGGCTGATTTTTTTACGAATTTTTGGTGAATAGAGAAATTTACGAGATTTCTGTAATATGTTGCGGGGAATTTTGCTCCCGATATCACCGCGATTGAGAGCTCGTCGAATTTTTCGGTTTTTCTGGTACATTTGATCGTAAACTGAGGCTGATTTTAGAAGGTATGCTCCAGCATAGCGTTGTAGAGCAGTAAGTGAGTTCTTTTTAGTTCTTCCTGTCTGTAATATCGAGTTGAGAATACGGTCGAAATCAAGTTGAACCCGAAAATTAGAATAAAGCTTGTTAATTTCGCTAGCGCTCAAATGACAGTTTTTCAGATTTTTTGCCGAAAGGGTAAGCAACAGGCTGTCCGTTTGAAAATCTAAATGCTTTCGAATAATGTCAAGCTGAGATAGTTGTTGCTCGCTTAATTGGGAAATTGAAGGATCTCGTTTTGTCTTTCCAAGATAATTGTGTTTTAGGTTAGCACAGGAAAAAATGCTAAACAATAACACAAAAACAATGAGAGTTCGAATTAGGGAGAAGCAGTTATTCTTTTTTGTGAATGAGTTCATCAGAAACTATTGATTGCGATTCAAATCTAACAGTTTTTTTATTACTTTGTGAACTTTAACAATGATTCAAAATGAAAGAGAGACTATTCAAAGTTAAACCCTTCCAACAATTGCTCAGCGAAGCAACAAGTGATAATCATGGTTTAAAACGAACCCTGACTTCTACCAACCTCATAACTTTAGGAATCGGAGCTATTATCGGCGCCGGTATTTTTGTGCTAACTGGTGAAGTAGCGGCAAATTATGCAGGTCCAGCAATAGTGATTTCGTTTCTTATTTCGGCATTGGCTTGCACGTGTGCAGGATTGTGTTACGCAGAGCTTGCGTCGATGATACCAATCTCTGGAAGTGCGTATACCTATTCATATGCAACTCTTGGGGAGTTTTTCGCTTGGATTATCGGATGGGATTTGATAGTTGAATATTTGTTTGCAGCTTCAACAGTAAGTGTGGGTTGGTCAGGATATGTAGTTAGTTTTCTCCATAATTTTGGCGTTGATTTCCCCAAAGCTTTAACCACGGCACCGATTGTTTATAACGAACTAACCAATGGTTTTGAGAGGTCGCTAGGTGGAATTATTAATATTCCTGCCATCTTTATTATTTTTCTGGTTACTATTTTACTTGTTATTGGCGTAAAAGAATCAGCGCGTTTTAACAACGTTATAGTTTTCATAAAACTTACCGTAATACTTATTTTCATTTTTGTAGGGGTAGCTTATATTAATACCGACAACTGGCATCCCTTTATACCACAAAACACTGGTGATTTTGGTTCGTTTGGATGGAGTGGTGTTTTTCGGGGCGCTGCAGTAATTTTCTTTGCATATATCGGATTCGATGCTGTTTCAACAGCTGCTCAGGAGGCAAAAAATCCTCAACGTGATTTACCTCGTGGTATTCTTGGATCGCTTATTGTTTGTACCATTTTATATATTTTGGTAGCTCTTATTTTAACAGGCATTGTACCATTTAAGCTTTTGGGTGTGCCCGATCCAATTGCTGTGGGCGTTGATGCCACCGGATTAAAATGGTTAGCCCCATTAATTAAAATTGGTGCAATTGCCGGTTTAAGCTCTGTAATTTTGGTAATGTTAATGGGACAACCTCGTATTTTCTTTTCAATGGCTAAAGATGGATTGCTTCCACCCATTTTCAGCAAAGTACATCATAAATTTAAAACACCCTACATGTCGACCATTATTGTAGGAATAATGTCGATGGTGCTTGCAGGAATTTTCCCTATTGGAGTGCTTAGTAAACTGGTATCGTTAGGTACATTGCTAGCATTTGCAGCTGTGTGTCTTGCTATACTTATTTTACGGAAGAAAGAACCCAATGCATTACGTCCGTTCAAAACCCCATTTACTCCGTTTATTCCAGTACTTGGAATAATATCGTGTTTAGGAGTAACAGCTTTTTTGAATGCCTATGCCTGGATGGCAATGGGAGTTTGGATGATGATAGGATTGGCTATTTACTTTGTTTACGGCTATAAACATAGTAAGCTTCGCAAGGATTAAGAGATTTTTTTTAAGATGAGTAGGTGAGGTTTGACAATCTCTTAAGAAACAACTGAACCACATAGTCAAATAGAAAAATATATAATCATATGTGCCTATGTGTTTTATATTTTAACCTAGAGATAATGTGTACTTTTGGTTTTAGTCGAACTTGTCGTCCTGAGTTAGTAAAGTCTAAAAATAAAAAAACACATACTTTTATTCGTTAATGTCCTTTACGAAATAAGCAACCTTTTCAAGTGAAGTAATCATATCATACTCTTCAAGATAAATTTCGGAAGGTACATTTAAGGGAACTGTAGTAAAATTAAGAATTCCTTTGATTCCTGAATTTGCCAGTTTATCGGAAACCACTGATGCAAATTCCGGAGGTACAGTAATTATCCCAACTGAAATGTTCAAAGATGTAATTATCATCTCCAATTTGTCAACAGCGTGGCAATTAACCCCCGAGATAACTTTTCCTATCTTATCAGGGTCAATGTCAAAAGCGGCAACAATATCCAGCTTGGCGCGTTTTCCTCTGAAATATGCTGTGATAGCAGTACCCATATGACCCATTCCTACCACGGCCACATTTATTACTTCTTTGTTGTCGAGAAGGCTGCCAATAGCATTGATCAGTTCCTGAATGTTGTATCCTTTGCGTTGAACACTGGAATAACCAAGAAACATAATGTCTCGGCGTACCTGAACAGCCGTAATATTAAGTAAAGCAGCCAACTCGTGCGAAAAGATGTGAGTCTGGCTATTTGCGAAACAATTTAAAAGCGTCCGGCGATACTGACTTAAACGTTCAATGGTCTTTTCTGGTAATTTCATTCGTGATCTATGTTTTTATTTCCAAAATGTAATTAGCAAACAGTTAGTGTTTAGCGAAGGTTATTTTTTTATCATTTTAATAAATTCAGACCCTTTAAATTAAAAATTTATATTAAAACAAATTTGAAGCCTTCCACACACTCAATGTGCAAAGTATCATTAAATCTTTACAAATATAAGAGTTTGGTTGTATTATTTAGTGAAAACAAAAAAGAACCGGAAACCAAGTATCATGAGCAATAAAATTGAACAATCAAAACCCAATTTAAATATTTTTTGTAATTCAAGGCCAATGCTATAAACTATCATACAGAGATATTTATTTTCCGAGATAAAAAACCGAACACTCACTGCCTCGCAAAGAAGTGTGAATAATGTAATTTTTTTTCAAAGTTATGTAAGATAGAAGCAGGTAAATGACTGTACATTTGTAAAGTTAAACCATACTTAAAAGGTAAAAACAGATTAATCCTGCGATGATGAAAGTTCATGTAGTTTCTGAAACAGCATTTACTACAAGGGGCAATGGTGTCCATACAGCCTTTATAGATCTCATCGAATTATTGAAAGAAAAAAACGATGTTGATGTTGTAGTAAATGATGAAGGTGAAGGTGATGTTTTTCATTGTCACACCTATGGGCCTTATTATTTTTGGAAAGGGAGGAGATATAAAGGGAGGAAAATTTTTACAGCACATGTAATTCCGGATTCTATTAAAGGATCCTTGCCGATGTGGAAACTATTGATGCCTTTTGTTAAATGGTATTTTAAAAAAGTATATTCATATGCGGATGTATGCATAGCCCTTTCCCCTACGGTTGAAAAAGCAATCAGAGATCTGGGAGTTGATACCCGGATTGTAAAGATTTTCAATCCGGTGCTTATAAAAAAATGGAAATGTACCGAGGAAAAGCGGAAAGAAGGACGCAAAATGCTTGGTTTGTCTGACACTGATTTTATTGTATTAGGAGTAGGGCAATTGGAAGGAAGAAAAGGCGTTGAAGAATTCCTTAACATCGCTGAAGCCATTCCGGAAGCAAAGTTTGTTTGGGCTGGCGGCAGACCTTTTGGTATATTTACTGAAGGTATTGCCCGTATTAATTCAAGGGTTGCAAGGATTGCAGGACAAGTGAAGTTTACAGGTATGATTGATATAGACATCATGCCATATATTTATGCTGCTTCCGATTTATTATTGTTCCCTTCCTTTCAGGAAAACTGTCCATTGGCTCCTCTGGAAGCTGCGGCTTGTGGTATACCTGTGATTTTCAGAAATATTAAAGAGTATGCCTTGCTATATGAAAGTTTTTATCTGAGTGCAAATACCACGCTTGAATTTATTGAACTGACTAAAAGGTTAATTATTGACAAATCTTTTTATGAAGAAGGACAACGAATTTCAGAAGAATTAATTAGGCAATTTGATAAAAACAAAATCAGGTATAAACTAATTCAACTATATCAGGAGCTTATAGACAATAGCAGAAACCGTATTATCCATAATGAGGTTTTTAATACAAAAGGACAAAAAATTGCTTTTGTTAATTAGGTGATTTAAATTGCTTTTTTTAATGGTTTCTTACCCAACGCTCCAACAATCCAATTTCTACTTAGATTTGTTTAATGTAAACTAAAGCTTAGGAGATTAGCATTTTATGGCATAATTTACAATATCAATGTCTTATAAATACGGAACAATTCATCTTTATCTAGTTTTTCATAAACTTCTCTTTGTTTTTCAAGAATCCTCTCAACTAAATCTTCTTTACTTAGATTATCCTTTTCATTATTAATGATTTCCTTAAGTGCTTTTTCGATATTTTCCATAATGTTTATAATTAAGTGTGTTAAATGGAAATGAGCATAAAAATAAATAATTAATGCGAATTAATGGTCGAAATTTCCGTTTTATTTAGTTACCTGATTGTATATGTTATGAATTATATTATAATTGTTACAAACTATATGTATCAGTCCTTCGCAGTCACTAATGGTTCTTGTCTATTACCCAAATGATCAGTGATTGTCCGGGCGAAATAAAATCGGAAGTCATTCGATTCCATGATCGGATTTCCACGGGGTTAGAATTATATTTCATGGCAATTTTATGAAGAAAATCCCCTTTTTCAACTTTGTAAATAACCTTAAATTTCTTTTGATTCTTAATTGAGTCGCAAACCTGTGTTGATAGAATTTTATTCTCAAACGAAATAAAATTAGCCACTTCCTTTGAAGGCAATACGAGCATTTGTTTTTTGTCGGTTTCCGGTATGATGTCCAACTTATAAACAGGGTTCAGAAACCTTAGTTGCTCGATTGAAACGGACAGGTTTTCAGCAATTTGCGTCAGCGTAGATGAATAGCGAACATATACGGTATCAATATTTTCGAAAGTAAAAGGGGCAGCAATGGGCGCTATTATAAAATCTTCTGGGTAGGTCATTAAATAGTTCATTGCCAAAAAAGCCGGAACATAGTTCTGTGTAGGTCCCGGAAGGTATGGCAATATCTCCCACAAGTTTGTTTTTCCGCCGCTGCGTTCTATGGCATTTCGCACCACGCCGGGACCACCGTTATAAGCCGCTAAAACCAGGTTCCAATCATGAAATGTTTGATAAAGGTATCGGAAATAGCGGCAGGCAGCATCAGTCGATTTATACACATCCCGGCGTTCATCCACATATGAATCTACTTCCAGATCAAACATCTTAGCCGAATTATATAAAAACTGCCATAAGCCAACAGCTCCCGATGATGATTTTGCCAAAGGGCTAAGACCCGATTCCACTACCGACAGATATTTTAGTTCCAGCGGCAAATCGTATTTATCGAGGTATTGTTCAAAAATGGGAAAATAAAGTTTGGCCAGACCTAGTACTTTGGCCAGATCACCTTTGCGATCGGTAGTATATTTTTCGATATATCCGCGAACCATGGCATTGTATTCCAGTTCGAGCGGGGTTTTTTTGTCGAGAAGTGCAAACCGGTATTCGTATAATATGTCGGGGTTAGCAAGGTTAGTCTTTGCAGTAGTTTGCTGAGATTGAGCAAAACCACAATTAAAAAGGACAAGTCCCAATATAAGTAGCAATAATGTGTTGATGCGTCTTTCCATGATTGGTGTTGTGCCCCTGTAGAATTTCTAATCTATAATTTATTGACAGGTAACTTCCAACTCCTTGAAAAGTAGCTATAACAAAATACATACTCAATTATAGCCCTTTTTAAGGTTTTGGGATTGAAACATTTTTACTTAAAAAACTCTAATGAAAATATTCTAAACTAACTATTTCAGAAATAGATTTAAAATTTATTGGTAATCCATTTGTATACATCGTTACCATTCGCATACAACAATAACGAGAAAAGCAACACCATACCAACTATCTGAGCATATTCGAGAAACTTATCACTTGGTTTGCGTCCGGTAACAATCTCGTAAAGCAGAAATAAAACATGTCCACCATCAAGTGCAGGTATAGGAAGTATGTTCATAACGGCAAGGATAATGGATAAAAAAGCAGTAAGGTTCCAAAAAGCCTGCCAATCCCAAACACTCGGGAATATTTTAATAATGGTGCCAAAGCCACCCAGTGATTCATAAGCCTTTGTTTTTCTATCAAAAATCAGCTTAAACTGTTTCAGATAATTACTTACCGTGTTGATTCCTTTCGAAATTCCAGCAGGGAATGAAGCAAAGAAACCGTATTTAATTTTTTTATATTCAAAAAAGTTATCTTCAATACCAAGATACACACCAATCACACCCGTAGAAGGTACATTGATTTTATAAAACAAAGTATCGGAGCCGCGAAGTACACCAATATTAACAGGTTGATTTTTATGGGTTATAATTTCCGATTTGAATTCATCGAAAAATTTTATTTTTTTATCTTCGAATTTAACAATTTTATCACCTTCTTTAATACCGGCTTCTTTGGCAGGAGAACCTTTGGCAAAATATCCTACAGTGTATGGACATCTTGGGGTAATAAAACCGATTTTTTTTGATTTTATAAGCTCCCGGATTAGCGATTCAGGCATTTGCAAGTTAACAAGTTCGCCATTACGGTCAACCTGAACTGTTTTTGCATTATTTAAAACGATATAACCCAATATTTTCCCGAAATCTTCAATTTTTTGTGAATCAACAGAGATAATTTTATCACCATTTTGAAACCCGGCGTTTAAAGCCAGTGAGTCACACATAATACCATATTTCACATTAGCATTTGGTAAATACTCGTCGCCCCAGGTGAACAATACCATCGAATAAATAAAAAGGGCTAAAACAAAGTTCACCAAAACTCCGCCCGTCATAATTAGAAGTCGCTGCCATGTGGGTTTGGAACGAAACTCCCATGGTTGTGGAGGTTGCTGAAGCTGTTCTTTATCCATTGATTCGTCTATCATTCCCGAAATTTTCACATAACCGCCAAGAGGAAGCCAACCAATACCGTATTCAGTATCACCTTTTTTAAATTTAAAAATTGAAAACCAGGGATCGAAGAAAAGATAAAATTTTTCCACCTTGGTATTAAATAATTTAGCAAATAAGAAGTGCCCCATCTCATGGAGAATCACCAGAATCGAAAGACTAAGTAAAAATTGTGATATTTTAACTACTATTTCCATTGTAAATTAATTATATTCAAGTTATTATTTGAATAACAAACTACTATACCGCTGTGCCTCGTCATTCGACTGCTTGTATTGTTCATAATCAGGATTGGCAATATAAGGTATTTTCTCGAGGGTTTGTTCGATAATATTTGTCATTTCAAAAAATCCAATTTTGTCTTTCAGAAAAGCGTCAACCGCTATTTCGTTTGCGGCATTTAATACACATGCCTGATTTCCTCCTCTGCGTAGCACTTTAAATGCTAAGTCAAGGTTTCGGAAATTTTTAGTATCGGGAGCTTCGAATGTGAGGGTTGGATACTTGGTAAAGTCGAATCGCGGGAAATCCGATATCCAGCGATCGGGATAACTAAGCGCCAGCTGAATGGGCAATCTCATGTCGGGCAAACCCATTTGAGCTTTTATGGATCCGTCGCGAAACTGCACCATGGAATGGATGATGGACTGACGGTGAACCACAACGTCAATTTGCTCGGGAGTGATGTTGAAAAGCCATCTGGCCTCAATTACTTCTAGCCCTTTGTTCATTAAAGTAGCTGAATCGATGGTAATTTTCGCACCCATTTCCCAACACGGATGCTTTAGAGCTTCTTTTTTGGTAACTGTTTTAAGATAATCGACATCTTTTCCGGCAAACGGGCCGCCTGAAGCGGTTAGGATAATTTTTTCGATGGAGGAACTGCTTTCACCCATCAGGCATTGAAAAATAGCAGAATGTTCGGAATCAATGGGTAGAATGGAAACGCCGTTCTCTAATGCCAACCTGGTAATTAATTCGCCTGCAACTACAAGGGTTTCCTTGTTTGCCAATGCAATATTCTTTTTGGCTTTGATGGCATTTATTGTAGGCAGCAAACCTGAATATCCAACCATTGCGGTTAACACAACATCAATGGATTCCATGATTACTGACTCGGCTATGGCGTTATATCCCGATTGAACTTCGATAGGAAAATGTGTTAAAGCTTCTTTTACAAACTGATACTTGTTTTCATTTCCTATAACCACTACCTTGGGAACAAATTTAATGGCCTGATGGATAAGCAAATCAGCATTATTATGTGCCGTAAGAACATCTATCTCAAATTTATCTTTATTATTTTCTATGACATTTAATGCTTGAGTCCCTATTGAACCTGTCGATCCAAGTATTGCAATGTGTTTTTTTGTAGAAATGCTCATCTTTGATTTTCAAAAACTACACGGTTAATTAAATATGATATAGTCGGCCGGGTTAACAGGTTTCCCATTGTACCAAAGTTCGAAATGCAAATGAGGACCTGTGGTCAATTCGCCTGAATTCCCAATGATGGCTATGGCATCGCCTGCTTTAACATGATTGCCAATATGTTTTAAAAGACTAGCATTATGTTTATAAACAGATAAAACATTGTTTTGATGCTGTATCTGAATAATATTGCCTGTTTCTGCCGTCCATGAAGCCAGCGTTACTGTTCCATCGAGCGTCGCTTTTACCACTTCATTGGGAGAAGCAACAATGTCAACCCCAAAATGGCTTTCAGCTGCATTATAGGCATTTGTTACAAGTCCTTTGATAGGAGTAAAGAAATGCATTTCGTAGATGGAACTTTCGGCTTTTGGATTGGAAGACACTGAAAAGTTAAACTGCTCTTCTTCTTCAATTCGTTGTCGTAGCATTGAATCGTGAACTGATTTTGTAAATTTGATATTTGCGAAACTTTTGGCCGAATCCTGAGATGTTTCGTATTTTAAAGGTTCCTGACCGGAGATTAGTGCGTTAAGGTTCGAGAAGTATTGGTCGCGGATTCTTATTTCGTTTTCGAGCGAATCTAGTCGCATTGCGTTGTGCATAATGGTTATCTGCATATTCTGGTCGGGATATCCGGGTATAAATTCACGCAAGGATGTAAAAGCTATAAGCATCACCACCAGAGCAGTTAAAAATACTGAAATTGTACCAACAACCGAGAGAACGTTTAGTAACGATAAACGAAGATGCCATACTTCTTCAAAAGTATTATCATTAAAAAAAACAAGCCGGTATTTATGTTTCAGCTTGTTCATCAGCAATTTTCTCCGCCTTATTCGCTTTATGGTAGTCATATTTGATTAATAAAATTCAAAGAGATAAACGGCCAAAAGGTAAAAAATATTTTATTAAACAACTTTTACAGCTTTTGCATCCGACATCCAAAGTCCGTGTTGGGTGCAAAGACACATAGCGGTTAAGTTCATACTAACTTCGGGGGCCACAATATAAAAATCGACTTCGGGATTTCCCGGTTTATTTCCAAATGTTCCGGGCAAATATCGGGTTTCTACAAGGAGAGTCTCTCTATTCCAAAGTTGTATGTAAGAAATAAAATGGTTAAAGTCATCAGGATGAAAATAATTCGTACCAATTCTGACTTTAACTTTAAATTTTTCTCCTCTAGTTACCTGATCTGAACAAAGCACGATAGGGGTGTGTCGGTCGAAATAGTCCTTTCGCAATTCTTTTTCTTCTTTCTCAGCATCAGTAACTTTAAAGACTCGTGGCATAGTATTTCAGTATATCTTTGAAAATATTTCACCAAAAGTACAATTATTTTTTTGAGATTACTAAAAGTTAGTATACATTTGCACTCGCTAAAACGGAAAACAGACTATCGTAAAACAAAGATATATTGCGGGATGGAGCAGTGGTAGCTCGTTGGGCTCATAACCCAAAGGTCGTCAGTTCGAGTCTGGCTCCCGCTACTAAGAAAACCCTTGAAAACTAATGTTTTCAAGGGTTTTTTATTTTGTGAGTTACAATAAACTATAGAATAAGAATAAAGAAGAGGAAATAAAGGCAAGTTCAATTTTTCTGCTAACAACGAATATTCATTTCATTTACACTCAACCTTACGCCTAACGTCTTTCGTATTTTAACCTATTAATGCTAAAAAAATAAAGGGTAAAATTAACCCAACTTAATATCTATTGTAACTCTGGGAAGTATATATATCATGTAATTTCCTTATCTGAATCAATACGGCTAAGGGGCATTCAGTTTTTTTAGCTTCTGGATATTGTTTTCTATAGCTGTTTCACTAATAACTAAAATTGTAGCAAGTACTTTGATTGTTACTTCTTTATTTGTCCGAATGGTTTTAGTATCTTTTTCTGATTCTTGGCTAGTTGTTTATCGCTTTATTTTTCAATCCACCTATCATAATCAACGGGTCTATAAAGTGTAACTGTAATAGACCTTCTGTGGATAAAAATGCTTCAGGCAAATTGTATTTCTTCATCACGTCTCGTATCCGCTGAATTACTTTCCCGCTTGCCCACTTTACCCAAAAAATCGCACCATATCTTACATAACCTAATTTTTTTATAGAACCCGACAATGGATTCATATAAAAATGAGGGAAATATATCTTGTTGTGATTAAGGCAGATTAGACTATTTCCTTCCTATCTATTTCTTCAGGAACTCTACAAAAATGGTAAGATAATTTTAAAATGAATAAATAAAATCCATAATTCGAAAGAGAAATGAATCTAATATTACTAATTGAATCATCCTTTATTAGTTCATTCATTGGAGACCACGAGATTTTATCAAAAAAAACAATGTATTCCTTGCCATTCTTCTCATTTTTCGGCAAATAAAATAAATTTGAGAAATCTTGCTGTTTTAAGGTATTATGAAATGAAGTTATTTGACTACTCGAAAAATCAGCACCTCTTAAATCATTAAAATATTGTTCCAATTCAATAATTGGAGCAAACATGGCTTCTTTATTATTTATTGACCTCGTGTTATTTTTATTAACATCACAAGTATTTGAAACAAAGATGGAAGATGTAAAGCCACTAACAAAATCTTTCGATTCCTCATCCCATGCTACTAATTTAACTGAATCGAGCATGTCAGATTGCATAAGGTATTCAGGGGGATTTTTTAAATAAAAGTCGGCGTAATCAATTGCCTTCTCTTTTGTTTCAAAATTAATAAATTGCTCAACCCCAAGTTTAAGCCTTTGCTTTTCAACGGTTGTCAAATAATAAGGCAATAGGTCTTCAAACCTATACTGCGACAACTGATTCATAAGCTCTATAATTTGGTAGGAGTCTTACTTAATAATCTCCTATAGGTTTTATTTAACACATCCAGCTCTTTTCCTTCAAGCGGCTTAGAATTGCTAAATAAAACATTTGAAATATTTACAATTCTTATAGCTCTTGAAAAAATAGCTTTTTCAGGAAACAAACCATTAATTGTAAGCGATTCAGGAAAGGATGTTTTAAAATCTCTTTCAGTAATTAAATAATATGTCTTTTCAAAAAGTTCAGTCGAATACCTCGATATTGGGATATTAAAAACAGTCTCAATTGTGGCAGCCTTTCTAAAAATAGTCTCATGAACAGGTATGTCCGTAATAAATGGTGCCATTTGCTTATTTTTTAATTATATTATTAAAAACAAGGTTTGTTTTATCGTGTACCTCTTTTATCAACTTGGTCTCATCAACTTTCTCCATTGCTTTTGCAAAACTGGCACACTCAAGAAATGCCACTTTTTCGTTTAACAGAATATTAGTGTTACAATTTAGCTTTAAATTTACAGTGATGTTAGGTGAAAGTTCATATTGACTTTGAAATACAAGATTTTGCTCAAAACCTATACCAAAGCTGTCTGTAGCAGGTAAAAAATTGAAAATTTCTGAAAGCTTATCTTCTGGTTTGAGATTGTATCTATTAAGATACAGCGATTGGACTTGCACCAAATCATTACCTAACCCGATTTCGCGGTACATAGCCAATCCAGGATTTACAATATCTGAAATAAGCGGATCCCAACCATTGTAAGGTGGAAGTTTATGAAAAGATAAATAGTTAGCGGATAAAATAATTGCAGAATTGTTTTTAGGATTCCTGAATATCATTCGAATATCACTTTCTGTCATTTCTGAAGCAGGCGCAGGAACTCCCTCAATTGCTCTAAACTCCATTTTGATTTGAACAGCTTTTTGTTCCTGTTTTTCCGAAAATCCTAATTTAAGAATTTTGTCGTAAAATTTTCCAAAACAGGTACTATCCCAACTGTTCGATTCCGGTTTGAACCAAAAGCCACATAATACTTCTGAAAGTTGATGCTTTACTGTTGACATATCAATTTTAAGATCGCAAATATAATCATATAAAACTTACAAAAAAAGTTTAAAATTGTTGCTTAATTCTTTGGTTTAACAATGATTAAAATTTTATTACCAGAGAGAGTGTACCACTCTCCTTGAATTACTAAGAAAGGTCAAATCAAATATTTATGGTCATAAATTATTATGCAGCATAAACTTAGCAATTAACATAATTTATTGGATTTCTTGCTCCAACATACTTAGCTACCGAATAGCGCAAATATTTATTTCGAATTTTAAGTGGTGAATTTACCTTCAAAATAACATCTTCCTTTATTATTGAGATTGGTATATGGAAATATGTCCTTTTACTTTGTTATTCAATTAAGTTAGTTCATATTTTAATTCAATAAATGTTGAATCGAAGGTGGAGTCATTTTTTTATAACGACTTTTTTACTTTCCATCCTATGCCATTTAAATCTTTTGCTAAAGTCCATTTGTTTACAGTATTATGATCGAAAAGTTTTAATTTACCAAATAAGGGTTTATATTCGATGACTTAAATAACTTCAACCCATTACATAACATTTTACTAAATGAAGCATATTTACATCCCTTTCCTTTATTCAGATCAACCAACAATTGATTTGTCATCAAACGAACGATGGCTTGATTTGCCAAAGAATCAGATAGACGTTGTGAATTGGCCTGATTTTCCATACAAACCAAATGTATGTTTTATTGTGGCCCATTCCAATAAAGGAATATACCTTAAATTTTGGGTTGTCGAGAATGGTATTCGTGGTTTGGTTACTGAGGATAATGGGAATGTGTTTACCGATTCGTGCGTGGAGTTATTTATCGATCCTTCGGGCGATGGCAGCTATTATAATTTTGAGTTTAATTGCATAGGAACATTGCTTCTCGGATATGGGACTTCAAGGCACCACCGGGAGAAAGCTTCCCGGGAAATACTGGATAATGTTTTACGGCTTTCGTCTATGGGTATAAAACAAATTACCCATGAAAAAGGCAGGTTTGAATGGGAACTGACTACATTCATTCCTTTAAAAGCGTTTTTTAAACATCATCTCGAATCATTGGTTGGAAAAACAGTTCGCGCAAACATTCAAAAGTGTGGTGATGATATGCCTGTTCCTCACTTTATTACATGGAACGAAATTAATACTCCAAAACCTGATTATCATCGTCCTGAGTTTTTCGGTGAATTGCATTTTGAATGAAATATAAAGGAGATTGAGTATAGGTTAATTATGTTTTTTTAACCTTCATATTAGAATAAATCTAAATTCTAAAATCATCCAAATTATAACATTAGAGTAATAATAAATATTTGCTCGGGCTTATTTGAAATTAGGTTTATATTTGCGTTCATAAACAAGTGTTTTATGCAGCAATTGGATATCAATAAGATTTCTTCATATAAGGCAGATCAGAATATCGTTTTTCTGGTTGGAATTGATTCAACATTTTCGGGACTTAATTTATCTGAAGCCGAAATTAAGTATATCAAAAAGGAGTTTGAAAATAAATCGTATCAGGTTTATATCAACCGCTTTACTCATTGGGTAATTGTTCAGTCATTCGAGACATCAAAAAAGGCTAATCAGATAAAAGAAAATTTGCGAAAAGCTGGTCATACTGTTTGTAAGCATCTTCAAAAGCAAAAAATAAACAATGTAATTATTGTTGATCTGGTTTTTGGTCCCTTATTTTGTCTTTCTTTTGTCGAAGGAATTGCGCTAAGTAATTACCAGTTTATTAAATATCTGAAGTCGGCTTCCGAAAAGGAGACCACCCTTAAAAGTATTTCAGTTATATCTCAAAATATTTCGGAAGAAACTGTTATCAATCTGGCTGTGATTATCGAAGCCGTTTATTCGGCCCGCGATTTGGTGAATGAGCCTGTTTCGGCATTAAATTCGGTAAAATTAGCTACTGAGATTCAAAAACTTGGAGAATTAGCAGGCTACAACGTCGAGGTATTTGACAAGAATAAAATTATAGAGTTAAAAATGGGCGGACTTCTGGCTGTTAATCAAGGAAGCACCGTTCCACCAACATTTTCGGTATTGGAATGGAAACCGGCGAATGCAAAAAATTTTAACCCTATTGTTTTAGTAGGCAAGGGAGTTGTATACGATACCGGGGGATTAAGTTTAAAACCCACGCCCGACAGCATGGATTATATGAAATGCGACATGGCTGGCGGTGCAACTGTTGCTGCTGTGTTATATGCCATCGCAAAAATGGGAATTCCATTGCATATTATCGGCCTGGTTCCATCAACTGATAACAGGCTTGGCCCCGATTCCTATGCGCCGGGCGACATCATTACTATAATGGATGGAACAACAGTTGAGGTTTTGAATACCGATGCTGAAGGTCGTTTGATATTGGCAGATGCACTATGTTATGCCAAAAAGTATAAGCCCGAACTGGTAATTGATTTGGCAACCCTAACCGGTGCCGCTCACAGGGCAATAGGTACGCAAGGCGCTGTTGGTATGGGCAATGCAACGGACGATATCGTTTCATTAATTGTTGAGTCGGGTTTAAATGTGCATGAGCGTATCGCCGTTTTTCCTTTCTGGGAAGAATACGGAGATATGATAAAATCTGATATCGCTGACCTTAAAAACATTGGTGGAGAACTTGCAGGAGCTATTACCGCAGGGAAATTTCTTGAATATTTTACCGATTATCCGTATTTTCACCTCGATATTGCAGGAACAGCTTTCCTAAAAAAAGCAGACAATTACAGAGGATTAGGAGCTACAGGGTTTGGGGTGCGGCTATTGGTTGATTTTCTAAGCAATTATATTACAAAGTAGTTTTATCTTTACAAAAAGAGTTTTTAAATGAACAGTCATAGAATAAAAATTGGCATTACACAAGGAGATATAAATAGTATCAGTTATGAAGTGATTATGAAAACACTTCTTGACCCACGGGTTTATGATTCATGCACACCTATATTATATGGTTCACCAAAAGTGGTTGCCTATCACCGGAAAGCCTTAAACATTGGTAATTTTAGTTTAAATGCTGTTCGAAATGCTGATGAAGCGACTTATAGGCATGCAAATCTGATTAATGTACTCGATGAAAATGTGCGTGTCGAACTTGGAAAATCAACACCACAAGCGGGTGAAGCAGCATTATTGAGCTTACAGGCTGCTGTAAAGGATTTAAAAGAAGACAAGATTGATGCCTTGGTTACCGGTCCTATCAACAAACATAATATTCAATCGGAGCAATTTCATTTTCCGGGACATACTGAATATTTGCAGGAAGAATTTGGAGCCAAAGAAGCGTTGATGATTATGGTGAGTGAAGTCGTTAAGGTTGCAATTGTTACCGGACATGTTCCGCTCTCGAAAGTAGCCTCACTGATTACTGTTGATAATATTCTCTCGAAACTTAGGATATTAAATAAGTCCATGCTTGTCGATTTTGCTATCCGACGTCCGCGAATAGCTGTTTTATCACTTAATCCTCATGCCGGCGACGAAGGATTACTTGGTCGTGAGGAAATTGATATCATTATTCCGGTAATTGAACAGGCTAAAAATGAAGGAATGATTGTAACTGGACCATATCCTGCAGATGGTTTTTTTGGGTCGGATTCCTACCAAAAATTTGACGCTGTTCTTGCCATGTATCATGATCAGGGATTAGCCCCCTTTAAAGCATTAGTTTTTGATCAGGGGGTAAATTTTACAGCCGGACTGCCCATTGTGCGGACTTCTCCCGCCCATGGCACAGCTTACGAATTAGTAGGAAGAGACTTGGCTTCCGAGGCATCTTTCCGGGCGGCGTTGTATCTGGCTTGTGATATATTAAAAAATCGTACCGAATACAAACAACTTACCAGCAATCCATTAAAAAATATCGATACTTCGAATTTATAAAGTAAGAAAAATTTGTATGATTTTTAACATTTAACATATTTTGTTTTGAAATTATTTCATAGCTTCGAATTGTTAAACTGTGCGAAATGGTTCTTTAATTTAGCGCTCAATTAAATGAGTTTGAATAACGAACAAAAACTACTACAACTGCTAAAAACTGGTGATGCTTTAGCACTTAAAGGGTTATATTCACTGTATGCCGAAAAGGTATACTATTTTTCGTTTCGATATCTCAGGAATTCCGCCGATTCAGAAGAAATTGTTCAGGAGGCATTTTTAAAAATCTGGGTTCACCGAAATGAAATTGACGAATCACAATCATTTAACAACTATCTTTTTACCATTACGCGAAACATAATTTTCAATCAATACCGAAAGAAAATTAACGAGTTAGCATATGTTGAATATCTAAAACCGTTAATCAACGATTTGGACTCCTCTACGGAGGAAAATATCATCAGCAATGATCTGAATGATTTCCTTTCACGTCAAATTGACAAACTACCTCCGCAGCGAAAACTAATTTTTAAGAAAAGCAGGGTGGAAGGGTTAACCTATCCTCAAATAGCTGCGGAATTAAATATCTCAGAAAAAACAGTCGAGTCCCAAATAAGACTTGCATTAAAGACCCTCCGAAAAGAAATTCAATAAATTATTTTTCATTCCATTAAGGGGAACGACCTTTTCACGTGTATTATTTAATAGAGGCGGAAATAAACTAACTGCAACTACGAAAAATAAACAACTAACGTGAAGGATTTCAAAAGTTTTTCTTTTTTAAAGAATTCCTCCTTGGAGAATCAGGAACTACTGAACTCTCCGAAGTTAGAAGAGTTACTCTTTCACCAGTGGGAAAATTATCAGAAAATTAAAGACATAGCTCCTATTCCTGATTTCAAATCAATTTTTAGCAAAATTGACGAAAAAACATCTTCAGATCATGCTACTCATTTAGAACACACTCTTTCACAGAATACTACTAACACTTCTTTGGGTCAAAACCGCAATCAAGCCGCTTATTTTTCGCTTAAGCGTTATTTTTCTATTGCTGCAATTTTATCAGGATTAATTTTAGGAGGAGGCTATATCGCATATCTTTCTGGAATTAACATTTTTGGTCGTACTAAAACGATGATTTTTGCTGCTGCTAAGGGTCAACGTATTGTTTGTTCTCTGCCCGACGGAACAAAAGTTTGGTTGAATTCCGATTCTAAACTAGAATATCCCAAAACATTCGCCAAAAACATTCGCAGGGTCAAACTTTCAGGTGAAGCCTATTTTGATGTTGTAAAAAATTCAAAACAGCCTTTTATTGTCGAAACATCTTCAGTATCCATTAAAGTGTTAGGTACAAAATTTAATGTAAAGTCTTATCCTTTTGAAAAGACAATAGAAACAATACTTGAATCGGGTTCGGTAAGTCTGGAGAAAATAGATGCAAATACAAGCGCTAAACCTGTCATAATTAAGCCACAGCAAAAAGCTACGTATAATATTGATCATCAGAATTTTAAATTAGAGTCAGTCAATTCTGAGCTACTTACCTCATGGAAAGATGGAAAACTCATTTTTGATAATGAATTGATAAACGAGGTAATTATAAAAATTGAACGGCATTATGGGTTAAAAGTGAATGTTACAAACTGTAGACATGAGGACAGGATTACATTAACATTAAAAGACGAAACAATTGATGAAGCGCTGCGGCTGATTCAGCTTACTACACCTATAAATTTTATTATAGAAAATTTTGATGGGACCCAAAAACGGGTTTTTAAAAACAGAAACTAATCCCTCTGTGATAATTGCATTACAGAGATTACGATAAACTGATTTTTGTTAGTACCATTTATCAGCTATTTATTTAATAACTAAACTACAAAATGTATGAAAAAAAAGCAAAGTTTTTGTGGCTTCGCAAAAAGAAGTCGGATTACTAAAGTAGGTCTTGCGATGAGACTTATTTTATTATTCATGGCTGTGAGCCTGGTTCAGGTTAATGCTGCAAATGCCTATTCTATTGAAAAAGTACAGCAAAATCCGGTTAAAGGTAAAGTACTCTCATCAAGTGATGGAATCGGTATGCCGGGTGTTAACGTTACTGTAAAAGGCACTACTATTGGAGTTACCACTGACGCAGACGGTAACTATACATTAAATGCCCCTGCTGACGCAGTTTTGTTATTTTCGTTTGTTGGGTACGAAAAACAGGAAGTTGCTGTTGGAGGAAGAAAAGAAATTACAATTACCTTAGTCGAAGAAACCAAACAATTGAGTGAAATTGTTGTTGTTGGTTATGGTACCCGTTTACGTGAAGAACTGACAGGTTCCGTTTCTACAATGTCTGCAAAGGACATGAAGGCTTCTACAGCTCCATCCGCGCTTGGACGTATGCAGGGACAGGTTGCAGGTGTTACAGTTACCAATTCAAACGTACCTGGAGGTGATGCATTTATTCGCGTTCGTGGTATGGGAACAATCCAGGACAGTAAACCTTTATATGTGATTGACGGTGTACCAGGAGACCCAGGCTCTTCTTTAAATCCAAACGATATTGAATCTATTTCTGTTCTCAAAGATGCTTCATCAGCGGCTATTTATGGAACAAGAGGTGCCAATGGCGTTATTTTGATTACTACCAAAAGGGGAAAAACAGGTGATAAAGCGACCATTACCTTTTCAACCAGAGTAGGTATATCAAATGCCATTAACCGATATGACATGCTGAATGCTCAGCAATATGCTGAGTCCATATGGCTAAGAGCTGATAACAATGGTCAAACCAGACCAAGTGCTCTTTATGGAAAAGGAGCTACACCAGTTCTACCTGATTACCTGACTCCCACCGGAGCAATGGAAGGTGATGCAAAAACTGATCCGGCTTCGTATGATTTTACTAAAAATAAGATTACAAAGGCCAATAAAGCTGGCACCAACTGGTACGACGAAATTTATCGATCGGCTAAAACTCAGGAATATGATATTTCAATTAGCGGAGGTAGTCAAAAGGCATCATATGCTTTTTCTGCAGGTTACGCTGATCAACAAGGTGTTTTAATTCATACTGATTTTAAAAGATACACCTTCCGTTCAAATTCCGATGCAAAGGTTGCAGATTGGTTAAAGATTGGACAATCTTTGAGTGCATCTTTTACCAATAAACAAGGTGACTTGGGTAATGATGGAGAAGGAACCCCCATGTCGCAGGCTTATCGTATTCAGCCTATTATCCCTGTATATGATATTATGGGAAAATTTGCAGGAACAAATTCAGGACCTAATTTTGGTAATGCTGAAAATCCGGTAGCGCAGCTATCCCGTAATCAAAATAATTACGACAAGTATGCACGCGCAATGGGGAATTTTTACGCAGAGGCTACTTTAATTAAAGGGTTAAATTTTAAATCGCTTTTTGGATTTGATTATGGAACAACAAACCAAAAATACGCTTCTTTAGCAAATCCTGAAAAGGCTGAAGCAGCTGCAAACGATGCATTAGCAATTAACAGTCACTATAATTTGCAATGGAACTGGGTTAACACCTTGAGTTATGATAAAACTTTCGGTGTGCACAGATTAAGTGCTGTAATAGGTTCTGAAGCAATTTCGAGTACTTATACAGAATCAAATGCTGGTAGAGCTATATATTATCTTAACAGTTTCGACTATATGCAGCTTAATTCAGGGGAAGCTAATCAAACCAATAGTGGATATGTTGCTCAATGGTCACTTTTCTCTGAATTTGGTCGTGTAAATTATTCCATGAATGGTAAATATCTTGTAGAAGCGGTATTACGTCGCGATGGTTCATCACGCTTTGCTAAAGAATCTCGTTATGGTATATTTCCAGCATTATCAGGTGGTTGGGTAATTTCACAGGAAAACTTTATGGCAAGTACAAGCAATGTTATCAACTTTTTAAAGCTAAAAGGTGGTTGGGGTAAATCAGGTAATGATCGTATTGGCGATTACAATAGCTTTACAACATTTGAAATAAACAAAATTCAATCTGATTACACTCTTGATGGAACGACTAATGGTTTAACTACGGGCTTTCAGCCAAAACAATATGGAAGTGAAAATGTAACATGGGAAAAAGCAAATACCATCGACATTGGTCTAGATACAAGATTCCTAGGTAATACCTTGACATTCGGTATTGATGTATGGCAAAAGAAAACTACCGACTTGCTTTATCAGGTACAAAAACCTCAGGTGTCAGGTGTTGCAAACCAACCATATGTTAACATTGGCGATATGAAAAATACCGGATTTGATATTGAACTGGGATATTCAAACAAAGCTCTGGGTGATAAATTCATCTATAGTATTACTGGTACTTTATCACATTATGTGAATGAAATTACCAAGTTATCGAATAATTCAAACGAGTTTCTTACAACTGCTACTGAGCGACAGGTTGATTATTCCCGTGCTGCAGTTGGTCATGCTTTCCCTGAATTCTATGGTTATGTAGTTGAGGGTATTTTCCAAACCCAGAAAGAAGTTGACGATTCCCCGGCATTTGGATCATACAATAAGCCAGGCCATTATAAATTCAAAGATGTAAGTGGTGATGGTAAAATTGATGCCAGTGACAGAACCTTTATCGGGAGTCCTCATCCAAAACTTACAGGTGGTTTGAATATTAATCTTTCCTATGTTGGTTTCGATATGAATATGGTATTTTACGGAAGCTATGGAAACAAAATGATCAATTATGTACGAAGATGGATTGATTATGGTCAGTTTGATGGAGGTTTAAGTAAAGACGCACTTTATAAATCATGGGGAAGTCCTTACCTTAAAAACAATGCTGATGCAACCCTTCCAATGTATGATATAAATTCAATTTCACAACAAAATTCATCCGCATTTGTTGAAGATGCATCATTCTTAAGAATGAAGAGTCTACAAATTGGTTATAATTTGCCAAAATCAATATTAGGCAAATTGAAAATTGAAAATTTGAATATTTATTGCCAGGCAACTAACCTGTTTACTATGACCAAGTATAGCGGACTAGATCCTGAATATTATTCTTCAGATCCAAAAACTTTAGGTCTTGACAGAGGTTCAGTACCAACTTCACGCCAAATTATGTTTGGTTTAAGAATTACATTGTAACAATTTTATTAACATTAAAAACAAGTGATATGAAAAAAGTAAAATATCTTGTATTAATGACCATGATAATGGCTTTTGCGTTATCATGTTCAGAAGACTTTTTAACTAAGGCTCCATTGGGGGAGGCAAATGAACTTAATTTTTATGATGCCAAAGGAATTAGCGCTCTTTTAACCGGAACCTATGCCATGGTTGGAGGAAAAGGAGATACTTACCAAAACTGGGACATAACCTGGGGTGCATCAGTAACCAATTGGACATTTGGTGCAATTGCTGGTGGCGATGCTTATAAGGGGTCTACTGAAACTGACCAGAACCCTATCAATGAGATAGAACGTTGGGATATACAAACCACTAACGGTTACGCTGCCGACAAATGGAAATGGTATTTAAAAGGAGTTACCCGTGCCAATGGTGTTCTTAAGGTATTAAAGGGAACTAAAGGTTTAACTACCGAGCAAGCAACGGAATTTGAAGCCGAGACCCGTTTTTTAAGAGGATGGTTTAATTTCGAAGCATGGCTGGTATTCAAAAATATACCAATTATCAAAGAAGATACTCCTGATGCTTCCTTGGTTCCTAATAATGTTGATGCAATGCCTGCCATCATTGAGGATCTTACTTTTGCTATGAATAATTTACCAAATTTGGCAAAACAAGCTGAACCAGGACGCCCAACCAAATATGCTGCTATGGCAGTTCTTGCAAGAGCTCATATGCAAACGTTAAATTATGCAGCTGCAAAACCTTTACTTGATGGTATTATCAGCAGTACTAAATTTAGATTGACAGATAATTTCTTTGACAATTTTGATGTTGCTCACCGGAATAATTCAGAATCTATTTTCGAAATTCAGCGTGCTGTGGGCAATGGTTCTACTGATGGCGGTTCAGCCGATATTGGAACTGGTTTAAATGCACCTCAGGGTAGCGATATTGCATCCTGCTGTGGTTTTTTTCAACCATCGCAAGACCTTGTTAATGCTTTTAAAGTGAATGCCAGTGGGTTACCTTTGTTGGATAATTATAACCAGGTAGATTTAAAGAACGATATGAACGTGAATTCAACAGATATATTTATTCCTTTCCCCGATGTAGTTGATCCTCGGTTAGACTTTACTGTTAGCCGCAGAGGTATACCTTATATGGACTGGGGTGTAAACAGGGGCAACGATTGGATTCGTTTGCAATCAAATGGTGGCCCTTATTTACCTAATCCAAAATCTTTTTACATGAAAGCAGAAAAAGGTAGCGCCCATCCTGCCACAGGTTGGCAAGGTGGTGTAAGTACAAACAATTTTAGGTATTACAGATACAGTCATATCCTTTTATGGAGAGCAGAAATTGCTGCCAGCGATGGTGATCTTGTCATTGCAATGGATCTTGTGAATCAAATCCGTAACAGGGCAAAAAAAGGGCCAAGAGTAATGGGTTTAGTTACAACATATTCTTTACCCAGTACAGCTTACCCATTTAATGTTACTATAGATTTGACTAAACCTGCTGCAAATTATGATGTTCAGCCATATACATCTTTCACAGGCGTTGATATGGCTATGAAAGCTGTACAATTTGAAATGCGCCTAGAATTTGCTATGGAAGGATCGCGCTTTTTTGATTTAAGACGTTGGGGCATCGCCAAAACTGTTTTAAACCAATATGCTAAAGATGATCTCAGAACAAGACAATTCTTAACTGGAGCAGTTGTTACTGATAAATCATTGTTGGCTCCAATACCACAAACTCAACTAGATCTGCAACCTGGTGTTCTAACAAAAAATCCTGGTTACTAGATTCTATTCATAACGAAAAAAAAGGCTGTCATTTTACGACAGCCTTTTTTTTTGTATTTTTGTATTTACTAAAAATCACTTCGTATGTTCAGACTATTCTTTTTTAGCCTTTCTTTATTAATCGCAACTAGCTGTAACACCGCAAATCAAAAAAAATATTTCTTATCTGATGAGCAGATATTTACCTCAGCACAAAAATACCTCACCATTAAAACAGGGTTGCAACCCACTAATAAGACAGAGGATTTATTTTTAATTAAGACAGAGGATAGTTCTACCTATATTTGCAAAAAAAAGAATATATTATTAGGTGATTTAAATGCCGACAAATTTGAAGATGCCATTGTTTCATATCAAGTAGTTGATAAAGAAAACACTATTCGATACTATCATCTGGTTTTCATTAATAAATCCGGTGAATTGATTCCTTTAAAAGTAATTGAGAAAGAGATGCAAGTGAAACAAATTACAAATGGTATTGTTATAGCAGAACATTCTAAAATTGCTTCCGATTCTCCTAATTATGGATGTAATTTGTGCAAGGAAACAATTAAGCTGAAACTGAATGGAGATAGTTTGGCATTGGTTCCATAGCTTTTCCTAAAGTTAGAAATAAATGAGATTTCTATCCTTATTCTTGAAAAATTCTTTTTTTCGCACTAACATTACACATTATTAAAATTTTAGATGCAAAAGAAATCCATTAGTAACCTGTTTGTTTTTATGGTATTTCTATTTGGTTGTTCTAACGATTTCCTCACCAAACATCCTCTTGGCGCAGTTGAAAGGGAATCGCTGAAATCAAAAGCCGGAATTGAAGCCTTAATAATAGCTGCTTATTCATCGTTAAATCCACAACATACCAGTTGGGGGTCAAATCCGTGTAACTGGGTATATGGCAGTGTAGTTGGAGGAGATGCCTACAAAGGATCCGAAGCAGGTGACCAACCTGATATTAATTCAATTGAACGGTATGCATGCCAGACAAACAATGGGTACACAAACGAAAAATGGAACTGGGCCTACAATGGAATATTTCGATGTAACGATGCCATATCAATTCTCTGTGAAACGACCATTGGGGGAGAGATCGATGAAACGTTTATAAAAACAAAAAAAGGAGAACTCCGTTTTTTAAGAGGCTTTTATTTTTTTGAACTTATCAGAATGTTTGGTCCCAAAGTGCCATGGCTGGACGAAACAATTATTAACCAAAACATCAATAACCCAAAAATTCCAAACGACAAAGATATTACCTCCAATATACAAGCTGATTTTCAATTTGCTGCCGATAATTTGCCTGAAACATGGGACGAGATAGGTCGGGTAAATTGCTGGGCTGCAAAAGCTATGCTTGCAAAACACTTACTTTATCAGTATAAATATGCAGATGCTAAATTCTATTTTGATGATGTTATTGCCAATGGTAAAACAGCCAAAGGAGATAAATATGCTTTACTACCATCGTTTGAAATGAATTTTAACATTGCTTTTGAAAATGGTTCCGAATCAATTTTTGCTGTTCAAAATGATATCGGCGACGGATCCAGAAAACATGGTAACGCTGGTTATTCAATTTGCTATCCTTATGGTAGTGATGCTCCGGGTGGATGTTGCGGGTTCTTTCAACCTTCCCAAAGTTTGGTAAATTCATTTAAAGTCGATACTAATGGTTTACCATTAGTAGATTCTTTCAACCTAATTGATTTTGCAAACGATGATGGTCTTGAATCAAAGGATAAATATATCCCTGATATGACTACTGCTGTTGATCCGCGTCTTGACTGGAGTGTTGGTCGTCGTGGTATTCCATATCTCGATTGGGGTCTTCACCCCGGAAAAAACTGGATCCGCGATCAAAACTATGGTGGGCCTTATTCCCCTATCAAAAACGTATACCGAAAGGTTGATCCTAGTGAAAAGAACGACTGGTGGGCTCCGGGAAGCGCTCTAAATTTCGATTTGATTCGCTTTGCAGATGTATTGCTGATGGCCGCAGAATGTGAAGTGGAGGTGGGATCACTTCATCAGGCCACTGAATACGTAAACATGATTAGGAATCGTGCCAAGAGTTCTAATCTGGTTAAATTTGCAAATGGCACTCCTGCTGCCACTTATGTGGTAGAACCATATTCCGTAGACTTTGCTGATAAAATAATTGCCGGAAAGGCTGTCCGTTTCGAGCGTAAAATTGAACTTGCCATGGAAGGACACAGGTTCTTCGATTTGTCACGCTGGGGTATCACGATTGTGAAAGTGGAGATTGATGCCTATATTGCAAAAGAAGGGGTACGACATACTCAATTCCAGGGTGCCAAATTTGATGTACCCTGCGACTTGAATTATCCTATTCCAGTGCAACAGATTGAGCTTAGTCAGGGTATTCTTATTCAAAACGGTTCAACTTGCAACTAAGTATTATTGATGCGCTCCAATCCTTTCAGCTGAGAGATGCTCCATTTTAAAGCAATTATGTTTGTTGCTTCTCCTTTGATTAATCCTGACACCATTGCTTGAGGCCATACAGAGCTTAGCAAAACTACAATAAATCTGCATCTTTCAATTGATAGATATTATGGGTTTAAGTTTTCCATAATTTATTAACTTTTATTGCAAAGACGATAAAATTCATTAGTTATTTTATTTTAAATAGTATTACCTTTGAAGTGATTATTGTTATTTTTTTATTTAAATCGCAACAAGTATACTTATACATTAAGTAGTTTAAAGATTTTACTGATGCATTCCCGAAATAAAATAGTGTCTGGCAACTTTTCTGATGAAAACAAGGTTCTTTCTGAGGGCGGTGAGTTTCTAAATTCCCCTTCGGTTGAAAAACTGCTATTAAATCAGTGGAATGATTATAAAGATATAAAAGACAAAATAAATTCACCTGATTTCGATAAAATTTTCCATGCCATTTCTTCTCAAATATCAAATGCGAAACCTGCTTCTGAAAACCAAGAATTTGTTATTGAAAAAAATGACAGAATAGCTAAAAAAATAAATAACAAGTGGTTATATTCTGCAGCAGCAATTTTTACAGGGTTGATTTTTTTAGGAAGTATACTTTACAAAACGAATGTAATTAATCTATCATTTAGGCATACCGTTGAGGTAACTACATCAAAAGGAGAGAAGAAAGAAATCATTTTATCTGATGGAACAAAGGTATGGCTAAATGCAGACTCGAAAATTATATATAACGAAAATTTCGAAAGAGACTATAGAAAGGTGAAATTATATGGAGAAGCATTTTTTGATGTTGTAAAAAACCCCAATTGCCCTTTTATTGTTGAAACTTCGCAATTGTCAATAAAAGTGTTAGGCACTAAATTCAATGTTAAAGCGTATGCAGATGATAAAACTATTGAAACCACGCTTGAATCTGGTATAATTTCGCTTCAGCAAGATGGTAAGAAATTTGGTTCCGATAACTCTATCATCATTAAACCACAACAAAAGGCTACTTTTAGTAAAAAGGAACAAAAATTGGTATTGGAAGATGTTGACTCAAATAGATACACGTCATGGAAAGAAGGTCGTTTAGTATTTGACAATGAGGATATCCATGAGGCTATTAAAAAATTGGAGAGATGGTACGGGTTAAAAATCAGCATGATTGATTATAAAAAAAACGAAAGGATTACCTTAACTATTATAGATGAGAACATAGAACAAGCTATTAAATTATTACAGTATACGACAGCTACCGGATTTACAGTTGAAAAGATAAATAATACAGGGAAACGCCTATTTAAATATGAACCTGCTAAGGTTGAGATAAAATAAAACTTTATTTTGATTGCTTTGGACAATTTTATATGCATAAAAATTTTGATTTTCTACTGATTGATTACAAATGGCATAAAAGCAGAAAAATAAAAATAAAAATTGGATGCTTGAGGAAGCAACTTTTGTTACTTGTTGGGTTGTTTTTTTTCACAGGTAGCTATTTTGTAGGGATGGCGCAATCAAAAATTACCCTTAATCTCAAAAATGTTTCCATAAAGGATGCGTTAAAGGAAATAGAAAAACAGAGCGATTATACCTTCGTTTATAATGATTCCAAAATTGATGTTAATAAAACAATTAATATAAATGTTCAGGATTGCTCCATAGAGGAGGTATTGGATAAGTTTTTTATTAACAATGAGATTCTATATACCTCAGTAGATAAGCATATTGTTTTAACCAGGCAAATTAAAAATGACTATCAGTTGTTGGCAATTCCCGGTGAATCGGCAATTTTCCGAGAAGATTTAAATGTTAAGGAGATGAATCCGTTGGAGGCTCTTTCTTTTCCTCAAAAAACAATCAGTGGAAAAGTTGTTTCCTTTGGTGAAGCTCAGCCCATACCCGGTGTTAATATCATTGTAAAAGGGAGTACTATTGGCACTAATACTGATGGTAATGGCGTATTTACATTGCAAGCTCCTGTGTATGGAGTTTTGGTTTTTTCATTTTTAGGTTATGAACGTAAGGAGATTGCAATCTCAGGTCGAGCACAAATAGACGTTTCTCTTACCGAGGAAACAAAAGAATTAAAGGAAATAATTGTTATTGGATATGGAACCCAAGCGAAAAAAGATATCACGGGCTCGGTAACAACAATTGATGCCGAAAAACTTCAATCTCAGCCAGCAACAAATCTAGGAATTCAATTAGCCGGAAGAGCTGCCGGTGTTATTATTTCTTCTTCAGGCGATCCATCATCAGGTGTGAGCATTCGAATTCGCGGTATTGGTTCCATTAATGATAATGGACCACTTATCGTGATAGATGGAGTATCTACAAGAGATCAAAATCTTAATACGATAAATCCCAACGATGTTGAAACGGTTCAGATTCTAAAAGATGCTTCCGCAGCCTCAATTTATGGTTCTCAAGCCAGTAACGGAGTAATAATCATTACAACAAAAAAAGGATCCAAAGATAAAACCAATATTTCATACAATGGGTATTATGGATTGCAGAAAGTTATTAAGTCTTTTGATTTGCTGGATACCCAAGGTTGGATAAATATGTGGCAAACAGCCTCTAAAAATACTGCCATTTTACGTAATTGGGGACAAGGTATAAATACTAATCGCAGTTATCAGGATCTTTTTGAAGACGAGAGTTTATGGACAACGGATAAGAATTACATGGATACCCATCCGCAATTTGGGAGTGTTGCAAATCCCAAAGTACCAAATTTCATTATACCCACTGGCACAGATTATGCCAAGGAGACTGATTGGAGCAATAATAACCGGATTACTAAACCCGGAAATACCAATTGGTTTAAAGAAATTACCCAAATTGCGTCAATTCAAAATCACCAATTAACAGCTTCGGGTGGCAGCGAAAAAGGAGTTTATTCATTGGGATTGAATTATTATGACCAGGAAGGCATAGTAAAATACACTAAATATCAGCGATACTCTTTCCGTGCTAATTCAGAATTTAATATAAAAAAAATTCTCAAATTAGGAGAGAATTTTACATTAACCCGTTCACAGAATCATAGCGCCGGAAACCAGGATGAAGGATGGGGTCTTTCCATGGCTTATCGCATGGTTCCATGGGTTCCAATTTATGACGTGAAAGGTAACTTTGCCGGTACAGCAGCTAAGGGGTCAGGCAATGCCCAAAACCCTTATGCCATGATATTTCGTGGTAAAGATGATACTGATATTAGCCTTCGGTCATTTGGAAATATTTTTCTTGAGTTTTCTTTTCTGAAGGATTTTACATTTAGATCGACTTATGGCATTGATTATAAAAACGGATCGGGATATTCGGTACGTTATCCAAATCCCGAATACAGTGAAGGCTCTGTTGTCAGTGGCTTTAGTGAATACAGCAACTGGAGTTTACGTTGGGTATATTCCAATACACTTACCTATACAAAAATAATTAACGATATTCATCATATAACCGCTGTTCTCGGTTCGGAAGCCATTCGCGATGGCCTGGGGCGTCAAATAGAGGGGAACAGAACTGGATATTTGTTTATAAATGATCCAAATACATGGACATTGGGTAATGGCGACCCAAATACAATGACTAACAATAGTTTTTTTTGGGGTGATTATTCCTTGTTTGGAATTTTTGGTCGGATGGATTATTCCTTGAAAGATAAATATTTAGTTACTGCAATAGTTCGGCGGGATGGAGTTTCCCGCTTCTCTCCTATGGATCGTTATGGGACTTTCCCGTCTTTATCATTAGGATGGCGTATTTCAAGGGAAAATTTTATGAAGGAAATTCTCTGGATTGATGACCTTAAAATCAGAGCTGGTTATGGAGTTACCGGGAATGCTGAAATACCGAATGCTTATAATTATTCATATTCTTATGGATTAAATGCAGGTGATTTTAATTATGCCATTAAGGGACAGAACAATGGGGCGAATCTCGGGATTAGGCTGACAAAATATGGCAACCCCGATACAAAATGGGAACAATCACAAATGGGCAATGTTGGTATAGATGCATCCTTATTTAATCATTGGTTAGAAATGAATGTTGAGGGATATATTAAAAGAACATCCGGCATGCTTGTTTCCGATTCTTACTCAAGTCTTGCTGGTGGTGTTACTGCTCCATATGTAAACTTAGGTGAAATGGAGAATACCGGATTTGATATTTCATTAACAAATCGAGGAGCCATTACAGGTGATTTCAAATATGATATTACTGCTAATTTATCACATTATAAAAATGAGGTTATTAAAATATCAGACAATCCTGATACTAAGTTTTACGGAGGAAACACCCGATTCGGTAATGTAACGTTAATAACAAAAGGTGAACCGGTTTCTTCCTTTTATGGTTATGAGATTGAAGGGATTTTCAAAAATCAGAACGAACTTTTAAATCATGCTAAACAGCCCGGGATAAATAACTCTTTGGGAGATTTTATCAAACTCGGTAGTGATGGGAAACCAGTTTTGGATGGAAATGGCCAGCAAATTCCTTTAACTACCTGGATGGCTTCATTGGGGAAATATAAGTTCAAAGACATCAATGGAGATGGTATGATCAATGAAAAAGACAAAACCATTATAGGAAGTCCTCATCCAAAATTTACTTATGGTATAGATTTTAACCTTTATTATAAAAATTTTGAATTCAACATTTTTCTAATGGGGTCACAAGGGAATAAAATATTTAATTATGTAAAATACTGGACCGATTTTAACGGTTCATTTACAGGGAATAAAAGTCAATTTATGGTTGATAATTCATGGAATCCTACTAAAGATGCAAATACTGATACAAAGTTACCCATATTAGTGTTAAATGATAACGATGCAGCTAATAATCCAACATCGTACTATGTTGAAGATGGTTCTTTTTTGCGTTGTAAAAATTTTCAAATAAGCTACTATATTCCAAAGTCGCTAATTAAAAAAATTAGAGTAGATAATTATAAAATATACTTTCAAATAACCAACCTATTTACAATCACTAACTATTCAGGAATTGAACCTGATTTAGGTACCCGTTGGCATGGTGGTGGCAGCGAATGGGATCGCGGTCTTGATTTTGGGGCATATCCTCATCCACGTCAGTTTATTTTTGGGATGAATTTAAGTTTTTGATACGTATTTAATTTTGCAGATTGCCTGTCTTATGCTGTTTTTTTACCTATTTTAGCTCCAAATAAATAGCAATCGGAATTATGTACGAGTTTATCGAAGGAACTATTGCTGAGCTAACACCGGCAAATGTGGTTATTCAAACAGGTGGAATTGGGTATTTGATTCATATTTCGCTAAATACCTACTCTCAGCTTTCGGATAGTCAGAAAAATAACCAACATAATTTACATAAAGTATTTTTGCATCATGTGGTTCGTGAAGATGCCCAATTGCTTTTTGGTTTTTTTTCATCACAGGAAAGAATCATTTTCAGGTTATTAATTTCAGTTTCTGGTGTTGGAGCAAATACTGCCAGAATGATTTTATCATCCCTCGGAACTATTGATATTCAAAAAGCCATTGCTGAGGGCAATGTTAATATGTTAAAAGGCGTAAAAGGAATAGGACTGAAAACTGCTCAACGAATTATCATCGATTTAAAGGACAAAATAGGGATAGAAGGAGCGACGAATGATAATTTCTTCCAATTAAACAATACAATCAAAGATGAAGCGTTATCAGCATTGGTGACTTTAGGCTTTTCGAAATCAGCTATAGAAAAAATTGTTGACAAAATACTTGCTGCAAAAACAGATATGTCAGTAGAAGAACTGATTAAACAAACGTTAAAAAATTTATAGTTTGTTCACTCAATTTAACTAGCATAGTTTTTTAGAACGGTAAGGAACCCTTGAAATGATTTTTTGCATGCTTTTTCTCAGTACTTAATACTCATGATATAACATTGAATAGTTATACTTTCAGAAATATTTGCCTGATATTAATTTCTGTTTTGCTATACATAACAGGAAATGTTTCTGCACAGGTAAAACCTGTTATCGGTAATGACAGCATTCCTTCCAGGTTTCGCTTAACTGATAGTCGTTTACCCTTTCAACCTACCGAAAATCCTCGTGGGATGAACATGAAACTTCCATCCAATTTTAATAAAAGTATCGATTACGATCCCCTTAGAAATGAATACATTTTTAATGAAAAAATAGGCAAACTCGATTATAAGGTGCCTTTTTCGATGAGTCTCATGGAATATCGACAATACGAGGCAAAAAATGCGAGGCAAAATTATTGGAGCGACCGGCGAAAAGGTGATAAAACCGTAGTGAGGCAATCGTTTATTCCTAAGCTGAATGTTGGTGGCGAGGCGTTTGATAAGATATTTGGAAGTAATGTCATTAATATTGTTCCTCAAGGATCGGCGGAACTTATTTTCGGAATTAGCACTTCAAAAATCAACAATCCAAACATTAGCGAGCGATTGAGAAAAACAACCACCTTTGATTTTCAGGAGAAAATCCAGATGAATGTTACCGGAAACATTGGAGATAAAGTGAAGTTAGGTATTAATTACAATACAGAAGCAACCTTCGACTTTGAGAACAAAACCAAGCTAGAATATACAGGCAAGGAAGACGAAATAATAAAGAAAATCGAAGCAGGGAATGTTACATTACCACTGTCCGGATCGCTTATTACAGGAAGTCAGAGCTTATTTGGCCTGAAGACCGAGTTGCAATTTGGAAAATTAACCGTTACCACTGTTTTATCCCAGCAAAAAGGTGAATCATCGGTGATTGAAGTAAAAGGTGGCGCTCAAGTAAATCAATTTGAGATACCTATCGACCAGTACGATGCGAATAAGCACTTTTTCATAGCCCATTATTTCCGTGACCGGTACGAAGAAGCACTCAAAACTTTGCCTATTGTCAACTCCGGGTTCACCATTACAAAAATTGAAGTGTGGATAACAAACAAATCAAGTACTTACGAAAATTCACGAAACATCGTTGCGTTTCTTGATCTCGGAGAATCTAAACAATATATTTATAATAAGATATCGGGGTTTGGATACAAATCAGGTATTTATCCTCAAAATGACATTAATTATTTGTATGATGAGGTTATTAAAACCTATAATGCACGCAATATCCAACAGGTATCGAGTAGTTTATCCTCTTTATCGGCTTTAAATTTCCGTATTGGACAAGATTTTGAGAAAATTGAAAATGCCCGTAAGCTGACAGAACGCGAATTTACGTTTCATCCAACGTTAGGCTACATTTCTCTGAACTCTGCACTTAATGCCGACGAGATTCTTGCCGTAGCTTATGAATATACCTTTCAGGGAAAAACGTACAAAGTCGGTGAACTATCCACTTCAGGTATTAGTGCCCCAAATGCATTAGTAGTTAAACTATTAAAAGGAACCAGCTTTACCCCAAAACTTCCAAATTGGAATTTGATGATGAAAAATGTCTATTCCATTAATGCCTATCAGGTTAACAGGGAAAATTTTCAACTACATATATTGTATCAGGATGATAAAAAAGGAAATGCAGTTAATTATATCCCTGAAGAACAAACTAGTAACGATATATTGCTTCAAAAATTAGGACTTGATAGGGTAAATACCAATCTCGATCCAAATTCGGATGGTGTATTCGATTTTATCGAAGGTGTTACTATCAATTCCTCAAACGGACGTATTTACTTTCCAACGCTGGAACCTTTTGGCAGCACCATGCAAAAATACCTGCAAAAATCAGGATTACCGGAATCGGCTTCTCAAAAGTATATTTTCAAAGAACTTTACGATTCCACGCAGACAAAAGCGCGGCAATCGGCTGAAAAAAATAAGTTTAAACTGAAGGGATCGTATCAATCGTCGTCTGGCTCTGATATTCCATTAAATGCTTTGAACGTACCTCAAGGTTCAGTGGTAGTTACAGCGAGTGGTCGAAAATTGACAGAAAATATTGATTATACCGTTGATTATACATTAGGACGGGTGAAAATTATCAATCAGGGATTGCTTGAATCGGGGACTCCCATTAAAATATCACTGGAAAGTAATTCACTCTTCAATTTTCAAACAAAAACACTTGTAGGAACTCATTTGGATTACAAATTTTCCGATAATTTTCATCTTGGAGCAACAGCACTTAATTTGACCGAGCGCCCACTTACTCAAAAAGTTAATATTGGAGACGAACCTGTATCGAATACTATTTGGGGTATTAACGGAACCTATACCACAAAGTCTCAGCTTTTAACAACACTTATCGACAAGCTCCCGCTGATTCAAACAAAAGAACCATCGAGCATTACTATTGATGGAGAATTTGCACAACTTATTCCGGGTAGTTCGAGCGCAATCAATGGAACAGCTTACATCGATGATTTTGAAGGTAGCGAAACCTCCATCGATATGCGGTCCTATCAGACATGGACGATTGCGAGTGTGCCGGCCGATCCAACTCTTTTCCCGGAATCTTCGTTAAATAACGACCTTCGCTATGGATATAACCGTGCAAAACTTGCATGGTATGTGATCGACCCTCTTTTTCTGCGAAATAATTCAGCTACACCTTCTTACATAAAAGGAAACAAAAATATACAATATGGTCATTTTGTACGTGAAGTATTTGAAAGCGATATTTTTAAAAATAAGGAAACTGCAGGCGGAATACCTTCGAATATTCCCATCCTCAACCTTGCTTACTATCCGAAGGAACGGGGGCCATACAACTATGATGCGGCAGGTGTAAATGACGATGGAACGTTAAACAGACCCGATAAGCGGTGGGGAGGCATTCAACGTGAGGTGCAAACGAACGATTTCGAGGCTGCCAATGTCGAGTTTATCGAGTTCTGGTTGATGGATCCATTTTTGGACGACAGTACTAAGAAAAATAAAGGCGGAAATCTTTATTTCAATTTGGGAAATGTATCGGAAGACGTTTTGAAAGATTCGCGTAAATCATTTGAAAATGGGCTACCAACCGGTACGACCCCTGCCAATGTTGATACCACCTCTGTATGGGGCCGGATTCCTACTTCTCAATCGCTGGTAAGCGCCTTCGATAATGATCCTAATGCCCGACCATACCAGGATGTCGGTTTGGATGGATTAAATGATGCGGGTGAAGCTGCAAAATTTAAAAGTTATCTCGATCAATTGGCAAAAAATGTTGGCGCTGGTTCTAAAGCATATAAAGATGCAGTGGCTGATCCTTCATCCGATGATTTTCAATACTATAGAGGTGGAGATTACGATTCACGGGAGTTGGGTATTCTCGAACGCTACAAGAAATACAATGGGCTGGAAGGTAATTCACCTGCTCAAACGAGTACCTCTTCAGACTTTGCGGCCTCCGGTTCGAGCCTGCCAAACACAGAAGATATTAATCGCGACAATACTCTTAATGAAAACGAAAGTTTCTTCCAATACAAGGTCGATATTAAACCTGAAAAACTCAAGATTGGAAGCAATTTTATTGTTGACTCTGTGGTTTATATGGTTAAAAATCTTCCAGCAGGGAAAAGAGCGGAGACTTGGTTTCAGTTCCGCATACCCATTTCAGAATATCAAAAAACCGTGGGATCTATTCAAGATTTTAAGTCAATTCGATTTATGCGGATGTTTTTAACTGGTTTCAACGATTCAGTGATCATGCGTTTTGCACGGCTTAATTTGGTTAGGGGCGAATGGCGCAAGTACAACCTTAGTTTTCGTCAGGGGGGCGAAAGCCTTTCATCACCGGAGGAAAACGATGGAACGTTCGAAATTTCAGCTGTTAATATTGAGAACAATGGTACAAAAAAACCGGTAAATTATGTATTACCTCCGGGCATAACCCGCCAGATAGATCCACAAAATCCACAGTTGCTTCAGCTCAACGAACAGTCGATGGTGCTTAAAGTTCAAAATCTGGTGAACGGCGATGGCAAGGCTGCCTATAAAAATATCAACCTCGACATCCGTCAATACAAACGGCTTAAAATGGAGGTACATGCCGAACAAATTCCTGGTAAATTCCTTGATCAAAAAGAGCTTACAGTATTTATCAGACTTGGGTCCGATTATAAGGATAACTATTATGAATACGAAGTTCCTTTGCATCTTACTCCAATTACCGGACGACCGTTGGACAATAACAATGATGCTGACCGTCTTGAGGTTTGGCCTGATGAAAACAGGGTCGACATTTCGATGGATGAGTTACAACAGGTGAAGCAGGCCAGGAACGATGAAATGAGACGCTCTGGAACCAATGTTACTAATGCAACTATTTTTTCATACCCAATAGAAGGACGTCGCTATTTTGTGTGTGGAAATCCAAACCTTAGTAATGTTCGAACCATCATGATAGGGGTTCGGTATCCTTACGATGCAAATAAACTTGGACAGACACGCTCCGCTGAAGTTTGGGTAGATGAACTCCGGTTAACCGATTTTAACGAAAAAGGTGGGTGGGCTGCAAATCTGCGAACTATTATACGTTTGGCTGATTTAGGTATGATTAATGCTTCCGGAGGATATAGCACCCCGGGTTTTGGAAGCATCGAGAAAAAAGTAAGCCAACGAAGCAAGGATGAAATGATTCAATATGACGTTTCCACCAATCTTGAACTTGGAAAATTTTTTCCAAAAAAATCGGGTGTTCAAATACCTATGTATGTAGGAATTTCTGAAACAGTGTTGAACCCTCTGTATAATCCGTTGGACCCCGACATTGAGCTTAAGGCAGCATTAAATAATGCCAAATCAGCAGAAGAACGGAAAGCTATCAAGAGAGATGCTGAAGACCGCACCACTCGTAAAAGCTTAAATTTTACTAACGTTAAAATCAATAAACAATCGGGAAAACCTCATTTTTACGATGTTTCCAACTGGTCACTTTCTTATTCATACAGCGAATTAAATTCACATAACATCAGTACCCAATACAATATTCAGAAACGTTATTTTGGAGGAGTGATGTACAATTTTCAAAACAGGCCAAAAAATATAGCACCTTTCCAAACAGTAAAGCTTTTTAACGCAGGTGCATTGCGTTTGATTAAGGATTTTAACTTTAGCTTAATGCCTTCAAGTATTTCATTTAGGACTGACATGAACCGGAATTACAACGAAATTGCGTTACGTAACCTTAACGACCCAACAATGGAAATCAAAGTAATACCTTCTGTAAATAAGGATTTTACCTGGAATCGTTATTTCAATGTAAGTTATGATTTAACCCGTGCTTTAAAATTCGATTTTGCCTCGTCCAACCTTGCACGTATCGACGAGGATAGTACAAGGTTTAATGTGGTATCCAGGGCATTTAAGGATGATTACCAGCGCTGGAAGGAGTCAGTTTGGCGTAACATTCAAGGGGGTGGCCGCACCGTTCATTATCAGCATGACATCAATATCACCTATACCATACCCATCCATAAACTTCCATTGCTTGACTGGACTTCGGCTTCGGCCCGATACAGTGCAACATATGATTGGGATGCGGCTCCCGTAATAAAAAATGATTCATTTGCTCTTGGCAATACCATTAACAATACCGGAACATTGCAACTTAATGGTCAGCTCAATTTAACTTCGCTTTACAACAAGGTCCCTTATTTTCGTAAGTTAATGCAGCCTAAAAATAATTCGAAACAACCACAGCAGAAAAAATACAAAACAGTTACTTATGAGCGCGATAAAGCGCTATTAACAGCCAATGAGCCCCGAATGATTTTCCATAAACTTTCCACCGAGGATGTAAAAGTGAAAGTTACCGATGCCAAAGGACAAGAAATAGTTGGAAAAATGAAAGTAATCGACGCCAACAAAATAAGTTTTACGGCTGATAAAGACTATACAGGAACAAAAATTGTGGTGGAAGGAAAAGTTGAAATGAAGCCCAGTCCGCTGATTATAATCGTTGAGAATGTGACCAGAGCAATTTTAGGGATAAAAAATGTATCGATATCATGGTCGAAAACGGATGGAAGTACATTACCCGGTTTTATGCCGCGAACGCAATTTTTGGGAATGGGTAGTTCTAACAGCATGTATGCTCCCGGATTACCATTTATTCTTGGTTTTCAGGACAAAAATTTCCCCGAAACAGCAATAAAAAATAAATGGCTTACACAAAGTTTGTATTTGAATACTCCATACCTGATGTCGCACAACGACAATTTAAACGTAAGAAGCAGCATCGAACCAATCCCCGGCCTTAAAATAGAGGTGAATGCATCGCGATCATACACCCAAAATCAGCGCTCGAATTATTCTTATCCCTATTCTCCGGATACAAGAAACATGCAGGAATCGGGTAACTTCAGCATGACATTTATTTCTATTGGCAGCGCATTTGATAAGCTTTCAAGCAGTAATGGATTTTCTTCTGTAACTTTCAAGAAATTTCAAGATTACCGGTATAGAATTGCTGAACGACTGGGAACTGATAGGGAACGGGTGGCGATGACGAATAACATAATGTACAATAGATATGATGATAAAGATGAATCGGGTAATCCTCTCCCTCCCGGGGAGATAAATGGATATGGAATATCCTCACAGGAAGTGCTTATTCCGGCATTTATGGCTGCTTACGGAGGTATTAGTCCCGGCAAGGTAACACTTGATAAATTTCCGGCTATTTTTAAAATGATGCCCAACTGGAGGATCAACTACGAAGGTTTGTCGAAGATTGAATTTATTCAGAAATTTGCCCGCACGGTAAGCTTGAATCACGCTTACAGGGCTACTTATAATGTTGGTAATTACTTAACCAATCCCGATTATTCTATACAGGAAATTCTCAGTATCGTCCGCGATTTGCAGCAGAATTATTCCCCCAAAATCGACATATCTTCCGTATCAATCACTGAACAGTTTGGACCATTAATTAGTATTGATATGAACTTCAAGAATAGCCTTTCTTCCAAACTGGAAATAAGACGCAACAGAAATTTAATTTTAAGTTTAGCTAACAACCAACTTACCGAAACAATCTCGAATGAATTGGTGGTAGGTTCTGGGTATAAATTTAATAATGTGCAATTTATCATCAAGTCGGCTGGAGGTGAGAAGAAATTTAAAAGTGATTTGAATTTACGAGCCGACCTTTCAATACGAGATAACAAGACCATTATCCGACGATTAACCGATGAGCCAGATCAGCCTTCTCAGGGCCAAAACATAGTGACAATAAAAGTCTCTGCCGATTATATGTTGAGTGACAGATTTAATTTGCGTATGTTTTACGACAGAATTGTAAACACCCCATTGGTATCAACATCTTATCCGACAGCCAATACCAACATCGGTTTCAGCGTACGCTTCACACTTGCACAGTAATGCTTTATTTAATTAAAATGTATTATTTTTGGTTTCTCAAAAAGAACTAAGAATATAAAAACAGTTGATTATGAACATACCGGAAAACGTAAAGTACACCAAAGATCACGAATGGATCAGAATAGAGGGTAGCCAGGCTATTATAGGTATTACCGATTATGCCCAGGGAGAACTTGGTGATATCGTGTTTATTGAAATTGAAACGGTAGATGATACACTTGAAAAAGAGGAAGTGTTTGGTACCGTGGAAGCTGTAAAAACAGTGTCTGATCTTTTTATGCCTGTATCAGGCAAAGTGTTACAAGTGAATCCTAAACTGGAAGATGCACCGGAGTTAGTTAACAAAGATCCATACGGCGATGGATGGATGATTAAAGTTTCCATTAATGATCCTTTGGAACTTAACGAATTGTTAAGTCCCGCTCAATATAAAGAACTGATTAACGCATAATTTTTAGTACATAGTAAATAGAAAAGGCGGGGTAATTACCGCTTTTTTTATTTCCGGCTTATGCTGATGGTTGAAGTAATCGTCGAAAAAGGTGGGGATGCTTTCGTTTACAAGTTTACCTGATGCATTGCACAGCACAACAATACCAATTTTTTGTGATGGGCAAAAGCCGATTTCACTGCGATAGCCGTTCACGAAGCCCCCATGATAAATAACAGTTTCTCCCCCATAGTTAAGAACTCTCCAGCCCATGGCATAATAGGTTTCCCTGATTGATCGCCAACGAAAAAAATGGTACTTTCGGCGTCTTGGTACTTGCACTTCCCTTTTAAATAACTCTTTTAACGTTTCTTTGGTGATTACATCAGGGTTATTTCCTAAAAGTGCCATTAACCATTTTGCCATGTCCGAAATACTTGCATTAACCCCTGCCGCCGGCAGCACTGAATAGTACTCGGGAGTATTTCGGAATGCATAAAAGGTGGAATCACTTCTCTTTAAATGAGGTAATGCCACATTTGAACCTTGATCCAACGACTCAAAACTTGCCGAGGCATCCGTCATTTGCAAAGGTGTAAACACTTTTTCCTTTAGAACTTCGCTGTATGGCTTGCCTGTTACTTTCTTAATAATATCGCCAATGAGACTGTAAACCACATTTTGATATCCATATTCTTTTCCTAATGGAGCAACAGGTTTGACATAACGAAGATTGTCGCGCAAGGTTTCATAAGGAACCCGGCTTTCAATCAAATTTGTAAAGGTGTGGATGGGCAATCCGCTTGTATGACTGAGAATATGCCGAACGGTAATATGATGTGTGCTAAACGTATCTTTTAACGCAAAATCAGGTAGATATTTGATGACTTTATCGTCCCACTCAATTTTTTTTTCCTGCACCAAAATACCCGTCAAAATGGCAGCAAAACCCTTTGATACCGAAGCAATCCTAAAAACAGTATGAATATCAACCGAGTCAGTAGTTCCAACCGATTTTACACCCATTCCTTTAAGGTAAAGCACTTCCGATCCTTTAACTATGGCTATGGCCGCTCCCGGTTGGTGAGTCTCCTTCATGGTCTCGAGGGCAAATTTTTCATACTCCTGAACATAAGGAATTCGAGCTGAGGAAACCGCTAATTCTTGATTTGTATGAAGGGTTCTGACTTCGACAATTTGGGGCTTACTCTTGCATGAACATATAACCAAAATTGATAATGCCAGAAAATATCGTATGTACATTCGTAAAATAGGTGTTAATAGTTCAAATATACGCAATGGGCGGTGTAAAAGTTGTAAATGTAGAATAACTGTAATTTGCATTATAAACATATGAAAGTTGACTTTGTTATTTTTACAGCGACTTGCAAACTATGTAGCTTTAAAACCAATATTACCCCATTGATATAACGATACAAATATGGAATTATTTGAAATGTGCTAAATATGGTAAAATTAACATATGGGCAGATGGAAATTTTTAATTGGTTGCTGCATATCAAACACATTAAAAAATTATATTTTGTCATAATTAATCAATAGTGTCCGTTTAAAATATTGAATAAATCTTTAAAGTCAATAAAAATGGCCGTTCCGTTGGATGCCACCATAATGTCGTCCCGATGGGGTACTATATTTCTATCTATTTCCCCTGCACATTCAATATAATTTTTTTATATCTTTCGCTTTCAAAAAATTAAAATTAAAAATATGAAAATCAAAATCGCTACTTTACTTATTAGTATCTTGTTTTTAGCTGCTTGCGCTAAGAAAGAAGATAAACCGTCTATCAAGAAGGACACGTGGGGTCAAGCCGATGGGAAAGAAATTTCTCTTTATACTCTTACAAATAAAAACGGGATGGTAGTTAAAATCACCAATTGGGGAAGCAGAGTTACTTCGATTATTGTACCCGATAAAAACGGAAAATTTGAAAATGTGGTTTTAGGATTTGATAGCTTAAAATCGTACATAGGAGAAAATCCTCATTTTGGAAGCATTGTTGGTCGATTTGGAAATCGTATTGCCAAGGGCAAATTTTCTCTCAATGGTGCTGAATACACCCTCGCTATCAATAATGGGCCTAATTCGCTGCATGGCGGGATAAAAGGATTTGATAGACAGGTTTGGGATGCGTCCGAAGTTTCTTCAGCAGATTCAGTAGGGTTATCGCTTACTTATATGAGCAAGGACATGGAAGAAGGTTATCCGGGAGCCCTTACCTTGAAAGTTACTTACATGCTTACTAGCAATAACGAAATTAAAATTTCATACGAAGCTGTAACTGATAAGGCAACAGTTCTGAATGTTACAAACCATAGCTATTTTAATTTATCAGGCGCAAAGGAAAATATTTTGAACCACGAGTTAACCCTTTTTGCCGATTCAATTACACCAACCGATACAACCTTAATTCCTACCGGAATAATTTCTTCTGTTACTGGTACTGATTTCGATTTTATTACGGCACATAAAATTGGAGAACGAATTGAAAAAGTTCCGGGAGGTTATGATATGAATTATAAACTTCGTAAGCAAAACACCGAATTGTCTCTGGCCGCCGAGGTATACGAACCAGCTTCAGGACGTTTGCTTCAGACCTATACAACCGAACCGGGTATTCAATTCTATTCGGGAAATTTTCTCGATGGTTCATTAACCGGTATTGGCGGTGCAAAATATGATAAACACTTTGGGTTGTGTCTCGAAACCCAGCATTTCCCTGATTCTCCAAATCAACCTAAATTTCCTTCGGTTGTTTTAAACCCAGGTAAAAAATACACTCAGCTTACTATTTATAAGTTTTCAACACGATAATTAAATATTTCCATTATCCCTCTGATGGACTATTCCTTCAGAGGAATATTTTTTTTTATTCCAATTAATCTTGCCTGATTCAACAACCGCTTAATGCGTATCCTCACTTTTATTATTGTTATCGCAAATTCCCTCACCGCAGTTGCGCAACCGGTAAACGACTCTCTACGTTTTAGATATTGGTCTATTGAGCCATCGTTTCATCTCGGACACATTGTTAATATCTCCGAGGACGTACCGAAAAGCGTTAATCCATTTTCGATCGAGCTAAATATAGCTGTGCAAACCAATGGTAGTAAAGATTGGCATCATATTTTCGGATTCCCGAAGGTAGGTTGTTCGTTATTCGTCTGGGATTTTGGTAATAAAAAAGAATTGGGCAGAATGGCAGGTGTGGTTCCAAATATTACATTTAATACTCAGGGTAGTCAGTGGTATTCCCCTAGGGTTAATTTAGGACTTGGCCTTGCGTTTTTCGAAAAACAATATAATTATGACACTAATCCTTCTGATTTTTATATTGGATCGACCATAACGGCATTCGCATTTGCTTCGGCATATGTTCAGCCTTCAATTGGTCGCCATTTGAATATAAAAACCGGTTTCATGGTGTCTCATTGTTCCAACGGGCATTATCAGGTTCCAAATATGGGCATTAATCTGCCGTCGTTATTTCTGGGACTGACTTATGCTCCTAGGGAATTACCCAAACGGTTTACCCGGAAAGAAATAAAAGTACCCAAAAATAAAATCAGGTTCAATATTCGCGCAGGCATTGGAGTGCATGAGCTGGCCGATACCAAAGGGCCAGTACTTACTCCCAAGTATGCCATATATGTGAACGATATTTACCTGTCAAAACGATACGGCAAATCCAGCAATATGCAATTGGGCATTGAGGTGAATCATTATAACAGTTTCTATAATTACATTGTTAATAACGATTATTTTTCAAGTCAGCAGAAGTTAAAAGCAACCGTGATAGGCATTTTTGTTGCTCATGAATTGATGATAAGCCATTTCAGCCTTCTTACTCAGGGAGGTATTAACGTATACAATCAATTTTACAACAAATACATCGAACGCAATGGAAAGGCAAATGATTTTAAAGATGTGACTAAGAAAATTTTTAACACTCGTCTGGGTGTACAGTATTACCTTTTCGATCCGAAATATTGTACCCGGAGTAACGTTTATATTGGGGCGTACATCAAGGCTAATTTCGGTCAGGCCGATTTTATTTGCTCACAGATTGGTTTTGTTTTTTAAAAAACATCATGTAAGTTATGAATAACTCATCTTCGAATTCTATCATAAAAATCTACCTGGCCCCATTGCAAGGGTTTACCGACTACTCCTATAGAGCTGCTTTCTCTTCTCTCTTTGGTGCTCCAGATGCTGCCTTTTCTCCCTTTATTGATACTCACGATCCCGACAAACGTATTTTTCGCGATGTTCTGCCCGAAAAAATTACAGGTTATCATCTTATTCCCCAGTTGTTAGGAAACGATGCAAAGGAGATGCTAACGGCACTAAACGAACTTATGTTGATGGGTTATGAAGAAGTGAACCTGAATCTGGGATGTCCTTATAAAATGGTTACAAAAAAAGGAATGGGAGCAGGTTTGTTACCTCATCCCGAGCTAATTGACCGAATTTTGACCGAATTATTTGCAAATACAACCTGTCGGATATCTGTAAAAATGAGACTGGGACTTACCAATAACGATGATTGGAAAACCATTATTCCCGTGCTTAACAGATATCCACTTGGCGAAGTAATTATTCATGCAAGAACAGCCGCACAAATGTATAAAGGTGACACCAATGTTGAGGCTTTTACGGAAATGGCCGGGCTATTGACACATCCCATTTGTTACAACGGAAATATTTTCACACTCGAACAATACAGTGTGTTGACAGCACAAATGCCTTTTGTGACGCGTTGGATGCTGGGGCGCGGAGTCATTGCCAATCCATTGCTCATTCAGGAAATAAAAACCGGCGAAAAAGCAAGTGAACAGGAGATCAGATCAGCTTTAAGTAAACTACACGAACAACTTATTTATCTGAATAGTATCCGGCTGAGCGGATCATCACATGTGCTCAACAAAATGAAACCCTATTGGGAATATTTTGCTTCATCCTTTATAGGCAAAGAAAAAGGGTTGAAAAAAATCAAAAAATCAGTTACCCTGGATGCGTATAAGTCGGCCTGCAACGAAGTTTTTCGGGGAATTTGAGCTAGGAGCTAAGAGTTTAAATTTAAAATAAATACGGGGAACTTTGGGTTACGTATTGCTTCGTCTTGCGACTTGATAGTTACTTCGCACAACTTTTATTATATATCTTTGCATAAAAGCCAAAAATGAACAAACAAGTACGAGTGCGTTTTGCGCCCAGTCCTACCGGACCTCTGCATATTGGTGGTGTACGCACTGCTTTGTATAATTATCTTTTTGCCAAAAAACACGGGGGCGATTTTCTACTTCGTATCGAGGATACTGATCAAGGCCGTTTTGTCCCCGGAGCAGAGCAATACATCATTGATTCGTTGAAATGGGCGGGTATTATGCCTGATGAGGGCGTTGGAATAGGCGGTCCGCATGCTCCTTATCGTCAAAGTGAGCGTAAGGAGATTTATCGCCAGTATGCGGAACAATTGATAGAAGACGGATACGCGTATTATGCGTTTGACACTTCCGAAGAGCTGGAAAAGCTCCGTAAAGAGCTGGAGGGATCCAAAGCCAGCAATACCAGCTATAGTTCGCATGTTCGCGGACGGATGAGAAATTCGTTGACCTTGCCAACCGAAGAGGTCGCAACGAGGATGGCAGCTGGCGACCCGTTTGTAATTCGCCTGAAAATGCCCGAAAACGAATTGGTAAAGGCTAACGATATGGTTCGGGAACGAATTGAAGTGAACACGTCCACATTAGATGATAAAGTGCTTTTTAAATCTGACGGTTTTCCAACCTATCATCTGGCCAATGTGGTCGACGATCATTTTATGGAAATAACCCATGTTATCCGCGGCGAAGAATGGCTTCCATCATTGCCGTTGCATGTTTTGTTGTACCGATATTTGGGATGGGAAGATACCATGCCCGAATTTGCCCATCTGCCCTTGCTACTGAAACCCGATGGCAAAGGAAAGCTCAGCAAACGTGATGGCGACCGTCTCGGGTTCCCTGTCTTTCCATTGCAATGGAAGGATCCGGCAAGTGGCGAGCTTTCGACGGGATACCGCGAATCGGGCTATTTTCCTGAGGCTTTTATCAACATGCTTGCCTTTTTGGGATGGAATCCCGGGACCGAACAGGAAATTTTCTCGGTCGATGATTTGGCAGAACATTTTTCAATTGAACATGTCCACAAAGCAGGGGCCAAGTTCGATTTCGAGAAAGCCAAATGGTTCAATCATCAATACCTTATCCGGCGGAATAACGAAGAACTGGCCTATGAATTTGAAAAGATCCTTCAATCAAAGGGGATTACTGTAAATTTCGAATATCTAGTAACGGTTGTTGCGTTAGTAAAGGAGAGGGTGAATTTTGTTCAAGAGATGTGGCAACAAGCCTCTTTTTTCTTTATTGCTCCAGAAAGTTACGATGCTGAAGTGGTTAAGAAACGATGGAAAGACAATATCCCATCGTTGATAGCCGATGTCAAAGGGGTTATTCGTAAAATTGAGCCTTTTACAGCCGAATCATTCAAAGATTCCGTTCATCACTTTGTGGAAGAAAAGCAGGCAAACATGGGAAGTATCATGAATACATTGCGTCTTTCGCTGGTTGGGGGATCATTTGGTCCTGATCTTCCGGTAATTGCCGAAATGCTTGGCAAAGAGGAAGTGATTTCACGGATTGAGAAGGCGTTAGCAACGATAAAGTAAGTCGGCATCTTTAATTCAAAACGGATGCGGCCATTCCATTCCGCGCCTTATGAAGACTGTCTGTATCTGTCCACTGATTTGATGTAGATGGATCGAGATAAAAAGTGTTTTTTGCAGGGAGAGTTGCATTCGTGTTTTTGATTAACGTCATTATTAAGTCATCCATAAACTTATGGTTATTATTGATAGAATGCTAATTTATGGCTTTAGAAACCTTATAATTAGATCTCATTTTTGTAGTCAATTGCTTATATTTACTTACAAAGAACCAAGTTTTCGCATTTTATAATTCTTTTACGTAATAAATTAATATCCAACTATTAAGGTAAAAGATTAATTCAAATTAAAGAATAACGATTAGATTAATAAAATCATTTTTATTTCCTTTACAATGAAGAAAAAAGCTTTGCTTGTTCACCATAAGCATTTTTCAGGCATCAATAAAAGCGTTTATAATCAATTGGTTAATAATTTCCATGAGTATGATATCGTTACGTTTAATGTAGATGAGGCGCTTGCAAAAAGTAGTATATTTTGGCTGTTCCTTAACTTGTTTTTTTTTGGATGGGAATACGGATGGGATTTTTTTACAGGCCAGAAAAAACTACGTTCGATAAAGACATTTTATAACAGTACAAGGCTCTTTACCTCAAAATCTAGAAAATATGTGTCTGATCATGTAAAGGCCAATAATTATGTTTTTGTGATGCAAATGCAATCTCTTTTCGATGGAAGCACCGAAGGCGTTCCCCATTTTGTATATTCCGATCACGTCACCATCGCAAATAATACCTATCCGTATTGTAACCCCAGACAATATATCCGTTCAAAAGCTTTTATCAAGGTTGAAAAACAGCTTTATCAGCGGGCTACCTTGTCTTTTGTTATGAGTTCCAATATTCAAAATCTATTGATTGAAAAATACAACGTACCCTCTAATAATGTTAGATGCGTGTATGCAGGAAGTAATGTGCCTCTGGTGTATAATGAGAATACCCAAAAGTATCGTGATCAACATATCCTTTTTGTAGGTTTGGAATGGGTACGCAAAGGAGGGCCATTGCTGCTGGAAGCGTTTAAAAATGTATCTGAAGTTCTACCAAATGCAAGTTTAACCATCGTTGGATGTTCCCCGAGAGTGAATGTGAAAAATGTGACCGTTATTGGCAAGGTTCCGCTTGAGTCTCTGCCAAATTATTTCAATTCGGCCTCTGTATTTTGCATGCCCACACAGCTCGAACCTTTTGGTATTGTCTTTGTAGAATCGATGCTTTATAGGCTACCTATAGTTTCCAATAATATTGGTGCTTTGCCTGATATGATCGAAAACGAGTACAATGGATTTCTTCTCCGCAACAATGTAGCAGATTATGCACAAGTGCTAATCAGATTGCTTAATGACCCTGAGTTATGTGAACGACTTGGGGAAAACGGTTATCAAAGGGCAAAGGACCGTTACACGTGGGACAATGTAGGTCTGGCCTTCCGTTGTAATATTCTTGAGCGATTGAATAGCAACTGACAGGAATTTTTTATTTTGAATTAAACGAACAACCTCTCTTCGAGACAAGGAGAGTAAGATAGTACTTAAGCTGAATCAAGTTATTCTTTACTAATTTAACATTCTTCGATGGGATGTTAAAGATAAATTACGTTGAAGATTGACTTTGACATGACAAATCCCAAAAATGATTTTAAAGTTCTGTAGGCTCAGTATTATTAAGAACCCTGCCAGTATATTCTTTGTAACGTTTTAATGCGATAGTAATTAACTTGTTCTGATTTTTGTTTAATGATTCAAACGGAGAAGTTTCAATTTCGATCGCATTTTTTTTGATGTTGCGTTTCCAAGTTCCGGCCATCTTGCCCTCAACGACAATATACGACATAAACATTCCATTATTTCCCGGGCACCAGATCATCTGATGTTCCTGATCGAGAGAAGCGATTCTGTTTTTATAGCCAAGAAGATACTCATCGAAACCTGGCAAAAGATATATGGAGGCTTCATTTTCAGGCACAAGATGAATATCACCCGTAAGATAGAAGGTTTGGTTGAGAATGGTTTCCTGGATAAGAAACGATTTGCAGGCTTCAAGGCCAATTTTTGCATCGGAAACCAAAAGGCCGCTCCACCACACAAAATCCTGTAATGTTGCCGGTCCCCGGCTTGTAAAATAGCGTTTGGCCAGCTCTGCCAAGGCATCTGTCCGGTTTAGTGGGTTAGTTTTTGGGATGGAGTCCAGCAGGATGTAGTTGGGTATGTTGCGTATTAGTACATTCTGACAAATAATCCCGTCAAGGGACGCTCGTTGGAGAATGTATGCTGCCCGTTGGCCCTGTGTTGAAATGCCCTGTTGATTTATAAATGTTAATAGTTCAGCGCGGCTTAAAAGATTGTCTTGCAAAGCTGTTTCAAGCAAACCATTGGTTTTCAATAAGGTTTGAGTATCCAGTTCTAGTTCTTTATATCGTCGGGTGCAGCTGGAAATAATTTTGGTAGCCAACAGTGCCAGCATCCACTTTACATCCCGGGCAGTCACAAAATGAAGTGTGCCGCGCATAAGCCATGTACGAAGGATGTGCTTCTCACGGAGAGATTGTTCGATAGCTTTCTCTGTCCCATGAAGCATCCTCAATCCAAGCGACCATTTTGCCCCAGCATAATCCTGTGCTTGAATTGCTCCAAGCCATGAAAGAATTTCTTCGGGCCTTTTCAGTTGAGGGGCACTGATATTTTGATGATACAAACGATGCATGCAGATGTCGGTTGAATTCATGGCAAACTATATTAATTGAACTGTATCAATATATCTTCTATTGAAACAATTAACTTAATTAAATCAGTTTCAGTTTTAATTTTTGTGAGTTATTTACAAACCATAGAAGGCAAATAATAAAAAGCAACCTGTTGACAATATTGATCATAACATGTAATTTGTAATGGTAACAACTTTATAAGGTTTAAATTTAAGTGAATTATTGACATGTGCAAAAAAAAATTAACTCTACAACAATGGGAACTCAAATTTATAAGCGATATATATTTATACTGTTTTGCTTTTTTATATTAAGCTTTAAAGCCCAATCGCAATGTTCGTTATCATCCATTTCTCCTTCAGAAGCCTTCTATTTTGAAGCGGAAGGTGGCATATGCACTTTAAAAACGACCACTGCAAAAAGCAATACAAATTATAAGGCATCAACTCCTTCCTGGATAACCTACTCAAAAAATAGTTTAAATGTAACGCTAACTGTGATACCGAATACTGGTTTGCCAAGATCGGGAACCGTCTATATATTTGATTGCCCAAACTATATAAATAACTAACCATGAAAAAACAAACCTAGTAAACGAAATCTCAAAAAACTGCAATTGAATGCTAACTTAGAGGTTTTGGTATTTTCATCTTTAAAAAAACTTAAAAAACAACTCTTAACCTATATTTTGAGATAAAGCAAACGATTATAACTATTGTAAAAAGACAGCATTGATAAAAATATGCAATATAATTTTAAGTTCCCCCCTTTCTTAGGACAGTTAAAAAAGAGAAATAATATATGATGATGTATGTATTGTTAATAGTGGGAAATAACCTTGTTTAAGGTTATTCTCACTATTAACAATTTTCTTTTTTGGCTACTTTTTTCTTTTG
>JBBQTB010000032.1:0-66280 GCA_038213375.1 Bacteroidales bacterium | reverse complement strand
GATTTAAAATTAACAATTTAACTCGAAATATGCAACTTTTTACATACTTTATTTAGTTAATAATCAATAATTTAATGAAAATTGTGGCAAATATTTATACGCCTGCCTATCAATACTATAACATCTCCGAAACTTCAGTATAAAACTCTACTATAAATAAATTAGCATGATAATGTCAAAGGGGAAAGGGACTTTTCAGTTAATGATAATTATGATTTTTGTGTCCTTACTTGTTTCTGGTATATCAATTTACATCGTATACCATGTAGTAATTAATGAAAAAAAGGAATACTTAAAAGAATTATCCGAAAATCAAACATGCATTATAGAATCTATTTTCGATGAAGGAAAAGATATAAATGGAGTTCTGAAATTATTAAAACGCCAGCAAAAACTTAATACTTCCCTCGGAAAAACAGGCGAGTTTGGTATTGGATACCTGAAAAACGACTCGATTTTTTATCTCTTGGATCACCTTAGATATGATTTCTCTAGTCCCAAGCCTATTGCCTTTAATTCGATAGTTGGGGAACCCATGAGAAGAGCATTATCTCAAAGAACAGGGTTTATGAGGGGATTCGATTACAGTAATAATGAAGTTCTGGCATACTGCAACTATATTCCCAAACTTCGATGGGGTATTGTAACAAAAATTGACATTTCTGAAGTAAATGAATCGTTTTATAAAGTTGGTTTATATGTAGGCCTTATTGCGATTGTTTTAGTTACTATTGCAACTTTCTACTTCAGAAAAATTTCGGCGCCGATTACAAAAAAAATCATGGAGAGCGAAGAAAATTTACGCGCTATCCTCGATGCTACGCAGGAATCCATCTATCTTTTGGATCGTCAGGGAAAGTTTATTGTTACCAACCGCATTGGCACCAAACGGTTCAATCTCTCCCAGGCTGATGCTATTGGGCATAATTTATCGGAATTTATGCTGCCGGAACTAGCCTTATCCCGAATGGAACATTTGAATAATGTTTTTATTTCAGGACAGCCCTTACAGTTTGAGGATGTTCGGAATGGGATGCATTTTGAACACCATTACTATCCATGTTTTAAAGATAACAAGGTCAATTACGTTGCTACTTATAGCCGCGATGTGACAGAGATTAAGAAAAAAGAACTTGAGCTGCTCAAACTAAACCGTATACTCAAAGCCCTGGGTAAAAGCAGCCAGGTAATGCTTAAAGCCACTGACGAATTATCATACCTCGAAGAAGTATGCCAGATTGTGGTGAACGACTGCGGTTTTGCCATGGTATGGATCGGTTATGCCCAAAATGATGAAACAAAAACCGTTGAACCTAAGGCTTATGCTGGTTTTGACAAAGGATATCTCGAAACATTGAAAATTACATGGGCGGATAACGAACTGGGACAAGGCCCCACAGGAACCTCCATTCGTATAGGGAAGGCGGCGTTATGCAGCAATACAATTACTGATCCTGGTTATAAGCCATGGCGGGAAGAAGCAGTAAAACGAGGTTATGCATCGTCTCTGGCTCTTCCTCTATCAGATAATGGTAATACATTCGGGGCAATTACTATTTATTCCAGCGAAACGGATCCATTTACGGGAAAAGAGATAAATTTTCTTACTGAATTGGCTGCCGACCTTGCCTACGGGATTTTATCTATCCGGGCAAAAATAGCCAAAACAAAAGCAGAAAAAGAACTTCAGGAATTGGAAGAAAAGCTCACGCTGGCCTTGGAAAATGCTAGTATCGGGGTTTGGGTTTGGGATATTTTAACTAACGAAATTGAATGGGATGAAAGGATGGAACATATGTTTGGTATCGAACCCGGTTCCTTTGCTAAAACATATGAAGCGTTTGAAGCCTTTTTGGTTGACGAAGACATTCCCCATACACGAATAGCGCTCCAGAAAGCACTGGAAAAAGAAATCCACTTCGAAACAGTTTACAGGGTTAAATTGAGAGATGGAGGTGTGAAGTACATTAACGCTAAAGCGCTTGTAACAAAAGATGATAAAGGAAAACCTGTTAAAATGACAGGAGTTTGTTTTGACATTACCGAAATGAAAAAGGATGCGGAACAGGTGCTGTTTAAACTCAATGAAGAGTTGATGCGTTCGAATAAAGAACTTGAACAGTTTGCTTATATTGCCTCGCACGATCTACAGGAACCATTACGTATGGTGTCAAGTTTTACCCAATTACTATCTAAAAGATATAAAGATAAATTAGATAAGGATGCTCAGGAATTCATCCAATTTGCCGTGGACGGAGCATCGCGCATGCAAACGTTAATTAACGATCTTCTTGCTTTTTCCAGAATTCAAACAAAAATCAAAGAATTCAACTATGTTGACATGCACGAGGTATTAGGACAAGTAGTGTATAACTTGAATATCAATATACAGGCGCAAAATGCCCTGATAACCAACGGTGAATTATCTGTAGTATACGCTGATGAAGGGCAAATGACCCAATTGCTGCAAAACATCATTGGAAATGCGCTTAAATTTTCAAAGAATACACCATTGATTCACATTTCGTCTAAAGAAGAAAACGAACACTTTATATTTTCGGTCAAGGATAATGGTATTGGTATTGAAAAACAGTATTTTGAGAGAATATTCCAGATATTCCAGAGGTTACTACCAAAAGACGAATATGAAGGTACAGGTATTGGACTTGCAATCTGTAAACGGATCATAGAACGCCATGGAGGAAAAATTTGGGTGGAATCAGAAATTAATAAAGGAACAACATTTTATTTCACCATAAAAAAATTTGAAAGGAGCTAAAACGATGCAAAACCAAAAGATGAAACCAATCGACATCCTGGTAGTAGAGGACAACCCGGGTGATGCCAGACTTATCAAGGAAGTTATAAATGGCAATAAAATCCAGTGCCAGCTGCACCTTGTTAAAGACGGTGTGGAGGCAATGAATTTTCTTAATAAAAAAGAAGAATTTACGGGATCGCCGAGGCCTGATCTAATTTTTTTGGATCTTAATCTCCCCAAAAAGGATGGACGCGAAGTGCTGTCTGAAATAAAAACTGATGATAACCTGAAGCAAATTCCGGTTGTAGTTATGACCACCTCCCAGGCAGAAGAAGACATCTTAAAATCTTACAGTCTGCATGCCAATTGCTACGTAACAAAGCCTTTGGATTTGGATCAATTTGTTAACGTGGTTAAATCCATTGAGGATTTTTGGTTCTCTCTGGTAAAGTTGCCAACTAAAAAATAATATACAAATAAAACAAAGCGAAATGGAAACTTCCTCTATAAATAAAACCCCTTTACATATTCTATTGGTAGAGGATAATCCGGGTGATGTTTACATTATTAAAGACTTTATAAAATCCACGGAAACTAAATTTTTAGTTTCCCATTCTGCAAAGTTATGCGATGCCATAAAACTATCGGGCGAAAATGAGTTCGATGTAATTCTGTTAGACCTGGGGTTACCAGATAGTGTAGGTCTGGAAACCCTGCAAAAATTTCTGGTATCAAAAGTTAAGGCCCCCGTTATAGTGATGACAGGGCTGGATGATGAAGAAACAGCCTTAGCCTCTGTAAAAGCAGGCGCACAAGATTACCTTGTAAAAAATAATCTGACCTCTGAAAACATTTTACGCGCCATTCGATATGGTATCGAGCGAAAAAATCTACAGGAAATCCAGGAACGAAATGCTCGCCAGTTTGCAATTCTTTCATTGGCAACGGTGGCAATGAATGAATGTGAAGATGTTCCTTCAATTTACCGCACAATACGCGAGAATATTAACCGATTGCTAAATCAAGTAACCGTTTTTTCGATTGATCTTATGGATCAATATAATACCTGCATGAGATCCAATGACAGGCTTGAACCATTTTTTCTTGAAATTCTGAAAATTTATAAATTAACAGAGGCTCAAGTCATGATTCTTGTTGGCGATTACCTGAAAAAGGTGTTGAATTTTCACAATGATGGGAAACTTCATGAATTGAGTGGCGAAATTTCGGATCATTTCACTGCAGAAAAAGGAATGGATGTATTCGGCGAATTTAAAAAGGTGTTTAACCATTATAAAACTTATACGATCGGTTTTTCAAGAGATGAAAAACACTATGGGGGAGTATTTATCTTTTCAAAAAAAGCCATTGATCCTAATGACATGGATATTATTGAAGCCATAAGTAGTCAGGGATCTTTGAATATTCAAAGGAGAAAAGTAGAAAACGACCTTAAAATGAGTGAAAATAGTTATAAAATTCTTTTTAAGGAAGTAACAAAAGCCAAGGAAGCGTTACAAAAATTAAACGAAGAATTAGATTCTAAAATACAAATTCGAACACAGGATTTAGCCGAAATAAATACCCTTTTGCATTTCGAGTTGAATGAACATATACAAACGTCAGAAAAATTAAAAGAAAGCGAAGAAAAATACCGGCTACTTTTTACCAAAATGATCGATGGTTTTGCTCTGTATGAAATTATACTGGATAAGCAAGGGAAACCTTGTGATTATAAGTTCATTAGTGTTAATCCTGCCTTTGAAGAATTAACAGGATTAACGGCCCGGGCAATTATAGGTAAAACGGCCCGTGAAATATTACCGGCAACTTATAAAAATAAAATAGCTATATATGGAGAGGTTTCATTAACAGGTAAAAGCGTTGAATTTGAAAATTATAATTCTGAAATAAATAAATATTTCAAGATAAATGCTTTCTGTCCCAAAACAGGGTTCTTTGCAGTTATTTTTGAGGATATAACTCTCCGGATACAGATTGAAAATGAAAAGCAGAAAGCAGAAGTGCAATTGAAAAAATATGCAGCGGATCTGAAAGATCTTAACGCCACAAAAGATAAATTTTTCGGAATTATTGCACACGATCTGAAAAATCCATTTTGTGGCTTGCTGGGAGCCTCAGAAATGCTAATAGATTGTGTTGATGATTTTGATATTGATAATATCAAAAATATCAGCATTTTACTAAATGAATCTGCGAAACGTGGCTTTGCACTATTGGAAAATCTATTAGAATGGTCGAGATCACAAACCGGCAATATCAAATTCAATCCTCAAATACTAAACATAAACGAGCTAGTTGAGGAGAATCTTGTCAATATGAAAACAATGGTTCTTAATAAAAAAATAGAATTGCATTCCCAAATAGCTGAAAATTTGGAGACTATGGCCGATAAAGATATGCTTAATACTATTTTACGTAATCTACTGAACAATGCTGTAAAATTTACACACAGGAATGGAAAAGTAACGGTACATGCAAATCAGTGTGAGGATACGGTTACAATAACTATAAAGGATACTGGTATTGGGATATCACAAAAAAACATAGAAAAACTTTTCAGGATTGATGTTCAGTATACCAATATTGGCACAGATCAAGAAAGAGGCACAGGATTGGGATTATTGCTCTGTAAGGAATTCGTAGAAAAACATGGAGGCCATCTATGGGTTGAAAGTAATTTCGGCACCGGAAGCGAATTCAAGTTCACCATACCTTATATAACCTCACTTTCACATAAAGGAGAAAGAACGCCTAAAATGATGTCCCAAATATAGCATCGAAGATATCTTAGGCCTGAGAACAATTTAATTTTGTTTTCTAATGTCCATAAATGCTTTCCAAAATCGAAGATTATCCATATAATTATGAATTAATTTTCAGGAAAACGACTTATAATCAGTGTTTTATATTGTTAATTTATTAATTGTTAAACAACTTCTAAAGATTAGAAGATTTTCAATTACCTTTGCATATAATTTTAGAAAACTTAAACTTTTGTAATAGTTTATTAATCAGTGTTATATAAATAATATTGTATTTTATGCTATATAACATATATTTTAAGGGATTACTTTTTGCTCATTTACGGTATTAATACATGGGAAAGGAGAGTTACACAGATCAAGAAATCATTGATGGAATAAGGGGACAGGACAGCGATGTTCTTCTTTTTATCTATAGAAAAAATTTCAGATCCGTAAAACATTACATAGAAAATAACAGTGGTAACGAAAAAGATGCCGAAGATGTTTTTCAGGATGTTTTAATTACTCTTTTTGATAAAATCAGACTAAATTCTCTGACTTTACAATGTTCTTTTCATACTTATTTGTTTTCGGTACTAAAAATTGCTTGGTTACGTCAATTGATGTATAAGGATCAAAAAAAAGTTTCAATTGAAAATTGCGATGAGTATAGTAACGAAACCCTGCATGGGCTAACGGATGATTTAATTAAAACTGAAAGACGAAAAATGTTTCTTCAGCATTTTAATGAAATATCTTATGATTGTCAAAAAATAATACGGCTCATACTTCAAGGATATTCAATTACCGAAGTAACAAAAGTGATGGGGTACTTATCAGAACAACATACAAAGAACAGACGATTCAGATGTAAGAAAAATTTGATTGAGCGAATTCTTAAAAATCCTAATTATAAGGAATTGACCAATGAAAGAACTGGAAAAGATTATTCAGTACCTAGATGGTGATATGAAAGTAGAAGAAAAGCAATTATTTGAATTGGAGCTTAAATCTAATCCAATTATTTCTCAGCAACTACGTCTTACTCTGCAAGTAGACCAGTTATTGGCTGATAATGAATTGTTTACTTTTATGGAAAATATACAAATTGCGAAAAAACAATTTGAAAATGAAGAACTTAGTGCGCTAAATGAAGAGGCTAAGGATATAAAATCGAAATTCAAACAAACCTTCTTTCTGGGCAGAAAATTTCTTACAGCTGCTGCTGTAATTCTGGTAGTTGTAATATCTTCTGTTGTTTACAATATTATTTCTGTTCCAACAAACGATCGGTTATTTAAGCAGTATTACCAAAAATACGATGCCGATATCCTTACGCGATCATCTGTTATAAATGATGTAAATGCTCTTATCTCGGCAATTCAACAATATGATAAGGGTAATTACCTTATTGCCATCACTAAATTTGAAGAAATTCTTAAAATTGATAATAATAATACTACTGCTCACTTTTTCGTTGGAGTATCCTACATAGAGACTAATGATTACGAAAAAGCCATTAAGAACCTTTCATTTGTAATAGCTCAGAACGATACCGCATTTTCAGAACACGCGGAATGGTATTTAGCTCTTTGTTATGTTAAAACTAAACAGACAACCAAAGCAAATAAATTGCTTACCAAAATTGCAGGACGAAAAACATTCTATAAATTAATGGCAATGGATATTTTGAAAAAACTCAAATGATTGACTGGTTATTGAACTTCCAACTGTTTGAAAAGATTCCGAGTAGTCGATTTCATTCTCAAAAAAACATCGCGTAAAACCCTATAATAGTCAAAAAAAGGTGATAAACCAGTGGTTTCTGAAAAAAGCAAATGAGTTATAATGAATACAATCCGGGTTATATTTCCTGTCGATCCAATTGCGGAGCCTGTTGTATAGTACCTTCTATATCATCAGCTATCCCTGGCATGCCGGAAGGTAAACCTGCAGGAGTAAGATGTATTCATTTAAGTAACGAACTCACCTGCAATATTTTCCTCTCTGAAACCCGACCAAAGGTATGTGGAGGTTTTAAGGCAGAATTGCTGATCTGTGGAAATTCCAGACGGGAGGCTATCAATATTTTGGCTCAGTTAGAAGGTGTTGAAATAGAAGAGGATGGTCTTTAAAATTATCTACTCCCCATTTTTATTCATTTCTTAGTAACGAAATCAAGCTTACTTTCAATGACGATTTGACAAGAAAAAGAATCCATAAACCGCCAATCACAAAAACTGAAACAATAAGCACAGCCAAAAATATCCCATTTACGTTAAATGCTGGTGAGACAATTGAGGGAAGAATGCTAATAATGGCAGAAATAAGCCCACAGATAATCCCGGCAGATAAAAGGAAAATATTTTCAATAATAACCAGTTTGAATATTTCACTTTTTTTAAATCCCAGCGCTAACATCACTCCCAGTTCGCGACGCCTTTCAAGTAAATTCCGGTAAAGAATAATTCCCATACCAAAAGTTCCAATAATGATACCCAATCCACCTAAAGCCATAAAAATTGTAAGGTAAGTGTTTTCAACAGAATTGAATTCGGCCAATCGGGTGGCTGCGGGTGTAATTTCAATTCCATAATCTGCAAAACTATTTCGAATTATCTCCGCGACAGCTTCTTCCTTTTCCTTCGGCGCATCTATTAAAATAATTTTCGAACTTCCCGAAGATGGAAATTGTTTATCAAAAATTTTGTTTGAAATCAACAAATTTCCCTGAAAAATGGAATTGTTCAATCCCCCGACAATAACAAATCTAATGGTATCGCCAACTTCATTTTTATAGTTTAATGTGTCACCCACCGCTTTTTTTAGGCCATATTTAACCACTGTTTGATCGGCAAAGGCAGGGTAAATATTTTCACCCAACTTAATATCCAAACTTAGCCAAGGATGCTCCTCATTTACTGTTCTTTGTAATTGAGTAAAAGAAAATGCTCCGCGTTTATCAAATTCGCCGGTAGAAATTCCAAGAATTTGTGGCCGCTTTACCTGATTAAGATTCAAACAACTGGCATCATCACCCGCCAAACTTTGTATCTGGAGGAATTGCACACTCTCCAAATCCTTTTCGTTATTGAATGTCAGGCTCTTTATACCTTCCGGAGTATTGAGATTATAAATTACCGGCAAAGTCGTTTCTGCCCAAAAGAGAAATCCTCCGGTACCTGATTTTCTGAGGTTCTCTGTTCCATAAAAAGTTTTTCGGTAGGAACCTGTAATTATGATACTAAAGGTTCCAATGGCAAGAACTAGTATAATGGTAAGACTTCGTCCCCTATTTCTACCTGCATTTTTAACTGCCAAATGAGAAATGCTCATTACTGATTTACCAGAAACCTTACCGAAATCGGTTATGTATTGCATAATAAAAGCTGAACTTCCAATTAAAAATAATCCTCCGGCAGATAAAAATACTCCGGCATTTTCGAAAGAGGATGCAATAATTGAAATACTAACTAGTATTAAAGCTCCAATAATTCCGATATAGGCAATTCTTTTACCCCACCTTTGTTTCCGGGACGAAATGGCTGTTGAATCGTATGATATGCCTTTGATCAGGCTAGCGACTGAATGTTTTAATTTCCTTCGGGTTACCCAAAAAATAGATAATAAAGCAACAAATATTCCACATAAAGCTCCTATTAAAAGAGTTGAACATTTGATGTTAACTTCCAGCATGTTTGCCCTTACCGCATCACTCCAAACGGAATTTAAACCCGAAATAAGTCCATAATTATAAAGGATTCCAAATAAGGCTCCAAATATTCCGCCAAAGAGAATTACCATGCCCGATTCGGCAAAACGTATATGTATAATTCTCTTATTACTAAGTCCTAACCCCGCTAGGACACCACTTTCCATGCTTCTGGTATCGGTATTAAGTGCGTGCAAAAGCACTGTAAGTAATATTGCAGCTGCAATTATAAAAAAACTAAGACTTAGAAATAGTTCACCAAAATCAACAGCATTATTGGCTGCTTGCAAACCATCCTGATAAACAGGAGTAAGGTTAATTCCGATGTCGGCAGGCACTAAATTTCGGATAATGGCTTTTTGCAGGGAATCAATGGGAATATCCTTAGTATTAAAGCGAATAGCTGTAAGATTTCCAAACTGGTTACCCCATAAATCAATCCCCGTTTGCAGGGAAATAAATGCCTTTGGAGTACCTTTATAGTCGTTCCAATATTTTTCATCCTTGTCACGAATCTTCTTTAAATCGATAGGAATGCCGGTGTTCCAATCGCGACAACTGCCTGCATCTGACAAACCCGGAAAAGATGGTATAAGACTGCGATTAGCGAGGCCGCTTTCAGTTGGAATAACGTTGCTTACGACAAACTGTTTACTTTTTTCCCGCAATGTGCGTAGTGGACCAATCACATAATAATCAAGTGAAATGGAATCTCCGGTGACAACTCCCAAATCTTTAGAAAGCCACTCGTTCACAATAATTTCATCATTTTTGATATTCTCAGGAACTATTGGAGAAGTTGCACCCGTAATAAATGAATATGGCGTAGATTTTCCGTTGAAGTGAATGGAATTTACCAGATAAGTAAGAATTTTTTCACTTGGCAATGGGATGCGAAGAATTGCCCGTGAAATGGGTTCGTCAATAAAAACCCGGTTTGACACTATTTCATAACGATCACGGTCGGTGAATTTGTGAATTTCAAGACCTGCATCACCTGTTTGCCAAAGTTTGGAAATAGCATGTTCCAGTTCTAACTGACTAATGGTTTTCTCCTTAAAATCAGAAAACAAAATACAATTGGAGAGATTTGAGAGATCAAGTTTTTTTGAGATGAATCCGCGGGAGACAAAAATATTGAAAGGTGCGGACTGATTGCTTCGAAGGCTAAACCGGCCAAAGCAACTATCATTGACAATTGCTTTAATTCTTAACCTTATGGCAACAGAAGGTTTGCTCTCAGGCACAAAGGGGGCATTGACGGGAATGATGGTTGCGTTTTCTACTCTAAGCAGAAACTCATCGCCTATTGTAAGTTTAAGCTTTTGTGCCACATTCTCGCTTACAATCGCCTGTTCATTATCCAGTAAAGGCATGAAATTGCCTGAAAATTTCCAGAATGTGCTATCGATCCCCACCACCTGACATGTATTGATGCGGAGATTAGCATCAGAATTAATCGCAATGCCTTGCAATAACATAAGTGGAGCGCTGGAAATATGCACAGCCGCCGACAATTCGTTGGCCAATTCGGCTCGCACAAACCGACTTCCTGTGGTTAAAACGTATTTTGTATTTCCAAGCCTGACTTCGACAAGTTTTCGAAGACTGTAATTAACCGAATCTCCTATAATTAAAGCTCCGGTTAACACAGCCGTACTAATTAAAGTGCCGACAAAAACCACCAAATGCTGTTTTCTGAAATACCATAAGCTTCTCGCTATTAACCGGTAGATTGTCATATAATCTGCTTACTGGTTACTGGTTTCTGTTAACAATTTTCCATTAAACAGCTTATACACTTTATTCATGGTGTTTGCAAGTTCCAATGAATGTGTAACCACTACAATCGAAACAGCAAAAGTTCTGTTGATGTCAAGTAACATCTCGCCCAGCACTGATGCAGAATCATGATCCAATGACCCCGTTGGCTCATCGGCAAGTATTATCTCAGGATTATTGATTAGCGCTCTTACAACCGCAGCACGCTGGCATTCACCAACCGACAATTTACCGGGAAGTTGATGGGTTTTATCAGCTAGTCCAACGTGTTGAAGTAAATCCATTGCCCTCACTTGAGCGGCTTTGCGCTTTACCTTGTCCTTTTCAGGAATTACCGGAATCAGCACATTTTCAATTAAGTTTAATTGTGGTAATAAATAATGCAATTGAAAAACAAATCCAATATGTTGATTACGGTTTCGGGCCAGCGCCTGTTCATTCATCTTATTCAACTCATTACCTTTAAAGATAACCCTACCTGAAGTGGGTGAATCCAATGTACCCATGATATTTAACAACGTGCTTTTACCGGAACCCGATGGTCCAATAATTGCAATCGATTCGCCAGAGTTTATTGTAAGGGAAATATCGCTCAATACCTGACGAGTATTGCCTACAATGCCATTTTGAAAGGATTTGGTAATATTTTGTAGTTCAATAATCATTAAGTTTTTTTAAAAGCAATTGATTTATAGTTTTAATATGCAATGATCAGAATTTTAGAAGGATTTAAAGGATAAAGATACATATTCGGGGGATTATATTTTTGATATGAGCTTGCCCGTTTATAATTTTTTAATCGCAAATTTATTGGTCTTTGTGCCTTCGTATCTATGTGTTCAAACAACATTTTTCAACGTCGCATTCTCATAAACCTTAATCATTTTCTCTGCCAACGTGTGGCTGTTAAATTTATCAGCAACAGCTTCTCTACCATTAACACTCATCTGTTTGATTTTTTCAGGATTTGAAAACAAATCTGCAAATGCAGTTGACAAGGCTTTTGGGGTGTTTGGTTGATAAATCAATCCACCCCCGGTAATCTCAACTATTTCGGGAAAAGCACCTAATGAAGGTTGAACAACTGGTATCCCGGATGCCATGGATTCAAGTTGGTAAAGTCCGAAAGCCTCTCCTTTCAACACAGGAACTGAAAGCACTGTGAGACCATTAAAATACTCCGGTAAATTTTCAGGTCTGAAGTCATCAATAAATTCAACATCTTTCCAATAACCTTTCCTTACGAGTTTTTTCAACTGTTTATTGATGAATTGTTTATCGTCACCAGTTTTTCCGCCGGTAATTCTCAGTTTTGTTGATTTGAAAGGAGTAGTATCCTTTAGTTCGATGAATGCGTCCACCAGTATTTCTAAACCATTTTCCTCACAAAGCCTTGAAAGATAACCGATAACCGAAGGATTGAACGATGGAGACACAACGGAGTAATTTTCTACTTTCACACCAATATGAACCACATTAATTTTATGATCCGGAATTTTCATTTTCATTTTCATGACACCAGCATAAAAATCGCTTACAGCAACAAAGCTATCCACAAATTGTCCTTTTTCTGCCATCAATTGCCAAACCTTTTCGCGGAAACTAGGTTCCATAGCGTCAACCCAAACATCTTCATCCTGCAACGAACATACCACAGGTATTTGAAGATCGTTGTGAATTTTTTCCGCAAGTCCTAACAGTAGTGCATTTGAAAGATGCACTAAATCAGGCTTTTCGTGATGTTTTAGAAAATCAATCAACTGCTGAAGTTCTTCCGCCTGAAACCCATCACTGCCTTTAAGCATCGAAATAGTCATCTCTTCCAAACCGATAGCTCTTGTGGATCCTGCTTTTTTTGCAGCATAACGAAGTATTGGCTTTGAGTCGAAAAAACGATGCAACCAATGAGGCATATGACGTAAAAAAACAAATTTTTGTTTTAGATAAATGTTAACGGCTCCATAAAAAACAGGATTTTCATCCATAGGATTGTTTTCGTTCGAGCTAAGAGGCAGGTAAATCGGAAGTAAAATAGCATCGTGTCCCATTGCCTTTAATGTTTTTACAAAATCACTGTCGCGTAAACAATTACCGCAATAAAAAGTGCCTCCAAATCCGGGAACTATATTTACAATTTTCATGAGATAGTACAAAATTAAGTGTTGAATATCTGCTTTTTTGTATAGATGTTTTCTATTTCATCCCAAAACCATAAACCGTTCCATCCTCAGCAGCTATCACCATCATATTCTGCGTTATGGCTGGTGTGCTGGCCGAAGGACTTCCAATTTCATAGGACCATGTTTTTTGGCCAGTATTCAGGTCGAAAATGTAGATTCGTCCATCGCCCGACGTAACGATGACACTTGTTCCGGCAATTACCGGCGAACTGGTTATTTTACCTAACGTTTTAAATGACCACAATGTTTTGCCGTCTTTTTTATTAAAGCAATAGACATTTCTATTCTCGGAACCAATCACAATCTTGTTGCCCGAAATGGCAGGAGATGCAATGAAGGCTCCTCCAACTTCTCGATTCCAAAGAATTTTTTTATTCACAAAATCGACACAGTAAAACACCCCATCGTAGTTTCCAAAAAATGCCATGTTTCCATCTAAAACCGACGATGAAGCAATGTAAGTCCCTATATTTATTTTATGAACCAGTTTCCCCGTATTCACATCAACCACATGCAACTGACCGTCACAACCCCCAAAAACAGTTACTTTACCGTTGGTGGCAGGCGAACCGTTAATGTAGTTTTCAGACGAATATTTCCATACCAGCCTACCATTTAATGCGTTGACACAATGTAGAGAATAGTCGTAACTTCCTACCAAAATCCGTTTGTTTTTTCCTGAAATAACATAATTAGCGGAACCTGATATCTGGCCATCGGTAACATATTTCCAAGTGAGTTTTCCGGTTCTTGCATCGATTGCAAACAATGGACCTTCGAGTGATCCAACATAGATAATGTTGTCGAGATACAAAGGCGGCGCTTCAATGGCATTACCAACATTATATTTCCAATTGATCTTGCCCTTTTCACTGATCGAGTACAAACCTCCATCGTTTGAACCAATATAAATGTTTCCTTTAACTATAATTGGTGATGATTTGGTTGCATCACCGGTTTTGTAGGACCAAAGCAACTTTGGTGTTTTTGGAACTGTAACATCGGCAAATCCGGATAACCCGGGATTACCCCTAAATGAGGGCCATGAGGTATTATCCTGAGCTTGAAGGAAAGTGGAGATAAACATGAGAAATGCAAACAAAGCCGGAAACGGGAAGTCGGAGGTCGGAAGTAAGGGAAAAATATTCGGGAATTTAGATTTCTTATAAGGCATTTGATTAGGCTTATTTAATGAAATATTAGTATCAAGTTGGTTTGTCCGAATCTTTAAAAGCCAACGCTCCGGTTGGACAGGCTTCCACACATTTTTTGGCAGCATGAGTCAACCCTTCTTTAATGGTTTGACTGAAAGGAACATCGATACGAACATCGAACCCACGGCCAACAAAGCTAAGACCAATAATTTCCTTGATCTGAATGGTGATATGGACGCATAATCCGCATCTGATACATTTTTCCGGTTCATACACTACCTTGTCATGCTGAAAATGTTTCGTCAATGATTTCCGTTCTCCGATTAAATATTTTTTGCGGTCAGCTTTGTATTCATCTGCGTATAGGCGGAGCTTGCAGGTTTCTGGTTTCCGGCAATCGCAATGCATACAACGCATGGCTTCTTTTACAGCCTCATCGGGGTTGAACCCTTTAGTGTATCCCCCTTCGGGTAATAATCTCCGGTCAGGAATAGACTCTTTAAGGTATTCGGCATATTCTAAATCCTGGAGTTTGTCAAACCGCGAATTAAACCTTTTCGAGGGTTTTTCAAGCGTCAGACCTCTTAAATAGCGATCGGTAGAAATTGCTGCTGCTTTCCCCTGAGCTACAGCCCGAACAGCCATTTTTTGGGCTCGTATCGCACTACCACATGCAAATATACCCGGTTCGGAAGTAACAAATGTTCCATCCCCGACCACAATACCGGTTTTGTCGAACTCAATTTGAGTCAAATAGTTAGATAATGCTCTGTCGCCTGTAGCAATAATTACGGCATCAAATGCCGGTTTTATGTCATTCATAAATACCTTATCAGTAATCAGGGCATTCAACCTGAATTCGGCACCATACCTGCGAATAAGGTCTACCTCTGCATTGATCACACTTCTGGGCAGTACTTCCTCCGTAATGCTATATCGAAGCGCTCCTCCGGCCTCGTCATTCTTGTCGAAAAGTACACAATGATGACCAAACTGAAGTAGGTAAAATGCACTTGCGAGACCTGCAGGTCCTGTACCGATAATCGCAACCTTTTTATTTCTGTCCGGTTTTTTTGCTGGTAATTGATGTACACCATTTGTTTCATCTTGCGCAGCCACAAACCTTTTCAACAGGCAAACCGATACAGGCTCGTCAACCTGTTTTCTGCGACAAGCCTTTTCACATGGAGCCGGGCAGATATATCCCAGAATATATGGCAGAGCAATCTCCTCTTTTACAACTCTTAACGACTCGGTAAATTTTTCGGATGCAATGAGTCTGTTCATTAGTGGAATATTCATACCTGCGGGACAAGCAAGACTGCATGGAGCTTCACAATCGCCAATATGGTCACTCAAAAGAAGTTCAAGCGCTTCCTTTCTCGCTTCTATTACCTCAGGTTCATTGCTTAGAATATCCATATCTTCCGACACCTTCAAAGCGCATGACGACATCAGATTTCCTGATTTTCTGTCCTTAACCAAACAAACCATGCAGGACGGACAATTTTCAAATCCTTCCTTAAAACACATGGAAGGTATTTTAATCCCTACGGTTTTTGCTGCCTCCAGAACCGTTGTTCCCTTAGCGATGGTGATGTCTATATTATCTATCTTAAGATGAATCATATCAGATTGTTATCACAGCGTTTACAGGACAAATTTGCTTACATATATCGCATTTTATGCATTTCTCGTGATCGAGAAAATGCAACTCAAACGGTCGCGCCTCAATGGCTTGGGACGGACAGCGTTGAGCACATTTCGTACAACCAATGCAATCGGCCGTAATTTCATACTTTATCATGTCCTTACATTTTCCGGTAGTACAATGCCCATCGATGTGAGCAAGGTATTCGTCTCTGAAATAGGTTAAGGTGGACAGTATAGGGTTAGGCGCCGACTTTCCTAGCCCGCACATACTGCCCTTTTTGGTTGATATAGCCAACTTTTCAAGTGCTGCGATGTCCTCCAATATTCCTTTTCCGCTGCAAATTTTATTCATAATTTCCAGCATTCGGGTAGTACCGACACGACAAAATGTGCATCTACCACAAGACTGATTCTGAGTGAATGACAGAAAATAACGGGCTATGTCAACCATACAATCGGTTTCGTCGAGAACAATTAAACCACCGGAACCCATCATGGCTCCTGCCTTTGTAAGCGAAGCGTAATCTATAGGTATATCGGCCATGGAAGCAGGGATACAGCCTCCTGAAGGACCTCCAATCTGGATGGCTTTGAATTTTTTACCATCGGGAATGCCTCCGCCAATTTCTTCGACAATCTTACGAATGGAAATTCCCATGGGAACTTCGATAAGTCCTCCCCTTTTCACTTTTCCCGCAAGGGCAAATACTTTGGTTCCCTTGCTGTTTTCGGTACCAATTGAATTAAAAGCATCGGCGCCTTTGCGAATAATCCACGAAACCAATGAAAGTGTCTCCACATTATTAATCAGCGTTGGCTTACCCCATAATCCACTTTCGGCAGGATAAGGTGGCCGCATCACAGGATATCCCCTATTACCTTCAATAGACTGGATGAGAGCAGTTTCTTCTCCGCAAACAAAAGCGCCTGCCCCGGCAAATATCTGTAAACTAAACGAAAAAGATGTATTTCCAATGTTAGTTCCTAATAATCCTTCGTTTTCGCAAATTTTAATAGCTTCGCTGATGCGTTTAACAGCCAACGGATATTCGGCACGTATGTAGAAAATGCCCTCTCCGGCTCCAACTGCGTAGGCAGCAATGATTAATCCTTCGATAATCCGGAAGGGGTACGACTCGAGCAACATCCGATCCATAAAAGCACCCGGATCGCCTTCATCTCCATTACAAATCACATATTTTTTATCGGACGATACATTTCGTACCAACTGCCATTTGATGTGCGAAGGAAAACCGGCTCCTCCCCTGCCCCGTAATCCACTTTTTTTAATCAGGTCAATAATTTCAGCAGGAGACATTTCCTTCAAACACTTGGTTAAAGCGTTAAATCCGCCCTGACGTTTGTACTCGTTAATATCGGTAGGTTTCAATATTCCCCGGTTTTCAGTGGCAATACTTACCTGACCTTTAAGAAACTCCGAAACAGGAGTATCGGGTCTGTCCGATTCATATCTTGAAACAGATTTTGGTAGATTATCAGTGGCAATTCTGTCGAAGAAATTATATACATTACTCTTTAACCGGTCAATTGGATTTGTAGGTTTAAAGTGTTGTCTTATCACATCGTTTATTTCGTCGGGTTTTATTTTTGTATAAAAAGTTGGAAGCTCGCCTGGTTTATGGATTTCCAGTATGGGAACCTGGTTGCATATACCCACACATCCAACCTGCTTAACAGAAACATTGATTTTATTGCGACTCAGAGCTTTTTCAAGTTCATACTTCACTTCGGCACTTCCACTGGCTACACAACAGGAGCCTAACCCGATCCGAATTTCTCCTTGTGACACCCTATGTTTTGAAATGGCACCTAATTCCGGCAATAAAGTATTTTTTTTGGCAGAAAGAAAATCATCAAGAATTTCTGGAGTTTTTTCAGTTCCAACATTACCGTATGTGATGTCATCAACCTGAACTACCGGGGCCAGGGTGCAACAACCCAAACACGATACTTTTTCGATTGTAAAAATACCTTCAGCGTCAGTATCTTCACCATTTTTCAGTTTCAATGTCCGACGGAAGGCATCATACACCTGAACGGCGCCTTTTACATGACATGCAGTTCCTACACAAACCTTAATAATATGTTTACCAACGGGTTTAAGGCGGAATTGAGAATAAAAGGTGGATATACCGTGAATAGAGGAGGGAATAATTTCGGTTGTCTCACAAACTCGCTTGAGGGCCTCTTCAGGAAGGTATTGAAATTCTTCCTGGATGGCCTGAAGTATAGGAATCACCTTATCGGATGACTTCCCGATCGCGTGAACAATATGATCGACTATATTTGTTATTTCGTTGCTCATTTTCCGATACAATACAAGTTTTTATCACCGCGAAGGTAAATTCTGCCATTTGAAAAAGCAGGAGTACACACCGATTTTTCACCTAAAGCAGGCTCTCCCAGAGATAAATATTCTTTATCTGCTTTAAAAATATGCATTAGTCCGGTGCGGTCGAGCAGATATACTTTACCTTCGGCAATCACCGGTGAGGAATAGATACTGTTGTTAAATTCCTTTTCCCAATATTTATTCCCCGTTTGTGGGTCGTAGCAAACTACCGTTCCGAAACTTGTTACCAGAATAAGGTATTTATCCGTTGCCACCGGGCTAGGAACATCCGAAAGAAAATCGTTACTTTCCCAAAGCACTTTCGGTTGATCGCCAAGTTTTATTGCTGCCAGTTTGGAATAATCGTTCACCGAAAATACCATTCCATTCGCATAAGCCACCGACGGCCCTACTTCACCGGAGATGCAGTCTATTTTCCAAAGTTCCTCCCCTGTTGCAGGATTGTAGGACGCAACATAAGGCTCGGCTGCCACTATTATTTCGGTTCGCTTACCTGTATTCACTATGATAGGTGAAGCCCACGATATTTTTACCTTCCGGGATGTGCTCCAAACAGTTTTTCCGGTTGAAGCGGACAGCGCCATTAGCTTTGGAGCGTTCCGTTGATCGTATTGGATTATGACCAAATCCTTATAAATCATTAAAGATGAAGAGTGACCATAATGATTTTGCGGGTCGCCAAGGTTTTGGTCCCATATCTTTTTACCATTCATATCAATAGCCACAATATCGCCATTGGCAAAAACAGCATATACAGCTTTACCGTCGGTTGCCGCGGTTGGAGCAGAAAACCCTGTTTCGTTGGAAACTTTAGGAGCTTGTATTGATGATGCTAATATTTTCTCAACCTGCGTTGTCCACATTATTTTACCTGAATTCCGATCAACACAATACACCTCGCGTTTTGTGGCGCTGGCGCCTGTTAGAAATAACTTGCTTCCCCAAATTATAGGTGAATTAAAACCTCCGAGTGGAAGAGCTATCTTCCAAAGAATATTTTCGCCGGTTTTGCCATTCCATTTCACAGGTATATTTTTTTGACGCGCAATCCCATAACCACCTTGTCCGCGGAAAGTCGGGAAATTATCCTTACTGTCAATATCCATTGATTTTTTCGAACTATCAACCGTAGTTGTTTTACTTTCCTGTTGGTTATTGGCTTCTTTGGAATTACCTTGAATTGAAGAATCTGCGATTGAAGTATTACCGGTATTTTCTTGTATTCCCTTGGTTGGCAATTCGGTTTTCGGAGATTCATTCGGATTATTTGCAACTACGGCAGCATCAGAAAATTTTTTTTTCAATTCGTTTTGAGAAAGAAATGCAAATACCAGTGCCAGAGTAAGTAGTGTTATTCCAATAAAGACCACCCATTTTTGTGCATTTTTTTGCGACAAATTAGTATCTTCCAACGATTGGGCAGGAAAAAAAACTACCTTTTTCTTTGTCATGGTTATCACCTGCAAGGCAATTACCATAATTGCAATGCCAAAAAGCATCAGATAACCTCCCGTTCGAATTTGCCATTGATTGGTGAAATAGGCTTTTCGCGATAGCAAATCGAGGGTTCGGATTTCATCACGAAGTTGGTTGTCCGTTGGTGATTGGTTCAACCGATCCACCAACGAATTAATCACATTCATATTCACCGGATCGGCCTTTTTAATTTGTATATAATTAGCAATTAAAAGAATGCAAATAATAAATGAAAAAACACCTGCCACCAGAGCTATTCTTTTCCATAACCGTTCATTTATTTTTATACCCTTTTCTGATTCGTCTGGCATTATAGTGTATGTAAGTTAAAAACCATTTGAGCAATGATAGAAAAAAAAATTCAGACTACACAATGTAATGTCGTTGACTTAATCAAAATTAACCCCAACCCCTTAAAAAGGGGCAATAACTTGTGCCTGGCAATGTTCAAGTTAGCTCTCCTTTTTTAAGGAGGTTGAGAGGTCAAAACCTTAAGTCAACGACATTGCTACACCATGGTTGAATTCATCTTTAAGCATCGGTGAATAATTGAATTTTACAAATTATCATGAAACCTCCATGTTCTTATATTCTCAAATCGTAACTATTTAGCAATATTTTACGCTGATATACAGTAATATAAAAAAATAAAATTACCACAAAGTAACACAAAGTATTTCACAAAGATTCACAAAGAGCTAATAATCAAAAGATTTTCATTTTGAGTTCCTTAGTGCAACCCTTCGTGAAACCCTTCCTGGTACTTTGTGTTTAAATTAATATATCATTAAATATCAATATAATGATCGTTTTATATGAAACAGCAGCACCGCCTCTTCGAGCCGGATAAGGTTCTGATCTAGGCCTCCTCCACGCACATAAAAACCAGCATTTCCTTCTCCGGCAGGCACTATTCCGGGCAATAACTGCATGGTTTTTAAGATATCTTTCTCACCAAAAATAACGGGAATATTTTGAATTTCTTTCACGTTCATTTTTGTCATCACCTCAGTTGAAACCACATTATTGTTATTTTTTTCACCTGTAACAATAACTTCCTTTTAGGCAATTGTTTCCTCTTCCATGTAAATGGTAAATGCATCGTTATCTTTTAAATCCAATGTGAGATTTTTGGTTTTATACCCAAGATATTGGACTACTATAGTATAAATACCTAAGGGTACTAAAAGGGAAAAATATCCGTATGAATTGGATGAAATACCTATGTCCGGTTTTTCTTTTGAATAAATAATAGCTCCTGTTAATGTTTCGCCAGTTTTGGCATCGCGGACAAAACCGCTTAATGTGACCGTTTTTAATTTTTCATTTTTCGAAGGTCTTGATTGTGCAGTTACTAAAGAATAAAACAGTAAAAAAATGAACTGCCAAACAAATTTTTTGCTGTACATGCTCACTGAATATTTTATAAAAACGTTTTTATCAAATTAATGTTGTATTATACTGAAATACTATTTTATTGTATTTAATATGTTAAAAAAACAAAAAAACATTTATTATTAAGATTATTCACTGTAAATTTGCAAAAATGTTTATTGGGTTAGGATGATAAATAAATCTCGCATAATTCTTACTCTGGCTGGCAGTTTTTTTGCTTGCTTTTCTTTGTTTGCAGTAAATACCACAAATCTACCTAAAGAAGTTTTGTCAAGTTCTTTTTCATCGCTATATGAAAATAACTATGAATCAGGAATTAATAATGATGATGAAAATAAATTTACCTTGTATATCAGTCGGGGTATACTTAACATAAAGTACGATAAACCTATCGAATTAATTAATGGCGAAGTAATAGTATACAATCTTCTTGGACAAGAACTTACCAGGAAAAAATTAGAAAACTCCAATCTTAACCAAATTACAATACAGGTACAAAATACCTGCTACCTAGTCAAAATCAGTTACTCAGGCAAAGTTCATACTCAAAAGGTAATGATTTCGGCAGAATAGTTTTTATTTTCGTCGAATTAAAAACAAGCCCATAAACGTTAATATTCCATTAACAATCAACAACTCAAAGCCGAATTTGTATCCACTAAACCATTGAGCCGAATAGGCGCTTATTATGTAACACATAATTGGAGATACAATTGCAACAACGGGCACCAATTTGTCCTTTATATTCCACGAAGTAAATAATCCAAAACTAAAAAAACCTAAAAGCGGTCCATAAGTATATCCTGCAATGGTAAATATCTTATCAATCACCGCCTTATCATTTACTTCCCTAAAAATAATAATAGCAATGAAAAAAATGAAAGCAATGGAAGTGTGCACAATATAGCGAATTTTTCGTTTATGCTCTTCCGTAATCCGTTCCAGTTTATTGAAATTAAGAAAATCGATACAAAAAGAGGTGGTGAGAGATGTTAAAGCCCCGTCAGCACTTGGGTAAGCAGCAGAAACAAGACCGATAAGAAATATGATACCCGCGAGCGGGCTCAGGTGTTGTAATGCAATGGTGGGGAATAACTCATCGGTATTTGCAACTTTCACTAAATGTATATTTGCATAAAACAATAGCACGGCACCTAAAAACAAAAACATCAGGTTCACAAAAACGAGGCTTCCACTGAAGGTGAACATATTAATTTGTGCTTCGCGCAAGTTTTTGCAGCTGAGGTTTTTCTGCATCATTTCCTGGTCAAGTCCTGTCATGGCAATCGCAATAAAAGCTCCTCCAAAGAAATATTTCAGATAATAATTTTTTACATGCCAATCTGTTACCATCATTTTCGAACTGTTACTGTGCCAAATACGGGAAATCATGTCTCCAAGGCCAATATGTAAATCCCTGCAAATAAAAAGTATGGTCAATGCCACTCCCAAAAGCATAAACGTTGTTTGCAATGTGTCAGTCCATACAATGGTTTTTATTCCTCCTTTAAAAGTATATAAAACAATGAGCGTGATAAATATCAACACCGTCAACCAAAATGGAACACCCAACGCATCGAACACAAAAATTTGAAATACATTAACCACTAAAAACACCCGTAACGAAGCGCCCAGTGTTCTGGACAACAGAAAAAAACCAGCTCCTGTTTTGTAAGTCCAAAAACCAAACCGTTTTTCGAGATAGGTATAGATGGATGTAAGATTCATTTTATAATACAAGGGCAAAAGAATAGTAGCAATTACCGTATAACCTACCAAATAACCTGCTACCAGCACCATATAACTAAACTGGGTATCCTTAACCCATCCGGGCACCGACATAAAAGTAACGCCCGATAAAGAAGCTCCAATCATTCCATAAGCAACTACATACCATGGAGATACTCGGTTTCCTACAAAAAAGGTTTCGTTATTGGCTTTACGTGATGTAATATATGTTACGCCAAATAACACAATCGTGTAAGCAATAAAAATACCTAAAATTAAAAATGAAGACATGTTTACCGATTTTGTGTTTGATCACAAGGTTAGTGAAAAATACTCAGAAAGTACATCTGTTTTTGGCTGACTTATGCTTATTTAGTGTCTAAAGAAAACTACGTTAAAAATTTTGAAAATATTTATCTATATAGTTTTAATACTTGTGAAAGTGTACTTCTAAGCAATCTCGAACGATTTATTACCTTTGCAGGCACTATGAACAATATCAGTTACCCATCGAAACTTTTAGAAAATGCTGTGGCCGAATTTGCCAAACTTCCCGGTGTTGGCAACAAAACCGCTTTGCGTTTGGTGCTTCATCTATTAAAGCTTGACATCGAATCGGTTAATCAGTTTGGGAATGCCCTTATTCGACTAAAGAAAGAGATAAAACAATGCCATGTATGCTACAATTTGTCTGATGATGATGTATGCTTTATATGCTCAAATTCATCGCGCGACCGCTCACTGGTGTGTGTTGTGGAAACAATTCGCGATGTGATGTCCATTGAGAATACACTCCAGTTTCATGGAGTCTACCATGTATTGGGGGGCATTATCTCGCCAATGGAAGGTGTTGGCCCATCCGATTTAACCATATCCGCATTAGAGGAAAAAGTTTCTCAGGGAATTGTGAAGGAGGTAATTTTGGCTCTCAGCACAACACTCGAAGGAGATACAACCAACTTCTACATTTTTAAAAAACTTAAAAAACACAACATTACTATAACTACCCTGGCAAGAGGGGTTTCATTTGGTGACGAGCTAGAGTATACTGACGAAATTACTCTTGGACGATCCATAGTGAACAGAACTCCATTCGAAACAACGCTTCATGGAAAATGATTAATTTACCAGTGCTTCACAAGCCATTAATGGTGATTATATTCACCAATCAAACCATTTTTAATTATATTTGATAAACAAACGATGATCTTATGATAAAATCAATGACCGGCTATGGCAAAGCCGAATGCGAAGTTCAATCAAAAAAAATTACTGTCGAAATTAAGTCGCTCAATAGCAAACAACTTGATCTGAATATCAAAATTCCATCTATCTATAAAGAAAAGGAATTCGAAATACGAAACGAGCTATCGCGTGAATTAGTTCGTGGAAAAGTTGACTTTTACATTTCTACCGACACCGCAGTTGAAGAAACGTCTGTTTCAGTAAATACAAAAGTCTTGCGCAGTTATTATCAACAGGTTGCGGAGACTGCCAAAGAACTAAATCTTACTTTACCCGATGATATTCTTACTTCGTTACTTCGCCTACCCGACGCTCTTAAGTCGGAAAAACAGGAAATGACCGACGAAGAATGGAACGCGATTTTATCCAATACAAAAAGTGCCATTGTATTACTGAACCAATTCAGGATTCAGGAAGGCAATGCTCTCGAGAAAGATATTCTGGATCGAATTAATTTGATTTCAAGGTTAGCAACAGATCTGGAACCGTTCGAGACCCAACGAATTGAAAAGCTTAAGATGAGGATCAAACAAAGTCTTGCAGAGCTGAGTATCGAGAAAGTTGACCAAAACAGGTTTGAACAGGAATTGATTTATTACATCGAAAAACTCGATATTACCGAAGAAAAAGTACGATTAGCCAACCATTGTTCCTATTTTTTGGAAACGATTGCCGATGTGGAGTCAAGCGGCAAAAAATTGGCATTTATTGTGCAGGAAATTGGACGTGAAATAAATACCATTGGCTCCAAAGCCAACGATGCCGACATGCAAAAAATTGTAATCCGGATGAAAGACGAACTAGAAAAGATAAAAGAGCAGATTAACAATGTATTGTAGTTTGGAATGTTTTATTAATTGGTAAATATGCAAAACCATAGCCCTGAAAGGGCGTAATATATCAGCCCGGCCTGTTAGGGCCGGGAAACAATGAAACGATTTGCAAACCAGCCCTGTAAGGGCGTAATATATTAACACACTCGTTACCACAGGTTCGGCTGAGGTTCTACCTCAGTCGAATATATCATATCAGGCTTTTGCCTGATTAAATTTTAGTAAGTTTATTTATATTGTAATATTTTAGGCGCAGCCTAAAAACATATATGCGACTTAGGCACAGCCTAAGCCGAACTATACCAGAACTTAAATAGGGTTCGGCTGATGTTCTACCTCAGTCGAATATATTATATCAGGCTTTTGCCTGATATAATTTTAGTAAAATTTTTTATAAAGTAATAATTTAGACGCGACCTAAAAAGGCATATACGGCTTAGGCACAGCCTAAGCCGAACAAAATAATACAACAAGTGAATACATTAACCATGAAAGGTAAGCTAATCATATTTTCGGCACCTTCGGGAGCAGGGAAAACAACCATCGTAAAACACCTGCTAGATAGCGGGTTACCGCTTGAATTTTCCATTTCGGCATGTAGCCGCCAACCTCGTATTGGGGAAAAAAATGGGAAAGATTATTATTTTCTTTCGGTAGATGAATTCCAATCCAAAATTAATAAAAACGAGTTTATCGAATGGGAAGAAGTATATCCGGGTAATCTTTATGGTACATTGAAAAGCGAACAGGAACGTATATGGAAGAATAACAACCATGTCTTGTTTGATATCGATGTAAAAGGTGGAGTGCACCTTAAAAAACTTTTTGGTGAAAATGCACTTTCGGTTTTTGTTATGCCTCCATCAATAGAGGAATTGGAGCGCCGGCTCATTAACCGTTGCACCGACGATAAAGAAACAATTAAAAAAAGAGTTGATAAAGCCGTTTATGAACTTAAATTTGCAGATCAGTTTGATGTAATCATAACGAACGATAATTTATTGGATGCCAAAAACAAAGCTTTCAAACTAGTTTCAGATTTTATTTATTTATCATGAAAACAGGCCTTTTCTTTGGATCGTTCAACCCCATTCATACGGGGCATTTGGCTATTGCAAGTTACATGGTTGAATTTACCGATCTAGACAAGGTATGGTTTGTTGTGAGTCCTCACAATCCATTGAAAAATAAGGACTCATTATTAAACGATCATCAACGGCTGAAAATGGTAAAACTGGCTGTTTCCGACGATCACCGTTTTGATGTTTCCGATGCAGAATATTCGCTGCCACAGCCATCTTTTACTTTCGACACATTAAAACACCTCCAAAACAAGTTTCCTGAAAATGATTTTTCCATCATTATGGGCTCTGATGGTTTAGTAACTTTTGAAAAATGGAAAAATTACAGGGAAATCATTGCTCATTTCAAACGATACGTTTATCCGCGTCCAAATACACCCGATAATTTCCTTCATAACCTGGAAAATGGCGTTATTGTGTCTGCACCACTAATGGAAATCTCATCTACATTTATAAGGGAAGCCATTGCAGCAAAAAGAAATGTCAGGTATTTTGTACCTGACAATGTATGGAATTTTATTCTTTCGAATAATTTTTATTCGTCGTATTAAAACTGAAAGCCTAACCCAAGTTTAAAGGATGGAACAAAACCTAAATTATTTTTGTGAATTCCCCATGTATCAGGGGTTGAGCCTTGGAAACGAGATCCGAAATACGCTCCCACTCCTGCACTTCCTTCCATATATAACTGTTTGATCAAACGTATTTGCAACCCTAAACCAAGAGCATGTTCAAAGGTTGTCATCTTACCACCAATTTGAGATATGTCAATGGAAGCTGATTTTAAAAGTGAAGGCGCTACAATAATGTCTGTGGGACTGCGATAAAGAAAGTTATAATGGAAAAAAGGCCTAATTAATCTCAGGTATGCATTAGATGAATTAAACCCGATGAAACGTTTAAACATGAACTCAAATCCCATAAATTGCTGAGTTTGTGTATTCAACATAAGCCCCAATTCAAATACCCGATTAAATTTTTGAATGTTAAAATTAAGGTTTGTGCTGGAACCATAACCACTTCCAGTGGACGATTGATAAATATTTACACCATAATAATTAAGGGTAATATCAAACTCCTTTGCCCAGACATTCGTCATTATTATCAGGCCGCTTGTCAATATTATAAGTTGTTTCATGGCGTAGAACTTTTGTTATGTCAAAAATACTACGTTAAATGCTGGATTATACAGATATACCGATGAGTTTAAATAGCAAGCAGAGTGATTGTTATTTCAAATAGAAGAGAGTAATATCACTGTAAAGGTTGAGGTAAATCATACTTATAAAACTAACTTTTACAACTAACTGACAGACAAAAATTAAGCCTGCCATTTTTCAAACTTTGGCAGGCCCTTCACTACTTATTTTCTTGAGTCACAATTTCCATGCCCCTGATAATTGCGTCGTTATTCATTGGGATGGTATGATGATGTCGGGGAGGTAATGATTTTGCAATACCTTTAAGGACGTTTTCGAGTTTTACAAAAGGTTGTATTTTAAGGTAGGCTCCCAGAACAATCATATTAAACGTTTTGACCATCGACATTCGGGATGCTTCCTCTGTAGCTTCAACACAATATATTTTAATATCTTTTCTACCCGGAAAACGAGTTATACCGCTGTTATCATAAAGTAGTATTCCTCCAGGTTTAATTAAAGGTTCAAATTTATCAAGTGATTGCTGGTTAAGAATAATAGCCGTATCAAATTCGTTTAAAATGGGCGAATTAATACGGTCGGTACTTAAAATTACTGTTACATTGGCAGTACCACCGCGCATTTCCGGGCCATAGGAAGGCATCCAACTTACTTCCATGTCTTGCATCATTCCGGAATAAGCAAGTATTTTACCCATCGAAAGAACACCTTGTCCCCCAAATCCGGCAATAATAATTTCTTCAGTCATTGTTATTCAGTAGAATTTATATAATATACAATTTTTAAAACCCTAATCCCTTACAGAGAGTTTCAGACACAAACGTTCAACTAATTATACCATCACTCCACCAACTTTAATATCGCCCAAGGGATAGTATGTAAACATATTTTCTTCCATCCACTGGTTAGCTTTTACCGGTGACAGTTTCCAGTTTGAATTGCAATTCGATACAATTTCGACAAATGAAACTCCTTTTTTTAATTTTTGGTTTTCGAATGCAATGCGAATTGCCTTTTTTGCTTTCCTTACGGCGGCAGCGGTATGCACAGCCTGACGTGAGACATAATAAACGCCTTCAAGGCGGGATATCAAATCGGTAATTTTCAGTGGATATCCCATGGTTTCAACATTTCTTCCATACGGGGAAGTGGATGTTTTCATTCCTTCCAAACTTGTAGGAGCCATTTGGCCACCTGTCATTCCATAAATTCCGTTATTGATGAATACGATGGTGATATTTTCTCCACGATTGCAGGCATGAATGGTTTCCGATGTTCCAATAGCTGCTAAGTCGCCATCTCCCTGATAGGTGAAAACAAATTTTTCGGGATAAACCCTTTTAATACCGGTAGCTACAGCAGGTGCACGGCCATGAGCTGCTCCAACCATGTCAATATTCATAAAATCGTAGGCAAGCACGGAACATCCCACAGGAGCAACCCCAATCACTTCCGATTGAATTCCCATTTCATCAACAACCTCCATTACAATGCGGTGTGAAGTGCCATGGCCGCATCCAGGACAAAAAGTCAATATCTTATCAGTTAATAAGCTGGTTTTTTTATACACCAGATTTTCCGGATTTATTATTTCATTTGCTTCCATCATCACAACTCTTAATTAAGTTTTCCATTGCTTCCAAAACCTCCGATGGCGAGTGAATTACACCACCATAACGTCCAAAATGTTCCGATTTTACCCGAAACTTTGTAGCTAGCTGAATATCCTCAATCATCTGTCCGGCACTCATTTCAACGGAAAGTATCGCTTTAAGTTTTTCCGATCTGGCAAATATTTCCTTTTTAGGAAATGGAAATAGTGTAATTGGACGAAATAGCCCTACTTTTAAGCCTTTATCACGGGCTAATTGAGTCGCTTTCTGGCAGATACGAGCACTTGCTCCATAAGCAATAAATATAAATTCGGCATCGTCACAAAGAATTTCTTCGTAACGAACCTCATTTTGTTCAATCATCTTATATTTGGCCTGAAGATGGTGATTATGCTTCTCCATGTCCAGTGCTTCCAGATCGAGTGAGGTAATCGTATTTTTAGGACGGTCGTGGGTTTTACCAGATAATACCCATGATTGATCAAATTCAGTAGCACGGGGAATCTGATCGAACAAATCTACCTTTTCCATCATCTGACCAATAACACCATCGGAAAGGATGAGCACAGGAATACGATATTTAAATGCCAGGTCGAATCCGAGAGGAACAAAATCGGACATCTCCTGCACTGATGCTGGCGCTAATACTATTAAACGATAATCGCCATGTCCTCCACCTTTTACTGATTGAAAATAATCGGCCTGAGAAGGCTGAATAGTTCCCAAACCCGGGCCGCCTCGAACTACGTTTACAATCAGGCAAGGCAACTCCGCTCCGGCAATATAGGAGATACCTTCCTGCATCAGGCTAATTCCGGGACTAGATGATGAGGTCATAATTTTTTTACCTGTACAAGCTGCTCCATATACCATGTTAATTGCGGCTAACTCACTTTCAGCCTGCAATATAACCATACCAGTTCGCTTGTGTGCATCTTCAACCATCAAATATTCCAATATCTCCGATTGAGGAGTAATAGGATATCCGAAATAACCATCTGCTCCGGCCCTTATTGCAGCTTCGGCAATGGCCTCATTACCTTTCATTAATTTTAATTCTGGCATTCCTTTCAATTTTTTCTAATCAAATTTCTTTCTGTATACCGTAATTACTGCATCCGGGCAAACTACTGCACAATTTGTGCAACCGGTACATGCATCAGGATTTTCCATAAAGGCAAAATGATACCCTTTGCTGTTTACCTTGTGCTCCAGAGCAATCACCTGAGCAGGGCAATTAACAATGCAAATTTCACATCCTTTGCATCGCTCAATTTCCACCACTATAGCACCGCGTACTTTCGCCATATTTTATAAGTTAAAATGTCTTAAAAAAAGTTAATTTAATGGATGATGCTCATTAAATAATTTTAGACGTTCGCTCAGGTCGTTCGTTTGTTTAGGATGAAACTGAGAAACGCATGCTCGTAGTCCTTCTTTTTTACTACCAGTGATATCTAATGTTACAGAGCTTATTCCATAATAAAGGAGTTCCTCCATCAACTGACAGCCTGTAAACCCAGGATAATTAATGGTAAAATAAAAACCATCCGCCAACGGTTTGTCTTCATCTCTATCATAAACGATAAAAAAACCATTATCAGTAAATAGCTTTTTCATTATATGGGCACGATTGCCATATTCGCTGGTTTCTTCCACAAAATGAAATCTACCATCGTTAGCGGCTTTAAGCATTGCAGCCATGGCATATTGCGAAGAATGAGACGAGCCTGCCGACAATGCATATAATGCTCCATAAATGATAGAATGACCAAATTCGTCGGATCCAAAATAGGTTGATAGATTGGTGAATTTCCGGTGAAAAAGCTTATTCGAAACTACAATCAAACCTATCCTTTGACCAGCGTAGCTAAAAACTTTTGATGCGGAAATAAGCAGCACACAATTTTCGGTATATTTTTGAACAGTTGGCTGGAAAGGAGGTTTTCCAGGTGTCCCGATTTTTAATCGGAAATCCATACCAAAATAAGCAAGATCTTCGATAACTACCACATCATATTTGTTCGCCAAATCTCCGATGATTTGCAATTCGGCTTCCGTAAGGCACACCCATGTAGGATTGTTTGGATTAGAGTACAATATGGAAGAAATAGTTCCTTTCTCAAGATAGGACTCCAGTTTTTGCCTTAGTTTTTCTCCCCGGTAATAATAAATATCGAATGATTCCAGTTGCAATCCCAACGCTTTTACCTGAAGTTTTTGCACCGGAAACCCTGGATCGATAAAAAGAGTGGTATTTTTTTCGGGATAACATCTGTTGGATACCATCATGGCTGCCATCCCAGCCTGCATTGATCCTACAGCTGGCAAACACCCCGATGGTGAAATATCGATGTCGGCAAATAGTTTCAGAAAACGGGATGCTTCAATCTTCAAATTAGCCAATCCTTCGATGGGAGGGTATATCGAAGCAACCCCATTTCTAAGGGCCTCAATTTCTGCTTCTATCCCAATAGGAGGGCTGGCCAATCCGGGTACACCCATCTCCATTCGTATAAATTTAACTCCCGAAGCAGCCTCCACTTCGCTTACTAAACGGACAATTTCACGTATTGAACCTTTGCCCAATTCGTTAAGTCCGATTTCTTTTGCCTTTTTGAGAATAAGCTCCTTGCTTACAGGCGTTTTATTCATTTCTCTCACTAAATATATCTCCGATTTTGATAGTTCAAAATTACGTAATTCCCTATTCCCTTTTGTTTCAAACACGTGTTAAGAAACAGTATTTTCTGTGAAAAAAATCACAATACTGAAGCAATTTTAATATTTTCGTTTATCTATTACTCTTTTGGCTTTCCCTTCCGATCGTTCAATTGTTTTTGGCTCCACCAGTTTGACATTAATCGCCAAGCCAAGGGTACTTTCAAGATTGTGTTGTATCTTTTTGGAAAGACGCTGTAATTCACTAATTCTATCCTGAAAAAAAAGCTGATCGACTTCTACCTGAAGTTCAAGTGTATCAAGATTGTTCACACGATCTACAATTAACAAGTAATGAGGGTGTGTTTCGCTCATGTCAAGCAATACGCTCTCAATTTGAGACGGAAATAAATTCACACCACGTATGATAAGCATATCGTCAGAACGTCCTGCACATTTGCTCATGCGCACCAGCGTGCGGCCGCATTTGCAGGGAGCATAGTTAAGTGTTGTTAGGTCGCGGGTACGATACCTTAAAAGGGGTAATCCTTCCTTGGTTATAGTGGTAAACACTAGTTCTCCTTTTGCCCCTTCGGGAAGTATTTCGAGTGAAACAGGATCGATTATTTCTGGCACAAAATGATCTTCCTCGATATGTAATCCATCCTGACACTCACATTCACAAGAAACGCCCGGGCCAATTACTTCGCTGAGTCCAAATATATCAATAGCTTTTATCTTCCACCTTTCTTCAATTTCCCGACGCATGTTTTCTGTCCACGGTTCGGCGCCAAAAATACCCACACGCAATTTATAGTTATCACGCACAAATCCATCGTCTTCCATAGCTTCTGCAAGAAATAACGAATAGGAAGGAGTACAAGCTAGTACGGTACTCCCAAAGTCGCGCATAATTTGAAGCTGTCGTTTGGTATTTCCTCCTGAAACAGGAATGACTGTAGCTCCAATTTTTTCACTACCATAATGGAGACCAAGTCCTCCGGTAAAAAGCCCATATCCATAAGCAATATGTATAACATCGTGTTTATGAGCGCCTGCACTTACCATACATCTGGCAACAACTTCGCTCCATGTTCCAAGGTCTTTCCGGGAATAACCAACTACCGTAGGTTTACCGGTTGTGCCTGACGATGCGTGTACACGAACTATTTCGCTTTGCGGCACTGCAAAAAGTCCAAATGGGTAATTATCTCGCAAATCCTGTTTGGTGGTAAACGGAAGCCGCTTTAAGTCATCAATATCTTTAATGTCTTCTGGATGAATTCCTATCTCTTGCATTTTATTCCGGTAAAAAGGAACATTGTGATATATTCGTTCAACCATATTGACCAGACGACGACTTTGACAAGCCCTCATCTCGTCCCGGCTCATGCATTCAAATGTTTTATTCCAAATCATTGGTTGTTATTATCTATCGTTGATTTTTATAGATTCTGCAAATCCTCCGTACTTAACAAACTAATTTTATGATTATTAAGGACATTTAACGCCAAATCAATACTGTCGGGACGAAGAATAATAATAGCGCTATTCTCAGCTTTAAAAGCATACATGTATTCGATACTGATGGTTTCATCTGAAAGAGTTCTTAACACTTTGGCAAATGATCCGGCCTGATTGGGCGTCGACACCGCTACTACATCAGTAATATTTACAGTGAAACCTTTTACTTTTAAGGCATCCACTGCCTTTTGAAAATTATTTACAATTAATCTGAGTATGCCAAAATCAGATGTGTCGGCAATGGTTAATGCATTAATCTTAATATTTTCTCCGCCCAGGGTATCCAATACTTCCGCTAACCGACCAGATTTATTTTCGAGGAATACGGAAATCTGCTTAATTGTCATAGAAATCCTCCATTTCGATATTGTTTACTTAAAAGTTTAATAGTAATTGCAGGTGTTTTACAACATGTGAGCAAGATATGCATCATTTTTAAGAAAAACGAGAGTTTGTTTTAAAAAATTTAACTATTAGAAATTTATATAAGTTAAATTAAAAAACAAATAGTGTGTCTAAAATGGCAGTTTTAGGAGCGCAATTACAAACTAAGTTGAGCGCTTAGGTCTATATAAAACCAAAAAATAGAATAAACGACATTGAATAATATTTGCAATTACATTTTTCACATTACCTTAAGTATCGTTTTAATTTTTTATAGGAAATGTCCTTCTTTAGCAGCAGAGGTGCAAGGCTATTTGTAAATATTCATTTGGCTAATTTTCTTTTGGAAAAGGGTTTTAGGATCGTTGTAAAACTTTATAAAATCGTCCGAACTCGGATGTCCCTTGTATGGAGCAAAGGCGGCCTCAGGCATATGTGCCGGGTTACGCCAAACCAATACATAAGCCAAATCGAATGGACGGAGAGTTTCCAGCAACGTTTTGGTCCACCATTGGGTATCTTTTGCAATAGGCCCACCGGTTTCGCTCATGGCTCCTATTTTGTTTTTTTCAGCGGCAAGTTTCGATACAATACCGGCACAATTTTTCAATACATCCTTAAAATCAGCGCCCCGATCATAGAGATCAAAAGCCAATAAATCGATGATGTCATCGCCCGGATAACGTTCAACATATTCATTAAGAGTATTAAAACGATCGGTAGAATATGTATAAAGAAGATGATGTATATTTTTGGTGTCACGAAGGTATTTCACTGTAAATCTCCATAATGCTTTATAGTCATCGGCAGTACATAGGTTTTTTCCCCACCAGAACCAACTTCCGGTATGTTCATGGAACGGGCGGAATATTACAGGGATGAATTTTCCATCATCGGTTTTCAAACTAAGCATAAAATCAGCTAGCTTATCGAGGTATTGAAGATACAAGGCATGTTTTATCCCTCCGGGCAAAATGGATGCCACCACCTCTTTCGAAGAAACATCCCAAGCAGTTCCACCGGTTAGCGGATTACGAAAATGCCAGCTAATCGTATTAATCCCACCACGTTCATAAACTGTTTTTATAAAGCCTTGAATCTTATCGAAATGAACTGAATCGAGACTATAACGAGCGCCTAATTCGAGGTGTCCCAATTCCCAGCCATAAACAGCTGGGTAATCGCCGCAAACATCTTTCACGTCGGAGCGGCCATCTTCATATATCCATCCGTTTCCATAAGGTAAGTCATCCTGATGTCCGAACATTAAACCCAGATGCTGCAGCTTCATGAGATTACGGTATAAGCTTACTGTTTCTTTTGTGGCTTTAGGATCAGTTGGATTGATCTCTGCTGCCATAGCCGCGAAACATATTAAGACCATCATTAGCAGAAACATTTTTTTCATATTTGAATATTTGATTAAATGTTTTATTTAATAGTTATTATCAAAGACTTATCTATGTTATAGTATATACAGTCTATACCTGACTGTTCAATTAAATCGAAGTTATTACTATCCACCTTATGTTGGTTAGTATCTTTAGGTAACCATTCGAAATATAGAATTAAATTTTTTAATTTCATTGTTGTTTGGGGAAAATTTTAGAAATTTCCAAAAAGCATTTATTCAAATTGCCGATGATTAAAACTTGATAACATTTACTTTTGAACCTATCTTTTTCATATTTTTGCCGACCATATATAAATTGGCTCCGGCGATCTAATCGGTTATTAATATGGGAACTGAAAGTGGAATTTTCCAGCGTACTGAACTGCTTTTGGGAAAAGATAGAATGGACAGGATATCTCAGAAAAATGTCATCATTTTTGGGATAGGCGGAGTAGGGAGTTGGTGCGCTGAAAGCCTTGTACGTACTGGCATACGCAAACTTACCATTGTAGATTCCGATAGAGTGTGCATCACAAATATCAACAGACAGATACATGCCACAACACTTACTGTGGGTGAGGTTAAGACCGAAGTATTAAAAAAGCGGTTATTAGAAATCAACCCACACGCAGAAATTACCGCGATACAGAAAATATATAGTAAGGATAATTCCGAACAGTTCAATCTGGACACATTTGACTATATTGTGGATGCAATCGATAGTCTTGGGAACAAGATTCACCTTATCCGATCAGCTACCAAAACGAATGCAGGGTTCTTTTCCTCCATGGGCGCTTCGCTGAAAGTAGATCCTACACGAATATGTGTTGCTGAATTCTGGAAATTAGAAGGATGCCCTTTAGGTGCGATGCTTCGAAAAAAAATTCGCCAGGGTGACGGTGACTTACCTGCAAAAAAATTCATGTGCGTATACAGCAACGAAGTACTCGAAAATAAAGGAGAAAATGCTTCATGTGGAACTGAAAAATGCCTCTGTCCAAAATCAAAAAATGGTACAGGAGATCCTGATCTGGCCAATCATGAATGGTGCAGCATGAAAGCCAAAATCAACGGCACTATCGCCCATATAACTGCAATATTCGGGTTTACCCTAGCCGGTCTTGTTATTCAGGATATTTATAACAAAGGAGTAAAAGTAAAGTAGTTATTTTATTATTCCCCTTTTTTTCGGCAGTTTAGTAACAAATAGTTAGTTAAACTTATGGCTGCTTCACGGTTTTGAAAATCCACAGGTAAACGATCATGATCCATATACTCATTGTAAATCCAAGGATCGCCAATGGCCAATACAAGCCCCTTCCCTACCCGGCTTTCGCCCATAAAAACATGCCCATTTTCCTCAAGGATAGGTGTTGCAGGTTTGCTCAGGGTAAGAGAGGATATTTCCTTTAAATATATTTTTGATACCCCAATAAACATCGGATGATTGGGCAATGATATAAATGCGCCCATATCCCACTTATTGTTTAATACCGGATGCAGACTCACATGGTTAAAGATGATTCCATACCTCACGGCCAATTGATTCAAATGAGTAAATTCGCAATTTGGCCCATCATTAGCAAGCAATACCAATACTCCTCCTTTTTTAACCCATTGCTCAATGGCTTTAGCATCATTAGGCATGATATAATTTGGTGATTGACTTTCGGTAGTTGTGTCAGGATCGACAATAATGTAAATATCCAACTTGCTGAGGCTAGCGACATCTGGTTGATGACCCAGGGTTGAAATAATTGCACCTTTTTTTGTGAATATTTCTCCCCATCGTGAATATCCACTTGAGGCGGTATCGGTCCACAAATAATGAAAAGGTTTCCCGGTTTTCACATTTGTCTCGCGATTAAACCAATTATCCAACCCAACAGCGATTTGGGCTTCCATGTTTTGATGAAAAGTAAGAACACTCAAAAACAAAAGAATAAACACTTTTTTATCTGATAAAAACTGCACTAATATTTTCATATTCTTATTTTTTTATTGAAATAGCTTTGGTAATATAACCATAAAGATTCAATTTTCACAAGTTTATACTCTTTCCCAAAAACTATTGAATGATATTTTTGCTATCCACATCGCTACTAAGTTCAAAATCATTCGCATTTAGTTTTTCCCCAATCGCTGATAAACGGATTGATGAAGTGCTTTTACCCGATATGTTAAATAGCTTTTTGGTATATCCAATACACCGGAAATTCTCAAAAACCATATTTTTGCTGATGTTAAGAACTACTCCATTGCCACTGCTTACCTCCAGGTTATAAAATACCAGAATTGCCAGACAAAACATTTGGATATTGAAATATATCACTTTTGTTTAGCTTATTATCTAATATATTACCGATGATCTTTTAAACATTATCTCTTTCCATTACTATTTAAAAATAGCTGATAAGCACTATTAAATGCTTTAAGGCTCAATCCATTTGGTAAACTCTTATCACATAATATACTTAAAGCGGTTATATCCATGTCAGTATATTTATATATTAAGACAATATTAGGATCATCTCACGATCTTTCGTCACAAAAAAAAATGGAGATAATACGACTTTATACAATTTAGTTTTTTGAGGGTGAGAAAATCCAATTACATGCAAAAGCTTATGTTTGAAAATACCTTGTCTTTTTGTTCCATTTGTGCGAGGATCTGCCCATATGGAAGTCGTTCCTATTTTAATAAATCTATTATTCCACCTTACTTGCGACAAGTCTTGGCTGGTAGGTACAGTATTTCCCATTTTATCTCCAAAATATATGAACAAATTGGTTTTATCTCCCTTTTTGGTTTTTTCAATTTTTATAGGCTTTATCATTTGCATTACTTCGGAAAAAATAGATTAAGAGGGTAATACAAGATACCGATGTTTGAGTAATCGCATATGAAAAGATGAAATCTTTGGAAAATTCTTAGGTAAACGGTCATTATAGAAAGAGCCTAAATACTATTCAAAAAAAAGATTACAATGAACGAAATCGAACACCGGGTGTATCAAAATATCATTTTTTTTTTAGAATTCAGTATGAATAATATTATTAAATATCTATTATTTAGATATTTATAAAGTTTGGCATAAAATGTGATGTATTTATGGCATCAACCTTAAAAATAGAAAAAATGAAAACTTTAAATATTATAAACGGAATTATTTCAGTAACAATCGCAATTGTTCTAATGTCGACAAACCTTGATGCTCAAAAAGCATATCATAAAGTAACCTTGGAAAACGGAATTACAGAACTGAACAACATGGCTAATCGCCTGATTGAAAAATGCAAAATTAAATTTGACCTTAATAATTCAGTATCTGTTTCCGAAATGCATTCATTATCTGCGTTTATCGCTGAAAATGAACTAACCGGATTAACGGAAAAACTGTTAGAAAATGCAAAATTCGATGTAAGCCAAACAATAACTGTAACTGAAGCAAATGAAGAAAACAGTGAGCTGAATAGGTTAACTGATAACCTGATGGCAAACATGAAGTTTGATGTTAATAAATCCATTTCAATAACAGAAGCTGAAGATGAAAACATCGAATTGAACCAATTAAGCGATGTGCTTTTAGCAAATATGAAATTCGATGTAAACCAAACTATATCAGTAACTGAAGCTATCGAAGAAAACAGTGAGCTGAATCGGTTAATGGATGAACTGATGGCAGTCAACGTAAAGTTTGACTTAAATAAAACGATCTCCGTTCAGGAAGATCAGATTGCGAATGCATTCTAAAACAAACTAAGAATTCCGATTTTTTAAAATCATTTTTCCTCTATATAACAACACAGCCGCCTTTTGAAAGAAGGGCGGCTGTTTATTTTGTCATACATAAAAAACGATTGAGTTATAGTAACATTACAAAGGTCAAATTAGTGATGGCTCAAGTAAACTAAAGTAATTTACAGAGTATAAAAAATACATTTTATTCCTGTTTCAGTTTTTCCGGGTAACACCAATTTTTTTATCATTTCATACTTTTGTCCTGTCTCAAAATCAAAATCCTTATCATTTAATTTCGACAAAGGTTGGCTTGACAATTATTTTAATGTTTCCACATCAAGAATTTCAAAGGAATTAGGTTTTATAGCTGGCCTTCGGTTATTTTCTGAGGGAGCTGACTCAAACTCTGCAGTAGATAAATATAGGTGATGTGTTGTTTTATTAATAGCTATAGTTCTTGCTCCCGGTTGAGTTTTAATTGTTTCAAGCACCTTAAAACTATTGTTGTTAACTTCCTGAACAACGGTTATTGAACCTTCGCCGTTGGAGCTGTAAGCCCGTTTCTTTTCTGGATCGAATGCTACTCCATCGCAACGGTCTCCAATTGGCAGAGTAGTAATCACTTTACCAGTTTCAGCATCTGTTACAACCATTAATTTATTGCCACAAACACTGAATAACCTGTGATTTTGATTGTCTAAAGCCAATCCGCTGGGCTCTTCGCCAGGGGCTATCGCCCAGTGTTGCTCAACTTTTAGAGACGTTGAATTGATCACATTGATAACACTCTTGTCTTCGATGTTTACAAAAACTTTACCTTTACCATCAGTTGCCGAAAATTCAGGTTTTCCATCAAGAGGTATGTTGGCCAATACTTTGTTATCCTTGGCATCAATTACAGTCGAATTGCTGCTTCCACCGTTGAATGTAAATACTTTGTGAGAAAAAGGGTCATATAAGATCGCATCAGGGTTTCGTGCGTTTATTTTTATTTTAGTAATAACTTCAAACGTTTTGAGATTAAAAACAGTTACAGACGAATCACGTCCATTGCTTGTAAAGCCCTTATTAAGGTCGTTAGCGATGGCAATTCCATGAATACCTTTTGTGTCTGGTATGGTTCCCAGCAGTTTTCCTGTTTTTATATCTATGGCTTGTGCAACGGTGCCATGTGACACAAATAATGTACCATTCACTTCATCAACATTTAGATAGTCCCATCCACCTTCGCCTTCGACATGGATTTTATTTACAATTTTGTAGTTCGATTGAGCCATTAGTGAAGTACTGCTAATAATAATAATAATAATAGCTGTAAAGCCAATTGTTAAAATTGTTTTTTTCATAATTTAAAAGAATAAAGTTTAATTTGGAAAAAAATTAAAGTAGCATGAAAGATACCAGGTAATTCTGTATTAAATTAGTAGAATGTTGGTATAAAATAAAATTTAATGGATTTTAGTTTGTTAAAGTGAAAAAAAAGAAAAAGAAAAAACTATCAACTTGGTAAAGAGTTGATAGTTTTTGTTATTCGTCGTGTTCTTCAATCGTATAATTTCATTTTATTCAATCACTTTCATAATGCGTTTTCTTCCCCTGCAAATCGCTAACGCTATAACTTCGGATTTTATAACTTCCTTATTTGCTTTTGAACTTCCGGTTTTGTCGGGGATCGAGCCAGGTCAAAACTCGATTGGGGAATTGCTCCGGACGATGGGTGTATTATCTATCATTTTTTGCACAAAATTAGCCTTATAGAATTGATTAATGAGTCAACTCTAAAAAGTCCTTTTGCCACGATTTACACGAATTACACGAATTTAACATGTTATTATTCAGCAGTATATGAAACTATAAATACTACGAATTACCAAAAACATCGTTTTTAGAGTGGACTCATTAATATAATTATTAACTTTATAAAACATTCAAAATTAGGAAAACAAGTACGATGATGATTACAAGTTTTGACTTAATTAAAATCCTTCGTGACAAGGTTGGCGAAGAACAGGCAGCAGCCTTGACTAATTATGTTGAGATGAAAGTACATGAGGAATTTGAATCTAAAAAAGACGGATTTGCAACTAAAGATGACATACATTCAGTAAGAGAAGATATTGCCAGATTGGAAATTAAAATTGAAAGTACAGCTAACAGAACATTGATTTGGTTGTTTGCGATGTTGGTTACATTTTTTAGCTTAGCCCTGGTAGCGGTTAAATTTATAAAGTAGCTTTCGCTACTTTTTTCTTTATATTCCTTAGGGCGAAAGCCCTTTTTTTTTCATAATAACTCTAAAGAAGCCCCACCGTAAGCAAACATACCTAAAACGCACCCACCCTACAATGTTTTGTCATGTTTCCCTTTGCCCTGAAAATAATTTTTCATCATATCAGCAGTTACCAACTCTTTTCTATCTACCAAATTCATTTGTATTTCATAAACCTTCGATTTCAGACTTTCGAGGAACTAATTAATTTGTTTTGCTTCTCGTCCTGATCCTTTGGCTTTGCAGTCTTCCCAACGGTCGGTATTTATCCTTCTGTTTATTGAAATTTTCAGCTCTTTTTCCATTCACTGTAATCCGCATAAAAATTGGGGTGTTTTTTCACTATCAACTTTATCTACCCTTTGTAAAAAAGATACAGAGAATGTATTTTTATGTTCCATCTTTCAATTCGTTTTAGGTAACCTATTTGAAAAACCAAGGTAATGAAACAATATGAAATAATTAGAAATACATCAATGTTTTTATTTGATATACAAATATTTAAAACTAATTAAGCTACCTGTTTAAAGTAACAAATTGAGGTAGCCTAATAGGGTAAAAGGATAGTGAAAAAACAAGAAGAAAAGTGAAAAGCTCTCGACAACAAAAAAGCCTCAAAACTTTCATTTTGAGGCTTTTTGAAATTACAAGAATTGTATTGTGCGGAGAGCGAGGGATTCGAACCCCCGGAACCCGTAAAGGTTCAACGGTTTTCAAGACCGCCGCGTTCGACCGCTCTGCCAGCTCTCCGGCGACAAAAGTATGATTATTTTTTATATTTGAAACACTCGCTTGATTAATTATTGAAAAATCTCCTTATGTGCAAGTATATCGGATTTTAACGTTTGTCAAATAATAGTATACTTTGATAATGTTTTTTATCATTTTGATTTACTAACATTTGCTAAACATCAGAAAAACTCTATATTTGTGATAGAAAATATATATGTTCAATATTTTACTAACTCTAAATTTTAATTATTATGAACAAAGCTGATTTAATCGATGCCATTGCTGTTGAATCGAAATTAACGAAAACTGATTCAAAAAAAGCTCTTGATGCCTACATTAAAGCTACTACCGCAGCATTAAAAACTGGTAGTCGTGTTGCCTTAGTAGGTTTTGGTTCGCTTGGCGTTGTAAAACGTAATGCCAGAACAGGGCGTAATCCACAAACCGGCAAACCTATCAACATTAAAGCGAAGAATGTTGTGAAGTTTAAAGCAGGCTCTGATCTTTTGGGTGGAGTTCAATAATGTTTTAGATTAAATAGGGAAGGGAGCAAAGAGCTCCCTTCCCTATTTACTTTTTGTTATGATTACAACTAAACTCATCAATTTTCTTTCAAATTTTGTGTCGGAAAGGCGACTTTCCGTGATTGATAAAGTGATTGAAAATCGCACAAAGTATGTCACTGTATTACTTGAAGATATAAGCCATGCTCAAAACGCGAATGCAGTTCTTCGTACTTGCGAGTGTCTGGGACTTCGGGATATTCATATCATTGAAAATCTAAACCAATACTATTACAGCAAAGGAGTGGCCATGGGTGCAGGCAAATGGGTCAATCTTCATAAATACAATAAGAGTGAAAACAATTCCCTCGCAGCGATTACTACACTAAAGGCTGACGGTTACCGTATTGTGGCAACTTCTCCAGGAGAAAATTGCATTCATCTGAAGGATTTTGATGTCACCAAAGGAAAATTTGCTATCGTGCTTGGAACTGAACAGGAAGGAATTAGTGAAATAATCCGGCAAAATGCCGATGAATTGATCACTATCCCTATGTACGGTTTTACTGAAAGTTATAATTTATCCGTTTCCAATGCAATTATTCTGTATCAATTAATTGAAAAGTTGAGGTTTTCCGATGTTAAATGGCAACTGTCTGATGCCGAAAAATCTGAAATAAAACTTGAATGGCTTAAGTTAGCAGTAAAAAGATCCGATTTGTTGGTTCAGGAATTTAATCAAGCCTGTCTGGATTAATTTGTACCGTTTTTATCATTATTTCATAGATAATTAGATTCAAATAATTTAAATTTATTTAAACTATTCCTCAGTTACGAAAAATATTTTATCTTTGACAAAATCAACAATGAAAATGATTAATCAGTTTTATTGTTAGATGAAAACAAAGAAAAGCATGAACTGTATTATTATTGACGACGACAAACTTTCCTGCAGAGTTATTGAAGAGTTAATCGGAAGAACAGAATCTCTAACATTGCTGCATACCTATAGTAATGCGGTAGATGCAATTAATGCCCTGAAAGTTGAAGAAGAAATTGATTTAATATTTCTCGACATTGAAATGCCGGAAATGAGTGGATTGGATTTTATGGATACATTAATTAACGCTCCTCAGATAATTATTGTATCTTCTAAGGAAAAATACGCTCTTGACGCCTTTGAATATGATGTAACTGATTATCTGTTAAAACCGATTCAGTACAGTCGTTTTTATAAGGCCGTTAATAAAGCGTTGATTCGATACAACAAAGGTAAACTCGATACCAAGGGCGATGAAATTTTCATAAAGCACAATTCTTCGTTGGTTCGCCTAAAATATACTGACATTCTTTGGGTTGAAGCTTTAGAAAATTATGTTATTGTAAATACTTTTAACGAGAAATTTACGATACATTTTACTATGAAAGCTATTGAAATGGTGCTACCTTCCTCAAAATTCTCCAGAGTGCATCGTTCATTTATAGTGAATACCAGTAGTATTAACGTTATTGAAGATAACGCTATTATGATAAAAACACACGACGGAGCCAAATCTATTCCAATTGGTAAATCGTACAAGGAAAAATTAATGGGGGATATTAACCTTATTGTTAAATAGGTTGTTTATTTAAACAACAATATTCTTTCATGCGATTTGCTAAGCTATTTATAGCGTTATTGTTTCTTCATTCGGCGGTGGTTTTCTCGCAGAGTGAAGTTTTTTTACGTTTAAGCAAATCCGAAGACTCAATTTCATTTATTTTAAAAAAAGCAGTATCGGCTCCAACGAATGCTGAGAAGTTAGCATATAACGATTCAATTTCCACGATGCTAAACAGAATTCTAAGTACTAAACAATCTTTCGATTATCCATTCGATTCTTTAAAAAAGGTTGGTAAAATATACTCTCCTGATCTTTCTTTTAGGATTATAAACTGGAATACCCCTTTAACCGATGGAACCTATCAATATCGGGGTTATATTCAAGTATTGAATTTCAAAACAAAAAAACTAAAAGTGTTTGAACTTAAGGACCATTCGGAGCAGGTGATAAAACCCGAAAATTCTGTTTTAAGCGCAGGCAAGTGGTATGGTGTTCTTTATTATAAAATTTTGAAAAACGTGGTCGATAAACGCACATATTATACCATGCTTGGTTTAAGGTACAATAGTTTGTTTATTACCCAAAAAGTTATCGAAGTGCTCTATTTTGATGAAAAGGGCAATCCGGTTTTTGGTGCGCCAATTTTTCAGGCAGACAATAAAATTAAACACCGCATAATTTATAATTTTTCGGCTAGGGTTGGTATGAGTTTGAAATATAACGAGGAACTTAAAATGATTGTTTGTGATCACCTGGCACCAAGTGAATCGAAATATACCGATCAATATGAATATTACGGCCCCGATTTTTCATTTGATGGCTACGAGTTTACAAAAGGGAAATGGGTGCTAAAAACTGATCTCGATCTGAAAAACCCAAATCCTTCGCACCCTCCAACAATTAATCATCCACCCGATCATAACCGCAAAGTTAATCCAGCCAATCGCTGACGAATTGTCAGTTGGTTTCTATTGGCATACCCTTTGAGTATGGCATTCCGTTAAGTATTGTATAACATTAAATTTACGGAACATGCAGAAAGGTCAAATTGGAGTTAGCACAGAGAACATATTCCCGATTATCAAAAAATTTCTTTATTCGGATCACGAGATATTTTTACGCGAACTTATTTCAAATAGTATTGATGCCACACAGAAGCTTAAAGCTCTTGCTTCGGTTGGCGAATTTAAAGGTGAGCTTGGCGATTTAACTATTCGCGTTAGTCTCGACAAAAAAAATAAAACCCTTACCATTTCCGATCGAGGTATTGGGATGACTGAGGAGGAAGTAGAAAAGTACATCAACCAGATTGCTTTTTCGAGTGCCGGGGAGTTTCTCGATAAATATAAAAATCAGCTCAGTTCTATCATAGGTCATTTTGGATTGGGATTTTATTCGGCGTTTATGGTTTCCGAAAAGGTCGAAATCATTACCAAATCTCACAAAGAAGGTACGAAAGCTGTAAAGTGGAGCTGCGATGGTAGCCCTGAATATAATCTGGAGGAAACAACTAAAGAAGATCGTGGAACCGATATTATTCTTTATATTGAAAAGGAATCGGAAGAATTTTCAGAAGAACCCCGCATTAGCGAATTGTTAAAGAAATATTGTCGTTTTCTTCCTGTGGATATTGCTTTTGGCAAAAAAAAGGAATGGAAAGACGGAAAAGACATAGAGACCGACGAGGATAATATCATTAATGACTCAAAACCTCTATGGACAAGGAAACCATCTGAACTGAAAGACGAAGATTATAAGAAGTTTTATCGCGATTTATACCCAATGGCTGAAGAGCCCATGTTTTATATTCATCTGAATGTTGATTATCCTTTCAACCTTACCGGAATAATGTATTTTCCGAAGATTAAGAACAATATCGAAATTCAGAAAAATAAAATTCAACTTTATTGCAATCAGGTCTTTGTGACTGATTCAGTAGAAGGCATTGTTCCCGATTTTCTTACCCTGCTTCATGGTGTGATTGATTCTCCCGATATTCCCCTGAATGTATCACGCAGCTATTTGCAGAGCGATTCGAACGTAAAAAAGATTTCGAGCCATATCACTAAAAAGGTTGCCGATCGTCTCGAAGAGATTTTTAAGAACGACCGTTCCGAATACGAGAAGAAATGGGATGGTCTTAAGATGTTTATTGTTTACGGTATGATTACTGAAGAAAAATTCTACGAACGTGCCGAGAAATTTGCTCTTTTAAAAAATACTGATGGTCTGTACTTCACATTTGAAGAATATCAAAAACTTATCAAAGAAAATCAGACAGATAAAAATAAGTCGCTTATTTATCTCTATTCGACCAATCCTGTCGATCAGCATAGCTTTATTGAAACAGCCAAGGCTAAGGGGTATGATGTGTTGGTGCTCGACGGACAGTTGGATGCACACTTTATCAATCATCTCGAAAGCAAACTGAAAGATACCAGATTTACTCGTGTAGATGCTGATGTGGTTAATCGTTTGATTGAGAAGGACGATCTTCCAACCACGAAACTGTCGGCAGATCAACAGGAAGATTTCCGCCCACTGGTAAAAGCATTGCTTCCCGAAAAGGCGAATTTCTTTGTTCAGTTTGAAGGTTTGTCGGAAACTGCACAGCCAATGATCATTACCCAAAGTGAATTTATGCGCCGTATGAAAGATATGTCAGCTATGGGTGGAGGCGGTGGAATGAATTTCTACGGAGAATTACCTGATAGTTATAACCTGGTGGTTAATACAGACCATCCACTCATCAACCAGATTATCGATAAAAAGGACAAGGAACTCCAAGCTGAATTGACAAAAATCAAAGAAGAATTAAAACCTTTAGAAACAGATCTTTCGGAAGTCGAAAAAGAGGTAAAAGGTAAGAAAGACGAAGAAATAAGTGTAGAACAAAAGGAACGCAAATCGTCGCTCGAAAAGAAAACTGAAGATATGAAAGCGAAACGCGAAGAGGTTTTGAAAGTCTACGGGAAAAATCAACCATTGGTAAAACAACTGGTCGATTTGGCTTTGTTGTCGAATAACCTACTTAAAGGTGAGGAACTTACCCGTTTTATAAAGAGAAGTGTTGAAATGATGAATAAATAAATATAAAAGACCTGCCAGGTTTTTATACCTTAGAGACCTGCCAGGTTTTAAAAACCTGGCAGGTCTAAACTAGTCGATTTGGCGTTGTTGTCGAATAACCTACTTAAAGGTGAGGAACTTACCCGTTTTATAAAGAGAAGTGTTGAAATGATGAATAAATAAACTTTATAGACCTGCCAGGTTTTAAAAACCTGGCAGGTCTAAATCCCCTACTTTGTATCCCTGCGAATATGTTGTAACAGATAAAAGCAAGGAAATTCCAACCAATAAAATCGCTCTTTTCATGGTGCTTTAATTTTAGAGTTAATAATTGAATCCATTTCGTCAAATTCAAAAGGATGTTCATAAGATTCCCTGAATCCAAGCCCATATATCAAACTGAATGGGATGGTTTGATCGTACTTAAAAAGACCAAAGACCTGCCAGGTTTTAAAAACCTGGCAGGTCTTTTTCCTTTGAACAATTTTTAAAACTAAAACGTTGTAAGGTTAGTTGCACGCAATTGTTATTTTTGCAATAAACCTTAAACAAATAAAAATTTTGAGAAGTTTTAACCTAAATACATTTTTTAAAGACCTCCGGAGAAAGGATCATAAACCCCGGATGGAAGCCTTACAAATATTAAAATATATTGGTCCGGGACTGCTTGTTACAGTTGGTTTTATCGATCCGGGTAACTGGGCATCAAATATCGCAGCCGGCGCCGGATATGGTTATACATTACTTTGGATGGTAACCCTATCCACTATTATGCTTATTATTTTGCAGCACAACGTTGCTCATCTTGGTATTGCAACTGGTTTGTGCCTATCGGAGGCTGCCACAACCTATACCCCCAATTACGTTTCGAAAGGCATACTCATCACTGCCATGATGGCATCAATATCCACATCATTGGCGGAGATTCTTGGCGGCGCCATTGCGCTTAACATGCTGTTTAAAATTCCTATTCCGGCGGGGTCCATCTTAATGGTCATATTTGTTTGCATTATGGTTTTCACCAATTCGTACAAACTGATTGAAAAAATAATCGTTGGTTTTGTTTCTATCATTGGGCTTTCATTCATATACGAACTTTCGCTGGTTGATATCAATTGGGCTCAGGCAGGCATGGGTTGGGTTACACCCTCCATACCCGAAGGTTCTATTATGGTTGTGATGGCAGTATTAGGAGCTGTAGTAATGCCCCACAACTTGTTTCTTCATTCCGAAATAATTCAAAGCCGCCAATGGAACCTGGAAGATGACAAAATCATTAAAAAGCAATTAGATTACGAATTCGTTGACACCTTATTTTCGATGATTATAGGATGGGCCATCAACAGTGCAATGATATTAATGGCTGCAGCTACATTTTTCAAACACGGCACACCTGTAAATGAGCTTCAGCAAGCTCAATCGTTGCTAACCCCGCTCGTTGGTAAAAGCGCATCGGTTATTTTTGCTACCGCATTATTTTTTGCCGGCGCTGCATCCACTATCACCTCGGCCATGGCGGGAGGGTCTATTTTTGCTGGTATCTTTGGAGAACCATACGATGCTAAAGACAATCATTCACGGCTTGGCATCGCTATTTCACTGCTTGTAGCCATACTTATTATCTTTTTAATAAGAGACCCTTTCAAATCCCTCATTATTTCGCAGATGGTCTTAAGCGTACAATTGCCATTTACCATATTTATGCAAATCTACCTTACCTCATCTAAAAAGGTGATGGGCAAATATGCAAACACACGGTCTACCACCATTATATTATTAACCATTGGAACAATTGTAACTTTCCTGAATGTTTTGCTATTTATAAGTTTTTTCTAAATAAGTATCATCGTTTTTACTTTCTTTGTTTTAAAAACCACATTCAGGAATGATTCATACCCCATCAAAAACCTGGTTTTACCTAGTATTGTTATTTGGAATTTTATGTATTGCGTGGTCAGCGATATTTGTAAAATTGGCAAATATCTCTGGCTTAGGATCGGGTTTCTATCGTATGTTTATTGGATTTGTTGGAATTATCCCGTTATGGTTTTTCCGTAGAAAACCATTAAACGATAGGGGTTCGATAAAAATTGCTGCCATCTGTGGATTCATTTTTGCTTGCGATATTGCCATGTGGAATGTATCTATTATGCTTTCAAAAGCTGCCATTTCAACACTCCTAGCTAATTTGGCGCCAGTTTGGGTTGGCATTGGAGCTATCTTTTTCCTCAACGAAAAGCCAAAACGGATTTTCTGGATTGGAACAGCGGTGGCGCTAGTTGGTGTTGTAATTATTGTTGGTGTAGATAAAATATACGAATCAAAACTCAGTATTGGCCATTTTCTGGCTATTGGTGCGAGCATATTTTACGCGATATATTTGTTAATTACCCGAAAAGGCCGCAGCTCCCTCGACACAGTATCGTTCACTGCCATCTCAATGCTGGTAAGCTCAGTGGTGTTGTTTATTATTTGCTTCATTACCAAAACACCGTTAACCGGATTCAGTTTCCATTCCTGGATGTCGCTTGTGGGCCTGGGTCTTATCTCGCAATTGGGAGGATGGCTGGCAATTAATTACGCTCTTGGATATATAAAACCAACCGTGGCTTCCGTAAGTCTTTTAAGTCAATCGGTTTTTACCGCACTTCTTTCTATCCCAATATTGGATGAATACCTTAACTGGATTGAAATTTCGGGTGCTTTTGTTGTTCTTTTTGGCATTTACCTTGTGAATAGAAAAACGACTAAAATCCGGCAGGAGATTGAGCCGGAGTATTGAGGGAAAGCGTTGGAAGTTAGAAACTGGTTGAGTCTGCAAACGGTTTCGAGGCCGGCAATTTGATGACCTCTGAGTATTTCACAACTCTAATGCCCTTATAATAATAGGCTAATATATCTTCATATTTATATCCAATTTTAGCCATTTGCATCGCTCCTTCCTGGCACATACCTACACCATGCCCAGCACCACGGCCTTTGAAAGTAACTTCTTTTTCAGTAGTAATTATTGAGAAAAAAGATGATTTTAACTGAAAGTCAGACCGTATCTGCTTCACAGGAATTGAATCTTTCAAAACTTTATAGAATAGTTTTCGATTTATTTGAGTGAAATCAAATAGACCAGGAGACATTCCTGGTTTTAACTTCATTCCATGACCCTTCAAAAAAGTTTTCCACTGATCGAGAGAGATCGTTTTTGTCCAATGCGCCGACGAGGAATTCTGGCAAAAAGGATCTTTTACCGGCTGTAAATAAGGCTTTCCGCTAAGCCAGGCATTGGATGCCGATTCGGTTTGACCACCACAATTGGCATGAAAAACCGCTGTAATAAAAGATGTATCGCCGCCTACCACTACCAATCCCGATGTGAAGTTAGTTGCCTGCACAATGATCGGATTTTTTATCGACCTTCCATGATAAGCCTGACAATGAACTTCATCGCACAAGTGAAACCCTTCGGTTTCGTGCCGGTAAAAATGGCCAAATAGGTATGTCCTGGCCACAATGGATTGTGCCTTATAGAATTCGATACCTGCATTTGGCCCAGCTTCTGCTTCCACAACACCCGCGATATAATTATCGGAATTAATTTCGTTAATCAACAATATCCTATTAAAAGCAATCGAAACATGAAGATTGTCATTAAATTGCCTTACACCGGCATTTGGACTCACAAGATTAAGACGAATCACTGAGTTTGAATCAGCTGCCTGAAACCAAACTGAGGAAAAAATGCCAATAGGTTTTTTAGAGTTTCTTATGGCAAGGTTTTTATTAATAAGAGAAATGTAAATGACATCATCTGGCATTAAATCTGACACATAACCACTATCGCAGTATATTCGGTAAAAGCCATTTAACGAACTAACCACAACGCTTTTAACAGGCGTCTCGTTAAATAAACTAATCCCAATCTTCTGTGCCAGTAAGGGATTAACCAATAACCAAATCATCTGAATAATTGCAGCAGTTCGTATTAATCTCATGACAAGGGATTAGGATTAGTTTTGCAGATATGAAACCATTAACTCCCCTACCCTTTTCGAAGCGCCAGCTCCTCCGCATCTTTCGCGTAATTCAGCATATTTGGCAAGCATTTTTTCACGGTAATCACACTCGTAAAGAATTTTACCCAATTCGGTAACAATATCACGATCAAGATTATATTGCATCAATTCCTTTACCACTTCTTCGTCCATAATAATGTTAACCAACGAAAAATATTTAATCGGAACAAAAGGTTTTCCAATGGTATAAGTTGCCTGATTAATTCGATAGCAAACCACCTGTGGGATATTAAACAGCGCTGTTTCGAGTGTTGCTGTGCCCGATGCCACCACGGCAGCTGTGGCGTAGTTCAGTAATTCGTAAGTTTGGTTAAAAACGAGAACACATTGACTATTAGCCATATATTTTTGATAGTAAGATATATCAAATGTCGATGTACAGGCAACTACAAACTGGTATCCCGGGAAACGGGATACTATTCCGCTCATTATCGGTAACAGTCGGGTAATCTCCTGTTTACGGCTTCCTGGAAGAAGTGCAACGATGGGTCGCTCAATCAAGTTATTTTTACGAAGAAACTCCTCACGGGTAACCATCGCTTGTTTTCGTTCCTCGATGGCATCTATAAGAGGATTACCAACATAGTCAACCACATAATTGTGTTTGGCGTAGAATGCTTTCTCAAACGGAAATATCACAAACATTTTATCGACAAACCGTTTGATGGTTTTAACACGTGACTCCTTCCAAATCCAAACCTTCGGCGAAATGTAATAATACACCTTTAACCCGTTCGACTTCGCAAACCTGGCTATTTGAAGGTTAAACCCTGGATAATCGATTAATACAACCACATGGGGGTTAAATTCAATTATATCCTGTTTACAAAATTTCAAATTATTCACAATGGTTCGGGCATGTGCAATCACCTCAAATAACCCCATGAAAGCCGTTTCGCGGTAGTTTTTAACAACGGTAGCACCTTCGGCTTCCATCAGATCGCCTCCCCAGCAACGAATAAATGCTTCCTGATCAGCTCGTTTCAATGCTTTTACCAGATTTGAGCCATGTAAATCGCCTGATGCTTCACCGGCTATAATATAATACTTCATTCATTATCAATTTAATATCATCAACCCAAGAACAATAACCGTTAGAATAATCGTTGCGATGATAACACCCCGGGCTGAATAATAATGGTTTCGCCAGATAAAAAGAAAAAAAACTCCAAGGTTTGGAATTCCACACAAGCTTATTAACTTTGGCAACACCTCTATCTGTGCAGTATGTTGTAGAAAAAAACCAAATGTCACTTTAGTAAAATTAGTACTATAAAAAAGTAATAGAGATAATAGTGGGATTACAATACCGACAACTATTCCTAAACCCACTGAATCTAAGCGTGAACGCATGTTGTAAGTTTTATATTATGTGAATATAGGAGCCAAGATACAGAAACCAAGATACAAGACGGGAAATTAAAAGTATTTATAGTTAATTTCTTTGTTCTTATATTTCATTTCATCTCCCAGTTCCAGCTATTTAACTGACTCATACTTTCATAAGCGGTCATATCTACCTGTACCGGAACAATTGATACATACTTGTGATGCAATGCCCATTCATCAGTATCTTCGGCATAAGGTTCCAGATTATAAAACTCGCCTGTAAGCCAGTAATATTCTCGATTAGCAGGATCAACTCTTTTATCGAACTCTTCTTTCCAAACACCTTTATTCTGTCGGCAAATTCTAACTCCTTCAATTTCTTCGAATGGAAGTTTGGGAATGTTTACGTTCAAACAGGTACCTGGTTGAATACCATGTTCCAATGCATTTCCAGCAATTTTTCTTACATATTGAATAGAAGCAGAAAAATCGGGATTTCGTGAGAAATCAAGCAATGAAAAACCAATAGCAGGAATTTCATACAAACAGCCTTCAATGGCGGCTGCCATCGTTCCTGAATATACAACACTGGCAGAAGAATTTGCACCATGATTGATACCGGAAACCAACAAATCGGGTTTGTTTCCGCGAAAAAGCTGATTGTTAGCCAATTTAACACAATCCACCGGAGTGCCTGAAACAATATAAAACTCTAAGTTTTCTTTTTCGTCAATTTTCTCCATTCGCAATGGCAAATTAACCGTTATAGCATGAGACATTCCCGATTGCGGATGACTAGGCGCTACTATTATCAAATGTCCAAAAGGCTGAAGAGCTTCAATCAATGCCTGTATTCCCTTGGCCCGGTAACTATCATCGTTGGTAATGAGGATGACCGGTTTTTTTCTATTTTCCAAAACACTATCTTCTTTAAGATGAATGTCCAAAGATAGGGAAATAATGGGCTAGAAAATTCCGGAAATAGATAAAATAAGTGTAAGTTTGTTTTGTAACACACCAAGGTCTTTAAGCCGGATTTTTGAATGAAGGGCTTAATTATGTTCTACCAAAATACCCTTCGATGAGAATTAAAAATTCAATGCATTATGGATAAACACATTGGTAAATATGATGGTGAGGGCGGCATTAAACCCTATAAAGTTGAAGTTCGTAATTCTGATATTCTTGAGATTCCTCCTATTTTGTTCATAGCATATAATATGAAGCATCCTGTAAAAATTGAAATAAAGGGAAATAGATAGAAATAAATAGATTTTAGTAGGCAAAAAAAACGGCAGCCTTATGATAAGCTGCCGTTTCAGATAGTAATATCTGCATTATATATTCCCGCCTTTCATAGCAAAATATTTGTTACTATTTAACCGTTAATGCAGGCCACAATAACTACGAATTTTTACAACCCTTTAGCCAGCATATAATACATTTCATTCCATTTCAATTCTTTTTTGAGTTCGGGAATACTGGTATCTTTTCCGATATGAATGAATTCAATTCCTGCCATTTCAGAGAAATCCTCAATGTATTCGGCATTGACAGCTTGGCTGAATGCAGTATGGTGAGCGCCACCAGCATATATCCAAGCAGCAGCGCCAACCTTCAGGTTTGGTTGCGGAACCCATAATGCACGTGCAACAGGAAGCTTTGGAAGATCAGCATCCGGAGCTACACAATCCACCGAGTTAACAATCATCCGGAAACGATTACCCATGTCGATTAAACTTGCATTCACGGCAGGACCGGATGGAACATTAAATACCAAACGGGCCGGAGCATCTTTACCACCAATACCCAACGGATGAACTTCGAGTTTCGACTTTCCTTCCGCAATACTTGGACAAATCTCAAGCATATGAGCGCCCAAAACCTTCATTCCATTTGGGTTTAAATGATATGTATAATCTTCCATAAATGAACATCCGCCTTTAAGGCCGACTCCCATTACTTTCAATGCTCTAACTAATGCAGCATGTTTCCAATCACCTTCAGCGCCAAAACCATATCCGGCAGCCATTAATCGCTGTGATGCCAAACCAGGCAATTGAGCCAGCCCGTAAAGGTCTTCAAATGTTGTGGTAAAGCCTTTAAATCCGCCACTTTCGAGAAAATGAGTCATTCCAAGTTCGATGCGGGCCTGATATCGAACATTTTGATAAAATGCTCCACCAGGTTTTGCTTCAGTAGATACCTGATAAATCTCAACATATTCTTTTACCAATTTATCAATTTCAGCATCGGTTACTTCGTTTACTACTTTTACTAGATCGCCAATGCCATAACCATTTACTGCTAGTCCAAACTTAATTTGAGCTTCTACCTTATCCCCTTCGGTTACGGCAACTTCGCGCATGTTATCGCCAAATCGGGCAATTTTAGCGCTTTGAAAATCGGACCAAGCAGCAGCAGCCCTAGTCCAAACGGCAATGCGGTCCAAAACATCTTCTTCCTGCCAGTGACCCACAACTACTTTACGGCTAATCCGCATCCGGGTCATGATAAAACCATGCTCACGATCACCATGAGCCGACTGGTTAAGGTTCATGAAATCCATATCAATTTCGCCCCAGGGCAGGTCGCGGTTGTATTGTGTATGAAGGTGAAGAATTGGTCTTTGAAGAATCTTCAACCCATTGATCCACATTTTTGATGGAGAAAATGTATGACACCACGTAATTATGCCAATACAATTTTTAGTAGAATTTGCTTCGATACAAAGGTTTGTAATCTCATCTGGACTTTTCATCACCGGTTTAAAGACAATAGTTACGGGTATCTTAGCCGATTTGTCAAAAAAAGCAGCGATTTCCTGCGAGTGTTGCGCTACTTTTTTAAGAGTTTCCGGTCCATACAAATGTTGACTTCCAGTTACAAACCAAACTTCGAACTGTTTCAAATTAATCATGATAGCTAGTGTTTATGTTTATATTATGTTTGAAAAAATATTCCTTACACAAAATTAAACGTTTTTTTTACACTTTTAAGTTTTTAATAAAGAAAAATGTTGTCCTTTCATTCTCAAAAAAAACCATATTTTTGCTCTTTCTATTAAAGTACATCTGTTATGAATATTTCCTATCATTGGTTGAAACAATATATTGATATTGACTTGCCTGTAGAAGAAGTTGGCAAAACACTTACCAGTCTGGGCCTGGAAGTGGAAGGTATTGAAACATACGAAACCATCAAAGGTGGGTTGGAAGGTTTTGTGGTTGGCGAGGTAAAGACCTGTGCCAAACACCCCAACGCCGACAAACTGAGTATAACAACGGTTGATATTGGCGCTGTGGAATTGCTCCCGATTGTTTGCGGCGCTCCGAACGTGGCTACCGGCCAACGTGTGGTTGTGGCAACTGTTGGAACTACCATTTATAAAGGAACTGAAAACTTTAAAATACAGAAAGCCAAAATACGTGGAGAAGTATCTGAGGGAATGATTTGCGCTGAGGACGAACTTGGAATAGGCACAGATCATGCAGGAATCATGGTACTTGACCCCTCGGTAAAAATCGGAACATTGGCAAAAGATCTTTTTAATGTCTCGTCAGATTCAATTTTCGTTATCGGTCTTACACCAAACCGCATTGATGCAGCCTCTCATTTTGGTGTTGCCCGTGAACTTGCTGCCGTGCTTAATTTACAAAAAACGATTACGGCTAAAAAGCCATCGGTTGATCATTTCGTTATCGACAACACAAGCCGAATAACCGATGTAATTGTTGAAAATACTGCTGCCTGCGAACGATACGCGGGAATTACCATCACCGGAGTAACTGTAAAACCTTCACCTGAATGGCTTCAGAACCGGTTAAGATCAATTGGCCAAAACCCAATCAACAATGTGGTGGACGTTACCAACTTTATACTTCACGAACTGGGACAACCTCTCCATGCCTTTGATGCGGATAAAATAACCGGTGGAAAAGTGATTGTAAAGACACTTTCCGAAGGCACTAAATTCAAAACATTAGACAACATCGAACGATCACTTTCCGAAAATGATTTGATGATATGCAACTCGCAGGAAGGAATGTGCATCGCTGGAGTTTTCGGAGGTATTGAATCAGGTGTTACGGAGCTTACTACAACTATTTTTCTCGAGAGTGCACACTTCAATCCAGTATATATTCGCAAGACATCAAAACGACACCTTCTGAATACCGATGCTTCATTCCGTTTCGAACGTGGTACCGACCCAAACATGCCGGTTTTCGCTCTGAAACGGGCGGCCATCTTAATAAAGGAAGTTGCAGGAGGTACAATTTCTTCTCCGATTATCGATGTGTATCCTAATCCAGTAAAGGATTTTGCTGTGGAATTGAGTTATGATTATATTGATAAACTTATTGGTAAATGCATCGAACACACTATCATTAAGAAAATTCTTACTAGTCTTGATATTAAAATTGACCATGAAAATTCAGAAGGATTGAAACTGTCCGTTGCTCCTTATCGGGTAGATGTTCAGCGCCCAGCGGATGTGGTTGAGGAAATTCTAAGGATATACGGATATAACAATATTGAGATTTCCGAGAGTGTGCACAGTACATTAAGTTACATTATTAAACCGGACAAAGATGCGATTGTAAATACCATTTCGGATTGGTTAAGCAGCAATGGATTCAACGAAATGCTTGTCAACTCTCTCACAAAAAGTGGTTATTACAACAATTTGGAATTGTACAAACCCGAGAACCTTGTATATATACTGAATCCTTTAAGTCAAGATCTCAACAGCATGAGACAGACCCTGTTATTTGGAGGGCTCGAAGCAATTGTCCATAATACTAACCGTCGTAATCCCGATCTGAAACTTTATGAGTTTGGAAATACCTACAAAAAAGAGCCTGAAAATAAAAATCAGGTACTTCCCGGGTATACCGAAGAACTGCACCTGGCATTATTTATTACCGGATTGAAGGCTGCACCAAACTGGATTCAAAAGGAAGATGGTTCCACCTTTTATTTTTTGAAAGCATATGCTGAGAACATTTTGCGACGGTTGGGATTAAATCCTGACAAGGCAGAAACTATCGAAATTACAAACGATATCTTCTCCGATGGATTGGCTTACAAATTCAACACAAAGGAAATCGTATCGGTGGGTATTGTAAACAGGAAAGTCTTGCAAAAATTCGACATTAAAGTACCGGTCTACTTTGCCGATTTTAATTGGAATAGAGTGATGTCATTAATTCAATCGAACAAAGTGGCTTTCGAAGAATTACCCAGATTCCCGGAAGTACGTCGTGATTTATCGATGATATTAACTAATGAGATTAAATTTGAACAGATACGTGCTGTTGCAAACAAATCGGAAAAGAAACTTTTAAAAAGGGTCAATCTTTTTGATGTATACGATGGAGACAAAATTGAAAAAGGAAAAAAATCGTATGCAGTAAGTTTCTTTTTGCAGGATATTGAAAAAACTCTCACCGATCAACAGATCGAAAAAATCATGCACAATATTTCACAAGCTCTTGAAAAAGAACTCGGGGCGCAAATAAGAGCATAAATATGTTCGAAAATAGGATTGAATTTGTCAAAGGCGACATCACTACTTTTAATATTGATGCTATAGCTATAATAGATCAATCCACCCGACAACTGTTAAAGTAACAAAGCAGGCTTTGTCAATTTCGTGTATTTTTATATTTGTCAGACATGAAACCAGAGATATGTTTGCAGGCTATAAAAATGCATTGAATAGTAAGCAGAATCATTTCTTGCTGCACAAAGGTCGTTGCAAACAACTATCAATAAAGGCACGTATTACAAATCCTCGCAAGCGGGGGAAAGGGAACTAAGTGATGCAACTTAAGTCAACTACATTGATATAGGAAAGTTTAATTTTCATTATTTATATTTTTATTGCTTATTTTTCCCTTTATGACTACTTTTGAAGTATAAACAGAAACAGTTTATGAATATGGTTAGCATTAGTAAAAACATAAAAATGATCAACTAAAAATCAGTTCCAGACTTTCATTGAACAAAATATTATGATTGCTCAATAACAAAATAGTATGATTGCTATACACCCTCAATATATTAAAGATGCTAATGGGCAAAAGTCATTAGTTATCCTTCCAGTTAAGGAGTTCGATACAATTATCGAGGAACTGGAAGAGTTGGAAGATGTCAAATTGTATGACAAGACTAAAAAGGAAGATACTGGCGAACGCATGTTATTTTCTGATTACCTGAAAAACAGGAAACAGAAAAATGCCTAAATATAACGCCGTATTAACCAAAAAAGCTCAAAAACAATTAGATAGGCTTTCTGACAATATTGCCGAACCCATACTTGAAGCCATTGCCGGTTTAGAAGAAAACCCAAGACCACAAGGTCATATTAAGCTAAAAGGTAGGGACGGTTACCGTATTAGAGTTGGCAAATACCGTGTGATTTACGACATTTACGACAACGAACTTATTGTTGATATTATCACCCTCGGACATAGAAAAGACATTTATGAATAAAGATAATAGCCTGATAAAAAATATATTATGTTATAATTTTTGAAGCAATTGCAAAATTGCTTAGGCGAGTTTGTATTACCAGGTTTATATAGGGTTAGTAATACAATCATTACAACCGATAATAAAAATATATAACACAACTAATAACCCTCTTTTGCACCTTTCATTTTTCGGTTCATCTTTCAAAATTTGTCTTATTTTCTCATAAGTACCTCACCCTTTTGGGAGAGGGATTGACTTCATAGAGATCTGCTTCGCTCAAGTTTAGGTTAATAAAGTTTATAAATTAAGCAAGCTTCCCTAATATTGGCAGTTAATAACAAAGTAAGCATCTGCTTCAATCACTGGAATTCAGCTATACAGCATTTTCAATTAATGTTTTTCCATATCGATTTTTACATTCCGGTTTCTACCTGAAGATATTTTACTATCTTTAATACTTCTAATTTTCGGTTGCGAAATTCAAACTGAATACAATCATTTTTGTTTGATTATCAATGATGATGCAATGAAAATATTAAAAATTCCTTTTGAATACAGAATAACCTCTATTTATATTGTATTGGGGGCATTATGGATACTATCCTCCGATCAATTAATGTCAGGTTTTACATCGAATTCTGACCAAATCCTTCTCATATCAACTTACAAAGGTTGGTTTTATGTTTTAATTACCGGAGTACTACTCTTTTTACTAATAAGGAAAGAGATAAATACACGTAACGAACTTTATAACAAATTACTAATAGCCAATAAAAAAGCAATTGAGTCGGAACGCCTGAAAACAGCATTTCTGTCCAATATTTCGCACTACATCCGCACACCAATGAACAGTATTCTTGGTTTTGTAGATTTGCTTGAAACTCAAAATCTCGATGAGGATAAGCGAAAGCTTTTCATGTCGGTAATCAACGACCAAAGCCAATATCTGCTTCAACTGCTCAGTAACATCATTGATATAGCCAAGTTGCAGGAGGGTCAAATGGCAATTGCTTCTAAACCATTTTCTATTATTAATATGTGTCATAGGCTTCAATCAGTTTACGAGTTTGAAATATCAAAAAAAAAGACTATTCAATCCTTTGACTTCATTCCTGATTTGGCCGAACATATCGACAACATCATTTCAGACCAACAGAAAATTCAATCAATTTTTTCTAATCTAATAAATAACGCTGTTAAACATTCAAAGGGAAATAAAATTGAATTTGGATATAATATAGTCGAAAATAATGTTGTTTGCTTTGTATCTGATACAGGATTGGGAATAGCTGAAGAAAAGTTGAATTATATCCTTTCGGGAAATATGTTTACAAACACAACCTATATGGAAGCCAATGAAGGGATGGGTTTGGGTCTTTATCTTTCCTATCGTTTAGCCAACCTGCTTGGCGGAAAGCTTTGGGTTGAATATTCTAGTTCGAAGGGAACGAAAATCTGTTTTAACTTTTCATACAAACCAGTAAACTAATGACACAGCCATGAATGCAAAACAGAGAAAAACACTAGGCATCTCGCTATTTATAATCTCAACAATATTTTGGTTATTGCTCTTCTCGCTGCCCTTGCTGCCTTTTAAAGGAAAGATGCTAATTACAGCCGGAACTATATGTTTTGTTATGGGAGAAATATTGTTTTACCTTTCTGTTTTTGTGTTAGGCAGAGAAATATATACAAAATATAAAACCAGACTTCATCCCCGGAATTGGTTCAAAAAGAAACCACAACATTTAAATAATTCAGCAGAGCCAGTTAATTCAGAGATTAATACAACAGATACACCAAAAACTTCCCGTTCGTAAATTCAAGGCCAAACCAATCACCCAGAGCCTCATTAAGTGTCCCCTCCCACCATGAGAGTAAAGATCTGTTTTCTAAAGGATATTTTAGATTTTTTAAAGTTAAAGACGCTTGTGGAGTTAGCGAGAAAATAGAAATTTGCTGACCCGGATATGATTTTAAAAGCATAGTTTCTGATACCGAAATAAAATAACCAGTATTAGTGTACATTTCTATTTCCAATTTAGCAGAATATGAAGAAAGCAATGAAATATTTCCTAGGGTATGATCCTCGCGAAGTCCGGTAGCTCCAAGAATATATGCTTTTTTAACGTCATTTTTTGCACAAAAATCTACGGCTTTTGTTAAGTCGTTTGTTTCCTGATCCGGGTCGTGGTATAAGCGGTCAGAAAAAGTGATTTTATAGTCAGAGATAAGACTATCCATATCGCCAATTATAATAGTTGGTTCTAGTCCGGCAGCAACGAGCTTCATAGTAGCGCCATCGCAACAAACGATGCTTCGTCCGCTTTTCAGCAGAGCCAAAGGGACTGGGTGCTCGGGAAACTGCCCATCGGCCAATATGATCACTTCGCTTGAAAGCATATTTAAGTATTTATTAATTCTTTGATAGTTTAAATTTGCTCATGATTTACATTATTTTACACCTGACCATAAAGGGAGAAAGCTGAAAAATCTACAGTTTGCTTTATGGATTCAGGGTAAAAGAAGGTTAATTTTTCTAAAATACAAAGGAGAATGAATAGTAATAATTACCAAGTACCAATTCAGAAAAAACTATTCTCCTATTCCCTTACACTCTGCACTAGTACTCATTTTCTCACAAAAATAAAAAGTATCCCCGGAAAGATGTAAGGAAAGCCATAGATCATCATCATGCGATAGTCATGTAATCCACCTTGAAAATACAAAGTAACAACCATTATAATTCCTCCTGCCAGCATCATTATTCCACCAGAAATCTTACGAAAGAAACTCACAATACAACCAATAATAGAGAGTAATAATCCAGGTAAAAACAATACCAAATCCCCTCCTTTACCATGTATTATGTCGGGAATTCCCTCCCCAATCACAAAAATCGCAAAAAATATGCTCGCTAAACACGCAATAGTCCATGCGAACCAATGAAAGAAGCTTGTGAAATTTTCCCTATATCCAGTCATAACAATTCATTTAATTAAAAAAATATGGAGCGCCGGGTAAGAATTAATTAGAATTGTAAAAATAATTTACAACACCTGGCGAACAAAAATAATAAAAAGAAGGGATAATTAAGCTAATGCGTGTCTTTCGGCATGATAGGATGACCGCACTAAGGGACTACTTTCAACAAAAGTGAATCCTTTTTGGAGAGCCACAATACGATAACTTTCAAAGATTTCAGGAGCAATATATTCTTCCACTTTTATTAAATGAGAATTTGGCTGAAGATATTGACCAATGGTAAGTATTTTACATCCCGAATTTCGAAGATCGTCCATTGCCTCAAAAACCTCGTGTTCCTTTTCTCCTAAACCAAGCATTAGGCCTGATTTGGAAACCATTCCCCCAGCGCTCACATACCCGATAACTGATAAACTTCTATTGTAGTTTGCATTGCTGCGAATTTTTGGCGTTAATCTCCTAACGGTCTCAATATTATGAGAAATAACATTGGGTTTTGCATCAATTATTTTCTGAATAAGCGAAGGTTGTCCCCAAAAGTCAGGAATCAAAACCTCGATAGTAGTTCTGAGATTTTGGACTTTAATGGTATTAATAGTTTCTACCCAGAATGAGGCGCCACCATCCGTCAAATCATCCCGGTCAACCGAGGTTATTACGCAATGGTTAAGCATTAATTTAGATATAGTGCTCGCCAAACGCTGAGGCTCGTCCCAATCCACCGGATCAGGAACTTCGTTTTTAACCGAGCAAAACCGGCAATTCCGGGTACATTTATCACCCAAAATCATAAAACTGGCAGTTCCGGCACTCCAACATTCACCCTTGTTTGGACAATTTCCGCTTGTGCAGATGGTGTTTAACTGATTCTTTGAAATTAAATTTTTTACTTTCGAATAGTTCTCACCAGTTGGCATTTTAGCTTTCATCCAACGGGGTAACCTAGGGGCAACAAGTATTTCGTCCATTACATTTTCTTCATTTATTTACTACTTGAGGAACATTGTAAAATCGAAATGGTTCGTTGTCCGGAAGTCAAAAGTAGGAAGTATCGAGTAGAAAACTCTTAATTATTTGAATCTTTGAATCTTGAGATCCCTGAATTTGATTCATAGCCTACAATTTTCCAATGCCTGCAATCAGCTTCCTACCTTCTCACCAAATTTTACTAAATTTGTTCAAAAGCATACAACAATGGATACAATCGTATTGAAAACTGACGCATTGCGCATGACTGAAGAGGAATTCTTCAACCTGTGCCAGCAAAACAGGGAGTTGCGGATGGAACGCGATAAGAACCAAAATTTATTTATTTTGTCAGCAACAAGCTACGAAACAAGTCGGATAAACAACAAGCTAGCCTATCAGTTAACATTATGGAATGAAAAACACCTATTGGGAGAAGTATTCGGGTCAAACGCCGGATATACTCTTTCTAATAAAGCGATCCGATCACCCGATGTTTCATGGGTTTCAAAAGTAAGGCACAATGCTTTACCAATGATTGAACGCAAAAGGTTTGCACATATTTGCCCCGATTTTGTGATTGAGCTGAAGTCGGATAGTGATTCGCTAAAGCAGTTAAAGGAAAAAATGCAGGAATGGATCGAAAACGGATGTAAATTAGGCTGGTTGATTGATCCTGAGGAGCGAAAAGTTTATATTTATCATTCAACCGGTGACAATTCGGAGATGCATTTTGATGAAAAAATAACCGGAGAGAATACACTCCCCGGCTTTGTTCTCGACATAAGTTTCATGGATGAGATTATGAAGGAATAAAATAAGAAGGGCTTACATCTATTACAAACAAATTTTCAAATTTACTCATTTTCAAATCCTCGAATCTCTATTAACTTAAACCTTAACCGTACCATATCGTTTTCGAAAGTTGCTGACGAGATAATAAACTGACCTATTTCAGAAGTGTTTTTTACATGCAAGCCACTGCAAGGACAGGCATCATAATCTCCAACTTTTACTATCCTTAGTAATTCACCTGATTCATCAGGCAGTTTCGATAAATTAAACTTCTGCAAGGCATTATCCTTATGCATAAACTCCTCGGTAATGTCAATGTTACCAGAGATTATTTCGTTAACCCTCGCCTCGATATTTCTGATTTCTTCATCACTTAAAGGTCTGTTAATCTTATAATCACATTTTGATTTCTTACGCTCGATATGACTGATAAATGATCGTCCACAGCCAAACATTCTGTCCATAGTTTGATTCAGAATATGCTCTGCCGTATGCATTGGAGGATAATATTGCTTTTGGTTTTCAATCATTGTGAATAGCGATAAAACTTTCAATATCGTTTTCCAACTATATTCCAGTCAATAATTTTCCAGAACGATTCGATATAATCCGGACGACGATTTTGATAATCAAGATAATATGCATGCTCCCAAACATCACAGGTAAGAATTGGTGTAAAGCCTTTGCGTAAAGGATTTCCGGCATTCGACTCTTGCACAATGTCCAGAGTTCCGTCTGGTTTTTTCGCAAGCCAGGCCCAACCTGAACCAAATAAGGTTACAGATGCTTTCGAAAACTTCTCTTTGAAATCGGCGAAAGAACCGAAACTTTTATTAATAGCTTCGGCTAAAACACCTTGAGGTACTGCGCCACCATTTGGGGAAAAACTACTAAAATAAAAAGTATGATTCCATATTTGTGCTCCATTATTAAAAATGGCTCCATCAGCTTCGAGAACTATTGTTTCCAATGAAGAATTCTCAAATTTTGTTCCTGTAACTAAATTATTCAGGTTGTTAACATACGCCTGGTGGTGTTTTCCATAATGGAATTCCAAGGTTTTACTACTGATATGCGGCTCAAGCGCATTCATTGCATAAGGAAGTTTTGGTAATTCAAAGCTCATGGTCGATTGTTTTAATTATTAGTTAAAGATATTAAACGCAGAGCATAAATTGAAAAAAAAGAAACCTTTTTATGGGGTCATCATGCTCGACGCCATTGAACCACCTACAATGAGCGCTCCCATTAGGGCGAATAAAACAAAATAAACCACAATAATAATAAGCAAACTTACAATAAAATATCCTTTAACTTTATCTTCAGGTGCCTTCATTAATGGCTGAATACCAATATATAAAATATAAAACCCATAAAGACCCAGAATCCCTAAAATCCCGAGCATGGGAATAATATTTACGATACCCACAATCATCATAGGTGTGTATGAATAAACCACCAATTGCATCGCTTTGCGAAAATCCTTTACTCCACCGAAATTTGGAGCTAATGTATCGATGATAAACGCTGAAAGGAATGAACCAACAACAAAGGTAATATACACCACAATAGCTTGTTTAATTCCCCATGTGAGAGAAACAATTTTACCGGCAATTGGAACTGATTCGCCAATTAATCCAAACCCGATTAATGCGGCAAGAGCAGGAATTAATGCCAGAATCATTAAGTAGGTTGTTACCAATTCGGTTACTTGAGTGTTTTCCTGATCAATAACTGCCCATTCATTTTTAGGTTCAATAATAATTTTCTTTACACGTTCTAATAGGTTCATAATAATTTAGTTTTAGTTATACGAATGAAATTTACAAAATGATTTTTATAAATTCTCTTTATTTTGATAGATATGAGTTATATATTTCTAAATCAGCCATTATTATTAATTTATCTGATGTAATGGAATGTTTTCTTTAAGTTAGATAATTCATAAATCCATTTAAATACCTCACCCTCGAAGTTCTCTTCTATTTATTACAACATCGACTTAAAGGGGGCTTTATTGAAATTATTTACAGAACCGATTAGCGAAGCTTTTGCTTTGTCAAATTAAAACAAAAAACATTTGTTGCAAACCTTTTACCAGTTGGCAATGGCAGCAAATGCTACCAAAGATAACCCGACGAAGTAAATGCTTTGCCGAGCTGACACGTTTACAATCTCCGGCTAACGGGGGGGGGAGTTGGCCTTCCTTGAATAATTTGTTATTGACCAGTCAAAAGAACTATTTAATTATATATGCTTTCTTTTTCTCCTAAACAGGTTGTAATTCAATGAACTTGGGGATTAATGGGGTAAAATCCTGAAGCCTGTTATAAAGTACATCGAACACAACTATGGCTATATTGTATTTTTCAAGGTTTTGCTGATATTGGAAATTTTTATCTACGGTAAGCATGGCTTCAAAGCCCGATTGAATCGCAATTTTCATTAAGTTACCTTTTCTCATGCTACTCCAACCCATTTCACTAACTGTTTTTACTTCAAAACCTGTCAAATGTTGTTTTAACATGATTGGAAGGCTCTAATCAAGCAATATTTTCATACAATATTTCTGATGATGCAGTTAATAATTTTTGAGCAGCTACAAGCAAAGCAATTGCCTGGTCTCTTTGTACCGATGGAAAATCTAGTAAGAATGTTTCTAATGATTCCCCTGTTTCCAGATAATCAAAAAGGTTTTTTACCGGGACACTCGTCCCTGATTGCGTATTCCGTTTTAAAAGGACAGTCATTCCGGAAATAAAAGGACATTTTTCTAGTGGTCAATATTTGTGTAAAAATATAAAAAATGCATTAGGTTTTTGAAGTTTTTATGCCCCCTGGTTTTTAATATTTTTTCG